>NZ_JARFVC010000018.1 GCF_029193815.1 Cytobacillus sp. S13-E01
TGGAGTTCCTTCTTTGGATGCTTGAACTAAACCGTTTACCATAATACCGCTTTTGAGGTATTGGCGGATAAGATGTAAAACACGCTTATCTTTTACCTTTTCCTCGATGTAGTACATGAGTTTATCGTGGTTCACTGTGTCAAAATAAGCTTTCATATCCATATCTACAACGTATCTGTACCCTTGCTCGTAGTACGACTTCGCTTGTATGATAGCCTGGTGTGCACTACGCTTCGGACGAAACCCAAAGCTATTATCGGAGAACGTAGGGTCAAATATTGGTTGTAAGACTTGATTGATTGCTTGCTGAATCATCCGGTCGATAACAGTTGGAATCCCTAATTTTCTTACACCACCGTTAGGTTTTGGAATTTCAACCCGCAACACGGGTTGTGGGCTATAAGTTCCGTCATGTAATTTCGTTAGTAACTCTTCCCTGTGCTCCTTCAAGTGCGGGAGTAACTGGTCGTAAGTCATACCGTCTACGCCTGCGGCTCCCTTATTTCTGACAACTTGGAGGTAGGCTTGATTGAGATTATTCCTTGTAAGAATTCTCTCATACAGATTTACACCATTTTGATTGTTCAGTTCACCATGGAAATTACTATGCACTCCGTTATACTCTTCATGTTCCACATTATCTCTCTGACGGTAGCCAGGTTTCCCTGTTTTCTGCGGTTGTCGCAATTTCCACACCTCCTTGTATCCTCAAAATTATTATTGTTCAGTCCTTCACGTCCTGTCAGCGAACGCTACTATGACCTCGGCTGACTTCTTACGATTCATCCTCATGTCACCATGAAGATTGCACTGGTTCGTTATCACTTAACTTGCACTGTGCCCTCGTAAGACCTCCCCTGGTAAGAGTGAATACTTTCCTCCCATGTAACTGCTAGATTTACTGTATAGGTTTCGAGCAGTATTGGACTTCAGTTTGTCTTGCAACCTTATCCGACCTAATTCAGCCTTATATCTAGTTTCTGTTCGTCAGTTCAGGAGTTTGCGTCCGACTTCCTTCAGCCACTACCTCACGATAGCCACCTTGTCTTTCGCTAACAGTTCCTACTGCCAAGCCTGTAGTGGACTTTCACCACCGAGTATTCACCCATGCAGGGCGCACAAGAAAACGTTCTTAACGACAGTCGTTAAGAACGTTTTTCCTTATGAACGTAATGTAGCTGCAAATTTCTCTTCAACAGCTTTTAACACTTTATTATGTGTTTTTGTAACCTCTTCATCTGTTAGTGTTCGTTCTGGATCAAAGTAGCGAAGCGAGAAGGCTACTGACTTTTTACCTGGCTCCATTTTTTCTCCTTGGTACAGGTCAAAGATTGAGACATCTTTTAACAGCTTTCCACCAACTTCAGTAATAACATGCTTCATATCACCTGCTGCAATTACTTTATCAACAACGAGTGCGATATCGCGAGTCATGGATGGATAGCGAGGAATTGCTTTGTACGTAGTTTCAGCGACATCTGCTTCTAAAAGATCTTTTAAAGATAATTCAAAAACATAGGTCTCATACAGATCCAGCTCTTTTTGTACTTTTGGATGTATTTGGCCAATGAATCCGACCGATTTACCATCTAAAATTACATCTGCTGTTCTACCAGGGTGCATGCCTTCAAATGATGCCTGTTTATAGTTGACTCTTTCTTCTATTCCAAGTAGTCGAAATAAACCGTCTAGGATCCCTTTTACAATATAAAAATCGACAGCCTTCTTTTCCCCTTGCCATGGATGAGATTGCCATAATCCAGTTATAGCGCCTGCAAGACGTTCTTTTTCTAATGGCAGCTCATTTTCACTCGTCGATAAGAAAACCGATCCTGTTTCATAAATACCGACAGAATCAATTTGACGTGCTGTATTGTGACTCACCACTTCTAGTAAATGTGGCACAATACTTAAACGCAGTAAGCTACGCTCTTCACTCATAGGCATCGAAAGACGAATTGGAGCTGCATCCTCTAGGGCGAACTGTTTTACTCTTGCTTCACTTGTTAAAGAGTATGTGACAGCTTGATACAGGCCAGCTCCTTCTAAGAAACGACGGACACTACGACGTTTTTGTTGATAGTCGGTCAATCTACCTGGTGTTCCCTCTCCAACAGGTAATGTCGTTGGTACTTCATCATAGCCGTAAATCCTTGCAACCTCTTCGATAAGGTCTTCTTCAATCGTAATATCACCTCTACGAGAAGGGATGGTAACAAGAAAAGTCTCATTGTCTTCACGGTATTTAAATTTTAAATTTGTGAAAATTTGAGCTACTTGCTCTTTACTAATCGCTGTTCCTAATACACTGTTTATACGATTTAACGTTATCGATACTACAACAGGCTCAGTTGAAAGTGTGTCCACCTCAACTACACCATTCACTATTTCACCACCAGCTAATCCGGCCATTAATGCTGCAGCCCGGTCTGCTGCTTCACGAGTACGAGTTGGGTCAATCCCCTTTTCATAACGAGTACTAGCTTCGCTACGTAATCCATGGTCTTTAGAGGCTTTACGAATAGCTGCACCAGTGAAGTAAGCTGATTCAATAAGGACTGTGGTTGTATCTGAACGAACCTCTGAATTTGCTCCACCCATTACCCCAGCAAGAGCGACTGGTTCATTGCCATTTGTAATGACAAGATGATCGCATGTTAAGGTTCTTTCTGACTCATCAAGTGTCGTCATTTTTTCACCATCAGTAGCGCGACGAACTAGAATTTCCTTTGAACCAAGGCGGTCATAGTCAAAAGCGTGGAGAGGTTGTCCATATTCGAGTAGCACATAATTTGTTATATCCACTACATTATTATGGGGACGAATACCCGCTGCCATTAAACGAGTTTGTAACCATAGTGGTGAAGCTTCTATTTTTACATTTTTAACAACTCGTGCAACATATAGTGGATTATCTTCATTTGCATCAACTGAAACTGAAATATAATCACTTGCTTGTTCTGAGTTTGTTGTTAGTTCTATAGTCGGAAACTTCACTTCTCTGCCTAAAATCGCAGCGACTTCATATGCAACTCCAAGCATATTTAAGCAATCTGCACGGTTTGGTGTAAGTCCTAATTCCAAAATTTGATCATGACGGTTTAAATGACCTAGTGCATCAGTCCCAACTTCAACTTCATTAGGGAAAACAAATATACCTTCAGCATACTCCTTGGATACTAGTTTTGATTCAATTCCAAGCTCTTGAAGTGAGCAAATCATTCCATGAGACTCTTCCCCACGGAGCTTTGCTTTCTTAATTTTAAAGTTACCTGGTAATACTGCTCCAACTTTTGCCACAACGACTTTTTGACCTTTATCAACATTAGCCGCTCCACATATAATTTGTACATTTTCTTCTGCACCAATATCAACCAAACATTTATTTAATTTTTCAGCATCGGGATGTTTTACACGCTCTATAACATGACCCACTACAACACCACTAATTCCTTCGCTTAACCCTTCAACACCTTCAACTTCAATACCACTTTTTGTTATTTTATCTGCTAGCTCTTTTGCCGTTATACCATCTAAATTAACATACTCAGATAACCATTTATATGAAACAAACATTAGCTTTCCCTCCTTTATTTATGCTCTTTTAAATTGATTTACAAAGCGAATATCATTTGTGTAAAAATGACGGATGTCATCAATTCCATATTTCAGCATGGCAATTCGTTCTGGCCCCATACCAAACGCAAAGCCCGTATATTTTTTCGAATCAAATCCAGCCATCTCAAGTACGTTTGGATGCACCATCCCAGCACCTAGAATTTCAATCCAACCTGTTTTCTTACAAACATTACAGCCTTTCCCGCTGCAGATAAAGCAAGAAATATCCATCTCTACGGAAGGTTCTGTGAATGGGAAGAAGCTAGGGCGTAATCGAATTTCTCGATCTTCACCAAACATTTTCTTAGCAAATACCTCTAGTGTACCTTTTAAATCACTCATACGAATATTTTCATCTATTACTAAACCTTCAATTTGCATGAACTGATGTGAATGGGTAGCATCATCATTATCGCGGCGATATACCTTACCTGGACAGATGATTTTCACTGGACCTTTTCCTTGATGCTTTTCCATTGTTCTAGCCTGTACTGGTGAAGTGTGCGTACGGAGTAAAATTTCTTCAGTTATGTAGAATGAATCCTGCATATCGCGCGCTGGATGTCCTTTTGGTAAATTTAAAGCCTCGAAATTATAATAGTCTTTTTCTACCTCTGGACCTTCTGCGATTGTGTAGCCCATTCCTAAGAATAGGTCTTCAATTTCCTCAATCACTGCCGTTAATGGGTGGTGATTTCCTACCTTTACAGGGCGACCAGGTAAGGTAACATCAATCGTTTCACCTGCTAGCTTCTTTTCAACCTCAGCTTTTTCCAACTCTACTTGCTTTTCGGTTATTTTATCTGTAATCGATTCGCGAACTTCATTAACAAGTGCCCCCATTAATGGACGCTCTTCAGCTGATAACTTACCCATCCCTCGAAGAACTTCGGTTATTGGTCCTTTTTTCCCTAAATACTCAACACGAATGTCATTTAACCCTTTTAAATCACTTACTGCCTCAACTTTTGCAATTGCTTCTACTTGAAGCTCTTTTAAACGATCTTTCATTTGTAATCCTCCTTTTTGTATGTATTCTATAGGTAGCACCCAAGAAAATACAAAAACCCCGCCCCTAAAAAAGGGACGAGGATATCATCGCGGTACCACCCTTGTTAACAGACTACTTCATCTGTTCACTTCATTTTGATAACGGCAAAAACCGGTACACCTTTACGTTAAATACGGTCCTGGTGCCAACTCCAGAGGCGAATTCACTTAGTTCTACCATGAAAATGCTTTCAGTACAAGGCATTTTCTCCCTAGATGGTGAATAATAAGCTACTTTTCTCTATCACAGTCATTTTATATTTTTCGTTTATTATTATAGTATATGAATTTTTATTGTGCAAATCAACCTGCTAGAGTCTTTTTTTCTTTTTAAAAATAAAGAACGGAATATATAGCAAAATGAACATCGTGAGTGCAACAAGTTCTAACGAGATGATATACCATGGATAGGGTCCTAAAAAGTCAATCAAACTTGGGTTACTTGGTTTTCTTGCAAGAAACATATAGTTTCCTTTTGTTATTATATTTACCAAATAGACAAACAAAGCAATAACGTTCAAGGTTAAAAACGCTTTTATTATTGATTTAGGTGTTGGAGTAAATTTTTCAAACCAAATCATATAAAAACTAGCCAAAATAATAGCGATATGAGCTAAGAAAAAGTGAAAATAGCGATAATGTGGAAAATCGTAAAAAAGTTCAGGGGTAAGCAATGCTTGTAGTGCACCACCAACTCCCAAAAAATAAGTAACCTCAAACAAGAAAGGATTCCTTGTGATTAACATTAGGACACTTAATATTAACGAGATAGAACAAAGTTGTAAGGGTAAAGTGTCTGCTGGATCCCAGTAGTCTGTATAGTTATACCAAAGTGTTAAAGTAACCTCACTTAAAACCAAAATAGCTATTAATGTAAACCTAATTATTTCTTGTTTTCTTGTACCACTTATTCGATTTCGGGATAGATAAAGCAAGATAGCTAAAAACAGAAACAATCCCAGCATGACTAGGTGTGAAGAGGCTAAAAACTGAAATGGCTCGCCGACGTTTGTAGGACTAAAAAAATGTAGAATTTTACTCCCTCCCTACATTAAGCTTGCAAATGATACAATAATATTCCTGCTGCCACCGCTACATTAAGTGATTCGCTTTTCCCATGAATTGGAATGTAGAGGTTTTGTGTTGTTTCTTTTAATAATTCAGGATTAACACCGCTTCCCTCATTACCAACCACTAATGCAAAGGATTTAGCTGGGTTTACCTCTTTATAAGTAACTGATTCCTCATCTAAGGCAGTACCATATATAGTAATACTTTCTTTTTTTAATAACTCAAACCAATGAAATAGACTCCCTTTTATGATAGGTATGTGAAAGATTGCTCCTTGAGTCGACCTGACAACTTTGGAGTTATACACATCAACACTACCATCTCCAATAATGACTGCATCGATGCCAGCTGCGTCAGCCGTTCTAATCAACGTTCCAAGATTACCTGGGTCCTGCACTGCATCGATAAGAAGTAATTTAGAGAATTCCTTGCTTACTTCTTTAGTGGAAAACTGCTCACAGATTGCAGCTATACCTTGATTTGTCTCTGTTTCACTTATAAACTTCATAACCTCATTTGTAACAACCGTAACCGCCACGTTATCTACATTCCATGTTGGCGGAAAATCAACTGACTCGCTAATAATAATCTCGCGAATAAGCTCCTTGTTATTTAATGCTTCTTCAACTAAATGAAAGCCTTCTATTAAAAAGGTTTGTGTAGTTTCTCGTTCTTTTTTTGTATGGAGTTTTTTCCATTGTTTTACTTGTGTATTTTTAACCGATTCGATTCTTTTCAAAATATATACTCCTTTATTTACAGCAATTTTTCTTAATTATATCCCAAATTTACTGCATAATAAAACCAACAACTACAAATGATAATAGTGAAAATATACATAAAGAGGTGCTCATAATGAATCTTAATCTACGTAATGCTGTCATTTCAAACGTATCTGGAAACTCTCAAAGTGAATTACAAGATACAATTCTTGATGCAATCCAAAGTGGTGAGGAAAAGATGCTACCAGGTTTAGGAGTTCTTTTTGAAGTAATATGGCAAAATGCAAGCGAGCAAGACAAGCAAGAAATGCTTCAAACTTTAGAGCAAGGCTTAAAGTAATAAGGATTGTATTGGTTTTAAACACTATTCTTTGAATATTTAAAAGGCTTGTACCTAACTATTTGTATGGTACGAGTCTTTTTGTTTTGTAAATGTTATTTCAAACGTTAAATTCTGAAATATAAAAAAGCCGGTGACCCTTACGAATCATCCGGCTTAGCTTTATTCAAAAGTAATCGTTTCTACTGTATCTGCATCAAGACGCTTAATAATTTCCACTATTAATTTTACTGCATTTTCATAGTCATCACGATGGAGCATGGCTGCGTGTGAATGGATGTAACGGGTTGCAATCGTAATAGATAACGAAGGAACACCATTTGCTGTTAAATGGATAGCGCCAGAATCCGTTCCACCACCAGGCATTGCCTCAAACTGATATGGAATGTTTTGCTCATCAGCAATATTTGTTACAAAATCACGTAGGCCTTTATGTGAAACCATTGAAGCATCGTAAAGAACGATTTGTGGTCCCTCACCCATTTTACTCATAGCTTCTTTTTCAGAAATTCCAGGAGTATCTCCTGCAATACCTACATCTACTCCAAATCCAATATCAGGTTGAATTAGTTGAGCTGACGTTTTTGCTCCACGTAAGCCGATCTCTTCTTGCACTGTTCCTACTCCATAAACCACGTTTGGATGGTCAACACCTTTTAATTGCTTTAATACATCAATCGCAATTGCACATCCAATACGGTTATCCCATGCTTTAGCTAATAACATTTTTTCGTTATTCATTACTGTAAATTCAAAGTACGGTACAGCTTGGTCTCCAGGTCGTACGCCAAATTCCATTGCTTCCTCACGACTAGTTGCACCAATATCAATAAACAAATCTTTTATATCGACAGGCTTTTTACGAGCTTCAGGTGATAGGATATGTGGTGGTTTTGAACCAATAACACCTGTTACGTCACCTTTACTTGTTACAATCGTAACACGTTGAGCTAGCATAACCTGAGACCACCAGCCACCTACTGTTTGGAAGCGTAAAAATCCCTTGTCATCGATTTGAGTAATCATAAATCCGACTTCATCAAGATGCCCTGCAACCATAATTTTCGGGCCGTCTGCTTTACCTACTTTTTTCGCAACTAAGCTTCCTAACCCGTCCGTTGTCACTTCATCAGCAAAAGGTGCTATGTATTTTTTCATAACTTCGCGTGCTTCACGTTCATTGCCTGGTATTCCTTTTGCATCTGTCAAGTCTTTTAACATCGTTAATGTCTCATCTAGCTTTTCCATACTGTCTGACTCCCCTTATAATAATGTAGTCTGAGTATCTATATAACACAATTTCCATTATACAGAAAACGTTATCAAAAGTACAAAATGTTACTAATAGCCTTGATTCTGTCGTTCATGATTAACTTCATTTTTGGCGACATAGGCAAATACTGTTTCCTCATTAGTAAACCCAAGGATTCTGCCAAGATTGAAGTACTCTGAAAACAATTGTTGATAATTTTCTTTCGTTTGTTCTTTTTGGAATTCTGCAATTCTATTATAAATAGATATAAATTGGCTAACCAAGGGAATTTCGACCTGTTCAGTAGATATTTCTATTTCTTTACCAAAAGATAAATCGAGTCCTAACGAAAGGATAAAATGGATCCCATCTACGAATTCCTCAAGGATCTTCTCTTTACTTGCAGGAGGTTTAAGGCTCCAAAATTTAAAACACCTAGTTTCATTTGCCAGCTCTCCAACTTCTACAAGTAAGGCTAGAATTTTTCGTTCGATTAAATTTTCCTTTTCAAGTTGATGTTTTTCATTAATATATGAATCTAATGTAGCCTGCATGTCAAACATAGCTTTTAGTTTCATTAAAGATCAGCTCCAGTTGATTAAATTTGCATGGAAATTGTCGTTAACTTTCATAAAAAATTATATCAAATTATCAAAAAGATGAAACCTTATTGCATTTCACTCGTATAGAAAAATAATAATCGTTCAGGAGGAGCATCTATGTTGGTACTATTGATACGTTTGCTAATGTTTGCTTTGATATTTTTTATCATCTATAGCATTATTAAATATTTGCTCAGTTCAAAGAGAAAGCTAGAACTTGCTCATGAACAAAAGAAATACTTTTTATATGATGATGTAAAAAATGTACGAAAGAACTTCTTATTAACGTATAAAGGTGTTTTATTTGAAGGCGAAAAGTATTTAGGTACTACCGAACGTTCCTTTGAAGTTGTTTCTATCTTTGTGTGGGTGAAAAACCCATCAGAATTAAAAGGCTTAACACGAGATGATTTTAAATTTATTGAGAGCAAGCTAAAGTCACACTATCCTAATTCTAAACTCGACTGGAAAAGTCCTATCAAAGAATTCTTACAACCAAAAGATAGATTTTAGTTTTTTTCATCAAAAAAGCTTTGAGGATAAAATTATTATCCCCAAAGCTTTTTTTCCTATAGAAAAGATTTTTCCGTTTTTGTTTTAAAGAAAACATCCCACTTGATGATAACCTGCTTCTCCCGCAATAAGTAGAATAAAAGGGTCAATGCCAATAAGATCATAATGATTATAGATGTTGAAAACTCTCTAATAAACTGTCCAAAAACTGTGTAAAATAATGCTACAGATACATTTGTAAATATTGAACCTTTTACATACTCGCGAAAATTTCTTGTTGTTTCAATTATGCATAACGATAAGAGATGAAAATTAATAAAAGGGATTAGTCTTAAAATAGCAATTTGCCCAATCGTAAAATTGACTTTATTACCTAACCATTTCTCTTTTAGAAGGATTAGTTTTTTGAAGGTTGTTGGCATCTTTTTATACATAATATAAAAAACAATACTTAACGCGGTTAAACCAATTAAAGAATAGAGTGTACCAAAGACAGATCCAAACAGAATTCCTCCTACAATACACATGACAGGTACTGGAATAAAGAAAAAAGGACGGAGTACATGCAAGCAAATAAATACTATTGGTGCCAGAAATCCTGTTGCCCCGACAAAAACAAATAGCATGGTCAGTGTTTCATCCATAGTTATCACCCCTTTTTAGAGTATTCTCCTGGTGTTAAATGGAAGGTGATTTGCAACATTTTAATACTATTTAAACATATACAATCGGCCTAGCCCTTATACCAACTTCATGATAATAAATATGTAAAATCCAGTAGTGATAATAGATAATAGAGGTAATAAGTATTTAAAGGTTACGTGTTTTGTTTTATGGCGAAACTGCTTCATTCCTATCATTGCACCAAGTGCTCCCCCTAAAATGGAGACAATCCATAATTTCCTTTCAGAAATCCTCCATTCCCGTTTAATCGCTTTTTGTTTATCAAGATTCATTAAAATATAGCCATAAAAATTTAAAAGTATAAAAAGTAAAATTACAATCCACATTTCTAGTTTCCCCCCAGTACCTAAATATAAAAAAGCCACCCCCAACATGAGGATGACTTAACCTAGCACTATTTATTTAGCGTTTTTTGCAACAGTTGCTAATTCTGCAAATGCTTTTTCGTCATTAACAGCTAAGTCAGCAAGCATTTTACGGTTAACTTCAATACCTGCTAATTTTAAACCGTGCATTAAGCGGCTATACGAAAGACCATTCATACGAGCTGCTGCGTTAATACGTGTAATCCATAATTTACGGAAATCACGTTTCTTTTGACGACGATCACGGTAAGCATACATTAATGATTTCATTACTTGTTGGTTTGCTACTTTGTATAATGTATGTTTTGAACCATAATAACCTTTAGCTAATTTTAATACCTTTTTACGACGTTTGCGTGTTACTGTACCGCCTTTTACTCTTGGCATTTTGTTTCCCTCCTAAAAATCTATAAAGACCCGATATTATTTCAGATTATCTAATAAGTGACGAATACGTTTGAAATCGCCTTTACTTACTACTGTAGCTTTACGTAATTTACGTTTTTGTTTTTGAGATTTGTTACCGAATAAGTGGCTTGTATAAGCATGTGAACGTTTTAATTTACCAGATCCAGTTTTCTTAAAACGCTTTGCAGCGCCACGATGAGTTTTCATTTTAGGCATAAGGTGTTCCTCCTCATTTCATTACTTACTTAGTTTCGTTTTTTGGTGCTAATATTAAAAACATACTACGACCATCCATTTTCGGATGGGATTCTATTGTTGCAACCTCTAAACAAGCTGCAGAAAAACGGTCTAGTACACGTTGACCAATTTCTTTGTGGGTAATTGCACGACCTTTAAAGCGAATTGACGCTTTAACCTTGTCACCATTTTCAAGAAATTTAATTGCGTTACGTAACTTTGTATTAAAGTCATGTTCTTCAATTGTCGGACTTAAGCGCACTTCTTTAAGATTGATAATCTTTTGATTTTTGCGCGCTTCTTTTTCTTTCTTTTGTTGCTCAAAACGGAACTTACCATAGTCCATTATACGACATACAGGTGGTTTCGCAGTTGGTGCAACCATAACTAAATCAAGATTTGCTGTCGCAGCAATTTCAAGTGCTTCTACCTTTGATTTAATACCAAGTTGATCACCATTTTGTCCAATAAGACGTACTTCACGAGCACGAATGCCGTCGTTTACCATCATGTCTTTGCTAATAATTAGACACCTCCAAGGAAATATGAACGAATGAATACATTGTAGTTTACATCATGTGAAAGGTAATTCACCATGATCCCGATTTTAAATCTAGCATAGGTTTGTAAAAACAAAAAAGTGTGGGTGTATAAAACACCCACACTATACGATTTCTTTTTTAGAATGTAAAAGATTTCGATTGTATACCTACCAACTGCAACAATTGCGTCAATCAGGTGAGAAGCGGGTGCTTCTTCTTTTAAACAAGTATTCAATTAATTTTTACCTTAGTTAGTATAACATGTCACATGATGTGCGTCAAGATGAAGACCTTTCATTTGCAACAAAACTTATTATAATAAAAATCTACACTAATATCAAGTTGTTTTTAAAACTATTTCCTTTTTACCTCTTCAAGTAACTCTTCAGTGAAGCTAGCAAAAGCGACAGTCTCAGACTTTTGTTCACCATATTTACGAACATTTACAGCCTTCTCATTAATTTCATTATCTCCAACAACTAGCATATATGGAACCTTTAACATCTGCGCTTCTCGGATTTTATATCCAATTTTTTCATCACGATCATCAAGTTCAACTCTGAAGCCTTCAGCTTGAAGCTTTTCTTGTACATCCTTTGCATAATCAAGATGCACTTCAGGAGATACAGGAATCACTTGTACTTGAACAGGTGCTAACCAAGTTGGGAATGCCCCTTTGTATTCCTCAATTAAGAAGGCCACAAAACGTTCCATTGTTGATACAACACCGCGGTGGATAACTACAGGTCGATGTTGTTTTCCATCCTCACCCACATAAGTTAAATCGAATCGCTCTGGTAGTAGGAAGTCCAACTGTACTGTAGATAGTGTTTCATCCTTACCTAAAGCTGTACGAACTTGAACATCGAGCTTAGGGCCATAGAATGCTGCTTCTCCTTTTGCTTCATAGTACTCTACATCAAGATCATCCATTGCTTCTTTAAGCATCTTTTGAGCCTTTTCCCACATAGCATCATCATCAAAGTATTTTTCTTTATCCTCTGGATCACGATATGAGAGACGGAAACTGTAATTTTCAAGACCAAAGTCTTTATAAACCGCTTGAATTAATTTCACTACACGGATGAATTCGTCTTTAATCTGATCAGGACGAACAAAGATATGTGCATCATTCAAAGTCATACCACGCACACGTTGTAGTCCTGATAATGCACCACTCATTTCATAACGATGCATTAATCCTAATTCCGCAATTCGAATTGGGAGCTTACGATAGCTATGAATATCGTTTTTGTAGATCATCATATGATGTGGGCAGTTCATTGGGCGAAGAACAAGCTCCTCATTATCCATTTCCATCTTCGGAAACATACCGTCTTGATAGTGATCCCAGTGACCAGAAGTTTTATATAAGTCCACACTACCTAGAACTGGAGTGTAAACATGTTGATAACCTAATCTTTCTTCTTTATCTACAATGTAACGCTCAATCACACGGCGAATTGTTGCACCCTTAGGTAGCCATAAAGGTAGCCCTTGACCCACTTTTTGCGAATTAGCAAATAGGCTTAACTCTTTACCTAGCTTACGATGGTCGCGCTCTTTTGCTTCTTCAAGTAAATGTAGATATTCGTCAAGCTCTGCTTTTTTAAAGAAGGCAGTTCCGTAAATACGTTGAAGCATTTTATTTTTACTATCACCACGCCAGTAGGCACCTGCAATGCTTAACAGCTTGAATTCCTTTATCTTTCCAGTAGACGGTACGTGAACTCCACGGCAAAGATCGAAGAAATCTCCTTGCTCGTAAATAGTGACAGTGTCACCTTCTGGGATAGCTCCGATAAGCTCTACCTTTAGGTTATCCTCTATTTGTTCATAGCGGCTTAGAGCTTCTTCTCTGCTAACCTCTTTACGAACGATATCAATATTTTCATTCACTATTTTTTTCATTTCTTTTTCTATCTTAGGAAGATCCTCAGGTGTCAAAGATTCTTCAATATCAATATCATAATAGAAACCATTTTCAATAACTGGACCCACACCTAACTTCACATTTCCATATAGACGTTTAATCGCCTGAGCCATTAAATGTGCAGTACTGTGACGCATTATTTCAAGTGCTTCATCACTATCCTGCGTAATAATGGCTATTTCACCATCTTCATGGATTTCTCTTCGTAAATCAATTTGCTGACCATTTAGCTTTCCAGCTAAGGATTTCTTTTTTAATCCAGGGCTGATAGAAAAAGCGATATCTTCAGTTGTCGTGCCCTTTGGAAACTCCTTTACTGCGCCATCTGGAAATGAGATTTTTACTACTTCTGACATCGTGTTCACTCCTAATTATTTTATTAAAAATAAAAAAACCCGTCCCTATAAAAAGGGACGAGTTGTTTATTCGCGGTTCCACCCTTGTTCCCATTCGGTGAATGATAAGCTCCGAATCTCTTCGTCAGTTTCATTCTTCCGGTACTCACGTATTGGTATACGCTCCGTTCCTTCAGAACTTCACTTCCTCGACCTTCTTGCTTCTCCTTCACCTCACTTCGGTGAATGATAAGCTCCGAATCTCTTCGTCAGTTTCATTCTTCCGGTACTCACGTATTGGTATACGCTCCGTTCCTTCAGAACTTCACTTCCTCGACCTTCTTGCTTCTCCTTCACCTCACTTCGGTGAATGATAAGCTCCGAATCTCTTCGTCAGATAGCTTACATTGCCGTGTGAATGGCTCAAGAATTTGATAACGGTAATTGCCGTCAGTATTTACTGGATTAACCAATGGTTAATGTTCACTACTGAAGTTTAGAGGTGGTAAGTGTATGAATCGTGTTAGGAAGCTTTCAGCCTAGTCTTCCCTCTCTTGCAACCGTTATTTAAACACTCTTGTCCTCGTCATAACTTTTAATTAATATTATATGTAAAGTATTATAGTGTTAATTATAATGGAAATCAAGAGTGCTTTTATATAATTTATATTTTCTTGTGTAACCTTATATGTTGAGCGATTTGAAATTCCTTTTTAGAAAAAATTTGGACGCGCTCCTGAAATATATTCCGAATGGTTTGCACGATACCATGATCCACTTGATTTGTGTATAGGTGAATAACTTCTGGAGCAATTGATACTAAAGGAGCAATAATGGATGAATCGATATGCATTGGATGATTTTGAAACAATTTTCGGTCAACAAATTTCATTAATTCATTTTTTCTTAATTCCGTAAAATGCTCATTGTATATCGTCAATTGGTCACCATGAAGGATATTGACATGCTCCATCTTCGCCATCCGTTCTGACGTAAAGTCTCTTAAAGTTTGAATAAAATTTTGGTATTCTTGCTCTAATTTATACTCATCAATCGAGACTTCTACATAGTGTAAAAGTCTTTCAGTATATTTCCTAAGTCTGAATTTTAAAAATGACTCAAAGGAAAACGAAATAGGCACCACTAAAAATTCTTGTAACGCTTTCATTATCAGCTTTTCTCGAGGAGCTAAATCTGTTGTTGTTGGTATTTCCTCGCGTTCACCTTCAACAATGGAATGTGCTATCTCTAAAATTTGATGCTTTTCTTCATGGTCGCTAAAGTAAAATATATCTTCTAGCATGGACAACATCCAATGATCTTCTTTCGTTTGAATAATAAATCCAGTCAAAACGGGAATGACTAAGGTTTTTATTACCGCTTTATTATGTTTTTTCATTATAATCGATATGATATTTTCCTGATCAAACTTAAGTTCTATGTAATTTATGTTTTGTATTTGTTGTTGTAAGCAAAAGAGTTCATATACTTTTGCTGCATCCAAGGATTCTTGAAAGTAAATTTCAATCAAGTTTGTCCCCCCTTTTCACCGATACCTGTTTTATTTATATGGGGACAAAAGGGATTTTAGAATAAGAATTTCATGTGGCTTGTCATTTAAAAACCTAACCAAACAAAAATAAAGCCGATCGTGTTAACAGATCGACTTTTCGTTAAAATTTTAATTACTTCTACGGTTCTTACCTTTTAACTCCACGGGCTTTGCTAGGTACTTAATTCTTTCCATAATTCTTGCAGCCTTGACTCTTTCTTCCTCTCCTCTTTGAGTGAAAGAAAGGTGGTGTTCTAATTGTGTAAAGTCAAAATTCGAGGTGAAGAATGTCGGTTTGTTCTCTAACATTCGATACTGTAGGATTGCCCCTAAAATATCATCTCTAATCCAACTTGACATTGATTCTGCACCAATGTCATCGAGCATCAACACAGGTGCCATTTTAACAGCCTCTATTTTTTCATTAAACGAAGAGTCTTGTAATGAACCCTTTATTTCTCTCATAAATTCTGGAACATAGATTAACATCGAATGAACATTTCTCTGGGCAAGTTCATTGGCTATTGCACCAAGGATATATGTTTTACCCGTACCAAACGGTCCATGAATAAATAATGCTTTCGAGTTATTGCCATCCTCATAATTCTCTACAAAATCCTGTGCCATTGATATGGCTTTAAATCTTGCTGGATCGTCTAGGTCAATCTGGTCTATTGTCGCCTGTAAAATATCTTTAGGAATATACATACTCTTAATGAGCGACTTAAATTTTGAACGATCATCATAGATAACTTTTCTCGGACAACGATCATATTTCAAGCCAATTATTTTCCCTTCGAGAACGAGGTGAGGGTGATAGCCTTGCAGCATATTCTTACACCCTTCTAGACTTTCACATTGATCACATTCTTTACTTTGATTAATGTATTCATATAGCTTACCTAAGCTACGATTAATCATCTCATCAGTAATATTGTCCTGATGTTCTTCAATAAATGCTAGTATATGAGGATGCTTAAGAACTTCTTGTTTCAAAGTATCAAAGCGATTTTTAAAATTATTATTATTCGTTAGATTTTTAAAAGACTTATTAATCGGCTCCACGTAAACTCACCTCTTCCAAGAGCAGTTAACTTTTGATATTACGTTTTCTTTTTAAAATTTTTAATTCTTTCTTCAAGCTGTTTTTTTTCTAGTTCATACTCATTCGGTTCTGATTTAGCACCATCATTTACTGTTTTGTCATCTTGATCTTGATGTAACCAATCTGGAAGCATCTCAGTCCTAACCGGTTTGCGTTTCGTTGTTTTTGGTTCTTTCTTAGACTGCGCCCAGTTTTGATATTGACGATGTTCTTGCTTAGCTAAGTCAATAGCATCTGTAACTGTAATAATATTCTTCCGAGACCAATGACCTGCAATTTTTTCAACATAGGCTTTAGAAAGCTTCATATCAGTTCGTAGCATAACATAATAGATTAATACATTTACCACTCCGGGGAGTAGCTTTTGCCCAAACATAACGTCTTCTACTATTTGTAAATCGGAAGATGATGGTTCTGCCCCTCCTGATATATCAATTAATAATTTTCTTGGTGATATTGTTTCTAGCTGTTTAATCAGTTCTTCTTCTTTTGTGGAAGGCTCACGATTTACCATCGTTTGATATGGCAATGGCTGAATACTCTCACTAAGTGTAGGTAAATTATCGCCATTTTCGAACTGATACCAGTCTCGAGATGACTTACGAAGCTTTTCAATATCAATTGTTTCATTGTGGTCTAATGCACTCATAACTATATTTTGCATTTCAATTGGATCAATAGTATAAAGAAAGGCTAATTTTTTTATGGCATCTTTCACCTTAGGAGTAATCGACTTTTGCGGAATCATAACTTCAGAGATACCTGCAAAAAACAAATCAAAATTAAAGACATTGTCACTTACAGCAACCTCTGATATGGTTGATCTTTTCACATACTCGCGATTTCGGTCTAGTTGTAGGTTATTATTCATTTCTTCGTTTATCTTTGTCACCATCTCAGAAGCATTAACTGATTGGAAAACCTCATTAAAATTTTTAGTAATTGGCTTGAATTTAGTAGCATCAAGCTCTTCATCCGAGAAAAATCGTTTTAAAGTAGTAAACTTATTTTTTCCGAGCCGATTATATAAATAAACATTAAGGACTCCATCTGTGAAAAAATTTTTCGGGGGCAATGGAGGCTGTAGTTCATATACAAATAAACGAAAATCTTCTTGGTCACTTACAAATGTTTTTAAAAGACCAATTCCCTCAAGTTTCAATCTTTCTTGGTAAATCTCTCGTAAGTTACTTTGCATGATCGCCATAATACTATGATGGGTTGACTCTTCTCCCCATACTCGATTTTGCTCCAGTTCACTCCATAAAGTCATGTAAAGGCTAAAACACTTAGATCCAATTAGCGGTTGATAGAGTAAAGTTAATACTTTTCGATCGTTATCTTGCAATATATCAGACGTACGAACAATATAGCGATCAACGGGAAGTAAATCTTTCCAATGCTGTTCCATCCTTCTCAACTCAACCTTCCGTAATGATTAAAAAGTAATACAAATGTTCTGCATTTAAGATGATAAAAATATTTTTATGCTGTAACCATTTTAAGCCGAGCTTAGCGGGAATAATCGGCAGTAGTTCCTCTTACTAATCTCGCTACGTTTATATGATTAACTGGATGTACATGCTAAAATAAACTTAACTGACACCCCATTAAAAAAAGCAATCCTAACCAAGTGGAATTTTTTCTTTATTTTTCTTTATTAATTAATTCTTTAAGTTCTTCAATGAATACGTTAATATCTTTAAATTGTCTGTAGACAGATGCGAAACGAACATACGCAACTTCGTCAACTTTAGCTAAACGGTCCATTACCATTTCACCAATTTTACCACTAATAATTTCTGAATTACCTTGATTACGTAATTCCTTTTCGACTTCATGTGCAATGTCTTCTAATTGTTTTAAAGAGACCGGTCGTTTTTCACAAGCTTTAATAAGTCCACGTAGCACCTTATCACGACTAAATTCCTCGCGAATCCCTTCCTTTTTAACGACAATTAAAGGAATTTCCTCCACTTTTTCAAACGTTGTAAAACGATATTGGCACTCTTCGCATTCACGTCTGCGCCTAATTGATCGACTTTCATCAACTGGCCGTGAATCAAGTACTCTTGTTCCATTATGTTGACATGTTGGGCATTTCATAGGATCAGCTCCAATCTATACTAAAGGAGTTGGTGAAAGCAAGAGCCTTTACTACCAACTAAAGAAAAGCGCAGGGCGCCCGCCTATTGGCTTATACCATAGAGCCGATTGCGCCCGGAGCTAGACACTAAAACTAGGTTCAAGTTTTTATACTCTCTTATCTTTTAAAGAAAAGCGCAGGGCGCCAGATTATCATTATACATTGTACTATTTTTATCTTATAAGAAAGCTTGTCATACTACAAGTACTTAAACGAAATAGGTATTACTTTATGACTAATTTCGTTTTAATAGAGGGAGAACTGCATCCACTTTTTCATACATTAACAAAGCCAACTTCTTGCTATATCCAAAGTCCATTGGAAGTAATGTAGTTTCTGTTGTAACTGAAAAATCTATTGCTGTTTCAAATGGTCGAACGGATATGATTGTTATTACCATAAATGCTTTACGTCCTTTTGAAACAGATACACTCATTTCGCCATGCTCTTCAGAAAAAGAAGTCAATGAATATCCATCAAGTTGGTTAATTAACCCTCTAACAGCTTCCATCGCCTTTTTACTAGTTGTTTTGTAGTAATGACTTCGTAACAATTCATCTTGATGATTATCACTTGTTTCAGAATGGTTTGATATGTATGTTTGCATACTTTGCTTAAACCCCACATTCCTCACTCCTTTTAAAAAAAAACAAACATTTTATAACCATAATAAAAAGAGGTGTAGTATACACCTCTTACCATTTTAGTCGATTAGTATTTATTTTTAAAGTGCTTTAGCTTGTGCTTGCTTAACTTGTACAGGACCCATGCCACGTGGTAATTCAATATTCTCACGTGTTTGTGCACCTAATGCTTCAGCAATATGATCGGCAGCTATATTAGGATCCATATCACCACATGTATAAACATCAATACTTGCATAGCCGTGCTCAGGAAAGCTGTGAATAGTTAAGTGAGATTCTGAGATAATAACTACACCACTTACTCCTTGTGGTGCAAATTTATGAAACGCTACCTCGCGAACTTCTGCACCTGATTTTAATGCAGCATCTACAAAGATTTTTTCGATTTCTTCCATATTGTTTAATATTTCAAAATTACAACCCCATAATTCAGATATTACATGACGACCCATTGTTTCCATATTCATTTCCCCCTTTAACAATTTTTCTTTCTTCCATGAATCTTACGCATTATGGTCGTGTAATCTACCACGGGGGAAAGTTAGTCCAGAGAGGTCCTAACCCTTTAAGTAGGAACATTACCGAGCGTTTAAGTTCACGAAAAATAGTATACTTTGTTTACAGTGTATTTGCAACACACTTTTCAAATATTTTCTTTAAGTTAAAGGGTTTATCACAGTGTTTCAGTATCTACTCTTCCCCGTTAGACACTATTTACCCTCTTTGAATAAAATTAAAACGAGAAAAAATTTCCACGTTAAAAACGCTTATCTCACGAGATAAGCGCTTAATGTTTTTTTAAGTTCTTGAGTTTCGCACCTAGCAACAACGCGATTTATCCCATATTTTAATCGGAACAAAAAACAAGAAAGTCCGCAAGAACACAAGGTTTTTGGTATGATAAAGGTACCTTACCAAATCCCAGTGATAGTTAAAATAAGAGGAGATTTTCCGGTTAAACTGCGTAATAATGCTTGGTTCAGGGTATATAAGCGGAGGTTTTCCGCTTATGCAATGCAAAATGATCCTTTTTGACGTTTTTTGTGTAAATAGTCGGAATCCTTCCGTCTATTTAAGCTATTTTAAGTGCTATTTCGTAATTAAGAGAAATTTCTCCGCTTATTTATTAAACCATGCTGATTCCCTCATCTCTTGGTCCTTGAGGGTTCGCTCTGAGGTCAAACAGTATTTTAAGTTTGGAAAGTGTCATTCCCAGGATTTTGACGCCCAAATTAGCCATGTGACCACCACCTATATCCTCTAAGTGTTTCTTGCCTATTTTCGCAGGGTCAATGATTACGAGACACTTGGAGGCCTATTTGAACATGACAAAGACGAGATGATTGAAAAAAATTTAGCCCAAAGGTTATGGGGTATGTTCGAGGAGCTTCTGCAGGTAGTGATCACGGCAGGTAGCAGACTCTGGAACGGTCGACATCAAAGAGTTCCAAAACTCCCCAGAATATCAATTTCTAAAGGGAGCTATTTGAAGACTCATTTTTAGGTAAGCAATTATTTCAAATTTCAAGAGGATAAAGCTGCATAGGCAATTAAAATGGAATAATAGACAAGCCTTATATAACAAGGGTTTAGGAAGGATTATGAGTTAGAAAACCCTGTTTATTAAGGGTGCGAAACTCAAGTTAAGTTAAACAAAAATTCATCCAACTCTTACTTCCGACATTTGAAACATATGCGCTCCCACACGCTTTGCTAAATCAACCACTCGACATGAATAACCCCATTCATTGTCATACCAAGCTAGTACTTTAACCTTTCGATTGCCAATTACCATTGTAGATAAACCATCAATAATTGATGAATGCGGATTTGTATTAAAGTCAATTGATACTAAAGGTTCAGTTGTAAACTGTATAATACCTTTAAATGTTCCATTTGCTGCATTTTCAAATGCCTCATTAATATCATCAATTGTTACATCACATTTTAGATCGACTACTAAGTCAACTAACGATACATTTGGTGTTGGAACACGGAGAGCCATCCCATGTAATTTCCCTTTTAACCCCGGTAAGACCAAGGACAAGGCTTTTGCTGCACCAGTGGATGTTGGGATAATTGACTGTGCGCATGACCTTGCTCTTCTTAGGTCCTTATGAGGGTTATCTATATTGTTTTGATCATTTGTATATGCGTGTACTGTTGTCATAAGACCATTTTCAATTCCAAATTGGTCATCTAATACCTTAGCGACTGGTGCCAGGCAATTAGTCGTACAAGAGGCATTTGATATAACATTATGAATGTCAGCATTAAACTCATGATCATTAACACCCATTACGATTGTTATATCTTCACTTTTACCAGGCGCTGTTAAAATAACTTTTCTTGCACCTGAATCTAAGTGCAAACTCGCTTTTTCTTTTGAATTAAACTTACCAGTAGCTTCTATCACTATGTCAATGTTTAATTTTTTCCAAGGAAGTTGTAGGGGATCTCGAGAATTTAAAAGTTGAATACGCTTACCATTAACAACAATAGCATCATCTTCCGCAATTACATCGCCATCAAATTTTCCATGGTTAGTATCATATTTAATTAAATGCGCTAGCGTTTCCGCAGGGTAACTTGCATTAATGGCTACCACATCTAAGTCATTTTCTAAAATTGCTTTTCTAAATACCATTCTACCAATTCGTCCAAATCCATTAATAGCGATTCTTGGGTTCATAATAATTTCTCCTTCCAAGATATATGTTATACTCTTTACAAGATCTTTGTGTAATTAGTATAACATAATTCGCCAAAAATGTGATGGTTAAATTGCACATTTTCTTAATGTTGAATAATTCCGATATTATTTTAATGGTTTCTTCTTAAAGGAACTTGCTTATACCTTAGAGACGGGTAGCGCCGAGAGCTAGACACCAAAACTTAGCATTTTATGCTTTCACATATAAATTCTAAAAATAAAAAATCCGAGCAGACAGTAAGCTAATTTGCGCCTACAATCACTCGAATTTCGTTAAATTACATCGATGACTTTCCATTCATGTAATAGATCTAAAAGCTGTTCCTTTGTTTCTTGGATTGAACCATTATTATCAATGATAGCATCGGCTAAAGCAATTTTTTGATCAAGTGGTAGTTGCGATGCAATTCGTGCCTCTGCCTCCTCTACAGTCAACCCATTTCTAGCCTTGAGCCTTGTAAGTTGAATATCTTTATTCACATAAACCAAAACTGTTTTCTCAACCATATACGTTAGCTGACTTTCAAATAATAAAGGAATATCAAGGATAACTGCTTTTGATCCATGTTTAACATGTTGATCCATTTGATCAAGCATTTCCTTTCGAACTGCAGGGTGTACAATATTATTTAAAATATTGCGCTTTTCTTTGTTATTAAAAATAATAGATCCTAGCATGGGGCGATTAATTTTCTGGTCGGTAAGAATTATTTCCTCCCCAAAAGCGTTTACGATTTCTTTATATGCTGGTGTCCCTACTTCAACTACTTGGTGGGCAATTTTATCAGCATCAATTACAGCAAGTCCAAAATCAATTAACATCTTAGAAACTGTACTTTTTCCACTTGCAATACCACCCGTTAGTCCAATAACTAATGCCACTTATGATTCGTCTCCTTTTTAGGGAATCTTGTATAATTTTTTTACTAAAATTTCCAAACGCCAATTACAATTAATAAGATACCAGGGATAAATGAAAACTTTTGTACCCATTTGAGTTCGGAAAATAAACGACCACTTTTAATTCCCAATGTTACAAATAGTGAACTCATTAAAGCTACAAAAAGAGCCATTAACCATGGTGAATAACCCAATAATGCCGCACCGACTCCTGCGCCAAATGCGTCTAAGGAGAGTGCTAGACCTAACATGAATGCCTCAATCCCTGTAATTGTCCCGGATTTATCAAAGTCAGCTACCAATGGTTTGCGCAAAATATTGATTACTACACCTAAAGATTTAATTTCAAAGTTGATCAAGATCTTTTCTTCATTTTGTTCTGATGACTGTTTTGATGGACGAAAAAATTGTAATAAAACCCATGCACCAATTAACACTAAAACCAATCCACCGATTTTATCCGCAGCATCTGGTGATATAACCGTCGCAATTGTGTTACCAACCCCCATTGCCAGTAGTAATGTAAGAGCCGAACAACTAGCAATAATTATAATTGATTTAAACGGAATTTGCATTTTACGCAGTCCATATGTGAAACCCACACTAAAACTATCCAAGCTAACAGCAAATGCTAAAAGAACTAAAGACAAATATTGAACCATTCAGGAAGCTCCTCCCTATCAATCGCTACGATAGTATATGGAAGAAGCCTATCCTGTGTGATAACAAGAAAAGCGAAAGGCGCGCCCGGAGCTAGACATCTAAACTAGGTACAAAAATTTAAAAAATGTGCAGGATGCCTGCCTAGCCTCTTAACATTCGTTCAGACTTAACAATTACTTCTTTTTTTGACAGTGGGGACAAAAGTGTGTTCCTCTCCCACCTACCACGATTTTTTCAAGTGCTGTTCCACATGACTTACAAGGCTCACCTTTCCTCCCATAAACAAACAATTCAAGTTGGAACATCCCCATTTCCCCCTGCGTATTAACATACGATCTAATAGTACTACCCCCTTTATTTACAGCCTCCTGTAATGTATTAACGATTTCCTCATAAAGCCTCTTTATTTCTTTTGGCTTTAAGGTGTTAGCTTCTCTTTCAGGATGAATTCCCGATCTAAAAAGAGCTTCGTCTACATAAATATTGCCGAGCCCCACAACAATTTTTTGATCCAGTAAAGCAACCTTTATTTTACGATTTGTTTTCATTAAGTTGTTCCTTAATGTCTTCTCAGTAAAGTGATCTGAAAACGGTTCAGGTCCAAGTTGGGAAAGTGGTAACTCACTTTCTTCTAATCCAGTTGTAAAAAGGTGCATTGTTCCAAACTTTCTTACGTCCCGATATCTAAGTTCAGTTCCATCAGTAAAAGAAAACAACACATGAGTATGTTTATCATATGGCTCGGATTCTTCATACAAACCGTACCTACCTTCCATTCTTAAATGGGAAACAAGGACATAGTCATCTAACATTAGTTTTAAAAATTTTCCTCTTCTTTCAATCCCGTTTATTTTTTGCCCTTTTAGTGCATCAATAAATTGTTCTACATTATCAGGTTTTTTTACGATTTTCGGCCAAAGAACTGTAACTTCTCGTATTGTCTTACCAATTACTAATTGTGCAAGGGTGCGTTTTACTGTTTCAACCTCTGGTAGTTCTGGCATTTGGCTTTTCATCCCCTTCTTTTAATAAGACCTTAACTTTTACGTATCATAAAGTGAGGGTCAGCATAAAGGTTAAATAAGCTAACATTTTCTAGGAGATTATTTCGCATCATACCAAGTCGCTCCAAATGAGTAATCAACCTTTAACGGCACATTAAGTGTAACCGCATGTTCCATAACCTCAGGAACAAGTTTTTCTAAAATTTCAATTTCATTTTTAGGCGCCTCAAATATCAGTTCATCATGTACCTGTAGTAAAAGTTTAGTTTGGAGTTTTTCCTTTTTCAATCTGGTAGCCATATCAATCATTGCTTTTTTTATGATATCTGCAGCACTTCCCTGGATTGGTGTATTCATTGCTGTTCTTTCTGCAAAGCTACGGATATTGAAGTTACGACTTGTTATCTCTGGAATATACCTGCGACGCTGTAACAATGTTGATACATATCCTTTTTGCTTGGCATCCTGAATAATTTCATCCATATACTCCTTAACACCAGGGAAACTCTCTAAATATCGCTCTATAAATTGTCCTGCTTCCTTTCTCGTAATCCCAAGACTTTGCGATAACCCGTAGTCACTAATTCCATAAACAATACCGAAGTTCACAGCTTTTGCTTGGCGTCTCATGTTAGAGGTTACTTCGTTTTCGGCAACATGAAAAACGTCCATCGCTGTTTTCGTGTGTATATCTAAATCATTATTGAATGCATGAATCAAGTTTTCATCATTGGCAATATGCGCAAGTACCCTAAGCTCAATTTGTGAATAGTCAGCTGCAAAAATAACCCAATCATCCTCTGTCGGTATAAATGTTTGTCTTATCTTTCTTCCTTCATCAAGTCGAATCGGAATATTTTGTAGGTTTGGATCTATTGAACTCAAACGCCCCGTTTGAGTTAAAGCTTGGTTAAAACGAGTATGTATTCTACACGTATCTTCATGCACGACTTTTAAAAGGCCTTCTATATAGGTAGATTGAAGCTTACCAAGTTGGCGATAATGTAATATATGCTGTATGATCTCATGCTTATCAGCTAGTTTTTCTAAAACCTCAGCAGACGTCGAATATCCTGTTTTCGTCTTTTTGACAGGAGGTAAGTTTAATTTTTCAAATAGTATTACACCAAGTTGTTTTGGCGAATTAATGTTGAATTTTTCACCAGCACCTTCATGAATCTTTTGTTCTAGTGAGTTTAGTTTCTCTTTTAATTCAATGCCCATTGCTTTTAAACGTTTAACATCAACTTTTATCCCAACGGCTTCCATTTCAGCGAGAATGAGTGATAATGGCATCTCTAGCTCTGTAAATAACTCATATTGTTCGTTTTGTTTTAAATCTACTTCAAAAGCTTCTTTAAGATTATGTAATGCGACAGCTTCTCTTATGAGATGTTCAGCCAAAATCTCTTGGCTCGGTATAGATTGTTTCGCACCCTTTCCGTAAACTGCTTCATCTGGTTGAATATTTGTATAGCCCTTTGCCTTTGCAATTGAAGCAATATCAACCGTTCCGTCAGATGGATCTAGTACATAAGCTGCAATCAAGCAGTCAAAGTCAACTCCCACTAAGTGTATCCCTTTCCAACTTAATCCAACGATCGCCCGCTTAGCATCAAAAACAGTCTTTTTATAATTTTCATCCTCAGCCCATTTTTTAAATAGATCAGATTGCAATGCAATGTCTGTTGGAATAAAGAAATTGTCCTGCTCATTTACGATCGCAAAACCGAGAATATCTGCTTGGTGATAATTATCTTCAAGCATTTCGACAATTAATGTTGAATCCTTAGCAAGTATTTCCTCAGTAACCTCGTAGACAATAGTAAAACTAATATCCTCTAAAGGAATTTCTTCATCTTGGGCAGATTCCCCTAGCTTGTCTAATAATGAATTAAAGCCTAGTTCTTTAAAGATGCCCGTTAGTTTCTTTGCATCATAACCCTCATATATCATTTTTTCTAACGTAATCTCAATTGGAGCTTCTCTGAAAATCGTAGCCAATTCTTTACTTATAATCGCTTGCTCTTTGTTTTCCTCCAACTTTTCTTTTAGTTTATTTCCACTAACCTGGTCGATAGACTCAAATAAATTTTCTAATGTCCTAAACTCTTTAAGTAGTTTTAGAGCAGTCTTCTCTCCAACTCCTGGTACACCTGGAATATTATCGGAGTTGTCCCCCATTAACCCTTTCATATCAATAATTTGTTCAGGACTAATTCCGTATTTCTCCATTATAAAATCTGGAGTATAGGAATCAACTTCTGTAATACCTTTTTTTGTAATATCAACTGTTACCGCTTCTGATGCTAATTGAGTTAAATCTTTGTCACCAGAAATAACCTTTACTGTATAACCCTTTTTATCGGCTTGCGTTGATAATGTTCCAATAATATCATCAGCTTCATAATTCACTAACTCATACCTTGGAATATTGTAAGCATCTAATAACTCTCTTAAAAACGGAAATTGTTCCGATAGCTCCGGTGGTGTTTTCTGACGTCCACCTTTATATTCGCTAAATGTTTTATGTCTAAAAGTCGTTTTCCCTGCGTCAAATGCTACAAGGATATGCGTTGGCTTTTCATCCTCTAAAATCCTCATCAGCATCATCGTAAAACCGTAAATTGCATTTGTATGTACACCTTTATCATTACTTAACAAAGGCAATGCAAAAAACGCTCGGTAAGCAATACTATTTCCATCTATTAATACTATCTTTTTAGTCATCTAAACCCCTCCCATTTCTGCATTTACAAAAAGTAAAAGCACTATTTTCCTATTTTCTATTTTATCATGAGATAGAACAGAAAGGAAAATAGTGCAGTTAGGCTGATACTAGATTATTTATTTGTTATTCAGTATAGCCCATTAACATTCTTGCATATGGTGAATCAGCAGGTAATATAATTACAGTTTCCCCATCAATCGTACGCTTGTAAGATTCTAAGGTACGGTATAAACTATAAAATTCACCATCTTGAGCAAAGGTATTATTGTAGACCCTGGCAGCTTCTCCCTCACCTTCACCACGAATAATTTCCGCATCCGCTTGGGCTTTAGCAAGTAATTCTTTTACTTCTCTGTCTGTGTTTGCTATAATTCTATTTTTTTCAGCGTCTCCCATTGACAAATACTCTTGAGCCTTTGATTCACGTTCAGAGATCATACGTGTGAACACTGATTGCTCATTTTCTTCTGGTAAATCCGTTCGCTTCATACGAATATCTGTAACAGATATTCCGTAATTATCAGCACTTATTAACTCATTAACCTTTTGTGTCACACGGTCATTCAAACTACCCCTTGAAGACTTTTCATCGTTAATTATTTCATCATAGTTCAACTGACCTAATTCTGCACGAAGAGCTGAATAAACGAATTCCTCTAGCTTTGCTTCAGCATTTTCAACAGTACGGGTATTGGCAATCATTTTTTTCGGATCCTCGACACGCCAAACAGCATAATTGTCAATTATTATTCTTTTCTTATCTTTCGTGTTTATTTCTGCTTCTTCTACATCATATACCATTTGAAATTTCGGCAATGTTGTTACAGATTGAATAAATGGAATTTTATAAGTAAGACCCGGTTCAGAAACGATTCTAACAACTTCACCAAATTGACGAACAACTTTATACTCGCCCTCTTTAACAATAAATAAATTCATTAGTAAAGTAACAAGTAGCGCTAAAATGATAACTAAAAATATACCGCCCTTTGTGTATTTCTTCCAATCATTTTGTTTTCTATCATTCATGTCAATTACATTTTCATCAGTCATTAATTTCCACTCCCTTCCTGCGTAACCGGAGGTGTTTGTTTCTGATCAAGAGGTCTAAGAGGTAAATATTTCATTGTATTACCTTCATCTTTCATAATATAAATTTCAGTTCCTGGTAATACTTGATCTAATGTTTCTAAAACCAAACGTTGTCTTGTAATTTCCGGTGAATTTTTATACTCTTGGTATAAAGCGTTAAATTTCGCAACATCACCACGTGCTATTTCGATTCGGGCTGCTTTATCACCTTGTGCCCTCGAAATAAGTGCATCCTTTTCACCTTCTGCTTCTTGCGTTCGTTTATTTCTATATTTATTCGCTTCATTAATTTTCGTATTCATTGTTTCACGTGCGTCTGTAACATTTGTGAATGCTTTTCTAACATCTTCATTTGGAAGCTCAACATCCTGTAGTTTTACTGCAGTAATTGAGATTCCAATATCATATCTATCTATTAACTGGATTAAGAGATCTCGTACTTCAGCCTCAATCTGTGCTTTTCCTGAGGTTAATGCATCATCAATTTTTGTACTACCAATAATACTTCTTAGTGCTGCAGATGTTCCGTTATAAAGTATTAGTTCTGGATCCTCTGAATTATATAAAAAACTGCCTGGGTCAGTAATCTTCCATTGAACTACTAAGTCTGCCAATACGATATTCTCATCACCAGTGATCATTTTTGTCTCATCTGGAAACTCAACTACTTGACCGTCTTTTTGTTCATATCCAAACTGTAAACTAAAGGTTTCTTTAGATAACTTTTCAACATCTTGAATAGGCCAAGGCATCTTAAAATGTAGTCCTGGTTCACTTATCCCCTCATTAACTTTACCAAATGTTAAAATAACCGCTTGCTCGGATTCGTCAACAGTATACCAAGAAGTCAATGCAGTAACACCTAGTAGTAAAACTACGACTGATAATCCAGCTATTGAATATATGCGTTTCAGGCTTATCATGTTGTTATCCCCCTCTTTATTATTCTCTAAATCTATATACGAATGATAACATGAAAAGTTACAAAAACTTTAACTTTAAATTATTTACTCATTAAAAACAACCCACAAACTGTGAGTTATTTTTAATGAGTAAATTGTTCCTTGGATGAAGGGGTCTTCATCTATTATTATACAATTTGATTATTAAGGAAAATTAACTCTTTTGTAAACAAATTGTAAACACCTTAGTTAAGCAATTTATTTTTTTAGCTTAACGATAAATGTTGTCCCCTTACCAAGTTCACTTTTAACTGTGATAGTACCCTGATGTGCTTCTATTAAATGTTTAACAATCGCTAAACCTAACCCAGTTCCACCAGAATTTCTACTCCTTGCTTTATCAATACGATAAAACCGCTCAAATATTCGTGTGATTTCGTCCTCACTTATTCCAATACCAGTGTCTGATACCGAAATTTCCACAGAGTTTTCCAGATCAATTACTTCTATTAGCACCTGACCTTCAATGGGAGTGTAGGCAATCCCATTGTTAATTAAGTTGATAAAGACCTGCTTTATTCGATATAAGTCACCAGGAATAGACACTGATTCATTTTGACTATCAAAACGTAATGTTATTTGTTTATCATCTGCCTTACCTTTAAGCATAAAAATTGCTTCTTGTATTGTTTCAATTACATTTACCTTTTGAATATTTAATTGAAAGCCTTGCTGTTCCGTTTTTGATAAATCTAATAAATCTTGAATGAGACTCTGTAAACGATCACTTTCCTTAAGTATAATTGAAAGGAAATTTTCTAATGTTTGTTCATCTTTCATTGCCCCATCTAATAATGTTTCTGAAAAACCTTTAATTGAAGTTATCGGTGTTTTAAGCTCATGGGATACATTTGCTACAAAGTCTTTTCTCATTTGCTCCAGCCTTTTTAGTTCAGTAATATCATGAAAAACAAGGACAACACCTTTCCATTCATCATTCGTCCCTATGATCGGCGCTCCATATACCTCAAAATGGCGTCGTTCAATATTTAGCGAAAGTACCAATTGCCTTCGGACTTTTTCCTCTGTCAGGAATACCTCTTCGACTATCGAATTTATTGATTTGTGTGGTATAGCCTCATAATAGATACGATATAAATAATCAGTTGGATCAATATCAAATAGTTCCTTGTAAGCAATATTTATGAGATTAATATAGCCTCTGCTATCAATTAGGATTAGTCCACTACCCATATTTTCAATTAACGTGCGAAGTCTGTCCTGCTGCATTTCATGAGCCTTTGTCATGTCTTGGAGGTTTCTTGCCAGAATGTTAATTGATTGACTGAGTGCACTCGTTTCGTCAGCATGTGCTTCATAGGTTCTCGCCTTATAATTCCCTTTCGCTAATTCAATTGCTACTTTTGTAGCAGCTTCAATTGGCTTTGTATACTGGGAAGTGATTCTAATACCAAGCAGTAGTATAACAATAAAGGCAACTCCTAGACTACTAATGAGCAATACCCAAATTTGTCCGTTTACCTTCCTTAAAGAATCAACTGGGGAACTTAATACAACATAGCCATCAATTGTTTCGCCTTTTATGAGTGGAACTCCATAATAATACATATCATATTCAGCTTCAATTAGATGAAAGTCTTTTGCATCATTTAAATAGTTTTTTACAATGTTTTTAATTTGTATTTCATGAATAGCATCACTTTCATTATTACTTCCATCTGTATCATAAAGTATAGCTCCCTCACGATCTATTATCGTTATACGAGATTGCAATGCCTCTTTTATTCTTTTCATCCTATCGGGAATAGAAATCCTTGATTGTTCACCTTCTGTTACATAAATTGCGACTAAGTTAGCTTCTTTCTCCATTCTCTGATTGAAAGTATTTAAATAAAAGCTTTTAAACATTTGACCAAGTAATAGTCCTAAGCCTACTAATACGATTATTATTAATGTAATAAGTGCAAAAAGAAGGCGTGAACGAAACCTATTCATTCACTTTTCGCTCCTCTAATTTGTAACCCAAACCTCTAATCGTCTTGATATACACAGGTTTCTTAGAATTATTCTCCATCTTCTCTCGCAGGTGACTAATATGTACATCAACTATTCTTGTATCCCCAGCAAAATCATAATTCCACACAGCACTCAATAACAGATCTCTTGTTAAAACTCTGCCTTTATTTCTAGCCAAATAAAGAAGTAGTTCAAACTCTTTTGGTGTTAATTCCAATCTCTCATCACTAGAATATGCTTCGTAACGATCAGGCAATATTTTTATATGCCCTATTACAATTTGTTCAGAATCATCCTCGCTCACTTTTTCTACTTGTAAATTAGTTCTACGTAAAATGGCTTTGACTCTAGCCACAACCTCTCTGGGACTAAAAGGCTTTGTCATATAATCATCAGCACCAAGTTCTAATCCTAGTACTTTATCAAATTCATCATCTTTTGCTGTTAACATTAAAATTGGGGTCGAAATTTTATGTTGGCGTAGCTTCTTACATACTTCAATTCCATCCATTTTTGGCAACATTAAGTCCAAAACCATAATATCAGGCTGCTCACTCATTGCGGCATTGAACCCGGCTTCACCATCCATAGCAGTAATAACCTCAAATCCTGCTTGCTCTAGAATGTACTGAAGTAATGTTAAAATTGATTGTTCGTCATCCACTACTAACACTTTTATACTCATAAATTCCTCCAACAAAATATAGTAAAACCCCTTCATCCAGTTATTATATTTCACTTTAATTATATACATAATTGTCGGATCATACCAACACATTATTCTCTCAACCTACTCATCCTGTCCCTTCGTCGTAAGCATGAGAGGGAAGTCAACTAACACCTAAGGCTCTTTAGCTAGACGAAGTGGACATAGACTAAATTTAATAGACAACTTTAAAATACTCTAAATTCCTAACAATAAAGAAAACTCGCCGAGTGGCGAGCAAGAAGGGCGAAGACAGAGGCGTAGTTGCCCTTATGCGTTTTAGAATTTATGGATATAAATTCTAAATTAGCTAAAGAATAGGAGTTTCCCACTCTTGGTACTTACATGATATCAAAAGTTTTCTAAAGCATTCCCATCCATTGGTTGTAACCTGTGTGGTGGGCAAACAGTTAACTTTCCCTCAATCACATTCTCATTTTGTTCATTAGTTGCTTTTACAGATATCTCTATTGTATGCTTTTCACGATCTACACTAATTATTTCAAATAGGAATTGAACGGTTCCATAATGATATACAGGCTTAGCAAAATCAATACTTTGTGACAAAATGTGGCTACCAGGACCTGGCAAATATTTCGAAATTGCAGATGTAATTATCCCCGTTAACATAACACTTGGCACAATTGGCTTTTTAAAAGGAGTTTGTGAAGCATAATCATGTTGAATGTATAAAGGATTTGCATCATTCGTTAATCCTAAATATAATAGCAAATCTTTGTCTTCAATTTTTTCCGTTAAACTAAGCTTTTCACCGGTTGTCATTTCTTCGATACTTCTACCAAGTTTCCGCTTTTTTCCTAGTAACATGTAATGAACACCTCCGCTACATTTGAAAACGTTTACATTTTTAGATAAGAAAAGCGCAGGGCGCTCGCCTATCGGCGACAAGCATAAGACAAGCCGGCTGGAAGGTAGTTCTTTAACCTTCCGGACGGATTGGCTTATGACCTCAGGTCCGATGGCGCCCGGTGCTAGACACTAAAACTATGAACAAACTTTTATACTTTCTTATCTTACTAAAAATTCGGGGGTTTGCCCCGAACTTTTTTTGTACGTTAATCTATACGAGAACCTGCATAACACTTTTTACTGCCTCAGCAGATTGATCAAGTTGAACCTTTTCTTCATCAGTTAGCTCTAACTCGATAATTTTTTCAATTCCATTTCCACCTAAAATGGTTGGGACTCCTAAGTAAATTCCATCATAACCATATTCACCTTCAAGGTACGCAATTGAAGGTAGAACACGACGTTGGTCTTTAATAATTGCCTCAACCATTTCAACTAATGATGCAGCTGGAGCATAATAAGCACTTCCATTTCCAAGAAGGTTTACAATCTCTCCTCCACCTTTACGTGTACGCTCTACAATTGCATCTAAACGATCCTTTGGAATAAGTGTTTCTAATGGAATACCGCCAGCGTAAGAATATCGCACAAGTGGGACCATGTCATCACCGTGGCCTCCTAATACAAATCCAGTTACGTCTTTAATAGAAAGATTTAATTCTTGTGCAACAAATGTACGGAATCTTGCTGTATCAAGAACTCCAGATTGCCCGATTACACGATTTTTCGGGAATCCAGACGTTTGAAATACAGTATAAGTCATTGCATCTACTGGGTTCGTAAGAACAACGATGTAGCAATTAGGAGAATGTTTAACAATTTCTTGTGTTACACTTTTCATAATTTTTTGGTTTGTTTGTACTAAATCATCACGGCTCATTCCTGGTTTACGTGCGATACCTGCTGTAATTACAACAACATCGGAATCCGCAGTATCTGCATAATCAGATGTGCCAGTAATATTAGCATCGAAACCTTGGACAGGGCTAGCCTCTAACATATCAAGCGCTTTCCCTTTTGTAGGATTTTCCATTTGTGGAATATCAACCAATACAACATCACCAAGTTCTTTTTGAGCTAGTAAAAATGCTGTAGTTGCACCTGTAAAACCGCCACCGATTACTGAAATCTTTTTACGCTTGAATTGACTCATAACGACAGCCTCCTATAGACCCATTTATTAAAATAATTGTAGTTTAATTATGTAGTGAAGCTACCCCGAAAAAGATCAGGGAAGCTTCATGTTAATTTAAGCCATATTCTTAATTAATTCGTCTCCAAATTCAGAACATTTAACTTCGGTTGCACCTTCCATTAGACGTGCAAAGTCATATGTTACGACTTTTGAAGCGATTGTTTTCTCAACAGATTTAACAACAAGATTTGCTGCTTCATTCCATCCAAGATGTTCAAGTAATAGTACACCTGACAATAAAACTGAAGATGGATTTACTTTATCAAGTCCAGCGTATTTAGGAGCTGTGCCATGGGTGGCTTCAAAAATAGCGTGTCCTGTTTCATAGTTGATGTTTGCACCTGGGGCGATACCAATTCCACCAACTTGTGCTGCTAGAGCATCAGAAATATAATCTCCATTTAAGTTCATTGTAGCAACTACATCAAATTCACGAGGACGTGTTAGAATTTGTTGTAAGAAGATATCTGCAATAGAATCTTTTACGATAATTTTGCCAGCTGCTTCAGCGTCAGCTTGAGCTTTGTTTGCAGTTTCTTTACCTTCTGTTTCGACAATACGATCGTATTCAGCCCATGTAAATACTTTATCACCGAATTCTTTTTCAGCTAGTTCATAACCCCAGTTTTTAAAAGCACCCTCAGTATATTTCATAATGTTACCTTTGTGTACTAGTGTTACTGATTTACGGCCTTGTTCAATTGCATAATTTATCGCAGCACGAACTAAACGCTTAGTACCTTCTTCAGATACAGGTTTAATTCCAATACCAGAAGTTTCTGGGAAACGAATTTTATTTACACCCATTTCATTTTGAAGGAAATTAATAAGTTTTTGAACTTCTTCAGATCCCTTTGCGTATTCGATGCCCGCATAGATATCCTCTGTATTTTCACGGAAAATTACCATATCAGTATCTTCTGGACGCTTAATTGGAGATGGTACTCCAGTAAAATAACGAACAGGTCGTAAGCACGTAAATAAATCTAATTCTTGACGTAATGCAACGTTTAATGAACGTATCCCTCCACCAACAGGAGTTGTTAGAGGACCTTTTATCGCAATTATGTATTCACGAATTGCATCTAATGTTTCTTCTGGTAGCCATTCACCTGTTTGGTTAAATGCTTTCTCTCCAGCTAACACTTCTTTCCATACAATTGATTTCTCACCATTGTATGCTTTTTTAACCGCTGCTTCTAAAACACGAGAAGCAGATGCCCAAATATCTGGTCCAATTCCGTCACCTTCAATAAAAGGAATAACAGGATTATTAGGAACGTTTAATACACCATTTGTAACTGTAATTTTTTCTCCTTGAGTCACTAGAAAAACCTCCAATAAGTTCTATGTTTTTGCCGGTTATATAATACCAGCTAGATTAAGTGCAGGACAATGATCAACCTGTTCTGCACTTGACTACTATTTAATTATACTATCTCATAACTGTAAACCGTTAACAGAATCTAGTTACTAGGGTTATGCTCTTTGGTCAATTGGTACGAAAGTCTGCATACCAGGACCAGTATAGTCAGCACGTGGACGAATTAAACGGTTGTTTTCATATTGTTCTAAAATGTGAGCTAACCAACCAGATACACGGCTTACCGCAAAGATCGGTGTAAATAAATCATGGTCAATACCTAAACTGTGGTATACAGATGCAGAATAAAAATCTACGTTTGGAGGTAGTGGTTTTGCACTAGTTACTATCTCTTCAATTTTAGTAGACATTTCATACCACTTCGGTTCCCCAGTAATGGTAGTTAATTTTTGAGACATTTCTTTCAAGTGTTTTGCACGTGGGTCACCTTTTTCGTACACACGGTGGCCAAAGCCCATTATTTTTTCTTTATTGGCTAGTTTTGAACTTATATATGGCTCTACATTCTCAACTTCGCCAATTTCAGATAACATCTTCATAACGGCTTCATTCGCTCCACCATGAAGAGGTCCTTTTAGTGCGCCAATTGCTGCTGTAACACCAGAATAAACATCCGATAATGTTGCTACACAAACACGTGCAGTAAATGTAGATGCATTTAACTCATGGTCAGCATGCAATACTAGAGCTTTATCTAATGCTTCAATCGCGATTTCACTTGGCTCTTGGCCTGTAAGCATGTATAAGAAATTTGCCGCAAAACCTATATCAGTTCGTGGTGCTACTGGCTCTAAGCCTTTTCTAACACGTGAAAACGCTGTTACAAGAGCTGGCATCTTCGCCTGTAAACGAATAGCTTTCTTGTAGTTTGATGCTTTATCCATATTATCTGCTTCTTCATCATATAATCCTAATAAGGATACAGCTGAACGTAAAGCTGCCATTGGGTGTACTTTGTCGATAGGGTATGTTTTAAAATGATTTAACACTTCTTGTGGTAAACTTGCATTTTCAGCCAATTGCTGCTTTAATTCCGCAAGCTCTGATTGAGTTGGTAATTTACGATGCCATAATAAATAAATAACTTCTTCAAAACTAGCATTGTCAGCAAGGTCATCAATGTTATACCCAACATATGTTAGTGTATCATCAATAATAGAGCTGATAGATGATGTAGTTGCTACAATTCCTTCTAGACCGCGTGTTGCTGTCATAAAACCCTCTCCTTTTTTAAAAAATTCCCCATTACCCATTATTCTACCTGAATCTAATTTGGTGAGCGGTTGCTCAAAAATGCAACATTATAAAACCATTTTGACCTTTATTGGAAAGAAAATGCTTACATTTCAAGCGGCTCTAAGTTACCAGTCACTTATTTCTATTATTGCAAGTAACTTTTAAAATAATGAAAAATTGCATATAAAAAAACTGTATGTAGGAAGGATGCAATCTTACTCTATTATTATAAACAATTATCAGATTTTTGTGAATCACAAGAGGCAAATTAAACCCAAAAATATTATTACACAAAAATATTATGTGAACAAATTATAAATCTTCATCGCAAAATATGCTATTCCTGCACCAATTAGTGGACCTACCGCAACCCCATTAAATAGAGCTACTGCAATAATTGTCCCAAATACAAGTGCTGCAGTAATATGGGGGTCATCTGCTAAAAGCTGGATTCCACTTTTTGCAATAATGGCTACTGCAATTCCCGATGCTAAAGCTATCCATGCAAAAGATGATTTCATCGCTTCTGTTAATTGTTTGAAACCAATTTCTCCAGTCGCAATTGGTACTAGCACAGCAATCGTAATAAGGGTCACACCCCAATGAATACCCTTACTTTGTAAATAAGGAAATATCTTTGAATCCAATCCCATCCACTTCAACAATAATAATACCGATCCTGCAATTATTATTGATTGATTCTTACCGATGACTCCAATCGCTAGCAACACTATAAGAAACAATGTGGCTTGACTAATCAAGGTCTTCTTCATCCTTCCTATGTGTAACCTCTATATCGTACCATATATATGATTTTTTCTCCACGAATTGTGCTTTAGTTTAGGAAATACACTAACTACTTTCCATAATTTACATGAGCATGTAGAATAAGGATAAGCATAACTTTACAGGAGGGCTGAGATTGAATAGACAACATCTTTATAGTACTCTTAGGTTTTTAGTAGTCGTTATTTTAATTATTGTAGGGTTTATTACGCTTTATTTTATTTCCACAGTTACATATCCTTTTATTATTGCACTTTTGATAGCATTTATAATGAATCCATTAGTTAACTTTTTCCAGATAAAAGGAAAAATGCCAAGAGCACTAGCCGTCTTTTTAGCATTAATATTAGTATTTGCACTTATTGCAGGTTTTTTAACGTTACTAATAGCTGAAATCATAGCAGGTGCAAATTATTTAGCAAATGTAGTCCCATCGCATTTTGAAAAGCTAGTAGTTTATATAGAACAAATCATAACAGCGCAAATTATACCATTCTATAATCAACTTACTAACCTTTTCAATAACTTAGAAACAGGTCAGCAGACAACAATCGTTGATAATATCCAAAATGTAGGCACATCTGTAGCAACTAATGTTGGGCAGTTTATTCAAACTATATTACAAAATATCCCCAATGTACTTGGTTGGCTTCCAAATGCTGCTACCGTTATTATTTTCTCTCTTTTAGCAACGTTTTTTATCAGCAAGGATTGGGAACGCTTATTAAAAATCGGAAGAAAAGTATTACCTGCTAAAGCACGAAATTCAGGAAAAACCGTTTTCGCGGATTTACAAAAAGCATTATTCGGCTTTATCCGAGCTCAAGCAACATTAATCTCAATCACAACCGTAATCGTCTTAATTGGTTTATTGGTGCTACGTGTAGACTATGCGATTACTATCGCACTGTTAATAGGAGTAGTCGATATTCTCCCTTACTTAGGCACAGGGCTTGTCTTTGTGCCATGGATTATCTATTCAGCTTTAAGTGGCGATGTTCAACTCGCAATAGGTCTAGGTGTTCTCTATTTAATTGTTATTGTACAAAGACAGGTAATGGAGCCAAAAATATTATCTTCAAGTATAGGGTTAGATCCTTTAGCTACACTTATTGCATTGTTTGTAGGATTTAAACTAATCGGCTTTTTAGGCCTTATTGTTGGTCCGGTTATACTAGTGATAATTAAAACATTAAATTCAGCCGGTGTATTTAAAGATATTTGGAGCTTTATTATTGATAAAAAGACAGTATAGGAAAAAGCCTTAACGTGATGCTGAATACGTTAAGGCTTTTTTCTATCTATCTTCTTATTATTGTAAATTGTCCGTTATTAATCATACGTTGAATGATTTTACCGATAAATGGCTTGATAGTATTTCTAGTTGCTGGGAACAAAAGAAAGAATCCGATTGAATCTGTGATAAATCCAGGTGTTAATAATAGCGTTCCACCAACTAATACACACATTCCATCTATTATTGCATATCCAGGCATTTGGCCATAATGCATATCTTCTCTGGCTTTACGAATTACTTCAAGACCTTGTTTTTTTGCCAACCATGCTCCTAACACACCAGTTGCTATAATTAATAATAGTGTAGGCCATACACCTAGCGTATTACCTGAAAGAATCAATAGCCCAATTTCCATTGCCGGAACAATAATAATTAAAGCAAATAATATTCGCATCAACTTACTCCCCCTAACAGGATGTAATGATATAACAGATTTTCCGTCTATTACATTAAGAAACAGCTGAAAAAAACGGGATATTATGGTAAAAAAATGAATTTTCATATATATATAACTAGAAAATTAGTTCCTTGTCCTTATTATATGTCCTCAACGCAAAAAAGAGAAGGAATCCCCCTCTTTTTCCTAATATCAGAAAGAATTTATATGTGAAAGCATAAAATTTTGTATCCAGTTTTAGTGTCTAGCTCCAGGCGCCATCGGACCTGAGGTCATAAGCCATTTCCTTTAAGAAGGAAAAACCACCTTCTTGAATAAACCGTCTTATGCTTGACTTGCATAGGATGTGCTGATGTCGATGTTCGCCACAGGACGTGGCGGGTTTTAATCGACGCGCCGATAAGCGGGCGCCCTGCGCTTTTGTAAATCCCTATAATACGCTCGCATGCCCTTCATAAATAATACCACGAGAAGCATCAACTGTTATGTCTTGACCATCCTGTATTACAGTTGTCGCATTTTCTACCCCAACGATAACAGGAATACCAAGACTTAAGCCCACAACAGCCGCATGACTTGTTAGGCCACCCTCTTCTGTAATTAGTGCAGAAGCCTTTTCTAGTGCTCTCATCATGTCACGGTCTGTTCCAACAGTAACCAATATTGCACCATTTGTCATTTTTTGGTTGGCTTCATCACCCGAATTAGCAATAACTGCCTTTCCGTATGCCGTTTTTCGACCGATACCTTGACCCTTCACAATTACATCACCAACCACATGAATTTTCATAAGGTTAGTTGTGCCGGTTTCACCAACTGGTACTCCGGCAGTAATCACAACTAAATCCCCTGGTGTTATGATGCCAGATAGCAAGCCTTCCTGAACAGCGATATCGAGCATTTCATCTGTTGAGGTAGCCTGACGTCCAGCTCTAGGATAAACTCCCCAGGCTAAAGCTAGTTTTCTTGATGCAGACTGGCTTGCTGTAACTGCAACTATCGGTGCCTTTGGTCGATATTTTGAAATCATTTTAGCGGTGTGACCACTTTGTGTAGGCGTTATGATCGCTGAAACATCTAGATTTAAAGCTGTGTGAGCAACGGATTGCCCAATAGCATCAGTAATTGTTATCCCACTTTGTTTACTACGTGTAGATAACATGTTACGGTACTCAAGTGCCTGCTCTGCACGTGAAGCAATATTGTGCATTGTTTGAACTGCCTCTACTGGATATGACCCCGCAGCTGTTTCACCAGATAACATTATTGCATCAGTACCATCAAAGATTGCATTTGCAACATCACTTGCCTCTGCACGGGTTGGACGTGGATTACGCTGCATCGAGTCTAACATTTGCGTTGCAGTTATCACCGGCTTGCCCAGTGCATTACATTTTTTTATTAACTCTTTTTGCACTAATGGAACTTCTTCAGCTGGTATTTCGACACCGAGATCACCACGAGCTACCATTAACCCATCTGAAACTTCTAGAATCTCATCGATATTATCTACACCTTCTTGATTCTCAATCTTAGGAATAATTTCTATGTGGGAAGCATTGTGCCTCTCTAGTAGTTCACGGATTTCTAATACGTCTTGGGCCCTACGTACAAATGAAGCAGCTATAAAATCGACGCCTTGCTCAATACCAAACTTTATATCACTTGCATCTTTTTCTGTAATTCCTGGTAAGTTAACTTTAACTCCGGGTACATTTACACCTTTTTTATTCTTTAAAGTTCCACTATTTAATATCTTAGTTGTGATTTCGCCTTTACCTTTATCAACCGAAATAACTTCTAACCCAATTAAGCCATCATCTAATAAGATTTTTGATCCAACATGAACATCTTCTATTAACCCTGAGTATGTAATTGAAAACTTATTCGGAGTACCAACTACTTCTTTCATAGAAAGAATAATTTCTGAACCTTCTTGTAGTTCTATCGCACCGCCCTCCATTGTATGGGTCCTAATCTCCGGACCTTTTGTATCAAGTAAGATAGCAACAGTATTACCTGTTTTTTCAGCTGCTTCACGAATATTTTTAATTCTCGCTCCATGTTCTTCAAAGTCACCATGTGAGAAATTAAGCCGAGCAACATTTAGGCCTACTTCCATCAATTTTGCTAGCATGTCAATACTTTCGCTAGCAGGACCTATCGTACAAACTATTTTCGTTTTTCTCATTCTAAATTTCCTCCTACATCAATAATGGAAACGATTCCATGTCCTTACTAAATTGACAATTCTGTTGAAAGTTTATACATGTCTTGTTCAATCGTATGTGGTCTGTCCAATATTTCCAGAATGTCATGGTCGACTAGCTTGTTATTTTCAATTCCGACAGCACGACCCCCTTTTCCTTCAATCAGAAGCTCAACTGCTCTTGCACCTAGGCGGCTTGCCAAGACTCTGTCGAATGCCGTAGGAGATCCACCACGTTGAATATGTCCTAGGACACTTACTCTCGTTTCGAACTGTGTCACATCCTTAATTTTCTTAGCAAAATCGACACCACTACCAACACCTTCAGCAACAATGATAATACTATGCTTCTTGCCACGATCATGACCTCTATTTAGACGAGCAATTACATCATTCATGTCATAGTCAGCCTCAGGAATGAGAATTGTTTCAGCTCCTCCTGCTAATCCTGACCAAAGTGCGAGGTCACCCGCATGCCTACCCATTACCTCAATTATATATGTACGTTCATGTGAAGTTGCAGTATCACGAATTTTATCGACTGCATCGATAACCGTATTCAGTGCCGTATCAAAGCCAATTGTGAAATCTGTTCCAGGTATATCATTGTCAATCGTTCCTGGCACACCTACACAAGGGAAACCGTGTTCAGTTAACTTTTTTGCTCCTCTATAAGAACCATCGCCACCAATAACAACTAAACCTTCAATTCCAAATTTCTTTAGCTGCGAAATCCCCTGTATCTGGCCTTCATTTGTCTTAAACTCTTCGCATCTTGCTGTATAGAGCATGGTCCCACCACGATGGATTATATCACCAACAGAGCCAAGTTCAAGCTTTTTTATTTGGCCAGACATTAATCCAGCATAACCTTGGTACACTCCATATACTTCGATGTTATGATAAATGGCTTTACGTACAACCGCACGTACGGCTGCATTCATACCAGGAGAATCGCCACCACTTGTTAATACACCCATTTTTTTCATTGAATTTTCACCTCTATAGTATAGTTGGCTGCACGATAATTTCCGATACATTTTTTTATACGTGAACTCATCATTCGCCTACAGTATTTTTAACATAACATGAAGAATTATTGAAAACAATAGAAAACATGTGAATTTACAATGAAACTATGTTGCAGAATTTTCATTTCTTTTATGTATTGTTTCTTAAAGCTTCTAAATCTATTACAGCAGGATGTAAGTTCAATTTTCGGTTACACTATATCCCTGCATATACGCAAAAAAGAGAACGTGCACCCTACCATTGGAAGATTGCACGTTCTGCTATTTATTACTGAACACTACTATATTCGTTGACAGTTTGATATTGACCAATCGATTTAAACTTCTCATAACGATGCTTAACTAACTCCTCTTTCTCCATTTTACATAATGTTGAAATCGACTGTTTTAGAATCCCATCAATAAAGGCTGCTTGTGCTTCGACATCTTTATGAGCACCACCTTTTACTTCTGGAATAATTTCATCAATTACTCCAAGTTCTTTTAAATCAGGTGCAGTGATTTTCATCGTTTCAGCTGCTTTTTTAGCAAGTCCTGCATCCTTCCATAGAAGTGCTGCAGCACCCTCAGGAGAAATAACAGAATATGTAGAGTTTTCAAGCATGTGGATGTGATTGCCAACCCCAAGCGCAAGTGCACCACCACTTCCACCTTCCCCGATAACAATACAGACAACAGGGACAGATAATCCAGCCATTTCAAATAAATTTTTCGCAATTGCTTCACTTTGTCCACGTTCTTCTGCTGCTTTACCAGGATATGCTCCTTTAGTATCAATAAAACAAATAATTGGACGATTGAATTTCTCAGCTTGTTTCATAAGTCGTAAAGCTTTTCGATATCCTTCTGGATGTGGCATTCCGAAATTACGGCGAATATTCTCTTTCGTATCTTTACCACGCTGATGACCGATTACAGTCACTGGTAGCCCTCTATATTTAGCTATACCACTAACAATTGCTTCATCATCACCATAAAATCGATCACCATGACATTCTAAAAAATCTGTGAACAACCGCCCTATATAGTCAAGCGTAGTAGGACGTTCTGGATGCCGAGCAAATTGCACCCGATCCCATGGCTTCATATTCCCATAAATCTCGTTTTCTAATTTTAATAATCTACTTTCTAATTTTTCTATCTCATCAGATAAATCAACATCTGCATTCTTAGTATACTCTCTTAGTTCTGAGATTTTTTTACGTAGCTCTATGACCGGGCGCTCAAATTCTAATTCTCCTACCACTGCAATTCACCTCCAGGCTGGTGTATATCTAGAACATTCGTAAGAGTATCCTTTAAATTCTCTCTGTGAATAACTGCATCTAATTGTCCATGCTTCAACAAAAATTCAGCAGTTTGGAAGTCAGCAGGTAATTCTTCACGAATTGTCTGCTCAATAATTCTTCTTCCTGCAAATCCAATAAGGGCACCAGGCTCTGCAAAATTATAATCTCCCAACGATGCAAAACTTGCAGATACACCACCAGTTGTTGGGTGTGTCATTACTGAAATGATTAACAACCCTTGTTCACTGTGCATTTTGAGTGCAGAACTAGTTTTTGCCATCTGCATCAGGCTTAGGACACCTTCTTGCATTCTAGCTCCACCTGAAGCTGTAAAAATAATAAAAGGCACACGTAACTCAGTAGCTTTTTCTATTGCCCTTGTAATTTTTTCACCAACGACTGAACCCATACTTCCCATACGGAAACTTGAATCCATTATAGCTAGCACTGCATTAAAGCCGTTTATTTTGCCATTGCCTGTAACGACAGCTTCGTTGATAGTTGTTTTTTTGCGATCCTTTTCCAACTTCTCAAGATAATCCGGAAAACCAAGTGGGTTTTCTGAAATCATCTCACTATCGTATTCAATGAATGAATCCTCATCTAGTAAACTTTGAAGCCTATCATAAGCTGTCATTTGATGATGAAAATGACAGTTCATACAAACTCGTAAATTTTTATTCAATTCCTTTGTATACATTATCTTTTTGCAGTTTGGACATTTGGTCATTATCCCCTCAGGTACATCTTGCTTTGCCTGTTCAGATGGAATCGATGCATACTTTTTTTTCTTTACAAATAAATCCTTTAGCAAGCAGAAACCTCCCTTACTTATTAGCAATCTTTAGACGTAGTCCACTTAGAAACGGTGACTAGCGTTATTTTAAGTTAACATTACTTTAACGAAAAACGGCCAAACTTTTTGTTGAAATATGTCACAAGCTATTCGACAATTTCAGTGATTGCAATTTGATCATAGACATTTAATGCTTTATTTACATCTTTGATAGCTAACGCACTCACTATGTTATGGTAATCTACTCTATTATTTATTGGTTTATCAACATCTTGAATAACGTTGAAATATTCACTAATGACCTGCCAAATTCGTATAAATAGCTGATTATTAGTAATTTCAGCTATCGCCCTAAAAAAGTGGTGACGAGTGCATGTTTCTAGCTCAATTTGTTTTGTTAAATTTTTAATCTGTTCAAATGTAATTCGTTCACAAGCTAACGTTATACAATTTCGTTCAATCATATATTTTGTTTCTATTAAGTCTTTTTTAACTTTAACATCTTGTAAAATGAACGTACCTAGAACTTGAACGAGTTGGTGGTCACCAAAATTCTTTATATAGGTTCCTTCGCCTCGCCTCGTTTCAATAATTCCCAATAATTCCAACGAACGGAGTGCTTCCCGAACAGACGACCGGCCTACATTAAGTCGATCTGAGAGCTCGCGTTCAGAAGGGATTTTATCACCAGCAACAAGTCCATCTTCTTCAACAATTGAACGTATTTGTTTTAAAATTTCAATATAGACCTTTGAGTTTGAAGAAGTCACTTATTACAATCACTCACCTTTTCCGATAATAGCTAAACGTCTTGTCTTCTCGGCAACATCTTCTGGATTTACTTGAATTCTTGCAACTCCTGTTTCCATTGCTGCCTTCGCCACCCCTGCTGCAACTGCTGGAGCTACACGAGCATCAAATGGACCAGGAATGACATAGTCTGCATTTAACTCTTCATCTGAAACCAAGCTTGCTATAGCTTCTACTGCAGCAATTTTCATCTGCTCATTAATATGTGTTGCCCGCACATCTAGTGCCCCTCTAAAAATCCCTGGAAAAGCTAGAACATTATTAACCTGGTTTGGAAAGTCAGATCTACCTGTTCCAACAACCTTTGCACCTGCTGCTTTTGCATCTTCAGGCATAATTTCCGGGTTTGGGTTTGCCATCGCAAAAATGATTGGATCAGGGTTCATACTATCAACCATCTCAGGAGTAAGTGCTCCTTCGACCGACACACCGATAAACACATCCGCACCCTTAATTACATCCTCTAGTGAACCCTCAACTTGAGCACTGTTTGTATATTTAGCAACCTCAGCTTTAACTGAATTCATTCCAAATGGTCTTCCCTCGTAAATAGCTCCTTTTGAGTCACACATAATAATATCGCGTACTCCATAACGATATAATAGCTTAATAATCGCAATTCCTGCTGCGCCTGCACCATTTGCGATAACTTTAATATCAGACATTTTTTTATCAACCAATTTTAAAGCATTAACTAGGCCAGCGACTGTAACAATCGCTGTACCGTGTTGATCATCATGAAAAATTGGTATATTGGTTTCCTTTTTTAGGCGTTCTTCAATCACAAAACAATTTGGTGCGGCAATATCTTCGAGATTTACCCCACCAAAAGTAGGTTCTAATAACTTGACCGTTTCAATTATTTTCTCTACGTCCGTAGTATTTAGGCATATTGGGAAGGCATCTACACCCGCAAAACTTTTAAAAAGTACAGCTTTTCCTTCCATTACTGGTAGGGCTGCTTCAGGACCAATATTTCCGAGTCCCAAAACTGCTGTTCCATCAGAAACAACAGCAACCATATTACCCTTCATTGTATAATCATATACTTTATTTTTGTCATCATAGATTGCTTTACACGGCTCAGCTACTCCTGGTGAGTATGCTAAACTCAAATCTTTTGCATTTCGAACAGGTACTTTTGACTTAGATTCTAACTTCCCTTTATTAACGAAGTGCATATGTAGAGCTTCTTCACGTAGGGTCATTTTGGTTTCACTCCTTATTTAAATAGAAAAATTATGCTACTGCAAAATTATTTTCCAATTATGTTCAATTCTTGCAATGGTGGTCTGACCACGTCAACATCTTTACAATATAACATAATCACACTTTATGTAAAGATTAATGTTTTTTTAATACAACATTTTCTTGTCCTAATAGTTCTTTTAATTTTAGTAAACATTGCTCGCTACCTAGTACCCAATACTCTTTCTGTAGCCTATAGGTTTTTTGTTCATCACCATAATAGATAAGTACGGGAATATTTCCTTTGTCCTTTTTTAAAATAAGTTGCACTTCCTTTATAGTTGTACTCTCTTGTTTATGTTTTGTTTCTATTTTTAAATATAGTGCTGAGTTTTCTACCTTTGGAATTTGAATTTCATCTATTGGTGTGACATTTTTAATGATTAACTGTCCACGATTGTCTCGACGTATGTCATAGTTTCCTTCTACAAGGAGAATCGCTCCCTTTTTTAAATGTAAAGAAAACCTTTTATAGATAGCAGGAAATGCGACAGCTTCAATCTCACCCGATTCATCACTTAACGTGAGAAATGCCATGACCTCACCTTTTTTTGTACGAATTGTTCGTTCATTCGTAATGTACACTCCTGTTTTAACAGCTGAATTAAATTTTGATGGTATTAAATTATTAATTAACTTCGCATATACTTTCTCAAAAATTTGCTTATATGGTGTTGTTGGATGACTTGATAAATAAAAACCCAGCGCCTCTTTTTCTAATTTCAGCCTTATTTCAGGTAAAAAAGATTCAACATTAATATATTTTGGCTTTAAGGTAAATTCATCATTTATAAATAAGTCAAACTGGCCATCCTCACTTGGTCGGACCAAATCTGCATGTTCAATTGCTAAATCAAGACTTGCAAATAGTGTAGACCTTTCTTCGCCAAATTCGTCAAAAGCACCTGAAGCGACTAACATTTCTAACGTTTTCCTGTTCACATTCTTCATCGAGGTTCTTATACAAAAGTCAAACAAATCAGTATACCGCTTTGTTTGACGAACATTGATAATCTCTCTTAATGCAGCAGCACCCACACTCTTAATGGCAGCTAGACTAAAGCGAATTTTAGCTTCTTCAACAGTAAATGGATAAAGACTTTTATTAATTGACGGTGGTAGTATTACCAGCCCCTTTTGTTTAGCCTCTCGAATATACTGCGAAATTTTATCCTCATTTCCTATTACACTTGTTAGAAGAGCTGCTGTAAAAGAAAGGGGATAATTTGCCTTTAAATAGGCAAGTTGATATGCAATCACACTATATGCAACAGCATGGCTTCGATTAAAGCCATAATTTGCAAACCGAACGATCAAATCGTATATTGAATTTGCAATACTCTCGCTATACCCCTTATTTAAACAACCATTGACAAAATGCTCACGTTCCTGGTCAAGTACTTCCTTCTTTTTTTTACTTACAGCCCTTCGTAAAAGGTCTGCCTCACCTAATGAGAAGCCAGCCATTTGAGAAGCAATTTGCATAATTTGTTCTTGATAAATTATAACACCATAGGTCTTACTCAAAACAGGTTCAAGGTCTGGGTGAGGATATACAACTGGCTTTTTTCCATGCTTGCGTTCTACATAGGTTGGAATATTCTCCATAGGGCCAGGACGATATAGTGCATTGACAGCAACGATATCTTCCAAATCATTAGGTTTTAAATCTTCAAGTACCTTTCTCATTCCACTAGACTCTAGTTGAAATATACCAGTTGTGTCACCACTACCTAGAAGCTGAAAGGTTTTTTCGTCGTTAAATGGAATTGATGACAAGTTAATTTTTTTTCGTGTTTCTCGATTAATAAGTGACATAATGTTATCTAGTATCGTTAAATTACGCAACCCGAGAAAGTCCATTTTTAATAATCCTATTTCCTCCAAAACTTCCATTGGATACTGTGTTAAATAGACATCATTATGCCCTTCTTGAATTGGAATTAGATTGGTTAATGGTTGCTCACTTATGACAACCCCTGCGGCATGTGTTGACGTGTGACGTGGAAGTCCTTCTAATTTAATTGCAGTCTCATAGATTTTTTTTGCAAGTGTAGAACCTTCCATATATTCTTTTAATGAGCTTGATTCCTCATACGCTTGTTTAAGAGTGATCCCTGGCCTAGCAGGTATTAGCTTAGCTAGATAATCTGCCTCTTTCGGAGAAATACCCATTACTCGGCCAATGTCACGAAGAACCGCTCGCGCCGCTAGCGTTCCAAATGTAATGATTTGTGCAACATGTAGTTCTCCATATTTAGTAGCAACATATTTTATTAATTCATCTCTTCGATTATCAGGAAAATCGATGTCAATATCCGGCATCGAAATTCGCTCTGGGTTCAAAAATCGTTCAAACAGAAGATTATGCTTGAGTGGATCAACATCTGTTATTCTTAATACAAAAGCAACCAAAGACCCAGCCGCAGATCCTCGACCTGGTCCTGTCATAATTCTGTTTGAATGAGCATATCTCATAAAGTCCCAAACAATCAGAAAATAGTCACTAAAATTCATTTTTTTGATAATGTCTAGTTCATAAAAGAGTCTCTCCTGATAATTGGAAGTATAATCACCACACCTTGCCTCTAAGCCTTTCATACAGAGCGCAGTTAAGTATTCATCTGTGTTTTCTCCATCTTGTAACGGAAACTTCGGTAGTGCCATTTTTCCGAATTCTATTTCTACGTTACAGTAGTTTGAAATATGAATGGTTTGTTCAAGAGCATCTGGGGTACTCGAAAATAACTCTACCATTGCAGAAGGTGATTTTATATAATATTGGTCACTTGGGAGTGTTTTACGATCATCATCTGAAAGTTTAGTTCCATTTTTAATAGATAAGAGACATTCATGAGCAAAGGAGTCAGAGTTTTCTAGATAATAAACATCGTTAGTCACCACAAGCTTTATATTGTATTCTTTGGCAAGTGCGATAACCTTGTCATTTAATGTAGTTTCCTCAATTAACCCATGGTTTTGTAGGGATAGAAAAAAACCTTTCGTTCCAAAAATATTTTTGAAGCCTGTTAATATTTTTACTGCTTCTTCTTCATTTTCACGTAATAAATGCTGTTCAATTTCTCCTTGGATTCCAGGTGAAATCGCAATAAGCCCCTTGCTATAATAGGGAATCCATTTTTTAGGCATGCCTTCTTTTGATTTCGTTTGTACTATGCTACTTATCTTCAAAAGATTTTGGTAACCTTCGTTATTTGTTGCTAGTAATACTAGTGGAAATGTTGTCGGCCTAGAGTCTTCAAAAGAATTCGAATTACCAATGACGGATACTGTCAATCCGATGAGTGGCTTGATTCCTTGCTCTTTACACTCTTTAAAAAATGGTACGGCACCGTACATCACATTTTCATCGGTAAGAGCAAGCGCCTTGTATCCTAACTCCTTAGCCTTCCTTACAAGACCCTCTATTGTTGATGGACTATTTAATAAGCTATAAGCACTACGTACTTGTAGATGAACAAAGGACACTAGCTATCCCACCTTTATCTTTTTTGAAGTCGACCTTTTTATTAATTATAGGGCTAATGAAAATAACTGACAAATATAAACCAAAAATTATACGAGTAACCAATAGGCTGGAATATAACTCTCACCCGACAAACATACTTGCTTCTGTTTGTCCATATACATTAGTAATGGATGTTGTATATTTCGTATTGACAGAGAAATCACTCCTGTTTAAGACTGAAAAGAAGGTGATATTGTGGATTTGAATCAAGGGTTTATTCCAGCATTTATACACAGTTATTTTATTGCACTAGGCGTACTATTAGGGGGCGCTTTAATTGGTGGGATAGGAGCATTTATAGCAGGAGAGGCACCACTAACTGAAATCTTCAAGTTTGCTGGTAAACTTAAAATTTGGGCATTAGTTGCAGCAATCGGCGGAACATTTGATACATTTACTAGTTTTGAGAACGGGATTTTTGAAGGACAAACGAAGGATATCTTTAAACAACTTCTGCTAATCATCTCAGCAATGGGTGGCTCCCAAACTGGTTGGATGATTATTCTATGGTTTACCCAGGAGCATGTTTCATAATGAGAATACCACCATACTATCAGAAACCTGGTTGGCAACGTTTTTTTGCAGGGGTTACAATAGGCGCACTCATTAGCTGGTTCGTATTTCTTTATATGTACGGAGTCTTACAAGAAAAACAAATTCATATTCTTAAAGAACAGCAAGCTGAGATTAAAAAGTTAACAGATCATAATAATGTACTTATAGAGGATTATGATAAATTAAATGAAGAAAATAAAAGCAAAATAAAAATACAGGATTTAAAAGTAGAATTTATTGACCCTAAAAAAATTGATCTTGCTGGTCTAACCAAGCATGAATTACAAACAGAGGTTATAAAAGATCTCAACCATCTAATCGCTAAAGATATTGATACTGTTTCTAAGAATAAAGAACTTATTCGTAGTACGATTGAAAACAAAGTGTATGAAATAGATGATAAAAAATACCGTCTCCAAGTGTACACGATTTTCTTTGACACAACGATGGAAATATCACTAAAGATTGAATCAGTAAAATAATTTTAAATTTGTGAACATTTTTTAAAATTATCAGAAATTACTAGCCTTTTTCATCCCCTCTGTATAAAATAGATAATAACTATAAAAGGATCATTTATTGAGTGATCACACTAATGGTTAGAAAATTTCTAGCGAGTTCTTATGTTAAATTTGATTTCTCTTTTAGCAAGGGGCTACGTATGGGACTTATCGTCTTAGTTAAAACCTTTATATATGGGGGAGATGGGATATGAAAATCATTAATCGAAGAACAATTGTACAGGAAAAGCTTGACCTAATTAAAAATGGATATTCAGCCTATGCCGAAACTTTTGAAATTGCAAACCTGTTAAAGAAGGAAATACAAGCACTTAACCTACAAGTTCACGAAGACGTAACCGATGTTGGATCTTGGTTTATACCTGAAAAAATATAGTTACCACGTTCTATCCATAGTTAATAAGAAGTCTTCCTTCACCTCAAATTACTAACACACAAATCAACTGTTTTAAAAATCATTGTAAGCACTTAACCAAAGTAGAGTTCCTTTTTTTTAGGAAAATGTCGTTTCATTCCTACAAGCCAAATAAGAAAAGCGAAAGGCGCACCCGCTTACCTGAGCGTCGATTAAAACCCGCCACGTCCTGTGGCGAACATCGACATCAGCACATCCTGTGCAAGTCAAGCATAAGACGGTTTATTCAAGAAGGTGGGTTTTCCTTCTTAAAGGAAATGGCTTATAACCTCAGGTCCGATGGTGCCTGGAGCTAGACGTAGATAGACAGAGACACAAAGTTATACACAACCTTACAATTTTATAAATTCCTTAACAAAGAAAAAGTCGTAAATTGCGACTTTTTCTTTAATTAAGGCAAAGTTCTTCTAAATCTGCGATAACCTTCTCAGCCTCTTCCCATGAATAAATGGAAGCACCTGCAGCTAATGGATGGCCTCCACCTTTGTATCTTTTTGCGATCTCATTGATAATTGGACCTTTTGATCTTAACCGAACCCGTATCTGATCCTCTTCTTCCACGAAAAACACCCAAGCTTTTATGCCATCAATGTTACCCAATATGCTTACAAGCTGCGAAGCAGCTGTTGGTTCAACATTGTACTTTTGGAGGATATCATTCGTAATTACCATTGAAGCTACTCCATTAGAAGTTACATTAAAGTTTTGAAGTACATAGCCACTTAAATGGGCAACATTTTGTTTCGTAGAGTATAGATTTTCATATAAATCTGGAAAAGAAAAACCAAATTCAACTAATTCACCAGCATATGTAAAGGTTTTAGGATTGGTACTTGGAAATAGAAAACGACCCGTATCCCCAACAATACCAGCATAAATAAGGCGTGCTGCCTCTACACTAAGTACAAGACCTTTATCTTTGCCATACTTGTAAAATTCAAATATCATTTCACTTGATGAACTAGCATTTGTATCAACCCACAAAATATCACCATATTTATCTTCATTTGGGTGGTGGTCGATTTTAATAAGCGTTTTCCCAAGATTATAGCGTTGATCACATATTCTTTCCTGGTTAGCAGTATCACAAACAATAACCAATGCCTCATTATATAATTCGTCAGAGATCTCATCCATTTCTTTTAGGAATAGCAACGATTCTTCATCTTTCCCAGTAATATAGACATTTTTCGTAGGAAAGGAAGCTTTCAATATCTCTGCAAGTCCACATTGCGAGCCATAGGCGTCAGGATCAGGACGAACATGGCGGTGAATAATAATAGTTTCAAACTGTTTAACCGTCTCTAATATTTTATCCTTCATTTTGCTCTCCTTCTGACATTTCTAATATTTACCTATAATTTAAACATATAACACTATAATCGCAAAGTGCTAATTAAAATTTCTGTTCAAAAAGGTGGTAAGGAAGGCGGAGGGCGCTCTCGCTCCAGAGGAACATCGACTAAAAACCGCCAAGTCCTGTGGCATGTCGCTACTTGTACATCGCGTACTTTGAAGAATACGACGAAAGAAGCGTTCTTTGCTTGTGCAGGAGGAATTGAATTCCCCCCTAGTTTCTATTCGCTGAAGTTTGACATGCTTATGACCTCAGGTCCGATGGCAGCCGGAGCATGACACCAAAACTAGGTACAAACCTTTTTGCTTTCTTATCTTTCAAAAAATTGCAGGTAGAAATCTTACATGAAAGTATTGTAGAATAAACAATAGCATGTATTTATCAAGGAGGTAGTTTAATGCCTATTTTTGTAATATTAATTATCATTTCATTTTCTTTTTATATTTTCTATAAAGCTAAGTATTTCCGCACAAAACGCCCTGTGGAAAAACAATGGATTTCTGCCAAATCTAGTATGGCTTTAGGTCTATTTGTATCATTTTTTGCGGTAAACCAGTTTTTCCTACGCACCTCTACAGTATCAACAATAGTTGGTATCGTGTTTTTACTAGTTGGTGGTGGAAGTGTCTGGGCAGGCTACCGTGCTTATAAGCACCTTTTACCGTTAGCCATTCAAGAAGCAAAGCAAATTGAATGATTAAGAAAAGCGCAGGGCGCCCGCCTATCGGCGACAAGCATAAGACGAGCCCTGACTGAAGGCGTTTTTTGCCTTCGGGAAGGGATTGGCTTATGACCTCGAGCCGATGGCGTCCGGAGCTAGACACTATAACTAGGTACAAACTTTTATACTTTCTTATCTTTGAACAAAAGCGGGAAGGCGCCCGCCTTTCGGTGCGTCGATTAACACCCGCTACGTCCTGTGGCGAACATCGACATCAGCACATCCCGTGCAAGTCAAGCATAAGACGGTTTATTAAAGAAGGTGGTTTTTTCCTTCTTAAAGGAGTCGGCTTTTAACCATAGAGACGGGTGGCACCTACCGGGGGGTGCTCTTCGCTTTTCTTTTTACCGATCAATTATTTGGACCATCATCAATGCTTTTCCAACTACTACACCTTCATTATAAACTTCAACATCAACCTTACCGAATTTTCTACCAACCTCAAGTACCTTTGGTCTAATATCAATCATACTTTCGATTTGAACAGGTTTAATAAAATAAATTGTTATATTTTCAATAACAAGGTCACCTTTTTTATATACACGTAACACCCGATTGGCTGCCTCCGTTACAATCGTTGTAAATACTCCATAAGAAATCGTTCCAAGATAGTTTGTCATTTGAGGTGATACTTCACAACGATATATTTCTTCACCTTTTTTCTCACCTGCAATTTCAACAAATCGATTGGTAACAATGTCATCGATCGTTTCACCTACCTGTGGTTGTCGGCCAACCATTTGTAATGCTTTTAATACGTCCTGACGGCTTATAATCCCCTGCAGTCTATTGCTTTGATCAACTACTGGAAGTACTTCAATCCCTTCCCAAACCATCATGTGGGATGCAGAAGCTACTGATGTTTTTTCATTTGCGGTCATCGGCTGTCTTGTCATTACTTTATCAATTGGTAGAGAATGATCTTGGCCAATAATATCCTTACCCGACACCATTCCAAGTACCTTCATATGTTGGTCAACTACAGGGAATCGACTATGACCAGTTTCCTTGTTAAAGGTAAACCATTTATCAACAGTATCGTTACTCCTTAAGAACACGGTAGTTTCAAGTGGTGTCAATATGTCTTCAACTAGGACAATTTCTTTTTTTATTAATTGGTCATAGATTGCACGATTAATCATTGTTGCTACTGTAAATGTGTCGTAGCTGCTCGAAATAATCGGCAATTGTAAATCATCAGCTATTTTCTTTACGTGGTCATCTGTGTCAAAACCACCTGTTATCAGAACCGCTGCACCTGCTTGTAAGGCTAACTCATGTGCATTGGTTCGATTACCAACAATTAATAGGTTGCCTGCACCTGTATAGCGCATCATTGCTTCTAGTTTCATAGCCCCAATGACAAATTTATTAAGTGTTTTATGTAATCCCGCTCGTCCACCTAATACTTGTCCATCAACTATGTTTACAACCTCAGCAAATGTTAATTTCTCAATATTTTCTTTTTTCTTTTTTTCGATACGAATTGTGCCAACACGTTCAATTGTACTAACATACCCTTTATTTTCTGCATCTTTTATAGCGCGATAAGCAGTCCCCTCGCTCACCTTCATGTCTTTAGCAATTTGGCGGACCGATATCTTTTCACCTATAGGTAAACTGTCTATATGTTCTAATATTTGCTCATGCTTTGTCGCCAAGCTTCTTCACCCTTTAATGAACTTAGAGTATAATAATGATTTTTCCATTATCTATCTTCTTCATTATAAGGGTGAAAGATCGTATATTCAATGATTGCTATTGATATTGACGTAATCTTCTTCTGTTCTGTGACATTTTACCAACCCGGTTGACCTGCTTCCTGTTTTTCTTTGGAGAATACATTAATCCTACTAAATTACCTCCAATCACAATCAGAGCAAAAACAATCCATGACAACGCGAAAATACCTTCAGGACCAGCAGCACTAATTGTCAATCTAGGTATAGCGTAATATAGAAGTACCCCACAAATAAGTAAGCATAACAATAATCTATTTTTCATTTTTCATCCTCCCAACATAAGCTTGTTTCATTTTATGCTAAAAAGTAAAAAAAAGAAGTACATCATAAATTATAGATGCACTTCTCACCGCATTTTAAACGGTCATTTCATCTCCGGTCTTAAGAACATAACCGACACCATTTTTTAGCTTTTTTATAAATTCGTTTGGATCTTGTTCAATTACAGGAAAAGTATTGTAGTGAACAGGAATGACAACTTTTGCTCGTAACCAATCAGCTGCAATTACAGCATCTTCTGGTCCCATAGTAAAGTTATCACCTATTGGTAAAAAAGCGACATCGATGGAGTTCATTTCACCAATAAGCTTCATATCTGAAAACAAGGCTGTATCTCCAGCATGGAAGATTGTTTTTCCCTCGGCAGAAAACAATATACCAGATGGCATACCTGTATAAGTGATTTGTTTTGTTTCTTCATCGGTATAGCTCGAACCATGGAAAGCTTGTGTAAGCTTTACTGTCCCGAAATCAAACTGATGTTTGCCTCCTATATGCATTGGATGTACGTTAACTCCTTGCCAACCTAAAAAAGTAGCTAGCTCAAACGGTGCTATAACCAAGGCATTATTTTTCTTTGCCAATTCAACTGTGTCACCAACGTGGTCATTGTGACCATGTGTAAGTAAAATGACGTCAACCTGAACATTAGTGTCTAAATCCGTAGAACCGTTTCCAGTAATAAATGGATCAATCAGAATCGATTTTTCACTGGTTATTATTTTCACAACAGAATGTCCATGATACGAAACTTTCAAAATATCATCTCCCAATTATCTTTTTTATACCACCTAACTATTCTATTTCGTTCTTGCAATAATAAATTCCTGCAGTTTTTCCTATTTCCATCAAGAATAGTGTTATGACCTCAGGTCCGATGGAGGCCGGAGCTAGACACAAAACTAAGTACAAAATTTTACGCTTTCACTTATAAATTCATCTATTATAAAAAAGTGTATAAACATTGGGTTGGTCCGTTTACATTTTTCAATCTAGTTGCTACTCTTAACTAAGGAATACAAACTGAGTGAAAACTATTGAATAAAGGTGGGTAACTATGAAACATAGAATTGAAGAATTTTCAAATTGGCTAAAACAAGAAGATATTACTTTTGGATTTATTACATCAACCCCAAATGTTTTTTATTTAAGTGGGTTTTATACAGATCCACATGAAAGACTGTTAGGCTTATGTGTTTTTCCAAATCAAGAACCTATTTTAATATGCCCTAATATGGAAGTTGCACAAGCACGATCCAAGGGCTGGGAATATGAAATTATTGGATATAGCGACACAGATAATCCATGGAATATGATTCATGAGACTCTGAAAAAACGTAATATATCTCCGACAAAAGTGGCCGTTGAAAAAGAACATATGAATGTTGAAAGATATGAATTACTACAGGCGATGTGCGGAAACATCTTTATTGTTGCAGCAGAGGATAAAATGCACCAACTTCGCATGATCAAAGATGATAAAGAGATTGCCCTATTAAGGCAGGCTGCTGAGTTGGCTGATTTCGGAGTCGAAGCTGGGGTTAATGCGATTGCAGAAGGAAAAGCAGAGCTTGAAATTCTAGCAACAATCGAATATGAATTAAAGAAAAAAGGGATAAGTCAAATGTCATTTGCGACGATGGTATTAACTGGCTCCAAAACGACTGCTCCTCACGGAAAACCTGGATTAGATCTGGTTCAAAAAGGCGATTTAGTCTTATTTGATCTTGGTGTAGTACTTGATGGCTATTGCTCTGATATCACGCGAACTGTTGCGTTTGGAAGTATTAATGAAAAACAAACTGAAATATATGAAACAGTTTTAAAAGCCCAATTAGCTGCAGTTGAATCTAGTAAACCTGGCGTAGAAATTGGTATGATTGATACAATTGCTCGAGATATAATTACTAACGCTGGTTATGGTGAATATTTTACACATCGAATTGGTCATGGACTAGGTATTGAAGTGCATGAATTCCCTTCCATGAATGCTACGAATACTATGCAGCTTCAACAAGGAATGTCCTATACGGTTGAGCCTGGAATATATGTTCCAAGTGTTGGCGGAGTTAGAATTGAGGATGATTTGTTGATTACTGAAAATGGAGTCGAAATTTTAACAAAGTACCCAAAAGAACTTCAAATAATCAAGTAAAAAAAAGGCCTTTTTCACATTAGAAAAGGGCCTTTTTAGGTTAGTTCGAAAAGCTTTGTTCAGTGTTTGGAGGTTGATTTTTATCAAATTGATCACATATATAATCAAACAATTTATGATTAAAGTTTTCTTGATTACGAATATAGCTTGTAAGAATATCATATCTTTCTTCCTGCTGGTTCAAATATTCAAGTAGTTCTTGCATCAATGTCTTTTGTTCCTCGATAAACTCTATTAAATCTAGATCATCCTCCATCTTTTTCGTGAATTTCTCTGATAATACATTTTGCACTTCCTCTTGAGTTTGCACATTTACTAAAAGCTGATCATAAAGATTATTTTGGATATTCACTCTTTCTACTAGCTCTCGTTGCTCTTTTCCTTGATTTTCCAAGATAAAATGCAGATGTTTATGCAGTTGTTTTAGGTCATCAAATTCTTTTGTTGCTTGTGTGTTGAAATTCTCCTGATTATCTACAAATTCCAATAATGGTACAAGCTTTTCTTTTTGTTCCTTTAACAATTGTTTATTTTTACTTCTAAGCTTCCTATATTTTTTCGAAAGCTTTTGATAAATATTTTCAATTTGTTCCTTAATAAACTGTTGACTGGTTCTTTTATGTTCAATAAATTCATCCGATACTTTATTATTAACTTGCTTTTGCTCAGCCATAAAATGTATTAATAAAGCAATATCTTCTGCATGTTTTGCTATATGTTCGGATAGATGATGTTGATCTCCTTGCTGTCCTTCTAAGAGGACCTCTAAAGACCTTGCAAATTCTTTTAAGTTTGCAGTATTCCCTAAAATTTTTTCGTTGAAGTCCTCCTGTTTTTCTAAAGTTTCTACTAGAATAGCAATTTGCATACCCTGTTCGATAAGTGTTGCGGATAGTGATTCTTGCTCTTTTTTTTGTGTATTTATTGTTGCTACTAAAGAATGATAATAATCAACAAGGCCTAGCAATTGATTTGTGTTTTTATCATTAATTGTTCCTTGTTTTCTTTCGTGCTCTGAGATAGCTGTAGTTAGCTTTTTATTATAGTTTCCTTGGTCAAAAACAAAGCTTTCAAATTCCCGTTTTAAGGCAGATTGATTGGACATCAAATTACTAAGTAGATTGCTATTTTTTGTAAGTGAATCGAATATTGAATCATTTAATTTGGTTTGACTAGTTATATGTTGGATTATTTTATTAGTGTGGAATAATCTTTGATTTACTTCTTTACCGGAAATTTCGATCTGTTTTGGTTTAAAGACCAATTGGTTCGTACCATTAAAGAAAGTTGGGGAAGTCACATTATGATCTCCTTTGCCTTTTATTCCTTCAAAAGGTTTTATTCGGATAGTTTCCATGAACATCAATTAGGCTGTCGTCTAAAGTTTGGTGGCAACCTGCCTAGTCTCCTTTATATTATTTCGTACTACTATAATATGTGACTCATATTGAGGATATTGCAGGAATCTTTGTGCTGAGGAATTATAAGAAAAGCGCAAGGCGCGCCCGCCTATCGGCGCATCGATTAAAACCCGCCACGTCCTGTGGCCGAACATCGACATCAGTACATCCTGTGCAAGTCAAGCATAAGACGGTGCATTTAAGTGGGGGATGAAGGAACCCCCCCACTAAAGGGAAGTTTCCTTTATCTCTTTTTTAGTTTAATAATATTTTAGCATCTGAATAGGATAAGTCATGTGCTCTTGCAACCGCCTTATAGGTAACATAGCCATTTAACGTATTGATTCCTTTAAGTAGGGCTTCATTATCTAAACAAGCTAGCTTATACCCTTTGTTTGCAATTTGAATGGCATAAGGAACTGTAACGTTTGTTAAAGCGATGGTTGATGTACGTGGTACAGCGCCTGGCATATTAGCAACAGCATAATGAACAACACCATGTTTTTCATATGTAGGATCACTGTGTGTTGTAATACGATCTGTCGTTTCGAAAATACCACCTTGGTCGATTGCGATATCTACGACAACTGAACCAGGTGACATTGCTTGAATCATTTCTTCAGTAACAAGTTTAGGTGCTCTTGCACCTGGGACTAATACAGCGCCAATCACTAAGTCTGATTCTGCGACTGCAATAGAAATATTTAACGGATTAGACATTAATGTTGTAATATCATTACCAAAAATATCATCAAGCTGGCGTAGACGTTCCGGGTTCAAATCAATGATTGTTACTTGAGCACCAAGACCAATTGCCATCTTCGCTGCATTTGTTCCTGCAACCCCACCACCAATTATAGTCACCTTACCACGTCTAACACCAGGTACACCAGCAAGTAAAACTCCTTTTCCACCTTTTGGTTTCTCTAGGAATTGTGCACCAATCTGTGAAGCCATACGCCCTGCCACTTCACTCATTGGCGTTAATAAAGGCAGGGATCCATTTGGAAGTTGAACAGTTTCATACGCAATTCCAACTACTTTATGATCAATTAAAGCTTTCGTTAGTACAGGTTCTGGTGCTAAATGTAAATATGTAAATAAGATTAACCCTTCGCGAAAATATTGATATTCTGATGGTACTGGCTCTTTAACCTTCATAACCATATCCATAGACCAAGCTTCAGAAGCAGTATCCACAACCCTTGCACCTGCAATTAAGTATTCCTCATTAGTAAAGCCTGAACCCATGCCCGCATCTGTTTCAATAAATACTTCATGTCCAGAAGTGATAAGGTTTACAACCCCGGCTGGTGTCATCGCCACACGATTTTCATTATTTTTTATTTCTCTGGGTACACCTATGCGCATTAATTAATTCCTCCTATTAATAAGTCGACTAGCATACTATTTAAAGCAGACGTTTAACCAACTAGAATCTACAAAATAAATACAATTCGCATTGCGTAGATATATATCATTATTACGAAATGTTGTATTTACTATAACACCATTTCCAGAATTGCAAAATCATTGCCTGCCAAAATTGGTAAAATTTTAATACTAAATAATGAACTCTATTTAAACAGTTGAATATTGAGTAAAATACATCCTTAATTTTGTTCTAAAAAGCACAAAAAGATGCTCTTAACATATAGAAGTAAACTCATTAAATAAGAAAAGCGCAGGGCGCCCACTTATCGGCGAAAAGCATAAGACGAGCCCTGACTGAAGGCGTTCTTTGCCTTCGGGAAGGGATTGGCTTATACCATAGAGCCGATGGCGCCTGGAGCTGGACGTAGATAGACAAAGACTCTAAGTTATACACAACCTTAACAATTTTATAATTTCCTAAACAACTACAAAGACTCTCACTTGCATATGAGAGCCTTTTATTTTCGTTCCCAAACCCAAGTATACAATTGGTCTTCTTTCGCCTGCCAATAAACATCCATTCGTTCAATTGACGAAAAACCTTTAGCTTCAAGTGTTTGGGCTAACTCTTCAGCCGTAATATCTTTTCTTATTGGTAATTCTTCAAATAATTTAGTAACTTCTTGTTTCGCTTGTAAACCCTTCATTTCATGCTTTTCTTTACTAAAAACATAGTTAAAAGGATAGTGGTATTCCCATTTTGTTATCTGGTCTGACTCTTTAACCACAACTTTAAAAAGTGTTGAATCCTGTAAGACAGCATATCCATTTGCACTAAATCCAAATAATATTAGAAGTAGAGTAAAGGTAAAAAATAAACCTCTCATGAAAAAATCACCTCAAAATATAGCTTGTGAAAAAAATGGATTTTTTATACATATCAAAAGTTATTTGATATAAACTTGATAACATAAAAAAAAGCAGACCTTTAGTTATAAAAAGGGTCTGCTTTCATGTGTTATTCACCAAAATCGACATTGTGATAAACTCGTTGAACATCTTCTAAATCTTCAAGTGCATCAATTAGTTTTTCAAATTGGACCTGTGCATCCGCTGGAAGAGATATGTCATTTTGCGCAAGCATCGTTAACTCTGCCACGGTAAAATCAGTTATCCCCGCATTTTTCAAGGCTTCTTGAACGGCATGGAACTGTTCAGGTTCTGCATATACAATAACAGCTTCTTCCTCTTCAATAATGTCGCGAACGTCTAAATCTACTTCCATTAATATTTCAAGCACTTCATCGGCTTCTTTTCCTTCAAGTCCAATAACAGCCGTTGCATCAAACATATATGCTACAGATCCACTTACTCCCATGTTACCACCATTTTTACCAAATGCAGCACGCACAGTAGATGCTGTACGGTTCACGTTATTTGTAAGTGCATCTACGATAATCATAGAACCATTTGGTCCAAAGCCTTCATAACGAAGTTCGTCATAGCTTTCTTCTGAACCACCTTTTGCTTTTTCAATAGCACGGTCAATTATCATTCTTGGCACATTGTATGTTTTTGCACGCTCAAGTACAAATTTCAAAGCCTGATTTGATTCTGGATCTGGTTCACCAGATTTCGCCGCTACATAAATTTCAAGTGCAAACTTAGAATAAAGACGACTTGTATTTGCATCTTTTGACGCTTTTTTTTCTTTTATATTGTTCCACTTACGACCCATCAGTTCCACTCTCTTTCAAATTAAATCAATTCAACCGGATATAATCTACTTCTTCAACACTATTAAAATTTAGCCAGCTATTATAAAAAAGCGCAGTTCACCCAGAGCTAGACACCTATACTAGGTACAAAATTTTATATAAATTCTGACATTATCAAAATAGATTAGTTGAAGATTTTACATTCATCCTCTAAATGATATTATACCTCAATTGCATAATTTGTTAAGAGTTTAGTCATAAAAATGGTGTTAAATAAGAAAAGCGCAAGGCGCGTCGATTAAAACCCGCCACGCCCTGTGGCGACATCGACATCAGCACATCCTGTGCAAGTCAAGCATAAGACAAGCCCTGACTGAAGGCGTTTTTTGCCTTCGGGAAGGGATTGGCTTATACCATAGAGCCGATGGCGCCCGGAGCTAGACACTAAAACCAGGTGAAAGTTTTATACTTTCGTACCTTTTAAAAAAACGCATTAGATTTTCCTTGTGAGAAAAACCATGTGCTTTTTTTGTCGTCTCAAATTAGTTGCTTAATCGGTCACACTGGCTATTCAGTAGATAGACTATAACTCCTCGTTTTTCTCTTCTTCTAAAGTGGAGTTCGCTTCACTGAATTGATCTACAAAGCCACTATAGTACGAACTGTAAAGCTGCTCATTTACCTCAAGCGTCCCTGTCTCATCATACATCAACCCTTGAATTGGCATAGACTTTTTCACCATTACTATCAGCTCCTATAAAATCACAATATTTTTGGTACTTACCCTAGTTTCTTTCTTATTGCGGGTGTTATACTTGGTAAAATAGTAAATAAGAACACAACAAAAAAATCGTGAAAAGATTTCTTTCACGATTTTTTTATTATTTATTCTTATTCTTAATGTTCACTAAAACCTTTTTAATCTCACTGAAGCCTGTTCCACCTGCAATATTTCTTCGGTTAATTGCATTATAAGGATCTAATACTTTATAAATGTCTTCCCCAAAGAGGTGGGAAGCCTCCTGATAATCTTCAAGCGGTAAATCAAGTAGAAAAATTCCTTTTTCGATACATTGTAGAACCAACTTCCCAACAATTTCATGAGCATCTCTGAAAGGAAGGCCTTTTGAAGCTAAATAATCCGCAAGTTCAGTCGCATTTGAAAAATCTTGTTTCGTAGCTTTTGACATAGCCTCACTGTTAACTGTAAGTGTATTAATCATTCCAGAAAAAATCTTTAAAGAACCCGTAAGTGTTTGGGCGGTATCAAACATTCCTTCTTTGTCCTCCTGCATATCTTTGTTATAGGCAAGAGGTGTCCCCTTTAGGACTGTTAACAAACCAAACAAATTACCATAGACTCGACCTGTCTTTCCGCGAATCAACTCAGCCATATCCGGATTCTTTTTTTGCGGCATAATACTGCTTCCAGTTGCAAACCTATCATCTATTTCCACAAAGCCAAATTCTTGACTTGACCATAAAATTAACTCTTCGCATAAACGAGAAAGGTGCATCATTGTCATCGAACTATTGCTTAGAAATTCCACTATAAAATCTCGATCGCTGACTGCATCGATACTATTTTCATAGATACCTTCAAAGCCTAATAAACCTGCAGTATAATGTCTGTCAATAGGAAAGGTGGTCCCAGCAAGAGCACCCGCTCCAAGGGGTGATATATTTATCCGCTTTAAAGATTCAGTAAATCTTTCTTTATCCCTCTCTAGCATCCAATAATATGCAAGTAAATGGTGGGCAAATGAAATTGGCTGTGCTCTTTGCAAGTGTGTATAACCGGGCACTATCGTTTCCACATTAACCTCAGCCTGCTTTATTATTGCATCTTGCAGTTCATTTATTAATGTGATGATTTCTTGCACATGCTTTCGTAAATACAGGTGCATGTCTGTAGCAACTTGATCATTTCTACTTCTCCCAGTATGGAGCTTTCCCCCGACAGGACCAATTTCATCTATAAGCATTTTCTCTAGATTCAAATGGATATCTTCATATGCAGCAGTGTAGGCTAATTCTTGTTTTTTTGCTTTTTCAAGTAAAACATGTAGGCCTTGTTTTATTGTTTCTACTTCATCCTCAAGTAAAATCCCACATTTACCTAACATTGTCACATGTGCTAGACTGCCTTGAATATCTTCTTCAACTAACTCCTGGTCAAATGAGATTGAGGCTCCAAACTCATCGACCCACTGTTCAGCACTTTTTGTAAAACGCCCTCCCCACAGTTTTTTCACACATTCACCTTCTTATTAGAAACCATGCTATGAACCTTTGTTGGCAGTCCCCATAATGAAATGAATCCAACTGCAGCTTTGTGATCGAACTCGTCATCTGCAGTATAAGTGGCGAGCTTTTCATTATACAGCGAGTATTCAGATTTACGCCCTTCAACAATCGCATGACCTTTAAACAATTTCACTCGAACGACACCTGTTACGTTTTTTTGTGACTCCTGTAAAAATGCAAGTAAGGCGTCTTTTAGTGGTGAATACCATAATCCATTGTAAATTAATTCTGTCAGTTTACTAGAAATAACTGGCTTAAAATGAGCTAACTCTTTCACTAACGTAATATCTTCAAGTTCTTTATGGGCTTTAAGCAAAGTAATTGCACCTGGACATTCATAAACTTCACGTGATTTAATGCCTACTAATCGATTTTCCACATGATCGATTCTCCCAATACCATGTTTTCCGGCAACCAAATTTAATTCTTCAATGAGTAGACCTAATGAATAAGAAACTCCATTGATGGTTGTCGGTACACCCTTCTCAAAGCCAATTTCAATAATATCGGCTTGATCAGGCGTTTTTTCAAGAGGAGCTGTTAATTCATATGCCTCCTCTGGTGGTGCAGCCCAAGGATCTTCAAGAATACCACACTCATTACTTCTTCCCCAAAGATTTTGGTCAATTGAAAACGGACTTTCTAAATTAATCGGAATCGGGATATCATGATTTTTTGCATACTCGATTTCTTCTTCACGAGACCATTGCCACTCACGAACAGGTGCAATAACCTTCAAATTTGGATTTAATGCTTGGATTGAAACTTCAAAACGAACCTGATCATTACCTTTTCCTGTGCAACCATGTGCGACCGCAACTGCACCTTCAGCTTCTGCTACTTCTACCAATTTTTTTGCAATCAGCGGTCTAGAAAGAGCAGAAACTAACGGGTATTTCCCTTCATACATTGCATGTGCTTGTAGAGCAGGTAAAACAAAGGTATTAGCAAACTCTTCTTTTGCATCAATTACATAAGAAGCAACTGCACCGATTTGCATCGCTTTTTCCTTAACAAAATCTAAGTCTTTTCCTTCACCAACATCCAGACAACAAGCAACAACATCATAGTCCTGTTCCTGTAACCATTTTATTGCAACACTTGTATCTAATCCCCCAGAATACGCTAAAACAATTTTCTCTTTTACCATTTTATAATTACCTCCTAATATGCCAATTAATAATAATTCATATTTATTCATATTTATTCAAATGAGATAGTTATACTTTAACAACACTTTTTACTTTTTTCAATAGTTATTCACTAAAATGTATAAAAATTTTTTATTAAACTGTTAATGGCTGTCAAACATACTATTCATAGTATGTTTCAATGGATTGTCTACCTATAGTATTGTAAAATGGAGAAAGACTAACCTCTTGGGGGTATTACCATGCTAAATAATGTCTTTATATATGAACAAAGATTAGGTATTCCATTACCTAACATAGAGAAGGACTGGGATGAATTTAGTAATGAAGAGCAACATGAAATACTATTACAATGGGAAAAAATACGAGGCAGAATTCCTGATAGAATTGCTGATTTAGAAGACGAGATCAATAGGAAGCAAGCTGAACTTAATGATGAAGATGACTTTCCACGTTCTTGTCTACTAAACTCACAAATTTCTGATCTTGCGTCAATTATCAATGATTTATGGCTTTGGTATAGAATGAACCAAAATGTATCGATGAAAGAGCATAATTAGTTTAAGAAGCTGGTTCTCCTACATAAATAAAACGGCTTATACCCTAGAGACGGGTGACGTCCGGAGTTAGACACTAAAACTAGGTACAAATTTTATCCATGCTTATATTGCTAAAGCAAAAGCACCATACAGGTGCTTTTACTTTAGCTAATTAGAATTTATATCCATAAATTCTAAACGTATTAATGCAATTACTCCTCTGTCCGCCCTTTGGCCTCGCCACTCGCTGAGTTTCCTTTAGAAATTGTTTACAGATCTTTTTTAATTTCCCGCACCACATGCCCTAATTCAGGAATAATCAGTTTTGACATAGCAAGCTTTACAGCACCAGTCGAGCCTGGCGTTGAAAATATTGCAGTATTTAATGCAACACCAGCAATCGCTCTCGATAATATAGCTGAAGATCCAATGTCTTCTGTATAGCTTAACATCCTAAACAGCTCACCAAAGCCAATAATTTCTTTATCTATAATCTGTTGAACTGTTTCAATTGTAATGTCCCGTTTGGCAATACCAGTTCCGCCATTTGTTAATACAGCATCGATTTTGGGATTTTCACACCCAGCTAATATTGCATTTTTAATTAGTGCCTGTTCATCTTTAACGATTTCATACTCAACTACATTATGGCCATTTTCGTTAAGAATAGTAATCATCGCATTCCCACTTTTATCTAATTCCTTAGTCCTAGTATCACTTACAGTAATAACCTTACAATTAATTGACGTAGGAGCTTCTTTTTTATGCTCAATTGAACTCATAGAGTAAGCTCCTCCTTTTCTTTCAAATATCGTAATTGATAGTATTTATTTGCATATTCAGTAACTTTTCGTGTTAGCTGATAATTCATTCCAGCGCCAATCGCCATTCCAACTAATGGAACGCCTTGAACTAACCTTCGTCTAAACATCATAATAAACATTGCCTTAATTATTTGTTTTAAGGGAAGATCAATCCACGATTCGTCTGTAAGAACTTCACTTCCTTCATAAAAGAAGAAATGATTATTTTTACCATTTAATTCATCAATTAAACCCTCCCAGCCCCTATGTTGCATTGAATTTGGTATGGTTGCGGCATGAAAGACTTTTAGTGAAGTCATCATTTCATATGGTGTATTCACTTCATAGCCATATGTCATAGCAATTAATTGGACGACACGTAAATTAATGATCGTCATTGTAGGTATATCCGAACCAAGTAGTAGCAGACCCCCCGCTCCAGTTAATCCCCCCTGGGCAAATGAATATAATTTATGTTTCGCTATTTGATGATTAGCCAAATAGGTAAGCTGATCAATAGACAAATTCTTTAAATCACTTAAGTCTTCAATGTCATCGGCAAATGTCCGCGCTGATGTAAGAATACGTTGCCTTGCTTCCAATTGCAATTGTGTCCCTTGAATACCTGCATGAAGATGAAACAACCAATTATCCAGTTTTGCAAAAAAGTCTTTTCTTACTTGTTCGGGGATTAACTCCAATGATCTTTCTAACCATTTATGATATGTCATTTCAAAGTCTGTAGGTTCGTATTGATAAAGCTTTAGTTCCCATTCTTTAATTTCTTGTAATACTTTTTGTTCCCGTTCAGTTAGAGCCACCGAAAAAACCTCCCGTTACCATTATTCACCTTGATTTATTATATCACAAGCGGGGGCTTACTATTGAATTGGGCCTACTAAGAAAAGCGCAGGGCGCCCGTATTGAGGAACGTCGATTAAATCGTCTTTTGATTACCTTTTTTTACTTTTTTCGGGATTTCGGGCACCAGATTACTCATTTGATTACCGTTTTTTATTTTTTCCCCGATTTCGGGCATCAGATTGCACTTTTGATTACCGTTTTTTATTTTTTCCCCGATTTCGGGCATCAGATTGCACTTTTGATTACCGTTTTTTACTTTTTTCGGGATTTCGGGCATCAGATTGCACTTTTGATTACCGTTTTTTATTTTTTCCCCGATTTCGGGCATCAGATTGCATTTTTGATTACCGTTTTTTACTTTTTCCCCGATTTCGGGCATCAGATTGCACTTTTGATTACCGTTTTTTATTTTTTCCCGGATTTCGGGCATCAGATTGCACTTTTGATTACCGTTTTTTACTTTTTTCGGGATTTCGGGCATCAGATTACTCATTTGATTACCGTTTTTTACTTTTTTCGGGATTTCGGGCATCAGATTACTCATT
>NZ_JARFVC010000019.1 GCF_029193815.1 Cytobacillus sp. S13-E01
CGTCAGACTTTCGTCCATTGCGGAAGATTCCCTACTGCTGCCTCCCGTAGGAGTCTGGGCCGTGTCTCAGTCCCAGTGTGGCCGATCACCCTCTCAGGTCGGCTACGCATCGTCGCCTTGGTGAGCCATTACCTCACCAACTAGCTAATGCGCCGCGGGCCCATCTATAAGTGATAGCAAGAAGCCATCTTTCAATAAAAGACCATGTAATCTCTTATATTATCCGGTATTAGCTCCGGTTTCCCGAAGTTATCCCAGTCTTATAGGTAGGTTGCCCACGTGTTACTCACCCGTCCGCCGCTATTCTTAGAAAGCAAGCTTTCTAAGAACCGCTCGACTTGCATGTATTAGGCACGCCGCCAGCGTTCGTCCTGAGCCAGGATCAAACTCTCCAATAGAGTTGAACTAGCACATGGAAGTGCTGACATCGATGTTGTCACAGGACGTGACGTTCTTAATCGGTGTTCATTACTTCGTTTTTTAAAACAAACATTGACGTTTGTGTTGTGTTCAGTTTTCAAAGAACTTTTTTACAATATCGCCTGTAAGCGACTTTATTAATATAACATGGCCGTTATAATTAAATCAACCATTTTTTAAATGTTTTTGCTGTTTAAAAAAAACGTAACAGCGACTTTTATTACTATATCAAGATAGAATTTAAAAGTCAATACTTCAAATTGAATTTTATTCATGTATTTTATATTGTCATATGGAGTTAGTGTAATTATAATTCTACTCCACTTACTAAGAAAAGCTGTCCATAAAATCTGAACAGCTTTTCACTTCTATTTATGAACCGTTTCTCCTAACTTTTTTTACTCTAATATATTTGGTGCATTCACTTGGTGATGCAATCTTTCTAAATAAGTTAAATAAAATCTGATACCTTTCTTCCATTGCTCTTTTTACTATATGATCAATCCTTGGTTCTTCAATATCATGGAGAATTTCCTCCATCTCACGCTTCAATACATATTCTATCTCTTTCATTTCTTTATAATTTACCAATAATCCAAGCATATTTTCACCTCAACATTAATTTAATTCTAGTTATTTCCATAAATATAAATTTTATGATTTTTTTATCTACTACAAGCCAATTCATTCATATATTAGATTGACAAGCATACTATGTAGACAAGGACAGTTAAGTATTCAGGAGGGGGCTTTATGAATTTTTTCTTTATCTTAAATGGTAAAAAGGTTAAGCAAACTATGATCATTCTGGTTGCATCATTCTTCACTGCAGGCATTTTATATATAGAAAACGGCTTGCTTTTTCCAGTGTTCTCAACCGCAGATGGTCCAAAGGCAATTTATAAAGGAGAACAGGCAGACAAGAAAATTTCACTTACCTTCGATATTAGCTGGGGTGATACAAAGGCACTGCCTATTCTTGATCAATTGAAAACTGAAGGAATTAAAAATGCCACATTTTTTTTATCAGCTTCATGGGCTGAGAGACATCCTGATATCGTAAAACGTATTATCGAGGATGGTCACGAAATTGGAAGTATGGGTTATCAATGGAAAAATTATCTTGAACTCGAGGATACAAAGATTAAAAAAGATCTCTTACAAGCACAGGAAGTTTTTAAAACTCTAGGGGTGAAAAAGGTTAACCTAGTTAGGCCACCAACAGGAAACTTTGATAAAAGAGTATTAAAAGTAGCTAATTCGCTTGGCTTTACTGTTGTTCATTGGAGTATCGATTCAAAAGATTGGACAAATCCCGGGGTTAATAAAATCGTCGAAAACGTTACGACTAAATTGAAGGGTGGAGACATAGTACTACTTCACGCATCTGATTCTGCAAAGCAAACAAATCAGGCATTACCTGCAATCATAAAAACATTAAAACAAAAAGGATATACCAATTCATCTATCTCAGACATCATCGCAAATGCTGATGCGAAAAGCGAAGAAATTAAGTAGTCACAACAAAGAAGTTAAATGAATAAGAAAAGCCGGCTGGAAGGTTGTTCTTTACCTTCCGGACGGATTGGCTTATACCATAGAGTCGATGGAGCCCGGAGCTAGACACTAAAACTAGGTACAAACTTTTATACTTTCTTATCTTTTAAAAAAGGCTGATCTCGAGGATCAACCTTTTTTTGCATTTGTAGCAGTGTTTAGCCTGTGAAGTATAAGGAGTTGGTATGCATTACAAATTAATAGTGGTAGCAACATTAGATATAACCAGCTTTCTTCATTAACTCTTAACGCTGGAAACCACTCAATGGTTGTCACTACATACATAAAAAAGAGTGCCGGAACAAATGCGTGTTTATTCGTTTGTTTCATTTTGTAATAGGCAATAACTAAGGACAAAAGTAATAGTAAAAGTGCTGTACCTATATAGGAATTTAAAGATTCTCCTTTAGTTGCAAAGACCTGATAACGGAAATAGACCAAATCAAAGAATACAAATGCTATTAGCACTAACTGAACTGGATTCCATAAACTGCGAAAAATTCCTAATCCAAAACGGTGTACAGTTAAATAAGCAAAAAAGCCCATTTGGCTAATTATACTAAAAATAAATCCTACACCAATTAGCCATAGTAAAATAGAGAGTATCTCAATGAGATCAAAACTTACAAAAAGTTCACTATACTCGTCCCATTTCACAGCGAAGCCGACAATCGCAGTACTTAACGCTCCGACTAGGAGTGTAGAAATAAACAATCGAACCCAATTTCGACTATTCACAGTGTTATCCTCCACCTTTAAGATAAATTTTACTTAATGATTGTACCAACCAAAGCAATAAAATGCCAGTTATACACGAAGTTTCAATGCATAATTTTATTGTAAAATCTCATATTAAGGATAAGGGATTTTTGAAAGGAGCTTATAGATATGAAAAAAAGGATGTCGCTCCTCATATTTAGTTGCTTTCTAATAATTATTGGGTGTGCCCCTAGAGAACAAGGAAATCAACGCTTGGATTATGAAGAAACAAAAAAGATGGTTGTAGATATACTCAAAACCGATGATGGAAAAAAGGCTATAGATGAAATTCTGACTGACGACAAAATGCAGCAAAAATTAGTAATGGATCAAGCTGTTGTAACTAAATCAATTCAAGAGACATTAACATCAGATAAGGGAGCAGAGTTTTGGCAGAAAAATTTTGAGGATCCAAAATTCGTCGAAAGCTTTGCTAAGAGTATGCAAAGTGAACACGAAAAGATTATAAAAGAACTAATGAAAGATCCCGATTACCAAAAGATGATGATGGAAATTCTTAAAAACCCTGAAATGGAAGAGGAAATGAATAAAGTTCTTCGTAGCCAAGAAATGAGAGCTCATATGCAAACCGTAATCACCGAAACACTTGAAAGTCCGCTTTTCAAAGCAAAGATGCAGGAACTTCTTATTAAAGGCGCTGAAGAAATACAAACTGAAAAAGCCGAAAAGAAAGAAGAAGGCGGCGGAAAAGAAAGTTAATAAGAAAAGCGCAGGGCGCCCGGAGCTAGACACTAAAAACTAGGTACAAACTTTTATACTTTCTTACCTTTTAAGAAAAGCGCAGGGCGTCCGCCTATAGGAGCGTCGATTAAAACCCGCCACGTCCTGTGGCATTGTCGACACTTGCACATCGTGTGCTTCGAAGACTTCGCCGAAAGAAGCGTTCTTTGCTTCTATAGGAGGAGTTGAAGTTTCCCCTCGTTTCTAGGCGCTGGAGCTAGACAGGCTTATGCCATAGAGTCTGGCGCCCGGAGCTTGACACTAAAACTAGGTACACTTTCTTATCTTTTCAAAAACACCCAGTCATTGACTGGGTGTTTTTGATTTTATAGTGAGCTTACTATCTTTTTTGCAATATCCAAGTATTCTTTTCCTACACGATGATCAACATCGTATACAGAAGGTGCAAAGTCATCTTCGTTCCAATCAGGTTGCTGCAAAGGAAGCTGTCCAAGTAGAGTTGTGTGTAGTTCCTCTGCTAGCTTCTCTCCCCCACCCTTACCGAATACATATTCCTTTTCGCCGGTAACTTTACTTTCAAAGTAAGACATATTCTCAATAACACCAATTATTTCGTGGTCTGTACGCAGGGCCATCGCACCCGCTCTCGCAGCAACGAATGCTGCAGTAGGATGTGGTGTTGTAACAATAATTTCTTTACAAGAAGGAAGCATTGTATGAACATCAAGTGCTACATCCCCTGTTCCTGGCGGAAGGTCTAAGAGGATATAATCTAATTCGCCCCATTCAACGTCATTGAAGAAATTATTCAACATCTTTCCAAGCATTGGTCCACGCCAAATGACTGGTGAATTATCTTCTACAAAGAAGCCCATTGAGATAACCTTAATGCCAAGTCTCTCTACCGGGACAATCTTCTCTCCTCGTACTACAGGACGTTTGGTAATACCCATCATATCCGGAACACTAAATCCATAAATATCTGCATCAACCAAACCAACCTTCTTGCCCAATCGCGCTAATGATACAGCTAGGTTTACAGATACAGTTGATTTTCCTACTCCACCCTTACCACTTGCGATTGCAATAAAGGTAGGTTCATTACCTGGAGATAACGATGAATTAGAGCCTTGCCCTGCATCACTTTTATGCTTCGCTAGCTCTTCCTGTGGTAAATCGGTAAATCGTAGTCCTACTGATTCAGCCCCTGCTTCCTTCAACTTAGCTACAATAACACCTTGTAACTGCATTTGCTCAGCAGTACCTGTTTTAGCTAGTGCAATTTTTACACTCACATGGTTTTTCTCTTCTTTTATCTTTATTTCTTGAATACCGTTTGTTTCTGCTAATGTTTTATGTAGAAATGGATCTTTTAAATTGTGTAGTACTTGTACTACGCTTTGTTCAGTTAACATTATATGCACCACCTATAAAATGAATTAGTTTTCAATAGTATATCACATTAGTCCAAAGCTAGAGTGTGATGAAGCTCATACCTTTTGCTATGAGCAATTCCTAAGAAAAGCGCAGGGTAACCGCATATCGGTCCGTCGATTAAAACCCGCGACGTCCTGTTGCGAACATCGACATCAGCACACTCTGAGCAAGTCAAGCGTAAGCTGAGCTGGCTTGGAAGGTTGTTATTTAACCTTCCGGATTGGCTTATACGATAGAGCCTATGGTACCCGGAGCTAGACACATACTAGGTACAAAATTTTATACTTTATCTTAATACAAAATGGCTCAACTTATAAATTCTGATAATACAAAAAAATAACCTCCACTTAGTCTGGAGGATTTGTTTCATTTGAAGCATAACGTAATATACCCCTATATATGGATGCAGCCACCTTTTCTTGGTAATGCTCTTGTACTAATAATTGTTTTTCAGTTTCATTTGATAGGAAACCAACTTCGACAAGCGCTCCCGGTTTATTTGCATTTTTTAAAAGATAGACGCTATTAATGCTTTTTGCCTTGCGTGATGTATTTTCTAAATTTGTACGTAGCTCATCTTGAATATATTTTGCTAGGTCTTCATTTTCTTTATATGTGCGATAATAAAATGTTTGGGCTCCACTCCACTTTGGTGAAGGTATTGCATTTAAATGTATACTTATAAATAAATCAGCATCAGATTCATTAATTAGATTTACACGTTTTTTTAAATCCTCAACCTTACGCCGGCTATAGCCCCTAGTACTTTCTGTTGCGAGGTCTGTGTCCGTTTCACGTGTCATAATGACTAGTGCGCCTTGCTCCTGCAAGAAATCACGGATTTTTAGTGTGATCTTTAATGAAATGTCTTTTTCGAACAGGTCACCACTATCGGCACCGCCATCTGGACCACCATGACCTGGATCTAAAACGATAATCTTCCCTGTTAACGGCAAATTCCAAGGGTTTAATGAATCATTATCTAAAAACTGATATTGAAATAAAACAAATAATAATATAAATCCGGTTATAAATCCTCCGATTTTTAACTTTTTCTTCACTTCTTCCCCCTCCTGCTAGTCCCTTCTATTAACTATATGGGACAAGAAGAAAGTTTATGTTAAATTTAATGTAGTCTAAGTCGATATCTTTTTTCGCTCTTATAAAAGCCCTCTACCCACCATTGATCAACATAATGCTCACAGGTATAATATAATGATTCATTAACAAAGTCATTGTCACCAATTTGTCCCCAATACGTCAAAAAATCAAATAAGGTGTCTGTTAAATACTTCTCTTCAAAATAGCATCTATTTTTAACTTGCTCGAGGGATTCCCCATGGTAGCCGAATTTACCGTATTTGGATCCTACTAAATACGCCTCGATGGCAATATCTACACAGCCATCCTCGATTGCACGTGCAAACATGCCATTTCTAAAAAGACTTCCAAATTGCTCATTTACACCTTTCTTTAACACCTCTAACGAGAGTTCCCGTAACATTTTTCTCTCATATGTGATTTGTTTTTCTCTACGTTTATCTTTAAAAGTTGTAATTACATTCATAGCGTGTAATCCCCCCTTCTTTAACTAGTTTCTTACTGCCCTTACTGAATATACGTGTACTTAGATGGCAATTTTGAGTAACTAATGTAAATATAAGGAGTAATTTTGCATAGATTATAGCGAAATCCAAGCAAATAAGAAAAGCGCAAGGCGCGCCCGCTTATCTGTGCGTCGATTAAAACCCGCCACGTCCTGTGGCGAATATCGACATCAGCACATCCTGTGCAAGTCAAGCATAAGACGGTTTATTCAAGATGGTGGTTTTTTCCTTCTTAAAGGAAATGGCTTATGGCCTCAGGTCCGATGGCGCCTGGAGCTAGACGTAGATAGACAGAGACACGAAGTTATACACAACCTTACAATTTTATAAATTCCTAAACAAATAAAAAACCAGCCAAAGGACTGGTTTTTTGTATAAACGAAAATTAACGTTTTGAGAACTGTGGCGCGCGACGTGCACCTTTAAGTCCGTACTTCTTACGTTCTTTCATACGTGCGTCACGAGTTAATAGGCCTGCACGTTTTAGTGTTCCACGGTATTCAGGATCAACTAAAAGTAATGCACGTGAGATACCATGACGAATTGCTCCAGCTTGGCCAGTATAGCCTCCACCTTTAACACTTACAAGAATATCATAGTTACCTACTGTTTCAGTTGCATTAAGAGGTTGTTTAACAACTTCTCTTAATGCCTCAAATGGAATATAATCTGCGATATCACGATTATTGATTACAATGCGTCCGTCGCCAGGAACTAAGCGTACACGTGCTACAGAGCTCTTACGACGACCAGTGCCATAATATTGTACCTGTGCCAATATAATACCCTCCTTATTAATTAACCGCGAAGTTCGTAAACTTCAGGTTGTTGTGCTGTATGTGGATGTTCGCTACCGCTATAAACATGTAGCTTTTTGAACGTTTGACGACCAAGAGAATTCTTTGGAAGCATACCTTTGATAGCAAGCTCTAACATTTTCTCAGGGTAGTTTGTGCGCATTTCTAATGCTGTTCTAGACTTTAATCCACCAGGGAATTGACTGTGACGGTAGTAGATTTTGTCTGTTAATTTCTTTCCTGTTAATTCAATTTTCTCAGCGTTGATGATGATTACATTATCACCAGTGTCAACATTTGGTGTGAAAGTTGGTTTGTTTTTACCACGTAAAATTGCTGCTACTTCACTTGCAAGACGACCTAAAGTTTGACCTTCAGCGTCCACAACGTACCATTTACGCTCTATATTATTGGCATTTGCCATAAACGTCGTACGCATTAGTTTCCCTCCTAATTATAATAAACTTGGTTTATTTCAACACGATTAATTCCGGGGCTAATCGTGGGGTTAAAATACATACCATAGGATATGATATAACTTTGTACAGATAATGTCAAGAAGATGTTACACCAGGATTAGTTGTCATAGTGAACTTTCCATAAATAAAGCCCATGACCTGGGGCTGTTTTCCCAGCAAATCCACGGTTCTTTTGTGCTAAAATATTTTTTATCTCTACAGGCATGGTTTTTTTTTGCCCAACTTCCAGAAGAGTTCCAACTATTATTCTCACCATATTATAAAGGAAACCATTGCCGACAAATCGAAAGATCAGCTCATCCTCTTCTTTATAATAATCGATCTCAAAAATTGTCCGAACCTTATCCTTAACTTCTGTTTTCGCCGAGCAAAAGCTAGTAAAGTCATGCTCACCTAACAAATATATTATTGCTTCATCTATTAAATCTAGGTCTAAAGGATAGGGGAAATGATAACTATAATGCCTTTTAAAGACATCCTGATCAGCTGAAGTAAGTAGCTTATAACGATACTCTTTCGATTGCACATCAAATCGAGCGTGAAACGCCTCATTTACTTTCTCAATATGAACTACAGCTATATCTTTTGGTAATAGTGAATTAAGAGCTTTCTTCCATCGATCAACAGGAATTGTTAATGATGTATCAAAGTGAATGACTTGTCCAACAGCGTGAACAGTTGCATCTGTTCTTCCTGATGCAACTACCTTTATTATATTCCCCTTATGAAGCTTAGATAGTGTATTCTCAATTTCTAATTGTACAGTCCTTTTATTTGGCTGTAATTGGTATCCTGAAAAAGCAGATCCATCATAAGAAATAATACATTTTAAACGTTCCATAAATCTACCCCATTATCCACGTAATAGAAAAAGACAAACGGCTGTAAGAAAAAGTAAGGATAGTATTGCAGTATCGATTATTCCCCATTCGAGTTTGCGGTACTTCGTTCTACCTTCCCCACCCCGATAGCCTCTAGCTTCCATTGCGGTTGCTAAATCTTCAGCACGCTTAAAGGAACTAATAAACAAAGGGACTAATAGAGGTACGATTGCTTTTACTCGATCTTTTATTGGACCACTTGTAAAGTCTGCTCCACGGGCAGATTGAGCTTTTATTATCTTCTCTGTCTCCTGCATTAGAGTAGGAATGAATCGTAAAGATATAGACATCATTAAAGCTAATTCATGTACAGGAAGACCTATTCTTTTAAATGGTGATAATAAAGCTTCCATTCCATCCGTTATTTCAATAGGTGTACTCGTCAGTGTTAATAACGTGGTCATTAATATTAAGAATAAAAACCGTAGCGCGATAAATATCCCCTGCTTAAGTCCCTCTTCATAAATATCTAACCAGCCTAACGAGACTATAATATCTCCCCCTTTGGTCATAAATATTTGCAACAAAAAGGTAAAAATAATAATCCATAGTATTGGTTTTAATCCTGCAAGTAGAAAGCGGATATGAATACCGGTAAGAAAAACAATTGTAAATGTTATCGTTCCCAAAAATGCATAGGTGATAAAATTGTTTGCTAAAAAAACAATAAAAACATAGAAGAAAATCATTAAAAGTTTGGCACGGGGGTCCATTCTATGAATAAGAGAAGTGCCAGGAACATATTTACCTATTATCATGCTCTGCATTACTACGCTTCACCTCTTACTAAAGTCTGGACAGCTTTTACAAGATCCTCTTGATTTATACATGGAGAAGAAAGGGTCGTACCAAACTTCTGCTCTAGTAATACCTTAAAGCGAACGACCTCTGGAACATCCAAGCCTACTTTAACAAGTTTCTCAGTTTCTGAAAACACCTCTAATGGTGAGCCTTGTATCATTATAGTCCCTTTATTTAATACAATAATATCATCAGCATATAATGCCGCATCCTCCATGCTATGTGTAACTAGAATGGTAGTTATATTTTGATCCTGATGGAGCTTATAAAATAAATCCATGATTTCTCTTCTACCTCTAGGGTCTAATCCAGCAGTCGGTTCATCGAGCACTAACACCTCTGGTTCCATTGCTAATACCCCCGCTATTGCAACTCTTCTCATCTGCCCCCCACTTAAATCAAAAGGAGACTTCTGTAAATACTCTTCAGAAAGGCCAACCATCTCAATTACTTTTCTTGCTTTTTCTCTTGCATCTTTTTCTGAAACCCCAAAGTTCATTGGTCCAAAACATATATCCTTCTCTATTGTTTCTTCAAATAACTGATGTTCGGGAAATTGAAAGACGATGCCTACCTTTTTTCGGAGCTGTTTCAAATCTTTTGGTTTCTTTGTTGGGTCTATCGTTTGCGTACCTATCGTAATAGATCCAGAAGTAGGCTTTAACAACCCGTTTAAATGTTGTAGAATTGTAGACTTACCTGACCCAGTATGACCGATTATTGCAACGTAAGAGCCTGAAGAAATGGCAGAATTAATATCATATAAGGCAAGGCGTTCAAAGGGTGAATGAGGTTGGTATTTATGTTCTAATTTATTAAACGTAATGTCCATAATTCATTCACCAAATCCTCTTCATTTAAATGATATTTCGTAATTGGTATTCCATTTGCCCTTAATACTTTACTAAGCTTCACTGAAAACGGAATGTCTAAACCAATCGCAACAAGTTCTTGATCAAGTGTAAATATATCCTCTGGAGTCCCCTCTGCATAAATCTCACCTTTTTTCATTACAATGATACGATCAGCCTTTGCTGCCTCATCTAAGTCATGTGTAATAGATATAACAGTCATATTTGTCTCTTCTTTAAGTTTGCGTACTATTTTAAGTACTTCCTCACGCCCTTTGGGATCTAGCATAGATGTCGCTTCATCTAAAATAATTAATTCAGGCAAAACTGCAAGTACTCCTGCAATGGCCACTCGTTGTTTTTGACCACCTGAAAGGTTATGGGGTTCACTATCGATAAATGTTTCCATTTTAACCATTTTAATTGCTTTATCCATACGTATTAACATCTCTTCTCGAGGAACACCATTATTTTCTAATCCAAATGCAACGTCATCTCTAACGGTGGTCCCTACAAATTGATTATCTGGATTTTGAAAAACCATCCCAATTTTTTTTCTAATTTCCCAAATTGAGTCTTCCGTTAGTAGTGTACTACCCACAGAAACAGTTCCTCTTTGAGGTAACAACAGGCCATTAAGAATCTTAGCCAATGTTGATTTACCTGAACCGTTATGACCAACGATTGCTAGCCATTCACCTTTAGTGATAGAAAATGATACATCTTTTAACGCATAGCCTGAATCGTCGTATTGAAAAGATAAACGATCAACTACAAGTATGCTTTTTTCCATCCCCATACTAATCTACCCTCTCTATTCTAACTTAAAAAAACTATGATCGCATAAACAACCAAAAGTTAAAACAACAAGTTCTACCAAATAATTCTACACTCTACTCTACTAAACGTTGTTGAAAAAGTCACTACATCTATATGGCCTCAAATGAAAAACTGATATTCCTTTTATGAAGGAAGGATTAATAGCCAAATAAAAAAGGGCATAGAACAAGTTTATTTAAACTGTCCCGCCCTTATAATTTTTAAAAGTAAATAATTAAACTAGTTCAATAATAACCATTGGTGCACCATCGCCACGGCGAGGTCCAAGTTTCATAATACGAGTATATCCACCTTGGCGCTCCTCATAGCGAGTAGCAATATCACTGAATAGTTTTTGAAGTGCATCTTGACCAGACTCAACGTTTGCAACTTCATTACGGATGTAAGCAGCTGCTAGACGACGAGCATGTAAGTCACCACGTTTACCTAAAGTAATCATTTTTTCAACAACTGAACGTAATTCCTTCGCACGAGCTTCAGTCGTTTGAATACGCTCATTGATAATTAAATCAGTTGTAAGATCACGTAGTAATGCTTTACGTTGTGAACTTGTACGTCCTAATTTACCATATGACATCAGTATTTCCCTCCTTTGTTGAAACAATTAATCCGAAGATTAAACAAGAAAATGCCTAGTTAGCGAGATGCGTAACTAGTCATCTTTACGTAAGCCTAAACCTAAATCCTCAAGCTTAGCCTTAACTTCTTCTAATGATTTTCGACCAAGGTTACGAACCTTCATCATATCTTCTTCTGTCTTATGAGCAAGTTCTTGAACAGTATTGATACCTGCACGCTTTAAGCAATTATAAGAACGGACTGAAAGATCAAGTTCCTCAATTGTCATTTCTAGAACTTTTTCCTTTTGGTCTTCTTCTTTTTCTACCATAATTTCCGCGTGTTGGGCTTCATCAGTTAGTCCAACAAAAATATTCAAATGCTCAGTTAAGATTTTAGATCCAAGAGCAACTGCTTCTTTTGGACCAGTACTACCGTCAGTCCATACATCAATTGTTAACTTATCAAAGTTCGACACTTGTCCTACACGTGTATTTTCAACTTGATAGGTTACACGTGATACAGGTGTATAGATAGAATCAATAGGAATAACACCTATTGGTTGATCTTCACGTTTATTAGCAACAGCTGGGCTGTAACCACGACCTCTTCTAGCAGTGAGTCTCACGCGAAAATGTGCATCTTTTGCTAAGTTAGCAATATGAAGGTCAGGATTTAGAATTTCTACGTCACTATCGTGAGTAATATCTGCTGCTGTTACTGATCCTTCACCCTGTACATCAATTTCGAGCGTCTTCTCTTCATCAGAATAGATTTTAAGTGCCAGCTTTTTCACATTTAAAATGATAGATGTTACATCTTCTACGACGCCTTCAATTGTTGAGAACTCATGCAGTACACTATCTATTTGAATAGAAGTTACAGCGGCACCAGGGAGAGAAGATAATAGGATACGACGCAAGGAGTTACCCAATGTTGTACCATATCCACGCTCGAGTGGCTCGACCACGAATTTACCAAACTTGGTATCTTCGCTGATTTCAACCGTTTCGATTTTTGGTTTTTCAATTTCGATCATTTATAAACCCTCCTTCAAAACGTCGAAACCCCGGCTAGATTCATCTTTTCTATATATCTAACCGAAATTCCCTATAAGTAAGTTCCCGAATGTGCACAACAACTGATTAATAATTCTGTAAGAACTTATAAATTACTTTATCATAACCCATTATAGACATGGATACAAAATCTATACAGAAAAATTAAACACGGCGACGTTTTGGTGGACGGCATCCGTTATGAGGAACTGGAGTTACGTCTTTAATTGCTGTAACTTCTAACCCTGCTGCTTGAAGGCTACGGATTGCAGCTTCACGACCAGCACCAGGACCTTTTACAGTAACTTCAAGAGTTTTCATACCATGATCAACAGAAGCTTTTGCAGCAGTTTCAGCAGCCATTTGGGCAGCGAAAGGTGTAGATTTACGAGATCCTTTGAAACCTAAAGATCCAGCACTAGACCACGCAATTGCATTTCCATGAACATCAGTAATTGTAACAATTGTGTTGTTGAATGTTGAACGGATATGAGCTATACCAGCTTCAATATTCTTTTTCACACGACGTTTACGAGTATTCGTTTTACGTGCCATTGTCTAATTCCCTCCTTTACTATTTTTTCTTATTTGCTACAGTACGGCGTGGACCTTTACGTGTACGAGCATTGTTTTTTGTATTTTGACCACGAACAGGTAATCCGCGACGGTGACGAAGACCACGGTAAGAACCAATTTCGATTAGACGCTTAACGTTAAGTGAAATTTCACGACGAAGGTCACCTTCTACTTTAAGACGATCAATTACTTCACGGATTTTTCCTAATTCTTCTTCAGTTAAATCACGAACGCGTGTATCTGTAGAAACACCAGCCTCTGCAAGTACTTTTTGAGCTGTAGTTGTTCCGATACCATAGATATATGTTAAAGATATTACTACACGTTTTTCACGTGGAATATCAACACCAGCAATACGTGCCATTTATACGTACACCTCCTTGTATATTAGCCTTGTTTTTGTTTATGTTTCGGGTTTTCACAAATAACCATTACTTTCCCTTTTCTACGAATAACTTTACATTTTTCGCAGATAGGCTTAACAGATGGTCTCACTTTCATTTTTCAAACCTCCTCGATAGTACGGAGTGCATTTATTTGAATCGGTACGTAATTCTACCGCGTGTTAAGTCATATGGTGATAATTCTACCGTAACTTTGTCGCCAGGTAAAATGCGGATGAAGTGCATACGAATTTTACCAGATACATGTGCTAATACAGTGTGACCATTTTCTAATTCAACCTTAAACATTGCGTTAGGTAATGTCTCTGCAACAGTACCTTCAACTTCAATTACATCGTCTTTAGCCATCGAATTGTTCTCCCTTCTTCAAATCAGTAACGTGCTCATTGACAAACTTCATTAACGAAAACGCGAGTTTACCGTTTGTCACACGACCAGTTTCATTAATACTGCTCTGAACTTCCGGAGATACGCAATTAAAAAATTCAAGATGATTAATGTTTTTCTTCTTAGGATTATTGAACTTCCGCTTATCCCCATCTGCTAGTAAAACGAAGCGTTCATCGAGAATTTCAATAATTACGGTATACTGTCCAGCATCTCTGCCCCCCGTAATCAAAACAAACTGACCTATGCGTGGACTCAAATCAGATTCGCGCAAAACTTATCACCTTCACTTAGGCTTTTGTTAGGATCTCGTACCCTGTATCAGTAATAGCAATTGTATGTTCAAAATGAGCACACCTTTTACCATCGACTGTTACAACAGTCCAGTTATCAGCTAACGTTTTCACGTATCGACTACCTGCATTCACCATCGGTTCAATTGCAAGTACCATTCCTGGCTTTAATCGTGGCCCCTTATTTGGCGGACCATAATGAGGAATTTGTGGATCTTCATGCAAGTTTTGCCCAACACCATGACCAACATACTCACGTACGATTGAAAAGTTATGGGCTTCGGCAAATGTTTGAATTGCATGAGAGATATTGGAAAGTCGCTCACCAGGTTTTGCTTCATTTAAACCTTTATAAAGTGATTCTTCGGTAACCTCTAGGAGTTTCTGATTTTCTTCTGATATAGTACCAACTGCATATGTCCATGCTGAATCACCATGGTATCCATTATACTTAGCACCGATATCAATACTAATAATATCCCCATCGCAAAGCACTCGATCACCTGGTATCCCGTGTACTAGCTCTTCGTTTACAGAAGCGCAGATGCTTCCGCGAAAACCATTATACCCTTTAAAAGATGGTATTGCACGATGCAAAAGGATAAACTTCTCAGCAATTGCATCTAATTCTTTTGTCGATATTCCAGCTATAATATGTTTTTGCAATTCTTGATGAGTAAGAGCAACGATTCTACCAGCTTCACGCATGATTTCAATCTCACGTGCAGTCTTACATATGATCATTTGTTCAAATCTCCAAGAAGAGCTTGCACGTCAACAAATACATTATCTATATGTTGCCTGCCATTTATATTACGAAGATACCCTTTAGTTTCATAAAAAGCAAGAAGTGGCTTAGATTGTTCTAGATTAACCTCGAGTCTGTTACCCACTGTCTCTGCATTGTCGTCAGCGCGTTGATATAATTCTCCTCCACACTTATCACAAACCCCAACATTCGCAGGTGGGTTAAATACTAAATGATAGGTTGAACCACAACTCTTACAAATACGGCGTCCAGTTAAGCGCTCCATCAGGATGTTTTCATCAACGTCTATGTTAATCACATAGTCAATTGACTTACCTAAGTCAGTAAGTATTTCCTCAAGAGCTTCTGCTTGTGCAACAGTACGTGGAAATCCATCAAGTAAAAAGCCTTTTTCACAATCATCTTTACTTAATCGTTCACGAACAATTCCAATCGTAACTTCATCTGGAACTAAGTTACCTTGATCCATAAATGATTTAGCCTTCAATCCTAGTTGTGTTCCATCTTTTATCGCAGCACGGAACATATCTCCTGTTGAGATATGAGGGATTGAATAGTTATCAACAATTCGTTCAGCTTGAGTACCTTTACCAGCACCAGGAAGCCCCATTAATACTAAGTTCATGATTGTTCCCCCTCAGTCTCTTATATTCAGGTTCTGGGAACTAAGATTCCCAGTACCATTTATTTAATAAAGCCTTTGTAATGACGTTTTACAAGCTGACTTTCAAGCCCTTTCATCGTTTCAAGCGCAACACCAACAACGATTAGTAAACTTGTTCCACCAATTTGTGCAGAAGGTGGTAAATCAGCAAACTTTATAAAGAATACAGGAAGAACTGAAATTGCTGATAAGAATATCGCACCAACAAAAGTAAGTCTATAAAGAATACGTGTTACATATTCCTGTGTGTTCTTTCCTGGCCGAATGCCTGGAATATATCCACCTTGCTTCTTTAGATTTTCTGCCATTTGTTCTGGGTTTACCTGAACAAATGTATAGAAATACGTAAAAGCGACAATTAGTGCAACATAAATTATCATTCCGACCGGTTGTGTATAATCGAATGTTCTTTGAATCCATAATGTAACATCATTTTGGCCAAAGAACGAAGCGATAGTTGGTGGAGTTATGATAAATGAAACTGCAAAGATTACTGGAATAACTCCTGCTGCATTTACTTTAAGCGGTAGGTGAGTTGAATGACCACCAACTGGGCTATTCGCAACTACACGCTTAGCATATTGAATCGGAATCTTACGTAATGCTTGTTGTATAAAGATTACTCCAACAACGATAGCAATAACAGCTAATAGAAGTAAAATGACAGTAACAATACGAAGGAATAGTTGATCCCCTGCATCTCCAAATTGCTGAGCATAAATTTGATTCACTGTAGTAGGAATAGCAGCCACAATCCCTGCAAAGATAATGATAGAAATACCATTACCTACTCCTTTTGCAGTAATCTGTTCGCCTAACCACATTAAAAATGCAGTTCCTGCAGTTAATACTGTAGCAATAAGCAAATAGGTTCCTATACCGGGATTTTCTATTAATTGTCCGCCAGCTAAATTATTGAAACCGTAAGACATACCAAGTGCCTGGATAAATCCTAGCACAATTGTACCATAGCGTGTAAACTGAGCTAATTTACGTCGACCAACTTCACCTTGCTTTGACCATTCTGTAAACTTTGGCACAACATCCATTTGTAATAATTGTACAATGATGGATGCTGTAATGTATGGCATAATTCCCATTGCAAGAATAGAGAAGTTATATAATGCGCCTCCACCAAATGTGTTCAGAATACCAAACACATTCAATTCATCGCTCATTTTCAAAACATCAGCATTAACACTAGGTACTGGTATGAACGTACCAATTCTAAATATAACTAACATTAGAAGGGTGAATATGATTTTGTTTCTTATATCACCCACGCGCATAAAATTGGAGATTGTCTGAAACATTAAATCACCTCAGTTTGACCGCCTGCAGCTTCAATAGCTTCTTTTGCGGCAGAGGAAAATTTATGAGCTCTCACATTAAGTTTCTTTTCAAGAGTTCCTTTAGCAAGAACTTTCACGCCAGCATTTAGTTTACTAATTACACCAGTTTCAAGTAAAAGTTCTGGTGTAACTTCAGTACCGTCTTCAAAACGATTAAGGGTCTCTAGGTTAACAACTGCAAAGTCCTTGCGGTTAATGTTAGTGAAACCACGTTTAGGTAGACGTTGGAATAAAGGTGTTTGACCACCCTCAAATCCTGGACGAACACCACCACCAGAACGAGCATTTTGACCTTTATGACCTCTTCCAGCCGTTTTCCCGTTACCAGAACCTGTACCACGACCTACACGGTTACGTGTTTTACGAGAACCTTCTGCTGGTTTTAATTCATGAAGTTTCATTTGGGCACCTCCTTATTTGTGAAGATTCAATTATTGTTCCTTAACTGTAACTAGATGAGAAACTTTATTAATCATACCGCGAATCGCAGCATTGTCATCGTGAACTACAGTTTGATGCATTTTATTTAAGCCTAGTGTGCGAACAGTTACACGTTGATCTTCAGGACGACCTATTACACTACGAGTGAGGGTAATTACTAATTTGTTTGCCATTTTAAGTTCCCTCCTTATCCTAACAGTTCTTCTACTGATTTACCACGTAACTTAGCTACATCTTCAGCACGCTTCAATTCCTTAAGTCCAGAAAGTGTAGCACGAACCATATTGATTGGTGTGTTTGAACCTAATGATTTAGATAAGATATCACTTACACCAGCTAATTCGAGTACAGCACGAACTGGTCCACCAGCGATAACACCTGTACCTTCAGAAGCAGGCTTAAGTAGAATGTTACCAGCACCAAATTGTCCGATTACTTGGTGAGGAATTGTAGTTCCAACCATAGGTACAGTAATCAAATTCTTCTTAGCATCTTCAATAGCTTTACGGATTGCTTCTGGAACCTCTTGTGCTTTACCAGTTCCAAAACCTACATGTCCGTTTTTGTCGCCAACTACTACTAATGCAGCAAAACGGAAACGACGTCCACCTTTAACTACCTTCGCAACGCGGTTGACTGTAACTACACGCTCTTCAAGCTCTAATTTATTTGGATCTACGCGACGCATACTATATCCCTCCTTCTTTGATTAAAATTCTAGACCAGCCTCACGTGCTGCATCTGCTAATGCTTTAATACGTCCGTGATAAAGGTATCCTCCGCGGTCAAATACAACTGATTTAATACCTTTTTCTTGAGCACGCTTAGCAACTAGCTCTCCAACTTTAACAGCAGCGGCTAAATTTGATGTAGAGTCTAGGTTAAGATCTTTTTCTATAGTTGAAGCACTAGCAATCGTAACTGAATTTGTATCATCGATTACTTGAGCATAAAAGTGTTGATTTGAACGATACACATTTAAACGAGGGCGTGTAGCAGTTCCTGATAATTTTGAACGAACACGAGCATGTCTTTTCTTACGAACTATATTTTTATCAGGTTTCGTAATCATCTACGTCACTCCTTTCTTTTATCTATCCTGCATTACTTCGCAGTCTTACCTTCTTTACGACGAACTTTTTCACCTTCGTAACGGATACCTTTTCCTTTATAAGGCTCAGGTGGTCTTACATCACGAATATTAGCAGCTAATGCACCAACACGTTCTTTGTCGATTCCTTTAACAATGATCTTAGTGTTAGCTGGTACTTCTACTTCAACTCCAGCCTCAGGAACGATTTCAACTGGATGTGAGTAACCAACGTTAAGAACAAGTTTGTTACCAGATTTAGAAGCACGATAACCGACACCTACTAATTCAAGACCTCTTTCGTAACCTTTTGCTACACCTTCAACCATGTTTCCAAGAATACTTCGAGTCGTACCATGAAGCGCACGGTGCTCTTTATTATCAGTAGGACGAGTAACGGTAACTACGTTCTCTTCTATATTAATTGTAATTTCAGAGTGGAAAGTACGAGTAAGTTCGCCTTTCGGTCCTTTTACAGTAACAGTGTTATCATTGTTTGTAACAGTAACACCAGTTGGAATTTCTAATATTTTTTTACCAACACGTGACATCTATTACACCTCCATTCTTTAAAAAGCTTATTACCAAACGTAACCTAATACTTCTCCACCAGCTTGTTTTTGACGAGCTTCTTTGTCAGTGAAAACACCTTGTGAAGTAGAAATAATTGCGATTCCTAAACCGTTTAATACACGAGGAACCTCATCAGCTTTAGCATATACGCGTAGACCAGGCTTACTAATACGTTTTAGACCTGTGATAACACGTTCGTTGTTAGCACCATATTTTAAGAAAATACGGATGATTCCTTGCTTATTATCTTCTACGTATTCAACATCACGAACGAAACCTTCACGCTTTAAAATTTCAGCAATATCTCTCTTGATTTTTGAAGCTGGGATTTCTAATTTTTCGTGACGTACCATGTTCGCATTACGGATGCGAGTAAGCATGTCTGCAATAGGATCTGTCATAACCATAGTAATTTTACCTCCTTCCCATTATAGGGTTTTACCAACTTGCTTTTTTAACACCAGGAATTTGACCCTTATAAGCTAGTTCACGGAAACAAATACGGCAAAGTTTGAATTTGCGTATTACAGAATGAGGACGTCCGCAACGCTCACATCGAGTGTACTCTTGTACTTTAAATTTCTGAACGCGTTTTTGTTTCGCAATCATCGATTTCTTAGCCACGATATCGCCTCCTTTACTTTTGGAACGGCATTCCGAACCCAGTTAATAACTCACGAGCTTCTTCATCTGTTTTAGCAGTAGTTACAATAACGATATCCATACCGCGTACTTTAGTTACTTTATCGTAATCAATCTCAGGGAAGATTAATTGTTCTTTAACACCTAAAGTGTAGTTTCCACGGCCATCGAATGATTTCTTTGAAATACCACGGAAGTCACGAACACGTGGAAGAGAAACTGAAATTAGTTTGTCTAAGAATTCATACATGCGCTCACCACGAAGCGTAACTTTTGCACCGATAGGCATACCTTCACGTAGACGGAAACCAGCGATCGATTTCTTTGCTTTAGTTACAACAGGCTTTTGACCAGTTATTGTAGCTAATTCTTCAACTGCATTGTCTAATGATTTTGAGTTTGCTACTGCATCACCAACACCCATGTTGATAACGATCTTTTCAAGTTTTGGAACTTCCATAACTGAACTATAGTTAAACTTGCTCATTAAAGCAGGTGTAATTTCTTTTTGTAATTTTTCTTTTAGGCGGTTCATTTCAGTACCTCCTTTCTTTTACTATTTGTCTAATAATTCACCAGATTTTTTTGCTACACGTACCTTTTTACCTTCGACAACACTATAACCCACTCTTGTAGGAGTACTTGTTTTAGGGTCTAATGGCATTACATTTGATACATGGATAGGTGCTTCTTGACTGATGATTCCACCTTGTGGGTTTGCTTGTGAAGGTTTTGAATGTTTTTTAACAATATTCACACCTTCTACAAGAACACGGCTTTTCTTTGGGAAAGCTTCAAGGATTACACCTTGTTTCCCTTTGTCTTTACCAGAGATAACTTGTACTTTGTCACCCTTTTTTACATGCATCTAACTGCACCTCCTTAAAAGGCCTTTATAATTTTCGATTTATAGTACTTCCGGAGCTAATGAAACAATTTTCATAAAGTTACTGTCACGTAATTCACGTGCTACAGGTCCGAAGATACGTGTTCCACGTGGACTCTTGTCATCACGGATAATTACGCAAGCATTCTCATCAAAACGGATGTAAGTACCATCATTACGACGAACTCCACGTTTTGTACGAACAATAACTGCTTTAACTACATCACCTTTTTTAACAACGCCCCCTGGTGTTGCTTGTTTTACTGTACAAACGATAACATCACCAATGTTTGCTGTCTTACGACCTGATCCACCTAGAACTTTAATAGTAAGAACTTCACGAGCTCCAGAGTTGTCAGCTACTTTCAAACGAGTTTCTTGTTGAATCATTATGAAACCTCCCTTCGGATTTGTAATCTATCCGAACATTTATTAGATAATAACCGCTTTTTCCACAACTTCAAGTAGACGGAAGCGTTTAGTTGCGGATAATGGACGAGTCTCCATAATTTTCACGATATCGCCAATTTTTGCTTCATTATTTTCATCATGTGCTTTGAATTTTTTTGAATACTTTACGCGTTTCCCGTAAAGAGAATGCTTCTTATAGGTTTCTACAAGAACTGTGACTGTCTTATCCATTTTGTCAGACACGACACGACCAGTGTAGACTTTGCGTTGGTTGCGTTCACTCATTTAAGCAAACCCTCCTCTCTGGTTATCGATTATTAACGCCAATCTCTCTCTCACGGATAACAGTTTTCATACGAGCGATCGATTTACGTACTTCACGAATACGAGCTGTATTTTCAAGCTGTCCAGTAGCTAACTGGAAGCGTAAGTTGAAAAGCTCTTCTTTTAAAGATTTTACTTTTTGTTCAATTTCAGCAGTGGTAAGGTCACGAATTTCTTTTGGATTACTCATTTGATTCACCACCAATTTCTTCACGTTTTACAAACTTAGTTCTGATTGGAAGTTTATGAGATGCTAATCGAAGTGCTTCTCTTGCTACTTCTTCAGAAACACCTGAAATTTCGAACATTACTTTTCCAGGTTTAACAACTGCTACCCAACCTTCTGGAGCACCTTTACCGGATCCCATACGTACTTCAAGAGGTTTTGCAGTAAACGGCTTAGAAGGGAAAATTTTAATCCATACTTTACCGCCACGTTTCATGTAACGAGTCATTGCAATACGAGCAGCCTCAATTTGACGGTTAGTAATCCAAGACGCTTCAAGTGCTTGAATTCCATACTCACCAAAGTGTACTTCGGTACCACCTTTTGCTTGACCACGCATTTTCCCGCGGTGTTCTCTACGATACTTAACGCGTTTTGGCATTAACATAATTATTTTCCTCCTTCCTCAGTTTTCTTCTTCGTAGGAAGGACCTCTCCACGATAAATCCAAACTTTAACACCGATTTTACCGTAAGTTGTATCTGCTTCTGCAGTGCCATAGTCAATATCAGCACGAAGTGTATGAAGAGGAACTGTTCCTTCACTATAATGTTCAGAACGAGCGATATCCGCTCCGCCTAGACGTCCAGATACCATTGTTTTAATACCTTTAGCACCAGCGCGCATTGCACGTTGAATGGCTTGTTTTTGTGCACGACGGAATGAAATACGGTTTTCTAATTGGCGAGCAATATTTTCAGCAACAAGAATTGCATCCATATCAGCTCTCTTAATTTCAAGGATGTTGATGTGTACACGTTTGCCAGTTAATTGGTTTAACGCTTTACGAAGTGCTTCCACTTCAGTACCACCCTTACCGATTACCATACCTGGTTTTGCAGTGTGAACAGTCACGTTAACACGATTTGCCGCACGTTCGATTTCTACTTTTGATACTGAAGCATCATGTAGACGCTTAGCGATATACTCACGAACTTTAAGGTCTTCATGTAATAAGTCTGCATAATCTTTGCCTGCATACCATTTTGAATCCCAATCACGGATAACACCAATACGCAGACCTATAGGATTAACTTTTTGACCCACTGATTATCCCTCCTTCTTTTCTGATACCACGATCGTAATGTGGCTCGTACGTTTGTTGATTTGAGACGCACGTCCCATTGCACGTGGACGGAAACGTTTCAATGTTGGACCTTCATTAACAAAAGCATCTGTAATCACTAAGTTATTAGCGTCCATTTCATAGTTATGTTCTGCATTTGCAATTGCTGAGTTAAGAACTTTCTCTACAATTGGAGAAGCAGCTTTTGGTGTTAGTCGTAGGATTGCAACTGCTTCACCTACTTGCTTACCTCGAATTAAATCTACTACTAAACGAGCTTTACGAGGAGCAATACGAACTGTGTTTGCGACAGCTTTAGCTTGCATGTTTAAGCCTCCTCTCATTAACGTCTTGTTTTCTTATCGTCATTTGCGTGTCCTTTATACGTACGGGTAGGTGCAAATTCTCCTAATTTGTGACCAACCATATCTTCAGTAACGTAAACAGGAACGTGTTTGCGACCATCATAAACTGCAATTGTGTGACCAATGAATTGAGGGAATATTGTTGAACGACGTGACCAAGTTTTTACTACTTGTTTACCTTCAGTTACATTCAATTTCTCTACTTTTTTCATTAAGTGATCATCAACAAAAGGTCCTTTTTTTAAGCTGCGACCCATATGTGAACCTCCCTTCGCGATTTTTCTACGGTTCCCTTGAACCGTAGCTTAACCCCGTTATTTTTTACGACGACGTACGATAAACTTATCTGATTTATTTTTCTTCTTACGAGTTTTGAATCCAAGAGTTGGTTTACCCCATGGAGTCATTGGTGACTTACGTCCAATTGGTGATTTACCTTCTCCACCACCGTGTGGGTGATCATTAGGGTTCATTACAGATCCACGTACAGTTGGGCGTTTACCTAACCAACGAGAACGACCTGCTTTACCAATGTTAATAAGTTCGTGTTGTTCGTTACCTACTTGACCGATTGAAGCGCGGCAAGTAGCAAGAATCATACGTACTTCACCAGAGTTCAAACGTACAAGTACATACTTACCTTCCTTACCAAGCACTTGTGCAGAAGTTCCTGCAGAACGAACAAGTTGTCCGCCTTTCCCAGGTTTCAACTCTACATTATGGATTACTGTACCAACAGGAATGTTAGAAAGGGGAAGTGCATTTCCAACTTTAATATCCGCTTGCGGACCTGCCATAACTTCTAATCCAACTTGTAGGTTTTTAGGAGCAAGGATGTAACGTTTTTCACCGTCAGCATAATGGATAAGTGCGATGTTAGCCGAACGATTTGGATCATATTCGATTGTAGCAACGCGTCCTGGTATACCATCTTTATCGCGTTTGAAATCGATAATACGGTATTGACGCTTATGACCGCCACCTTGGTGACGTACAGTTAATTTACCTTGGTTATTACGACCGCCTTTTCTGTGTAAAGGCGCAACTAATGATTTTTCTGGTCTGTCAGTTGTAATTTCTGCAAAATCAGAAACTGTCATTCCACGACGACCATTTGAGGTTGGTTTATACTTTTTAATCGCCATCTCTATTTCCCTCCTTCACTAAAAGACTTATACTTCAAAGAATTCGATTTCTTTGCTGTCATTTGTTAATTTAACAATTGCTTTTCTACGACGGTTAGTGTAACCACTGTGACGTCCCATACGTTTGAATTTACCTTTGTAATTCATGATGTTAACTTTCTCTACATCAACTCCAAAGATTTGCTCGATAGCATCTTTGACTTCCGTTTTGTTAGCTCTAACATCAACATCAAATGTATATTTTTTTTCAGACATTAAATCCGTTGAACGTTCAGTAATAACGGGGCGCTTAATAATATCACGAGGATCTTTCATTATGCAAGCACCTCCTCTACTTTTTCCACCGCAGCTTTAGTCATAATAAGCTTATCGTGGTTAAGCACATCAAGAACATTAATACCATTAGCAGTAACAACAGTTACTCCAGGAATATTACGAGCAGATAAAGCAACAGTTTCATTTATATCACCTGTTACGATTAATGCTTTGCGCTCGATTGATAGTCCTTTTAAAACCGCAGACATTTCTTTAGTCTTCGGTGCTTCGAATGATAGGTTATCTAAAACTAATAGATTGTTCTCTAATACTTTAGTAGATAAAGCGGATTTGACTGCTAAACGACGTACTTTTTTTGGTAATTTAAAGCTATAGCTTCTTGGTGTAGGTCCAAATACAATTCCGCCTCCACGCCATTGTGGTGAACGAATAGAACCTTGACGAGCGCGACCTGTACCTTTTTGTTTCCAAGGCTTGCGTCCTCCGCCACGTACTTCTGAACGAACTTTTACTTTATGAGTTCCTTGACGTAAGGAAGCTCTTTGCATAATAACAGCATCAAATAATACTTGATTATTTGGCTCAATACCGAAAATCGACTCATTTAATTCGATTTCTCCAACATTTGAACCTTTTTGGTTATACAATGCAATTTTAGGCATTTGTATGTCCTCCTTTCTTAAAGAGATTATTTCGCTTTAACTGCGCTTTTAACAGTAATTAACGCTTTTCTTGGTCCAGGTACATTACCTTTAATAAGAAGTAGGTTGCGCTCAGTATCAACTTTTACAATTTGTAAATTTTGAACTGTAATGCGCTCTCCGCCCATACGACCGGGTAGTAACTTATTTTTGAATACACGGTTTGGAGCAACAGGTCCCATTGAACCGGGACGACGGTGGTAACGTGATCCGTGAGCCATCGGTCCGCGTGATTGTCCATGACGTTTAATTACACCCTGGAAACCTTTACCTTTTGATATACCTGTTACATCCACTATATCTCCTTCAGAGAAGATATTAACATTTACTTCTTGACCTACTTCGTAACCAGCAACCTCAATTCCGCGAATTTCGCGTAAGAAGCGCTTAGGTGCTGTATTAGCTTTTGCAACATGACCCTTTTCAGGTTTGTTTGCTAGTTTTTCTCGTTTGTCTTCAAATCCAACTTGGATAGCTTCATAGCCGTCGTTTTCAGCAGTTTTCTTTTGAAGAACAACGTTAGGATTAGCTTCGATAACTGTTACTGGAACAAGTTCACCGTTTCCAACAAAGATTTGCGTCATACCGATTTTTCTTCCTAAGATTCCTTTGGTCATTAGTTACACCTCCTATTTTATAAACGTTTTATTAAAGTTTTATTTCAATGTCTACACCTGACGGTAAATCTAAACGCATTAACGCGTCAACAGTTTGTGGTGTCGGGTTAACGATATCGATTAAACGTTTGTGTGTACGCATTTCGAATTGCTCACGAGAATCTTTATATTTGTGTACCGCACGAAGAATCGTATAGATAGATTTTTCAGTTGGAAGCGGAATCGGACCAGATACTGCTGCACCTGAACGTTTCGCTGTGTCTACGATTTTTTCAGCAGACTGATCTAAAATTCTGTGATCATATGCTTTTAAACGAATACGAATCTTTTGTTTTGCCATTATTTTCCCTCCTTTATCGCCTATTTTCGAAATAGACTTTCTCCGTGGAAATTTCCTTACACTCGCCATGGCAAAGCGGCCGGGTGTATCAGCAACCTTCCACATCATCGCAGTCAAAGACCAACATTGTCTATTATATAAAAAACAATGTATAAATGCAAGATAAACATTTTTTTATTCATGTTTTTCGCACTTTTTTTATTATACATACCAATTACCACATTTACAAGTTTTCTACTAATGATTAGGAAAGTTATATAATGGAAGGAAAACGATTATCTAACTTTAGATTCAAACTTTAAAGTTATTTAGATCAAAAATACAAGTATCATATTCGACATGTTATTGTAAGACATATGATTTAAAATACCTACATTAAACTTTTACCAATATTTTTTGCGCAACTTTGGCCATCAAATTGCTCTTTTGATTACCGTTTTTTATTTTTTGTGCGATTTCGGGCATCAGATTGCTCTTCTGATTACCGTTTTTTATTTTTTGTGCGATTTCGGGCATCAGATTACTCTTTTGGTTACCGGTTTTTATTTTTTGTGCGATTTCGGGCATCAGATTGCTCTTTTGGTTACCGGTTTTTACTTTTTGTGCGATTTCGGGCATCAGATTGCTCTTCTGATTACCGTTTTTTATTTTATGTGCGATTTCGGGCATCAGATTGCTCTTCTGGTTACCGTTTTTTATTTTTTGCGCGATTTCGGGCATCAGATTGCTCTTCTGGTTACCGTTTTTTATTTTTTGTGCGATTTCGGGCATCAGATTGCTCTTTTGGTTACCGGTTTTTACTTTTTGTGCGATTTCGGGCATCAGATTGCTCTTCTAGTTACCGTTTAGTATTTTTTTAATGTTTTATATTTTTTTGAAACCCGGCTTCATTTTGAGATCCGATATACCAATGTACCTTAGATACCGATGCCATGATTGTTGATCAATTATACTGTTTATATAACATAAAGGGTCAACATATAAATTCTGAAATAAGAAAAGCACAGGGCGCCCGCCTATCGGCGACAAGCATAAGTCAAGTCGGCTGGAAGGTTGTTCTTTACCTTCCGGCGGATTGGCATATGACCTCAGTTCCGATGGCGCCCGGAGCTAGACACTAAAACTAGGTACAAACTTTTATACTTTCTTATCTTTAAAAAAAAAACAAGGAGCACTTTTGCTCCTTGTTTTCTCTTTTATTATTACTCTTGGATAGTAGCTACTACGCCTGCTCCAACAGTACGTCCACCTTCACGGATTGAGAATTTTGTACCTTCTTCAATCGCAACGGAAGCGATTAGTTCAACAGTCATTTCGATGTTGTCACCAGGCATAACCATTTCTACGCCTTCAGGTAGGTTACAAATTCCAGTTACGTCAGTTGTACGAAAGTAGAACTGAGGACGGTAGTTTGTAAAGAATGGAGTGTGACGTCCACCTTCTTCTTTAGATAGTACATAAACTTCTGCTTTAAACTTTGTGTGTGGCTTGATAGTACCTGGCTTAGCAAGTACTTGTCCACGTTGGATATCATCACGAGAAACTCCACGAAGTAGAGCTCCGATGTTGTCTCCAGCTTCAGCATAATCAAGAAGCTTACGGAACATTTCAACACCTGTTACAGTAGTGTTTTTAGGCTCTTCTGTTAAACCGATGATTTCTACAACTTCACCAACTTTAACTTTTCCACGCTCAACACGTCCTGTAGCAACAGTTCCACGACCAGTAATTGAGAATACATCCTCAATCGGCATCATGAAAGGCTTGTCAGTGTCACGAGTTGGAGTTGGGATGTACTCATCAACTGCTGCCATTAATTCGATAACTTTATCTTCCCACTCTGTTTCTCCTTCAAGAGCTTTAAGAGCAGAACCTTTAATTACAGGAACATCGTCTCCAGGGAAATCATAGTCAGAAAGTAAGTCACGAACTTCCATTTCAACTAACTCTAGTAATTCTTCATCGTCTACCATGTCACATTTGTTTAAGAATACTACTAGGTGAGGAACACCTACTTGACGAGAAAGAAGGATGTGCTCACGTGTTTGTGGCATTGGGCCATCAGCAGCAGATACTACTAGGATTCCGCCGTCCATTTGAGCAGCACCAGTGATCATGTTTTTAACATAGTCAGCATGTCCTGGGCAGTCAACGTGTGCATAGTGACGGTTGTCAGTTTCGTACTCAACGTGTGCAGTTGAAATTGTGATTCCACGCTCACGCTCTTCTGGAGCACCATCGATTTGGTCATAAGCCATAGCAGTACCTTTACCAGATCTTTTTGCAAGAACTGAAGTGATAGCAGCTGTTAAAGTTGTTTTACCATGGTCAACGTGTCCGATTGTTCCAATATTAGCATGTGCTTTTGAACGGTCAAATTTTTCTTTACCCATTATGAAAAGCCTCCTTAAGGATTTTAATTTATAATAGAAAGTATGAAATGCTAGAAAGTGAAAAGAGGTAATCATGCCACTTTCTAAGCTTACATAAGTAGTTATACTTTAACTGTAGGTGAAAATCAATTATTCACCTTTATTTTTTTTAATAATTTCTTCAGAAATACTCTTAGGTACTTCCTCATAGTGGTCAAAGTGCATTGTAAATACTCCGCGGCCTTGTGTATTAGAACGTAGTGAAGTTGCGTATCCAAACATTTCAGAAAGTGGAACCATTGCACGAACAACTTGTGCATTACCACGAGCTTCCATACCTTCTACACGTCCACGACGAGCAGTAATACCACCCATGATATCTCCCATATATTCGTCAGGGATAACTACTTCAACTCTCATCATAGGTTCAAGAATGACTGGGTTACATTTAGAAACAGCATTTTTTAATGCCATTGAAGCAGCAATTTTAAACGCCATTTCACTTGAATCTACATCATGGTAAGATCCATCAACAAGTGCAGCTTTAACATCAATTAATTGATAGCCAGCTAATACACCGTTTTTCATTGAATCTTCAAGACCAGCTTGTACTGCAGGTACGTACTCACGAGGTACTACCCCACCAACGATTTTGTTTTCGAATTCAAAGCCTTTTCCTTCTTCGTTAGGTTCGAATTCAATCCAAACGTGACCGAATTGTCCACGTCCACCTGATTGACGAGCAAATTTACCCTCAACTTTAGCAGATCCACGGAATGTTTCACGGTATGCTACCTGAGGAGCACCAACGTTAGCTTCAACTTTAAATTCACGTCTCATACGATCAACGATGATATCTAAGTGTAACTCACCCATACCAGCGATGATTGTTTGACCAGTTTCAGGGTCAGTATGTGCACGGAATGTTGGATCTTCTTCAGATAACTTCTGTAAAGCAGTACCCATTTTATCTTGGTCAGCTTTTGATTTTGGCTCCACTGATAATTGAATAACTGGCTCTGGGAAATTCATTGACTCAAGAATAACTTGATTCTTATCATCACATAATGTATCACCAGTAGTAGTATCCTTTAAACCAACAGCAGCAGCGATATCTCCTGAGTAAACTTTAGAGATTTCTTCACGAGAGTTCGCATGCATTTGAAGAATACGACCTACACGCTCACGCTTACCTTTTGTTGAATTTTGTACATAAGAACCAGACTCAAGTGAACCTGAGTATACACGGAAGAAAGTTAATTTCCCAACGTAAGGGTCAGTCATAACTTTGAATGCTAATGCTGAAAAAGGGCCTTCATCATTTGGTTCACGAGTTACTTCTTCTTCTGTATCAGGAAGTATACCTGTAATCGGTGGTACATCTGTTGGAGCTGGTAGGTAATCTAGAACTGCATCAAGCATTTTTTGAACACCTTTGTTCTTAAATGCAGATCCGCAGATAACAGGATAGAATTCAACGTTTACTGTACCCTTACGGATTGCAGCTTTAATTTCTTCGTTATTTAATTCTTCGCCCTCTAGATACTTCATCATAAGCTCTTCATCAAGCTCAGCTACCGCTTCTACTAATTTAGCACGGTACTCTTCTGCTTGTTCCATGTACTCTTCAGGAATATCTTTATCAACGATATCAGTACCTAAGTCATTACCGTAGAAAGTAGCTTTCATTTCTATTAAATCAATAATTCCTTCGAATTGATCTTCAGCACCGATTGGTAATTGAATAGGGTGTGCGTTTGCTTGTAAACGGTCATGGATAGTTCCTACAGAGTATAAGAAGTCTGCACCAATTTTGTCCATTTTATTAACAAAAACAACACGTGGTACACCATAAGTTGTAGCTTGACGCCAAACTGTTTCAGTTTGAGGTTCAACTCCTGATTGTGCATCAAGAACAGCTACTGCTCCATCAAGTACACGAAGTGAACGTTCAACTTCAACTGTGAAGTCTACGTGACCTGGTGTATCGATGATGTTTACACGGTGACCCTTCCAAGAAGCTGTTGTTGCAGCAGATGTGATCGTGATACCACGTTCTTGCTCCTGCTCCATCCAGTCCATTTGTGAAGCTCCTTCATGAGTTTCACCAATTTTGTGGATACGACCTGTGTAATAAAGCACACGCTCAGTTGTCGTAGTTTTACCAGCATCAATATGTGCCATGATACCAATATTACGAGTTTTGTCTAAGGAGAACTCTCTTGCCATTGGGTCTTTCTCCTTCCTAGGTTAAGTATAATTTTTTTTAGAAAATGCTCTGTTAAAAAATATCTCATTTTAACAGAGCTTGTCTTTTTTCTACCAACGGTAGTGAGCAAATGCTTTATTTGCTTCAGCCATTTTATGTGTATCTTCACGTTTCTTAACAGACGCACCACTATTATTAGCAGCATCTAAGATTTCGTTAGCTAAACGCTCTTCCATCGTTTTTTCTCCACGAAGACGAGAATAGTTAACTAACCAACGAAGACCAAGAGTAGTTCTACGATCTGGGCGAACCTCTACTGGCACTTGATAGTTAGAGCCACCTACACGGCGTGCTTTTACTTCTAATACCGGCATAATATTTTTTAACGCTTGTTCAAACACTTCAATAGCGTCTTTACCAGAACGTTGTTGTACTAAATCAAATGCGTTATATAAAATTGCTTGTGACTTTCCTCTTTTCCCATCAACCATCATTTTATTGATTAAACGAGAAACAAGCTTTGAATTGTAAATCGGATCTGGTAATACATCTCTCTTTGCAACAGGTCCTTTACGAGGCATATGATTTCCTCCTTTCGATTATAATTTAGTATTTTTTATTATTTTTTTGCTGCTTTTGGTCTCTTAGTACCGTACTTAGAACGACCTTGCATACGGTTGTTAACTCCAGCAGTGTCTAATGCTCCACGTACAATGTGATAACGTACCCCTGGTAAATCTTTAACACGTCCTCCACGAATTAACACTACACTGTGTTCTTGTAGGTTGTGCCCGATTCCTGGGATGTAAGCTGTAACTTCTATTCCGTTAGTTAAACGTACACGAGCATACTTACGAAGTGCTGAGTTTGGCTTCTTCGGAGTCATCGTACCAACACGAGTACATACACCACGTTTTTGTGGAGAAGACAAGTTGGTTTGAGCTTTTTTGAAGCTGTTATATCCTTTATTTAATGCTGGAGAGTCAGATTTTTGAATCTTAGATTCGCGACCCTTGCGCACTAGTTGATTAATTGTAGGCATAGTTGTTTTCCTCCCTTCATCACTTTTTAAGTCCACACATCCAGGTGGATCATCTTTTGACAAAAACAAAGTTTTTGTAGAATACTTGTTGTTTTCCACAAAAACAGTTTTTAACTGATAATTGCTACAGCTGCAGCTCCTACTTCTATTCCACATGCTTTTCCAAGCTTTTTCATAGAATCCACTTTTGTAACTGTTACATGTTGTTGCTCAGCTGTTTGTAATACACTATTTATAACACGCCGATCAGCATCTTCTGCTACGACAACTTCTAGTACAGTTGTGGTTTGTAAAGCTTTCACTGTCTGCTTAGTACCTATGATAATCTTAGTTGCCTGTAATACTTTTTCATAAGACATTTTTCATATCCTCCAAAGTATCAGGTTATTAGAAGCACCTTGGATATAATAACATTGTAAAAGATAGATGTCAACCACTCTCATACATTTTCTATTCATTTAGACGAAAATAGTGTGTTAGTGTTATGTTAACATCTAATCTTACAATGTTTAGTTAGAACTACTCTACTGTTACTGTCTCTTCTGAATCCTTTGGTTGAAGTACTGGTTCAGCTCTACGATAACGGTTCATACCTGTACCCGCAGGAACTAACTTACCAATAATTACATTTTCCTTCAATCCCAGTAATTCATCGCGTTTTCCTTTTATTGCTGCATCAGTAAGTACTCTTGTTGTTTCTTGGAATGATGCTGCAGATAAGAAGGAATCCGTTTCAAGAGATGCTTTTGTAATACCAAGAAGCACTGGGCGACCTGTTGCAGGATTTCCTCCAGCAAGTAGTACTTTCGCATTAGCATCAGTAAATTGATGTACGTCAAGCAGTGAGCCTGGTAACACTTCTGTATCACCTGCATCCATCACTCTAACTTTACGTAGCATTTGTCTTACCATTACCTCTACGTGTTTATCTCCAATTTCTACCCCTTGCATTCGGTATACTTTTTGAACCTCACGCAGTAAGTATTCCTGCACTGATGTCATATCTTTTACTTTTAGAAGTTCCTTTGGATCAATTGAACCTTCTGTTAATTCTTGACCTCGCGCAATCTCTTGACCCTCTGTAACTTTTAAACGTGCGCTATATGGAGCAGTGAAAGAACGTGATTCAACTTGACCTTGAATAACAATTTCTTGTTGTTTGTCACGTATTTCATTAATAGCAGAAACGACACCATCAATTTCTGAAATAACGGCTTGACCTTTTGGATTACGAGCTTCAAATAACTCTTGAATACGAGGTAAACCTTGAGTTATATCGTCCCCAGCAACCCCACCTGTATGGAATGTACGCATCGTTAACTGTGTACCTGGTTCTCCGATTGATTGTGCAGCGATGATACCAACTGCCTCACCAACCTCAACTTCTGAGCCAGTTGCAAGGTTACGACCATAACATTTCTTACAAACACCGTGTCTTGTGTTACATGTAAATGCAGATCGGATCCATACATCTTCAATACCTGCATCTACTATTGTAGTTGCTAAGTCTTCAGTAATTAGATCGTTTTCTTTGACAATTACTTCATTCGTTTCAGGGTGTTTAATTGCCTTTCTTGCATAACGACCGATTAGTCGTTCATCAAGTGGTTCAATTACTTCAGTACCATCCTTGAGGGCTCTGATATGAAGTCCTCTGTCAGTGCCACAATCATCATCTCTAACAATAACGTCTTGTGCAACATCTACTAGACGTCTTGTTAAGTACCCTGAGTCAGCTGTTTTTAAGGCAGTATCTGCAAGGCCTTTACGAGCACCATGGGTAGAGATAAAGTACTCCAATACCGTTAAACCTTCACGGAAACTTGATTTGATTGGTAGTTCGATTATACGTCCAGCCGGGTTGGCCATAAGTCCACGCATTCCAGCAAGTTGCGTAAAGTTAGATGCGTTACCACGTGCACCTGAATCACTCATCATAAAGATTGGATTTGTTCTGTCAAGCGTATCCATTAATTTTCCTTGGATAACGTCTTTAGCAGCACTCCAGATTGAAATAACTCTGTCGTAGCGTTCTTCATCAGTAATTAATCCGCGACGGAATTGCTTTAATACATTATCAACTTTTGCTTGTGCTTCAGTAAGAATTGTCTCTTTTTCAGCTAGAACTACAATGTCAGAAACACCTACTGTAATACCAGCTTTTGTTGAATATTTAAATCCAAGATTCTTCATTCTGTCCAACATTTTTGAAGTCTCGGTGATTTTAAAACGCTTGAACACTTCTGCAATGACATTACCCAGTATTTTCTTCTTGAAAGGATCAATAACCTCTTGGTTTTCAATTGCCTCTCTAACGTCAGCACCTTTAGAAACAAAGTATTTCTCAGGTGTCTTTTCCTCAAGATTTCGTTTTGTTGGTTCGTTAATAAACGGGAATGTCTTTGGTAAGATCTCGTTAAATATTAACTTACCTACAGTTGTTATTAATAACTGATTGTTTTGTTCATCTGTAAACGTTTCGTTATCCAACGACCCAGCATGAACAGCAACTCTTGTATGAAGATGAACATAACCACTTTGATAAGCGATTACAGCTTCATTTGTATCTTTAAATATCATTCCTTCTCCAATTGCACCTTTACGTTCAAGCGTTAAGTAGTAATTACCTAAAACCATATCCTGTGAAGGAGTAACAACTGGTTTACCATCTTTAGGATTCAAGATGTTTTGAGCCGCTAACATTAAAATACGCGCCTCTGCTTGTGCTTCTGCTGATAATGGTACGTGAACCGCCATTTGGTCACCATCAAAGTCAGCGTTATATGCAGTACAAACAAGTGGGTGTAATCGAATTGCACGACCTTCAACAAGGGTTGGTTCAAAAGCTTGAATACCTAGTCTGTGAAGTGTTGGTGCACGGTTAAGTAGAACTGGATGTTCTTTAATAACTGATTCTAATACATCCCATACTTCTGGTTGTACTCGTTCTATTTTTCGTTTTGCACTTTTTATATTATGAGCAAGACCCTTCTCAACTAACTCTTTCATGACGAAAGGCTTGAAAAGTTCAAGTGCCATTTCCTTAGGTAAACCGCACTGGTACATTTTCAGGTTAGGTCCTACAACAATAACCGAACGACCAGAATAGTCTACACGTTTACCAAGAAGGTTTTGACGGAAACGACCCTGCTTCCCTTTTAACATATGAGACAACGATTTTAATGGACGGTTACCAGGACCAGTTACCGGACGACCTCGACGACCATTATCGATTAAGGCATCTACCGCTTCTTGAAGCATACGTTTCTCATTTTGAACAATGATGCTTGGTGCTCCAAGATCTAATAGACGTTTTAAACGGTTATTACGATTAATTACTCGACGATATAAATCATTTAAGTCAGATGTTGCAAAGCGTCCCCCATCTAATTGAACCATTGGGCGTAATTCTGGTGGGATTACTGGAAGTACATCTAAAATCATCCAAGATGGTTCATTACCAGAATTTCTGAATGCTTCTAATACTTCTAAGCGTTTTATTGAACGCGTACGACGTTGACCTTGTGCAGTTTTTAATTCCTCTTTTATGAAATTAACTTCTTTTACAAGCTCAATATCTGATAGTAATTTTTTAATTGCTTCTGCACCCATTGATGCTTGGAATGTGTTCCCGTACTTTTCACGATAAGCACGGAATTCCTTTTCTGATAACAATTGCTTTTTCTCGAGTGGAGTGTCTCCTGTTTCTGTAACTACATAGGAAGCAAAATAAATTATTTCTTCCAAAGCGCGCGGGGACATATCTAGGACAAGCCCCATTCGGCTAGGAATACCTTTGAAGTACCAGATGTGTGACACAGGGGCAGCTAATTCAATATGCCCCATACGTTCACGACGTACCTTCGCACGCGTTACTTCTACTCCACATCGATCACATACTACACCTTTGTAACGAACGCGTTTGTATTTGCCGCAATGGCACTCCCAGTCCTTTGTAGGACCAAAAATACGTTCACAGAACAAACCGTCTTTTTCAGGTTTTAATGTACGATAATTAATTGTTTCAGGCTTCTTTACTTCACCAAACGACCAAGAACGAATCTTATCAGGTGAAGCGAGTCCGATTTTCATATACTCAAAATTATTGACATCTAGCAAGGGGCCTACCTCCCTTATAATCTCCAGGTTTTACCCTAATTGCTTGGTTTATATTACCCGAATTATTCCTTTGTAACTGCATCTCTTACAACATTTATATCGCTATTTGGCTGATCATAATCTAGTGATATATTTTCACTTTTAGATGGATCTTCGTCATCCTCTGTATCTCGCATTTCGATTTCTTGTTCGTCACTAGAAAGCATTTTTACATCCATCCCTAAGCTTTGAAGTTCTTTAATTAGAACTTTGAATGATTCTGGAACTCCTGGTTCTGGTACATTCTCGCCTTTAACAATTGCTTCATATGTTTTCACACGACCAACTACATCATCTGATTTCACTGTTAAAATTTCTTGTAGAGTATAAGCCGCACCGTATGCTTCAAGTGCCCAAACCTCCATCTCTCCAAAACGTTGTCCACCAAATTGTGCTTTACCACCAAGAGGCTGTTGCGTAACTAATGAATAAGGTCCTGTCGATCGTGCGTGCAGTTTGTCGTCTACCATGTGAGCCAGTTTGATCATGTACATTACACCTACAGATACACGATTATCAAATGGTTCACCTGTTCTTCCATCATACAGAACGGTTTTCGCATCACGTGACATACCTGCTTCTTGTAAAGTTTCCCATACATCTTCTTCACGGGCTCCATCAAATACAGGAGAAGCAACGTGAATGCCAAGTTTGCGCGCTGCCATACCAAGATGAAGTTCAAGCACCTGACCAATGTTCATACGTGAAGGAACTCCTAGTGGATTTAACATGATATCAATCGGTGTACCATCTGGTAAGAAAGGCATATCTTCTTCTGGAAGAATACGAGAAATAACCCCTTTGTTACCGTGGCGACCCGCCATCTTATCTCCTTCTGAGATCTTACGCTTTTGAACAATATAGACACGTACAAGTTGGTTTACACCTGGTGGAAGTTCATCTCCATCTTCACGGTTAAACACTTTAACATCCAGGACAATACCTCCACCACCGTGCGGTACACGGAGAGAGGTATCACGAACTTCCCGAGCCTTTTCTCCGAAAATCGCATGAAGAAGACGTTCCTCTGCAGTGAGTTCTGTCACCCCTTTCGGAGTTACTTTACCAACTAATAGATCTCCATCTTTAACCTCTGCACCTGTTCGAATAATTCCTCGTTCATCAAGATTACGTAGAGCATCTTCACCGACGTTTGGAATATCTCGAGTAATTTCTTCTGGTCCTAGTTTAGTGTCACGCGACTCTGATTCATATTCTTCAATATGGATAGATGTGTACACATCGTCTTTTACTAAACGTTCACTCATGATAATCGCATCTTCATAGTTATAACCATCCCATGTCATGAACCCTACAAGAACGTTTCTTCCTAAGGCAAGTTCACCTTGTTCCATTGATGGTCCGTCGGCAAGAATTTCTCCTCTAACAACCTCGTCGCCTACTGAAACAATTGGACGCTGATTATAACACGTACCTTGATTTGAGCGAATGAACTTTAACATTCTATATTTATCTAGATTACCTTTTACCTTTTGGCCATCTACTTCATCATAGCGGCGTACCCAAACTTGTTTAGCTTCAACTCTTTCAACTACACCGGGATACTTACAAATAACTGCAGCTCCAGAGTCTTTACCAGAAACATACTCCATACCCGTACCAACGATTGGTGCCTCTGGTTTCATTAACGGAACAGCCTGACGTTGCATGTTCGCTCCCATTAATGCACGGTTAGAGTCATCGTTTTCTAAGAAAGGAATACACGCTGTAGCAGCAGAGACTACCTGTTTAGGTGATACATCCATATAATCGATACGGTCGCGGTGTATAACTGTGTTTTCACCACGGAAACGTGCAACAATATCTTCATCTATAAATGATCCATCATCTGACAATCTAGCGTTTGCTTGTGCAACTACGTACAAATCTTCTTCATCAGCAGTTAGATAATCAATGCGGTTTGTTACTTTACCAGTCTCTGGATCTACTCGTCGATATGGCGTTTCAATAAAACCGAATCTATTTACCTTTGCGAATGATGATAAAGAGTTGATCAAACCAATGTTTGGTCCTTCTGGAGTCTCAATTGGACACATACGTCCATAGTGAGAGTAGTGAACGTCACGAACTTCGAATCCTGCACGCTCACGAGTTAATCCACCAGGTCCTAATGCAGACAATCTTCTTTTATGTGTTAATTCTGCTAAAGGATTTGTTTGGTCCATAAACTGTGATAATTGAGAACTACCGAAAAACTCTTTAATAGACGCAATAACAGGGCGAATATTAATTAATTGTTGTGGTGTAATTGTATTTGTATCTTGAATTGACATTCTCTCGCGAACTACCCGTTCCATACGGGAAAGCCCGATTCGGAATTGATTCTGCAGTAATTCACCGACAGATCGTAAGCGACGGTTTCCAAGATGATCGATATCATCAGTATCGCCAACTTGATGAAGTAAATTAAAGAAATAACTAATAGTTGATAGTATATCAGCCTGTGTAATATTTTTAATTGATTCATCTATTACAGTGTTCCCAATGACATTAATAACTTGTTCTCCATCTGGATCACTAGGAGCAATTATTTTAATAGATTGAATTGTAACTTCATCGTCTATTACTCCACCGTTAGGCTGAACGGACTTGAAACCAATGCCAGCTACAAGACTCGGGATAATGCGATCAAGGGTTCTTCTGTCTAGCAGAGTACCTTTTTCTGCAATGATTTCTCCCGTTTCACTATCAACTAGTGTTTCGGCTAGTCGTTGATTGAACAAGCGATTTTTAATGTGTAATTTTTTGTTCATTTTGTAGCGACCTACATTTGCTAGATCATACCGTTTCGGATCAAAGAAACGAGATTCTAGTAAGCTTTTAGCATTGTCAACAGTAGGTGGTTCACCCGGGCGCAAGCGCTCATAAATTTCTAACAACGCTTTTTCGGTACTCTCAGTATTATCCTTGTCTAGAGTATTACGGAGATATTCATTTTCACCAAACAGATCGATGATTTCTTGATCAGACCCAAACCCTAATGCACGCAAAAGAACCGTAACCGGTAATTTCCGAGTACGATCAATACGAACGTATACAACATCCTTCGCATCTGTTTCGTATTCTAACCAAGCACCACGGTTTGGAATTACTGTTGCCGTAAAGCCTCTTTTTCCATTTTTGTCAACCTTACCACTATAATAAACACTTGGTGATCGAACTAACTGAGAAACAATAACACGTTCAGCACCATTGATAACAAACGTACCTGTTTCTGTCATAAGTGGGAAATCACCCATAAATACGTCCTGATCCTTTACTTCACCGGTTTCCTTATTAATCAGACGCACCTTAACACGTAATGGTGCAGAGTATGTAACATCTCGCTCTTTAGTTTCCTCGACAGAATATTTAGGGTCCCCTAAACTATAATCGATAAATTCTAGCGATAAGTTACCAGTAAAATCTTCAATCGGAGAAATATCCTGAAACATTTCTCTTAGACCCTCATCAAGAAACCATTGATATGAAGAGGTTTGTATTTCAATGAGATTTGGCAATTCTAAAACTTCACTAATACGCGCATAACTTCTTCGCCTGCGGTGTCGTCCATACTGAACTAGTTGACCTGTCAACTGATTCACCCCTCAAATCAAGCGTTATAACTTGCTATTATTGTTTGTCTAAACTCGCACACACAATAGACAAAAAGAAAATGGTTTCTCATTTAGAAAAAAACAGGTAAAACAACATTAAATGACCTGTATTTTTCTTTTAAACATCAGAAATTTATATTTTCTGATTGTACAAGAAAACCATATTTCCATAAACGAACTATTGATTTTATTAGTCTTTCCATAGCCACTATTTTTATACATAAAAAATAAATTTAGTTGCATAGAAAAAAATATATATTGGCATTTTATAATGTTAACATAGGTAAAATTAACCGTCAACTATTTTTCGCCATTTCTATTGACAATAAAATCTTTTTCAGTTATAGGGTGTTCATAGATATATATATCCCATCTGAAATATTCATCCTTTTATGTCTCGTGCCAGCTTTTATTCATTATTAAAAGCTTTAATAATATAGTAGCCTTTATCCTTCTTGACTATTTCCGTTTCATCAAATAAGGATTGTAATTTTGCAATCGCAGATGGTGCACCTTGCTTTTTTTGAATAACAATCCAAAGCTCACCTTTTGCCTCTAGAAAACGGCAGCTTTCCTCTAAAATGTGGTGAACTACCTTTTTACCTGCTCTAATTGGTGGATTAGATAGAATTGCTGCATACCGTTTTTCACGAACCGACTCAAACAGATCACTCTTAAATATCGACACATTATCGATGCTGTTAACTATAGCATTTTCTTTTGCTAGCTCAAGAGCTCGTTCGTTCACATCAATCATATCCACATTTCTTGTTTGGGCACATTTAGCCAAAGCAAGTCCAATTGGTCCATAACCACAGCCTATATCTAACAAATCACCTTCAATAGCAGGAAACTGGAATGTTTCAATTAACAAACGTGATCCAAAATCAACCTCATTTTTAGAGAAAACTCCACTATCACTTTTGAACCGAAGTTCATTACCCTTTAATGTAAAGCTAATATTTTGAGGTTTACTAGTTGCTGATGGATTACTTGAATAGTAGTGGTCACTCAATAATATGTACCTCCTCGAAATATAGGAACATTTAGTTACAATATATTGTTCACAATATAGGCAGGTGCAAGCATTTTTCATATACTTGATTAGGCAAAAAAAACTCGCCTGATATCAAGCGAGCTTTTCTATTGATGAATGTAAATGATTACTTAACTTCTACGTTAGCTCCAACTTCTTCAAGCTTAGCTTTGATTTCTTCAGCATCTTCTTTAGAAACGCCTTCTTTAACAGCCTTTGGAGCGTTGTCAACTACTTCCTTAGCTTCTTTTAAGCCAAGACCAGTGATTTCACGAACAACTTTGATAACCTTAATTTTTTGGTCACCAGCGCTAGCTAGTACAACATCAAATTCAGTTTGCTCAGCAGCAGCTTCGCCACCAGCAACAGCTCCCATTGCAACTGGTGCAGCAGCAGTAACACCGAATTCTTCTTCAATTGCTTTTACTAAGTCGTTAAGTTCTAAAACAGTCATATTTTTAACCGCTTCAATGATTTGTTCTGTAGTCATTTTAAAATCCTCCTTGTTTTTTATCCTATTATGGAAAGTCGAATAGATAATTGTGTGTTAAACTTACGCACCTTGTTCTTCTTTTTGTTCTGCAACAGCTTTTGTAACAAGTGCGAAATTGCGTATAGGCGCTTGTAGCACACTAAGCAACATAGAAAGTAATCCTTCACGTGATGGAAGTTCCGCAAGAGCTTTAACTTCTTCAAGAGTAGCAAGGTTACCCTCAATTACACCAGCTTTGATCTCTAATGCTTCATGCTTTTTAGCAAAGTCATTAAGTATTTTAGCAGGAGCAACAACATCTTCATTACTAAATGCGATAGCATTTGGTCCAGTTAACGCATCATTAAGACCAGCTAATTCAGCAGCCTCTGCAGCACGGCGAGTTAAAGTGTTTTTGTATACTTTAAAATCGATCCCAGCGTCACGAAGTTGTTTACGAAGTTCAGTTACTTCACCAACACTAAGTCCACGGTAGTCAACAACGATAGTTGATTTACTTGCGCGGAATTTGTCAGCAATTTCAGTTACGATTTGTTTCTTTTGTTCAACTGCATTACTCATCCTTACACCTCCTGTAGATTTTTATCTCACAAATGATACCGCTCGGGTGTAATAGTATTATAAAACCTCCACGCCGAGAGACATGGAGGTTGACATAGCAAAATTCGCAAACGATCCCTCGTTATTAAATCACTACACCTCGGTAGGAAATTAAGCTTACTTTATGTTAAGCACCTACTGTCTACGGTTCAAATGAAATTCTTTTTTCGAACAAAATCTATTATAGTAAATGACTTATTAAAAGTCAATATCCATTATTTAGTAGCGACAAAAGTTGATGGATCAACCTTGATTCCAGGTCCCATTGTAGAAGAAACAGCTACATTTTTCATGTACGTACCTTTTGCAGCAGCTGGTTTAACCTTTAACATTGTTTCATAGATTGTTGTAAAGTTTTCAACAAGTTTTTCGTTGTCGAAAGAAACTTTACCAATCGGAACATGAATGTTAGAAGATTTGTCTACACGGTATTCAACTTTACCAGCTTTGATTTCTTTAACTGCTCTGTCTACGTCAAATGTAACAGTACCTGTTTTAGGGTTTGGCATTAATCCTTTTGGTCCTAATACGCGACCTAATTTACCTACTTCACCCATCATGTCAGGAGTTGCAACGATAACATCAAAGTCAAACCAACCTTGTGTGATTTTAGTGATGAAGTCTGCATCGCCAACATAGTCTGCACCAGCAGCTTCTGCTTCTTTCGCTTTTTCACCTTTTGCAAAAACTAATACACGTTGTGTTTTACCAGTACCATTTGGAAGTACTACTGCACCACGAATTTGTTGGTCAGCTTTTTTAGGATCAACACCTAAACGGAATGCAACTTCAACAGATGCATCAAATTTAGTTGTGTTTGTTTTCTTAATTAATTCAATTGCTTCTGCAACTGAATAAGCTTGTGTACGATCTACTAATTTAGCAGCTTCTACGTACTTTTTACCTCTTTTTGCCATTATAAATCCTCCTCGAATGTGGTTTTAGCGGAATGGAACCTCCCACGAATAAAGGTTGCGAACTGGATAAACCATATCCGCAACCCCTAAATAAAGATCAGCTATAACCAACCATTTTAGGTTGGTAAGCCTAGTTGCTGGTTTTACAGTCAGAGGGTAGCCCCCTAACAAACAAAACACGCAGACTTAATTAATCTTCGATAACGATACCCATGCTACGTGCAGTACCTTCAACCATACGCATTGCAGATTCTACGTTTGCCGCATTTAAATCTGGCATCTTAGTTTCTGCAATCTCGCGTACTTTGTCACGCTTAACTGTTGCCACTTTATTACGGTTTGGTTCACCAGAACCAGACTCGATACCAGCTGCTTTCTTAAGTAGAACTGCTGCAGGTGGAGTTTTCGTAATAAATGTAAATGAACGGTCTTCAAATACCGTAATTTCAACAGGAATGATCAAACCAGCTTGTTCAGCTGTACGAGCGTTAAACTCTTTACAGAATCCCATGATATTAACACCTGCTTGACCTAGTGCCGGTCCAACTGGTGGTGCTGGGTTAGCTTTTGCCGCGGGAATTTGTAATTTAACGATCTTAATTACTTTTTTAGCCACGAGACACACCTCCTTAAAGTCCGTGATGTGGTAATAGGGTAATAACCCTCCCACTCATCTGTTATTCTTTATGTGAATATAAAGAATTAGTTATAGTTAGTCTCATAAGTTGAGACATACTGACCTATGAAATGATACCACTTTCCTATAACAATATCAAGTTTTTTATGCTTATAATTTTTCAACTTGAGAGAAATCCAGTTCTACCGGAGTTTCACGACCAAACATATTAACATGAACTTTAACTTTTTGCTTATCCATATCAATATCCTCAACTGCACCTGTAAAGTTTGCAAATGGACCTTCTTTCACTTTAACTGTCTCTTTAAGTTCGAAGTCAACTTCCACTACCTTCTGATCCATTCCCATATGTTTAAGGATACTTGTTACTTCATCAGGTAAAAGAGGGGTTGGTTTCGAACCTGACCCAGCCGAACCTACAAATCCAGTTACACCAGGAGTATTACGAACAACATACCATGAATCGTCTGTCATAATAATTTCAACTACCACATACCCTGGGAAAACCTTTCTTTTCGTAACCTTTTTCTTACCATTCTTAATTTCCGTCTCTTCCTCTTCAGGAACTACTACACGAAAAATCTTATCTTGCATTCCCATTGTTTCTACACGTTTTTCTAGGTTTGCCTTTACTTTGTTCTCATAACCAGAATACGTATGTACAACATACCAGCTTTTTTCCATTTGATAGGACGTATTGTCCTTCCCTCCCCTAAAAAAAGATTCAATTAAAAAAACCCGAAAACGGGCTTTAAGGACTTCCTGTATTATCCATCATTATACCATGAGATTATAAACCTTATTCAATCACAAAGCGAATAATTTCTGAAATTCCCAAATCAATTACTGCAAAAAACACCGAAACAAAAAATACTGTTGATAACACGATAACCGTATAGCGTATTAACTCTTTTTGTTTTGGCCAGCTAACTTTTTTCATTTCGCGGACTACATCACGAAAAAACTTTGTTAATCGTTTCATTCATGTAACCTCCAACAATTTTGAGACAACCCTCACGACACTTTTATTTCGTTTCGCGGTGTGTTTTATGAGCGTTGCAAGTTTTACAGAATTTATTTATTTCAAGGCGTTCCGCTACGTCCTTACTATTCTTCATCGTTGAATAATTGCGACTACCACACACAACACATGCTAATATTACTTTTTTCCGCATAGCAGCACCTCCAGTTCGAAGACCATGCAGTTGTTCTATTTCATGAAAAATCATTAAGACTCGCTAGTAGTAACTGATTTTATAAGAAAAGCACAGCGCCTGGAGCCCGACACCAAAACTAAATTCAACTTTCTTATAAGTAATTATAAACATGTCTTTAAAACTTTATCATAGGCTTGTTTTCTGTGTCAATAGCTAGAAAAGCGAAGGGTTCTCGGAGCAAGTGATATATTTTTAATTACAAACTAAAACGTTAGCTCTCTTAACTCAAGATACCTCTCAAGCTTACGCTTTACACGCTGCAAGGCATTATCTATTGACTTAACATGTCTGTTAAGGTCTTCGGATATTTCTTGATATGACCTTCCGTCTAGATAGAGCGCTAACACCTTTCGTTCTAGGTCACTTAAAAGTTCAGCCATTTTTACTTCAATGTCGTCTAACTTTTCCTGGTTTATTATCAGTTGTTCCGGATCTAATACCTTCGCACCAGAAATAACATCCATTAACGTACGATCGGATTCATCATCATAGATTGGCTTATCCAGTGAAACATAGGAGTTAAGTGGGATATGCTTTTGTCTAGTGGCTGTTTTAATAGCGGTAATAATTTGCCTTGTAATGCATAGTTCTGCAAATGCTTTAAAAGATGATAGCTTGTCCTCTTTAAAGTCGCGAATAGCCTTGTATAAGCCTATCATACCTTCTTGTACAATATCTTCCCGATCGGCACCAATTAAAAAGTAGGATCTTGCCTTTGCACGCACAAAATTTCGATACTTATTAATTAAGTAGTCAAGTGCTTCACTTTGTCCTATATGGACTAATTCTACGACCTCTTCATCATCGAGTAGTTCGAATTTACTGTTGTCTTTGACATTGAAGCTTGAACTCACACCGATCCCCCCGAACGAACTAATAGTGTCCTATTCTTACGTTTTTTTAAAAAGCCCAAATTGAATATACTAAATTAGATTGCAGTTTAAATTAATTTGTGAATTTTTAAATAATCGCTAGATAGAAATATTATACAGGACGTTTTTCAAAAGCGTCAACCGGTCATTGTTGTCCTCTTCTCCATTTTTCAAACATTTCTGCAACTTCATTTGAAAGCGGGATCTTTGATGACGGCTTTTTTTCCATTGTTTTTTTTACACTTTGTTCGATTCCTTTTTCTATCGCTACCATCTCATTTAATAGCTCACGAGCTGATTTTCTGAGGGCACCTTGTCCAAATATAGCCCATTGTTCAGTAAAATCTGAGGTTGCTACATGTATTTGAGTTTTTATATCGTTTAGCTGCTTTGCCATTTTTTCAATCCGTTCATCTGCAGTTTCGTTGCCCTTGGTAAATATTACTTCTACCTTGTGTTTTTTCTTTTTTTTCTCAATACCTTGTACGAGATGTGCATCAAATATAACTATAACCCTATATCCTGTATATGCTTGATACTCTGCCATTTTTTCGATTAATGCAGCACGAGCTAAAGATAACTCCTTTGCTTTTAAATCCCTCAACTCGGGCCATGCACCGATAATGTTATATCCATCAACTAGAAGGATATCCATCCTAATTATCCTCTTAGAGGATTTCGCTTGCGATAAACCTCATACATTAGAAGACTAGCAGCCACTGAAGCATTCAAGGATGTTACGTTTCCGCTCATAGGCAGTCTTATTAAAAAATCACACTTATCTCTAATTAACCTACCAATACCTTTTCCTTCACTGCCAATTACTAAACCAATTGGCATACTACCATCCATATCGCGATAATCATCTTTTCCTTTTGCGTCCGTACCTACAATCCAGACTCCACGTTCTTTTAATACATCAATCGTCTGTGCCATATTCGTAATACGAACGACTGGAATATGTTCAATTGCCCCCGTGGATGCTTTTGCTACGGTGGCCGTTAAGCCAACGGCTCTTCTTTTAGGAATGATGATACCATGTGCACCTACCGCATCTGCTGTTCTCATAATTGATCCTAAGTTGTGCGGGTCTTCTAATTCATCAAGCAGAAGAAAGAATGGCTCTTCTCCTCTTGCTTTAGCACTAGCAAATAAATCATCTAATTGAGCATATTTGTATGCTGCAATTGAAGCAATGACACCTTGGTGAATTCCTTCAACCATTTGATCAATTTTTTTCTTCGGAACGAATTGTACTAAGATCCCCTTTTCTCTGGCCAGTCCGATAACTTGACTCATTTGTCCTTTCTGAGACCCTTCAGCTATCCAAATTTTATTAATGTCTCTCTCGCTTTTCAATGCCTCTAATACTGGATTTTTACCAATAATAAATTCACTCGACACTACTTATTCCTCCTTTCTTATTGCCCAACTATTGAAAATGATGTTGAAATAATTTCAGCTAAACGTTGTTGATTATTTTTTAAATAATGAAAACCAATCAAAGCTTCAAATGCTGTGCTATATCTATAAGTCTGGACGTCCGTATTCTTTGGAATAGTACCTGATTTAGCATTCCTTCCCCGACGAATGACAGCCCTCTCTTCCTCCGAAAAAAAATGTTGCTCTTTGAGCCTATGTAAAACCTTAGCCTGTGCTTTAGCAGACACATAATTTTTTGCTTTATTATGAAGTTGGTTAGGTTTTACCGACCCAAGTGTTAGGAGGTGATGCCTGACATATGTTTCGTACACAGCATCACCCATATATGCTAATGCTAAACTATTGATTTGAATCACATCGACATTATGCTCTGAAAACATTTCGGTTTATCCTCTTTTCCATCTAATACCTTGAGGAGTATCTTCAAGAATAATATTTTTTGCTTTTAAAGCATCACGGATTTCATCAGCTAAGGCAAAATTACGATCTTTACGTGCTTGAATTCGCTTTTCTATTAGCTTCTCAATTTCTTCGTCAAGGAGTTGATTATCCTTGGTAGATATACCCAACACTCCAAAAAGTTTGTCAAATTCATTTAAAAATTCCTTGATTACTTGCACAGCCGTATTTTTCTCTTGCAAATAATAATTAGCTTGCTTAGATAATTCAAATAATACTGATATAGCATTTGCCGTATTAAAGTCATCATCCATTGCGCGGGTAAAATCCTCTCTATAACCTGATATTCTTTCTAACCATTCTTCATTGTTGTTCGTTAAATTACTGCTACTTTCTAAGCGATGCTTTAGATTAGTATAGGTAGTACGTAGTCTTTCTAGACCGTTCTTTGTATTATTCAGAAGTTCATCACTGTAATTAATAGGATGACGATAATGAACCGATAACATGAAGAACCTGATTAGTTGCGGATCATGTTTCTTGATAATATCATGCACTAATACATAATTTCCAAGTGATTTAGACATCTTTTCGTTATCAATATTAATGTAACCATTGTGCATCCAGTAGTTCGCGAATGTTTGACCAGTAAATGCCTCAGATTGAGCGATTTCATTTTCATGGTGTGGAAATGCTAAGTCTTGACCACCAGCATGAATATCAATTGTATCGCCCAAATATTTTCTTGCCATGGCAGAGCACTCTATATGCCATCCAGGTCTACCTTTACCCCATGGGCTCTCCCAATAGATTTCCCCCTCTTTTGCCGCTTTCCAAAGCACGAAGTCAAGTGCATCTTGTTTTTTGTCACCCACTTCAATTCGGGCTCCTGAACGGAGATCATCTATGGACTGATGGGACAGTTTACCATACTCTTTAAATGATCTAGTTTTATAATACACATCACCTTGAGACTCGTATGCATATCCCTTTTCAATTAAAGCCTCGATAAATTCTATAATGATCTCAATACTTTCAGTCACTCTTGGATGCACATCTGCTCTTTTGCAGCCCAATTCTGTGACATCTTCAAAATATGCATCTATAAAACGCTGGGCAACTGTTGGTACATTCACACCAAGTTCATTAGCAGCTTTAATCAACTTATCATCTACATCTGTAAAATTAGATACAAAGTTTACTTCAAAACCACGAAACTCGAAATAATTTCGAACGGTATCAAATACTATTGCCGGTCTTGCATTGCCGATATGAATATAGTTATAAACAGTCGGCCCACATACGTACATTTTCACCTTGTTTTCTTCAAGAGGTTTAAAAACTTCTTTTTGTCTAGTTAGAGTATTATAAATTTGTATTGTCATATTCACGAATCCTTTCTTTTGTAATATTCCTCTAGTTCTGTTTGTAACTCGACTATTCTGTCTTCAAGTACCTTAAATCGGTCTGCGATAGGGTCAGGCAAATCTCTATGATTGAAGTCTTGCTTTATCTTCATTCCGTTTTTGATAACGACCTTACCTGGAATACCCACTACCGTTGAATTCGGTGGAACATCATGTAATACAACTGAACCCGCTCCTATTTTTGAATTCTCTCCAATCGTAATTGACCCAAGTACTTTTGCTCCTGTTGCAATAAGAGCATTATCCATAATTGTCGGATGTCTTTTTCCCTTTTCTTTCCCTGTTCCACCAAGGGTTACACCTTGAAACACCGTAACATTATCACCGATTTCACAGGTTTCTCCGATCACCACACCCATACCATGATCTATAAAAAAGCGTTTGCCAATCTTCGCTCCCGGGTGTATCTCTATTCCAGTAAAAAATCTACTTATTTGTGAAGTTAGACGTGCTAGAAAAAAAAGTTTTCTCTTGTATAATGCATGCGCTAACCTATGAGCCCAAATGGCATGTAAACCAGAATAGGTTAAGATTACCTCAAGATAGGTTCTCGCTGCAGGGTCTTGTTCAAAGACGATACCAATATCTTCTTTTAAAGTTTTAAACATCTTCTCCCCTCCGTTTTCTTAATATATTGAACATATAAGCCATATTTGATTTAAAATAATAACAATAGTGTAACCTTAGTTTTATTTTAACTTGCCTTAGGAATTATTAAAGACACAAGAAAAGCGCAAGGCGCGCCCGCTTATCGGCGACAAGCATAAGACGAGCCCTGACTAAAAGGCGTTTTTTGCCTTTGGGAAGGGATTGGCTTATACCATAGAGCCGATGGCGCCTGGAGCAGGACGTAGATAGACAAAGACTCGAAGTTATACACAACCTTACAATTTTATAATTTCCTAAACAATAAAAAAGCGTCCCTGTGTACTAATACACAGAGACGCTTTTTTGGCGCGGTTCCACTCTGTTTAGGCCAAATAAAATGCCTCAACTTTGCCATATAACGGTGGAGCCGCTCTTATCTACTTCAAATAATCAATTATTTGTTTCTATAAGAGATTCTAAGGTGCATTTCAGAAGACATTTCATGAACCATTTACAGCCAATGATGGTTCTCTCTAAAATGAAAATGTTTTCCTACTCTCCTCATCAACACTTTTTCATATTAAAATTTACAATTAATCTTACTATATTACATATCAATTAAATTGTTAACTAATTAGTTTCTCTAGTCGAGATATTATTTTATCTTTCCCTAATAAATGGATCGCTGTTGGTAGATCCGGGCCGTGTGTCTGTCCCGTTGTAGCTACACGGATTGGCATGAAGAGTTGTTTTCCTTTGAACCCTGTTGATTTTTGTACTGTTTTCATCGCAACTTTTATCTCTTGTGCACCAAATGCATCTAATGTTTTGATCTCTTCCAAAAATGCAGCTAACACACTAGGAACTTGTTCTTCCTGCAATATAGCTTTTGCATCCTCTTCAAATTCAACGTCAGGAGTAAAAAAGATCTCTGTAAGTTCAACAATTTGTTCTCCATAACTCATTTTCTCCTGGAATAAAGCGATAAGCTCTTTAGCCCATTGTAATTGATCTGGATTCATATCAGAACGTAAACGACCCGCTTTAATTAAGTGTGGCAAAGACAATTGGGTAAGCTTATCCACCTCTATTGTTTTCAAGTATTGATTATTCATCCAAGTTAACTTTTGTGTATCGAATAAGGCTTGTGACTTTGAGAGGCGAGTTGCATCAAAAATCTCAATGAACTGTTCCTTTGAAAATATTTCTTCTTCTCCACCAGGTGACCATCCTAATAAGCCGATGAAGTTAAATAAAGCTTCTGGTAAAAAGCCAAGTTCTTCATATTGTTCAATAAATTGAATAATTGATTCATCGCGTTTACTAAGCTTTTTGCGATTTTCATTTACAATTAATGTCATATGGCCGAAAATTGGATATTCCCAACCTAACGCCTCAAAAATCATCATTTGTTTAGGTGTATTCGAAATATGGTCTTCCCCGCGAAGAACATGTGAAATTTTCATTAAGTAATCATCAACTGCTACAGCAAAGTTGTATGTTGGAGTTCCATCTTTTTTGACGATTACAAAATCTCCAATTCCATCTGATTCAAAAGAAATTTCACCTTTAACCATATCGTTAAAAGCATATATCTTACTTTCTGGGACACGAAAACGTATACTCGGTAGTCTACCCTCTTTTTCATAAGCAACTTGTTCCTCTTTCGTTAAATTCCGATGTTTTCCAGAATAACGCGGCATTTCTCCTCTAGCAATTTGCTCTTCGCGCTCTCGCTCAATCTCTTCTTCTGAACAATAGCATTTATAGGCTAAGCCTTGTTCTAAAAGCTCTTGGTAGTACTTTGCATAAATATCAATACGTTCTGATTGACGATATGGTCCATAATCTCCACCGACATCTGTACTTTCATCCCAGTCAATTCCTAACCATCGTAAGTATTTTAATTGACTTTCTTCTCCACCTTCAATGTTTCTTTTTTTATCAGTATCCTCTATACGGATAATAAATTTACCATTTTGATTGCGTGCAAATAAATAGTTAAATAGAGCTGTTCTGGCATTCCCTATATGTAAGTGCCCAGTCGGACTTGGTGCATAACGCACCCTCACTTCATTAGACATATGTATTCCTCCGTTACGGTTCCATCTTTTATTAAGATAATATCATTCGGAAAATCATTATTATTTTACACTAGATATTCGAAATAGTAATTAGCTTTTTTGTATTAGCACAACAACTTGTGCTGCTATACCTTCACCTCTTCCGGTAAAGCCAAGCTTTTCTGTTGTAGTCGCCTTAACATTTACCTGTGAAACGTCAGCTTCAAGCAGGCCAGCAATTCGTTTTCTTATTTGAGTAATATAAGGTGCCATTTTGGGCATTTGTGCAATAATTGTACAATCGATATTTCCTAATACATAGCCTTCCTTTTTCACCAAATCCCATACATGCCCGAGTAGAGCAGCCGAATTAGCATCTTTGAAAGTAGGATCTGTATCAGGAAAATGTTTACCGATATCCCCAGCTGCAATTGCACCTAAACAGGCATCAGCAACAGTATGTAATAATACATCAGCATCAGAGTGACCTAAAAGCCCCCGTTCGTACGGTATCTCAATTCCGCCTATTATTAATGGTCTTCCCTCGACCAACTGATGAACGTCAAAACCCTGTCCAATCCGAATCATAATATTACCTCTTTCTACCAACACGCTTAGTAGTTAGTCCAACTTTTTAATATTGCTTGTGCAAAAAGTAAATCTTCTGGTGTTGTCAGCTTTATATTCTGATAATCTCCCTCTACAATAACCACGCAAAGCCCTAGCCTTTCAACTAAACTAGCATCATCCGTACCTAAATAATTTTCTACAATAGCCTTATCATGTGCTTTTAGCAACAATGAAACACGAAAAGCTTGTGGGGTTTGTACAGACCACAAGCTAGATCGTTCAACCGTTTCTACAACTGTTAAGGAACTAGTGGCTTTTTTTATGGTATCTTTTACAGGAACTGCAGCAATGGCAGCTCCTGATTTGCTAGCTGCAGCAACTAAATTTTTTATTAACTTATTTTTAACAAATGGCCTTGCACCATCATGAACTAATACGATTTCTGCATCCTTCAACACCTGTATACCATTGTATACACTTTGTTGACGTTCTTGACCACCAAAAACAATGGAGGTGACCTTTTTAATAGCATATTTAAAAAGCAGTTGTTCAACTATTGCTAGTTCTTTTTGATTAATAACTAATGTAATTCCAGCACAGAACTCATCATGTTCAAAAACCATTAACGTACGAATAATAACAGGTATGTCTTCTAACTCTATAAATTGTTTGTTTTTTCCCGCCTGCATTCTTTTACCTTGTCCTGCGGCAAGCACTACCACTTGATACTTCATCACTTTGGTTCCCCTATCTTCTTCAAATACACTTGGAAAAAGGAAAGCATGATACCTTTATAATGCTTTTTCAAGCAACTTTGGTTTGGCAAAAATCATTCTTCCCGCTGATGTCTGCAGTACACTTGTTACGAGAACATCAATCTTTTTCCCGATGTAATCTCTACCTTCTTCAACAACAATCATTGTTCCGTCATCAAGATAGGCAACACCTTGATTATATTCTTTTCCATCCTTTATCACCTGCACATTTAGCTCTTCACCTGGAAGAACAACAGGCTTCACAGCATTAGCTAAATCATTTATATTTAAGACGGCAACACTTTGCAACTCACAAACCTTGTTTAAGTTAAAATCATTTGTCACTACGACACCTGCCGTTAACTTGGCAAGTTTTACTAGCTTGCTATCAACTTCCGAAATATCGTCAAAGTCCCCTTCATATATTTCTACCTTAATAGAAAGTTCCTTTTGAATACGATTTAATATGTCAAGACCTCTTCTCCCACGATTTCGCTTCAGTACATCCGAAGAATCAGCAATATGCTGTAACTCCTCTAATACAAATCGTGGAATAACGATAATCCCTTCTAAGAAACCAGTTTGACAAATGTCCGCTACCCTGCCATCTATAATTACGCTAGTATCTAGAATTTTTAACTTTTTGGCGATATTTTCATTTTCTTCCTCTTCTGCGCCCTTTTTCTTACCCATTCGATTCGAGATTGAAAAAACACTAACGAGCTCATCTCTCTTTTTAAATCCCACCTGAAACCCAAGATACCCTAGCAATAATGTAACAAAGATTGGAACGACTGTATTTACGACTGTAAACTGGATCGACTTCAATGGAATAACAATAAGAAAAGCAACGATCAAACCAAAAATTAAACCAAGACTACCGAATAATACATCTGTTACAGGTGCTTTTACCAGTGCTTCTTCAAGCCAGCGAATTAGTCCCACAATGTAATCGACTAACCAAAAAGTAGTAATAAATAAGATAATAGCACCTAAAATGGCGAGCGTATATGGTTTATCTAAATATGGAACATTACCGACATTTAACAGCTTAAATAGCTCGGGAATAAAGAAAATACCTAGCATTCCACCGATAATAAGAAAAAATAGCTGTACAATACGTTTTAACATTCCTTCACCTCCTCTTATCATTATTAACACTTTATAATAATTGAAACCCTCAATAAATAGATTTTTTAAAATGTAAAAAGAATGATACGGTAGTGTAAAATAGTCCCTCAACCCATATCAATAAAATCGTATCATCTTAATAAATAAGTGTCAATTTTCTAGAAAAAAATTTCATTTTATCATAGATGTACTGATTAATCAAATTTAAATTTGCCTATCAATTAGTAGTTGATCCTGAATTCGCTTTAAGCCTTCTTTTATTTTTCTGGCTCGTACTTCTCCAATTCCCTCAACCTCGACTAACTGTTCTACGGATGAGTTCATGATTTGTTTCATATTTTCAAAGGTAGATATTAAATTTTCAATAACAAGTGGTGGTAATCTCGGTATTTTACTTAATATTCGATAACCTCTAGTCGGTATTACTTCATCAGTGTTTGTTGATATATGGAAACCAAGGAGCTTTAATAGTACTGTATCATCTAATAACTCACGATTTGATAACGCTTGTAACTGCTCTAATAATTCATATGGTTCACTGCCTTTAATTTTCATATAATCTTTTATAACTAACGCTGCTTCTTTTTCAACATTGACAAGGAGCTCTGTCATTTGTAACCGGAGGAGTCGTCCTTCTGTTCCTAATTCATTGATATAGCAAAGTATTTCACTTTTTATGCGTAGCACCATCTCGATGCGATGTAGTACTTGTAGTACTTCTGAGTGAGTAACAAGCTCTTCAAACTCTAGCGCTCCTAAGTTTGTAAGGGCTTGATCTAAAACCGACTTGTACTTCTCCAATGTTTGAATTGCTTGATTAGCCTTGGTTAAAATTACTCCTATATCCTTTAAAGCATAACGAAATTCACCTTGGTATAACGTAATGACGTTTCGTCTTTGAGAAATAGCAATTACTAGACAACTAGTTTGCCTTGCAACTCTCTCTGCCGTTCGATGTCTCATTCCAGTCTCTGAAGAAAGGGTTTTAGAGCTTGGAATTAGCTGCGCATTGGCAAATAAAATTTTACTACCAGAATCATTTAAGATAATAGCTCCATCCATTTTTGCTAATTCATATAAATAAGCAGGGGTGAAATGGCTATTTATTTGAAAACCACCATCAACCAACTCTTTTACATATTCATTAAAGCCAACAACAATTAGTCCACCTGTCTTTGCACGGAGTACATTCTCAATACCTTCCCGAATAGGTGTTCCCGGTGCAATAAACTTAAGGATTTGATTCAAAGTATTCTCTCGTTTGTGTTGTTGTCCATTCATTCATTATCCCCCTAATGTATATTGTAGGGCTTGCCTTACATTTGCTACACCAATGACCTCTACCCCTTTAGGGAACGTCCAGCCTCCTATGTTTCGCTCTGGGATAATAACGCGTTCAAAACCTAGTTTAGCAGCTTCTTGAACACGTTGTTCAATCCTTGAAACCCGTCTTACTTCTCCTGTTAATCCTACTTCACCGATTACTACATCTGTTGGTTTTGGTGCCTGATCTCTAAAACTTGATGCAATACTAATAGCAACAGCTAAATCAATGGCAGGCTCATCGAGTTTTATCCCACCCGCTACCTTGAGATATGCATCTTGATTTTGAAGTAAAAGACCAACACGTTTTTCCAATACTGCCATTAGTAACGATACACGATTATGATCGACACCTGTCGCCATACGTCTAGGGTTACCAAAACTAGTTGGTGAAATTAATGCTTGAATTTCAACAAGGACAGGGCGTGTTCCTTCCATGGAGGCAACTACAGTAGACCCAGCAGCCCCTTTTGATCTCTCTTCCAAGAAGATCTCTGAAGGATTTGCAACTTCTTCTAACCCGGATTCCTTCATCTCAAAAATCCCCATTTCATTTGTTGAACCAAAGCGGTTTTTGACTGCCCTTAAGATACGGTAAGAATGATGTCGCTCACCTTCAAAATATAAGACGGTATCTACCATATGTTCTAAAAGCCTTGGCCCTGCAATATTTCCTTCTTTTGTTACATGACCAACAATAAATATTGCAATACCATTTGTTTTTGCTATTCTCATTAATTCAGCTGTACATTCTCTAACCTGTGACACACTTCCTGGCGCAGAAGTTATCTCAGAATTATAAATTGTCTGAATGGAATCAATCACTACAAAGCTTGGGTTCATTTCATGAATGGATTGTGAGATATACTCTAGATCAGTTTCTGCCAGAACATATAATTGGTCTGACATTACACCTAAACGGTCTGACCGTAACTTGGTTTGTTTAACAGATTCCTCCCCGGAGATATATAAAACTTTTTCGTTTTTTGCGATTTGAGAAGACACTTGTAGCAATAACGTTGATTTTCCTATTCCAGGATCACCACCAATTAATACAAGCGACCCACGAACAATTCCTCCACCTAACACTCGATTAAACTCAGAAATAGTTGTATATACTCGAGGTTCACTACTTGTTTCAATTGAGGAGATAGGTGAAGGTTTGGTGACTACTGAGGAATTGCTATGGGCAAACGCTCCCTTTCTTGCAGGCTTCATTTCTATTTCTTCAACTAAGGTATTCCATGTGCTACAGCCTGGACATTTTCCCATCCACTTCGCCGACTCATATCCACAGGATTGACAAATAAATTTCGTTTTCTTTTTAGCCATGAAAAAAGTCCTCTCTTATTAAATTACCAATAAAATGTAAAATTATGATTACGATTTTATAAAAACTAATTATAACCAAGCTTGAAACACTACTATTAAGTATTTCTTTAACTTATAAAAAAACCGAGATATACAACAAATGGTTATTTTAATTGTATACCTCAGTAACTTTATTTTATCCTTATTTTACCTTTTCCTTTTCTACGGTCCTTACAATAAACTCTCCATTTTCTATATCCATTACGATATTTTGACCTTTTTCGATTGAGCCTTTTAGTAACTCTTCAGATAATCGATCTTCAATTTGTTTTTGAATAGCTCTACGCAATGGTCTTGCACCATACTCTAAATCATGACCTTCTTCTACGATTTTTTCTTTAGCTGCCTCGGTTAATTCAAGATTAATATCTTGTTCAACTAGTCGTTTAGTCAACTGATTAGACATAAGAGTAACGATATCTTTCAAATGTTTTTTCTCTAATGAATGGAATACGATGATTTCATCAATACGGTTAAGGAATTCTGGACGGAATGCCTTTTTGAGTTCTTCCATTACTTTTCCCTTCATATCCTTATAATCTTGGACTTCATCTTGTAAATTAAATCCAACATATTTGTTACGTTTTAATGTACTAGCACCAACGTTTGATGTCATGATTACGATTGTATTTCTAAAATCAACCCTACGACCTTTTGAGTCAGTTAAACGCCCATCTTCTAATACTTGCAGCAAGATATTAAATACGTCTGGATGTGCCTTTTCAATTTCGTCAAGTAGTACAACAGAATATGGTTTACGACGTACCTTTTCTGTTAATTGTCCACCTTCTTCATAGCCTACATATCCTGGAGGGGAACCTACTAACCTTGATGTCGAGTGTTTTTCCATATACTCAGACATATCAACTCGTATCATTGCATCTTCATCACCGAACATCGATTCAGCTAATGCTCTTGCAAGTTCTGTTTTACCTACCCCAGTAGGTCCTAGGAATATAAACGAACCAATTGGACGTTTAGGGTCCTTTAAGCCCGCCCTTGCACGTCTGACTGCTTTTGCAACAGCTACAACAGCCTCTTCTTGACCAATTACACGTGAATGAATGAGTTCTTCCATATTCAATAATTTGTCAGTTTCAGTTTGTGCTAATTTAGATACTGGAATACCAGTCCAACTTGATACAACAGTTGCGATATCCTCAACCGTCACCTCAGAGTTTTCTTGACCTTGTTTTTCCTTCCAGGTTTTCTTAGTTTCTTCAAGCTTCTCACGTAATCGCTGCTCATTATCACGTAAGGATGCTGCTTTTTCAAATTCTTGGCTTTGAACAGCTGAATCCTTTTCTTTACGTACTTCTTCTAACTTCTGTTCAAGCTCTTTTAAATTTGGTGGTGCCGTGTAGGAACGAAGGCGAACTTTTGACCCTGCTTCATCAATTAAGTCAATAGCTTTATCAGGTAAAAATCGGTCTGAGATGTATCGATCAGACAATTTTACTGCTTGAATGATTGCATCATCAATAATGGATACACGATGGTGTGCCTCATAACGGTCTCTTAATCCTTTTAAAATTTGAATTGATTCTTCAATCGTTGGTTCATCAACTTGTATTGGTTGGAATCTTCTTTCTAGTGCAGCATCTTTTTCAATATATTTACGATACTCATCTAATGTTGTCGCACCAATACATTGTAGCTCTCCACGTGCCAAGGATGGTTTTAAAATGTTAGAGGCATCTATTGCGCCTTCTGCTCCACCAGCACCGATTAATGTATGAAGCTCATCGATAAATAAAATGATATTACCGGCTTGGCGTATTTCATCCATCACCTTTTTCAAACGATCCTCAAATTCACCACGATACTTCGTTCCCGCTACAACCGTCCCCATATCTAAAGTCATAACACGTTTATCTCGTAATGTTTCTGGAACTTCATTATTGATAATTTGTTGAGCAAGTCCTTCAGCTATCGCTGTTTTACCTACCCCTGGCTCACCGATTAACACTGGATTATTTTTCGTTCGACGGCTCAAGACCTCAATAACACGCTGTATTTCTTTACTACGACCGATAACCGGATCTAAACTGCCTTCTCTTGCAATCGCTGTTAAATCTCTGGCAAGACTATCTAATGTAGGTGTGTTTGCATTTGCATTGCCCCCACCCTGGTGCCCTGACGAGGATTCATTACTACCTAGCAGTTGTAGTACTTGTTGGCGTGCTTTATTTAAGCTTACTCCTAGATTATTTAATACTCTAGCAGCAACTCCTTCACCTTCACGAATTAAACCTAATAAAATATGCTCGGTTCCAACATAAGAGTGACCTAATTTCCTAGCTTCATCCATTGACAATTCAATAACCTTTTTTGCTCTAGGAGTATAATGAATCGTTTGTGACGCATCCTGTCCACGCCCAATTAAAATCTCAACTTCTTTTTGAATTTTATCAGGACCTAGTCCAAGAGCCACTAACGCTTTAGCTGCGATCCCTTCACCTTCTCGAATCAAACCTAATAAAATATGTTCTGTGCCAATATTATTATGTCCTAAGCGGACTGCTTCTTCTTGAGCGAGTGCTAATACTTTTTGTGCGCGTTCTGTAAATCTACCAAACATCATCGATCATCAACCTCCAAGCTCTCATTTGTTTTATCTTCTTCAAGCTCTAATCGTTCTCGAATTAACGTTGCTCTTTTAATGTCTCGTTCATTTGCTCGCAGTGCACCACCAGAATATAGCTGTAGAAAGCCTGGTTGTGTTAAGATAATTAATTCATTTAAGATATTTCTTGATATATTTTTTATAAATCCTAAGTCTATCCCCAGACGGACATCAGATAAGCATTTAGCTGCTTCTTTGGACTCAATGATACGACTATTTGCTAATATTCCATATGAGCGATAGACTCTGTCTTCTAATTGTATGTTAGAAGTCTTAACTAATGCTTCCCTTGCAGAGCGTTCTTGTGAAATCAATTGACTAACAACACTCTTTAAATCTTCAACAATATCCTCTTCTGCTTTACCTAATGTCATTTGATTTGAAATTTGCAGAATATTACCTAATGCTTCGCTACCTTCACCATAAATACCTCTAACCACTAACCCTAACTGATTAATTGCAGGTATAATTCGATTCATTTGGTCAGTAAGAATAAGGGCTGGCAAATGCATCATTACCGATGCCCGTAACCCTGTTCCAACATTCGTAGGACAAGTAGTTAAATAACCTCTCTGCTCATCAAATGCATAATCCACATATTGCTCAATCCAATCATCAAGTTCACCAGCAACCTTTAAGGCCTCTGTTAATTGAAAGCCTGGATATAAGCATTGAATACGGATATGATCTTCCTCATTTATCATTATACTAACTTCTTCATTTTCAGATAGTAAACAAGCACCAAAGGTTGAATCTTCAGCTAAGTTGGGGCTTATTAAATGTTTTTCAACCAACACTCTCTTTTCAATTGGTTGTAACTCATCCATCCTTAAAAGTTCAAATTCACCAATAGAATCAAATGATTTTTTTTCAAACTGTTCTTGAAAAAGACTAATGATCGCTTGCGATTCTTCATTCGTAGAAACGGTTGGGAAAAGCATATTTTCAAAATTCCTAGCTAAACGAATACGGCTACTTAGGACAATATCTGAATCAGGACCTTCTTGATTCATCCAGGGACTAATAGCTTTATTAATAAAACGTTGCAGCGACATAGATTACACTTCCCCCTCTCTATGCTCACTTACCTTTTTTTCCAAGGCACGAATTTCATCGCGAATCAAAGCTGCTTGTTCAAATTCTTCATTAGTTATTTGTTCCTTAAGCTTTAGCTTTAGTTCATCAATCTCTTTTCGGATATGAATTTGTCCTCCAGCTCGTTTTGGAATTTTTCCAATATGGGCTGTATTGCCGCTGTGTAATCTTTTCAATATCGGATTAAGTTGCTCATTAAACGTTCTATAACAGTTAGAGCAACCAAATCGTCCAACCTTAGCAAACTGTTGAAAAGTCATCTTACATTTTTCACATTGAACGACTTCATTGTTTACAAAAGTATTAGCTTTTGCTTCGTTAATCGTTGGTTCAATATTTAATAAGCCTGCTAATAAATTATTAATTGAAAATCCAGCATTGCCTGAGAACATAAACATTTCACTTTTTTCTTGTGCACAATGTTCACAAATGTGAACCTCAGTTTTTTCACCATTCATTATTTTTGTAAAATGCAAGGTTGCAGGTCTTTTCTTACAGTCTTGACATATCACCTTACTATCACCTCTCCCGTGCTAGTTCCTAAATCATTGGCATAAAAATCATATACTACTTATACATTAAAGAAGTAAGCATAGCTCTTAACATTCTGGCACGTAATTCATCTCTATAAGGAAGCTCTATAAAAAGAACAGAGCGATCGATAACACTTAACATTATCTTAGCTTCCCTTTTAGAAATAACTTCTTCACCGACTAAACGATAGATGACATCTTCAGCACTAGCTTGTGAAATTCGTCGATCTATAAGGTTAAGCAATTGCTCAAATAAATGTGATTCATTATGAGTTTTCACCTTCATAATGCGAATGTAGCCACCCCCACCCCGTTTACTCTCAACAATATACCCACGCTCTAATGTAAAGCGTGTATTAATAACATAATTAATTTGAGATGGGACACATTCAAATCTATGAGCGACTTCATTTCGTTTTATCTCAACAATATCCCGATCACTCATATCTAGAACTTGTTTTAAATATTGCTCAATGATATCGGAAATATTTTTCACTCTGATTCCCACCCCTGACTTTGACTATATTTGACTTTAATTTTAAATTGAATTCAAAAATATTTCAAGGTTTTGGCTTACTACAGATTTTAGCCTTGCCAATTTATAGTGTTATCTAAACCATTTATTAAAAGATTTTTTCAACTTTCTCCATTTTAGCTATTTCTTCAAACAATAGTATTTTGTCTTCTTTCCTTTTGAAATCAGCTTCAATCGTATAACGGAACACATCTCTCTTTTTACTTTTCGCATAACGTAAAGAGATATTTAAAATCTTTACCTTTTTTGATTCAAACACGTCAATTATATTTATTAAGGATTGCCCCTCCTTGACGACTATATGAAAATATTGCTTTTTTGACCTATTCAGCACCAACGTTTCAAACTTGTTTAAGAAAATAAGACTCAATAGGACAACAATTGTTGTAAGAATGGCTGGTGCAAACATTCCAACCCCTACTATTAGTCCTAATCCTGCCACTACCCAAATAGAAGCAGCAGTAGTTAGTCCCTTTATGGTCGCACCTTTTACTAATATGGTACCTGCCCCTAGAAATCCAATTCCACTAATAACATAGGATGGAATGCGAGCAGGATCAAATCGTATATTTTCATGGTCGTTTAAATATGGCTCAAATCCATAAAGTGATAGGAGCATCATTAAACATGAGCCCACTCCAACGAGAAGATGAGTTCTAAAACCTGCTGGATGTCGATTAAATTCCCGCTCTAACCCAACCAGACCACTTAATAATGCGGCAAGAAAAATACGAATCGTCATCGTAACAAATTCATCATTAAATATGTATGATAGTAAAGCCTCCATAAGATTCCCCCCCATTACAATACCCGCTAGCGCTAAAATTAAAACTTATATGCAAAAGGATTTCTATTATATATACGAAAGATAGACAAAGGTATTACTATAATTTGTTTTTGTAGGATAATGAGAGGGTGGTAGAAGATACATAATTCAAGGAAGATGGTTCTTCTTAATGGGTAACTGTGAGATATGATTATTTAAAAAGCTAGAATGATAAGTTTTTTTATATAAATGGATGGCCTGACTTCTGCATTGTCACAGGATGGGGCGGTTTTGGCGGAAATTCCATTTAAATTGCATCGGTACGCGAGCTCTATCGTATTGGTATATGTTGTTCATTTTAAAGGGAATAAAATTGGAGATATAGTAAACGGTAGCTTGCTAACTATAACACCTTTGAATATTTCAATTCTATGAGTGAACGGTATAGCATAGTTGGTTATTAGAACCTAATAGTTGTTATTGATTCGTTCTTAATAAAGACTATATTGTTCTCATGATAGTATTTTTTAGAATTAGACGAGTATTTTATGAAGTTTGACGAGTATTTAAGGGATTAGACAAGTATTTTGTACTATCCGACGAGTATTTCGCTAGTTTTGAAAAGCATTTTCAATTTTGTCAAGTTTACGGTCTTATTAATCTATCTATGGATTGAATATTTCTCGACTGGGTCATCTAGTTTGAAGCTTATTTTACCTTTTTCTTTAAAATTACTATATAGTTAGGATTTTTGGCATAATTTTAAAGTGTTTAAAATAGAAATGATTATTTTCCTTAATAACACCACGGTTTAAACATTTATACAAAAAAGAACCAGCTTACAGCTGATTCTCTCACTTTGCTTGGCAACGTCCTACTCTCACAGGACTTGGCCTTGGTTGGCCTGACTTCTGCGTTGCCACAGGATGTGGTGACCTTAGCAGAAGATCCATTTTACTACCATCGGCGCGCAAGCTTTAACTTCCGTGTTCGGCGGTCGGCTTCCGATTACCTTCAGTATCCTGCGTCAGATTCCCTCTCTGCGATCCTCGTGTACGCAGTACACTCCAGTTCTCTTTCGTTCACTTCCTTGTCTACTTCGCTTCTCGAAACCCGACCCTACTTTGTTTTTCACTCTATTACATTTAAAACCTCACGGTTTTATATAATACCTAAAGAAGAAAATAATCATAACACCAAAAAAGAACAAGAACCAGCTATAAAAGCTGATTCTCTCATTTTGCTTGGCAACGTCCTACTCTCACAGGGGGAAACCCCCAACTACCATCGGCGCAAAAGAGCTTAACTTCCGTGTTCGGCATGGGAACGGGTGTGGCCTCTTTGCCATAGTCACCAAACATATGAAGGATTTGTTCCTTCAAAACTAGATAACGTTAGACATTCATGTAAGTATTTTGGTTAAGTCCTCGAACGATTAGTATCAGTCAGCTCCACACGTCACCGCGCTTCCACCTCTGACCTATCAACCTGATCATCTTTCAGGGTTCTTACTAGCTTGTGCTATGGGAAATCTCATCTTGAGGGGGGCTTCATGCTTAGATGCTTTCAGCACTTATCCCTTCCACACATAGCTACCCAGCGATGCCCTTGGCAGAACAACTGGTACACCAGCGGTGTGTCCATCCC
>NZ_JARFVC010000002.1 GCF_029193815.1 Cytobacillus sp. S13-E01
GCTCACTGATGCGAAGTAATTTCCATGACTGAAGTTTAGTTGCTTCGATTTCCACTTCTATTGTATGTAAAGGGGTATGATGTTCGCGGATTTTCTTTAATGATTTAGTAAAGTCGGATGGTTCATTCTTTTGGCGTTTTTTAATTTCTTTGTTTGGTTTTTTCAAGAGAATCCCCATCCTTTCTAAGAGGTTAACTTCGAGTTTTTTGTTCCTGTATGTACCTTTTTACAGTTTCTTCACTTACCTTGCCTACTGTACTAGCGAAATATCCCTTACTCCATAAAGAACCTGACCTGTTGTAGAATTCTTTTAATTTAGGGAACTTCTTAAATAATTCTCTAGCAGAAATACTTTTAAGGATACGGACTACGTCCGTAGGTGCAATTGTTGGCTTGGTTGATATAAATAAATGAATATGGTCAGGCATTATTTCTATTTCTTTAATTTCAAATTCATATTGAGTGCTAATAATCCGAAGGATTTGTTTCAACTCTGATTCTACGTTCCCATTTAACACTTAAAATCTTAACTTTGGACACCATATAATATGGTATTGGATAGGATAAGGAATTTACAATGATTTAATCTATTGTATTCGCTCATTTTTCACCTTGAAATCTTAAAATTAAAACTCTATATGTGAATTTTACCATATAGGAATATATGTTCTCAATACATATTTTGAAAGAAAGTCACTCAAATAGGGCAGTCCGAAGACTACCCTTGAGCGAAGCCCTTACATCCACGGGGCAAGCCCGCATGGTTTTACGGGCTATTTCTATAACTAATTTCTTGAAGCTTGCGCAAATCTTCAAGTGTACACTGCTTTATATTTATAGTCATAGATATGTTTGCTCCTTTGTTTTATCAATAATTTCTCTTGTTTCCCTTTTTAATAAACTCCCAGTCTTTTTCTATATTTTTTCTAACTCTTTCAAGAAGATTGTAAATGGTTTCTACTTCCTTATCTGAAAATCCCTCTAATGCAACCATATTGGAATAATCATTTTCTCTTTTTATTAAAGGATAAATAATTTTCCCTTTCTCTGTTGGGAAGAGTTTTTTAATTTTTTTGTTATGCTTGTCTTCTTTCTTTTCAAGAAAGCAACTAATTTCAAGTTTTTGGATAGCACGAGCTACTGTTGTTCGATCTACTTTTATCATCTCAGCTAACTTTTCCTGTATGATTCCTGGGTTTTCACATATTCGAACAAGGTACAAATACTGTCCTTTTGTAAGGTCATATTCTTTAAATTCGATATTACTAATCGAATCTAACGCCCTTGCAATCATTCCAATTTCACGAAGAATTTCTTGCATAATTAACTCCTTAGTACATATTTGTGTTGGAAATGCAACAAAAATAAGTTAAGCAAAGATAATGGGAAAATATAATAAGAAATGCGTAGGGCGCCCGCCTATCGGCGCGTCGATTAAAACCCGCCACGTCCTGTGGCGAACATCGACATCAGCACATCCTGTGCAAGTCAAGCATAAGTCGAGCCGTCTGGAAGGTTGTTCTTTGACCTTCCAGACGGATTGGTTTATACCATAGAGCCGGGTGGCGCCCGGAGCTAGACACTATAACTAGGTACAAACTTTTATACTTTCTTAACTTTTAATAAATCCCCATACCTTTTGGTTGGGGATTTTAGTGATGAATCATGATGTGTTTTAGTATGTGTGTTGAAATCTACCATTAATTACTCTCTTGATACCTGTAATTGATAATATTTCCCCCACATTTACACACGATACTTAAACTAACTGCGTCGTTAGTTTAAGTTCAAATCTTCTCAATCTCATCCATTTTAAAAAAGAGAACTGACCTTTTCGGATCAGTCTCATTTATCATGCTATATTACATTATGTCTACTCAAACAACACCATTTGCTCCATCTCGCCCAACCTATCAATCGTTTTCGGATCGTGGTCTTGGAAGTAGGCATGGTGGAGCCATTTTTCTTTTGTCATGACTTTTTTGTTTGTGTCGGTTGATGCTCTTAGGCGGCAGCTATAGATGACTGGGAAGTAGTCTTGTAGAAACTTTCCTTCAGCATGTGCCGTCAGGGCAATGATTTGAAAACCTAGTTGTTCTGCGACGAAGAATACTGGACTTAATACATGATCACTTGATGCCTTACCGAAAGGATTATCGAGTATGACTGCTCGGTGGCGCTTCATGTTTGGTTGTATATGTTGTTTTTTCTCAGCGACATAATTTAGGATTCCTAAGAAAAGTGTCATGTTTTTACTCCACTTTTCTCCTCCAGACCAAACGTTACTTTGCTCCCATGAGTAAGAGCGTGTTGTCACTTTGTTGTCATTGGTTACTTTCCGGCAGCTTACTTTCATGACTTCGTTGTTCATGACCATTTGTAGGAGCTGTTTAGATTGGAGCCACATCTCGATTTCTTTTTGTACCTTCCCTTCGTCTTGAACTCCTTGTTCGTTTAGATAACGATCTGATTCTAGTTGTTGAAGGATCCACTCAATGTAATCTCGTATTCTCGTTTTTCCGGTTTCTTCTTCCCATTCTGGAATGCTGATTGTAAAGATTTGTTTCCAATCATCCTCTACTTTTACTCTCGTTTTCTTTGGAATCTGTTTTAACTCTTCGACAATAGTGAGTAAATGGGTGTGAATTTGGTTGATGAATAACTGTAAATCCTTATCACTCTCCCGAATATGTTCATTCGCGTAATTAGATATTTTCTCAATTCGATTCAGCATGTTTTTCTTAAAATCAGTGATATCTTGATAATTTTGTTTATTTTCCACACCACTAATCGCCATCTGTTGTAATTTAATATCTGAAATGTGATTTAAACAAAAATCTCTAAAGGCATTTTTTGCACGTCCTACCTCTTTTTTCTCGGTCTCTACTACCTCTTTATTTCTAGTAAGCTCGTCTGTGATTGACTTTACAAACTTCTTTCGATTATAGGTGTAATCAAGAATTTCTTCTGAAGTTAATGATTGTACATTCACATCCAGCGAATTAAAATGATGTCCTTCCACAAAACGGTCTAACCAACGCTCGCCGTCTTCAATTGCTTCTAGTTCTTTTTTAATTCTGAAGAGTTCTTGATCAATATATGACTTTCTTTCAGTGAGACCTTTCTTTTCAGAATGTAATATTTCTGCAATTTCATCCAAGCTTTCAGTAAATGAAAGGATTTCTTGGTTTGGAAAATCCTTTTCAAATCGTTCTAGTTTTGTTTCCCACTTACCCTTTTGTATATCTTTCCGTGACGAACTCTGTTGAACATCAGCTACTAAGGCGTCAGCTTCACTTTTTAAGGAAGCAATTTTATCCCATAATAATTTCAATAGTTGTTTACCGTCACCAGGAAAAATCTGTGATTCATCAATATAGCTATGCTCATCAAGAAGATCATTCATTTGCTTAGCTAAGCGTTCGATCGTTTTAAGGGCACCATCACGTTTGGCAATCCACTCACCATGTGTTACGTTGATTTGACGAATTTTCAGTTCTAAATCATGAATTTTCGCTTTGATATTCGTTTTACTTTCACCTGAATAAACAGGTGTGAATGATTGTAGTCTTTTATACTCTTCATCTTCTTTAATCAACTGTAATTTAAGTTCAAGAGTTTGAATTCGATCACCCAGATGGTCTTTTTCAGCTTTTGTGGCTAATAATTGTTGCTGGACTCGAGTAACCTCTTTCAATACAGATTGGAGGGTTTCATTCGAACTATTCTCTTTTTTTCTATCATCTTCAACTTCTTTTACATAGTGGAGAAACTGCATTCCTTTTTCGATTTTAGATTCAAGTCCCTGCTTTTCATCTCGGTGGTTAACTGAACTCGCTTTATTAATAGCTTGTTTTGATCGTTGCTCTTCAATAAAACGTTTTTCTATTTGGATATTTGTAAGTATCTCATCGATTTGTGAAGACAACCTAGAAAGTTCTTCTTTTAGCACAGAGACGTTTTCATAGGGGTGCTTATCAAGAAATTGTGTAAATTCTTTTAAAACATCTTCCCATGATTTTATTTCATTCTCCAATTGTTCACGCAAGGTAGTTGTTTCCTTAGCATGATTTCCGATTTGCTTTTTCCATTGTGCAAACGATTTTGAATCGATGTTTTCAGCCCAATGACTAGGAGCAATCCACTTTTGATGAACATTCTCTTGATCTGTAAGGGTTGCTTCTTCCGTTGTAATAACTGTAAGTGGGAATTGCAATCTGTCAGATACGGATCTAAGCTTATCAAGCACTTGCTGCTTCGCTTTATTGGTTGTTACGAGAGTTAATGGCCATAAGGGGTAAGATTTTTTCTTTTCTTTCTCATCTTCATCCATTGACTGCCAATATTCTACTCCTGTTACCAAATAGTCAAACTGATTTTTCCAAGATGCTAGTTGTTGTTCTAGAAACGGATCTCCAAAGAAGACTTCTTGATCACCATGGTCATCTACAAAACGATAGGCCATCCGCTCACGGTATAAAAGAGCAGTGCGTTCTTTTGTTAGTTTTTCAACTTGCTGTATTAATCTTGTTTCTATTGATTCTTGTTGTAAATAGACACTCTCAACACTTGCCCATTGAGGTCTTAGACTAGCTAGCCTGTTGATTAGGTTTAACTGATCTTTTTCAATTTCTGAAAGTTGGTATGAAACGTTCTTTTTAGTACTTTCGAACGTTGAAAGTTCTTTTTGCAACTCTTCTTTTCTCGCTTCAGCTTCCAATTCAACGATTACGAGCTGTTTTTCTGCTTGTTGTAAACGAATAATTTCATCGTCAAGAAATTGAAAACGTTCATTCCACTTATTCATTTCTTCTATTACATTTTCTTGATTTGGATTGGCTAGCAACTGTTGTTCGAGCCTTTTTATATCCTTTAATCGTGAATCAATTCGACCCTTTATTTCTGAGAGAGCACGTTGTAAGTTTCTTTCTTTTTGCGTGAGCTCCTCATTTTTCGATGTAGTCTGTTCGATTTGTGACAGAATCGGATTAAGTTGATAAGTAAGGTCTTGTTTTTCACGATCAAACTTTTCAATCTCTTCCATATAGAAACCAAGTAATGAGCGTTTCGCTTCTTCTAGTGCCTCTTGATAGTCCGTGAGCTCGTCTGTTTGATCAAGTCTCGCAATCTCAACTTCAAAATGCTTCAAGTGATCTTCTTGTTCTTTGCGTTCCAATTTAAGCTCTGCTAGTTTTAATGAATAAAAATCACTGCGATGTTGAAGTAGCTCTTCTTCCTTTTCAACCTGCTTAGCTAATGCAAGCTTATATTCATTTTCAAAGGATTTAAATGCCGATTCTTCAACCAATATGTCATAGGAAGCCGATTTTACAGCAAACAAATGATTGTTATGGTCCCAGTCTTTTTGTTTGGTTATTGCCTCGGAATGTTCGGTTGAAAATTTTCGCTTTTGTTCTAACGTTTCAATCCATGCACCTTTAGCCTTCTGTTTTGTCTTTACATATTCTAGCTCTTTATTGTGTAACTTCGCATATGTGTTTACGTAATCTTCTAGTTTGAGCTGGATATGTTTGTTTTCTTCAATCGTTTCTTTTAACTTTTTATAATTTTTAAAGCTTGTATGCTGTTTTTCAAACATTTCAGCAAATATATTCTGATCATGCCCAACGATTGAGCTTTCAACAGTCGGAATTAGCAGGCGATCAAATAATTGATTCGTACTTTTACAATCATCAAAAAAAGCTTCTACTCCACCTTCAGAACTATTAATCTTGACAACATTATCCCATTCGCTTGAGATAATATGATATTGCTCTTCGATAAACGATTTATACTCTTTGATCGTATTAAAGGTTCGTGCAAGAAAGGATTTTTCACGCATATTACTATAGTAATCTTGTATTTCACCACGTTCGGCAGTTCGTTTCCGTTCCTTTCCGTCACGAACAAAAGGAATGCCTTCGATTCCATTAGGATCATTTGCACCATATTCATAGACATATCGAAAAGAATCCAAGCCATGCTTCGTCATAAATAAGGATACCGCTGTGACAACATACCGGCGTGGTTGGTCGTTTGTAATCCATTCAATCGCAATGTGGGCAGGGGCATTCTCAAGTAACAGCGTGTTTTTAATTTTACGATCAGCTAAATCGACATGTGGTAAAATCGCTTGTAATGCGGTTTGAATAAGAACTGTTTTTCCGCCACCATTTTCTAGTAAAATCGCCCCATTATGGCCATCAAATAAAAACAGTTCATCATTATAGCGTTTATTTCCTTCTTCATAGACTACGTTGGTTAACCGAATTTTACTAATCGACGGCATGTTCTTCAGTCCTTTCAAAGCCAAATATAAATTCAAAAATTCCTTTGTTATACTCAACTTCCATAAAAAATCGCTGAACGATCGTTTTCGCTTTTTCCGTTAATGTAATCTCGTCATTCCCAATCTCTTGGACTAGCTCTTGGTCCACTAGAAATCTTTTTACTGTATCAATAAAACTTAAGCGACTAATCGTATTACCACTTTGTTTTTTCGCAGTCTCTTTAATACCATCCATGTCTTCCCATTTTTCAATAATCAATCGCCAATTATAAGAGAACTCTTTTTCAAGTTCTTTTAATTCGTCCTCGTCATGGGTCTTTAATTGATCGATTCGTTCTTGGATAGAATGAACCCACTCGTCTAATCGCAAAAATTGTCTTGTTGGTTCCTGACTTTGATACGTATCATAAAAACTACCAAAAAGAATAATGGTAGAGAAGTATAATAGATAAATATCACCATTTGTTGCACCAGTACGGAGGTAGTTTTTCTTCATCCAATCATTACTAACATGAAAAGGAGATAGCTTTGTTCTAGGGATCAAAAACATCTGCTCACTTGTAAGGATAATGACACAGTCAACTTCTCGACTGAATGTATCAAGTAGGCCACGAATATCATCGTCTGCTTTATATTGCTTAACAGCCTCTAAATCCGCTGCACCTTCCCTCGCAAGTTTCGTATATAATTGAAAAGCCTTAATGACTTTTTGTTCAGGATAGTTCATATTCTTCTCCTTCCAACATGATGTTCATCTCTTGGATAGAAAAACGTTCAAATCGTTTTATAATCCCTTTTCCTTCTTGAATCGTAAGGGTCCGATCTCCAAGCAGGCTTAATGCGTCACCAAGTAATGTCTTTCCTTCATTTTCATCGACTTCGCCTTTAATAATTGGAGAACGCTGATGAAGAATCAACCAAAAATCATAGAAATAACGTTGTTCATACAAAGAGGCTTGACCATTTTTCTCTAGGTAATCGATGAATTGTGAAAGTGTGCCTACTTTATCCTTCTCTGAAGCTAGTAAATACTGCTCCATGACTTCCTTGTATTTGGCTGTTAACCATTTTCGGTATGGATGATCATCCTCTTCGTTATCGACCTCTATTAAGCTTTGCTCTACTTTTTCTTCACGTTCATCGCTAATATTTTGTTCAGCTAAAATTGTTAGTGGTGACCAACGTTCATTTTCTTCAACTTTTAAAAACGGCTGTAAAACTCCCTTTAGTGCCTCCAGTGGAAGTGGAGAAGATGCAATTCTCGAAACTATATCCTGGTCAAAGTTAAAGGATTGGATCCCGGTGTAATAGAGTGATTCTTGTGCTGTTACAAGAGTCGTATTTTTTAAAGATAGAGTTTGCTCTAGTAAACGTGAATGCTCGTAGTGGACAGCTTCAAGTTCTCTATTGATTTTTAGGACTAGCTCATATGTTTTCTTTTCTTTTTGGTGAACATCCTTTGAGTACAACCGTTCTCTTGTTTCTTTTACAAAATGACGTAGTTCTTTGAATTCCTCGTCTTCACGAGTTAGCCGCCCATAGATATCCTCAAGAAGTTGCTTATAGCGGTCAAAGGTTTCTTCCGATACAATGCTTCGCTGAATTTCATGCTTTAACTTAATCATTCGTTCCTCTAAGCTTTCCACATCAATACGCATTTCATTGATTTGCCTAAGCGCTCCCTTGAATTCTCCTTTATCCAATTGTTTTCGGAGCATCAATTGATTAATTGATAATTGAAACTCACTATAAAACTCTTTTGTAGCAAATACTAATTCAAGTCCATCCTCATCCAATGTGTAAAATTGCGTATTTGTTTTCACATCGAAATCATTTGCTTTAAGGATCGAGTACTCAATCATTTCTTCACGGTTTTCTTCCCAGTTAAAAAATAAGTAGTTTCGCTTTTTCCCGGTTGTAGGACGGAAGGTTTGTACAATCGACCGAGCAATTTTTTGATAAGCTTCCTCATCCAAATGGTACTTAGATTCGGTTAGCTCTTGTAAAAAGGCAGAAAGCTGCTTAATTCCTGTTTTATAGTGCCGCATTAACTTTTGTTCAAAAAAGAATAACAGTGTTAGTATCCCAAGGCCTTTCATATCGATTGGATTATTGTCTTGATCTTGTTCTCGTTTACGATCAAGTTCAAATAAAGGGTCAAAAAGGGCAAGCCTTCTCATTCGTTCACGGTACCCGCTTATTAGCTCTTGCAAATCAAGTTTGTCCAATTAGACTCCCTCCAAATCTGTTGCAATTCCTTTGTTTTTAGTATCTCTTGAGGATAATATTTTCCATTATCTAAGATCGAACTGATATGATTTTGTTCCTCGTTTGTAAAAAACCTCAGAAATTCATCTTGCGCTTCTCTTCGTTCTAGTTGATATTCCTTCCCTGTTGCAGCTTCTTTTTGTAAACAGGCTTGGTAGAACGGGAGTGCCAAGATTGCCAATTGCCGTTTCGTTAAAGAATGCCAAATCGATATTCCTTCTCTATCGACGTCGCCAAAATAGAAAAAAAGATGATTAGCTGCTATGGGATATTGCATCGAAAATTGTTCAATACTTTTTATGACCGCTTTTCCACTACCATAGATCAGTGTTGAAAATGCTGTTTCCACTAATGCTGGAAGTAAGCCTTGATAGGTCGTTTTATTTTCGACTATTAAGTGAAACTGCGTTTTATCATTTAGTTTTTGGGGATTAATCGCAAACATGAGTGGCTCTGAAACAGGAATAATTTGAAGCAAGCCAAAAAGCCCAATCCTCTCTAGCATTTCTTTTCCACCTTTTTCAACAATCCATTTCTCATCCCCTACCAATTCATAGCTCCGTTCGGGTGCAGGCACTTGTTCAATTGGAAAGGCATTTTGTTGTAGATATTGATGTATTTTGTTGATAAAGGTGAGGTCCTGTTTCCAAACGGACGGATCTTTTTGATAATATTCATCAAGGTTAATAGAGGGGTGTAATACGCCTCGATAATGCTGTAATTCTTTATGGTAGTCACTGACTAATAGGCTCTTTTGAATCCGATATTGAAAAGCTAAAGCTGGCGTCCTCGTTGTCCGTCCTTTTGATTTCACCATTACTAAAATCCCTGCTTCTTCAAACAGTAAAACTAGTTGCGAAAACTCTTCGTACGTATGAAAAAAGGGCTTCATGATTCCTTCAAGTTCTGATAACCCTATCGTTTTTTTCTGGAAAGTTGCTAGAATTCGTTTAATTTCATCCAATCTACACACACTCCTACATTCGTACAAAATTCTACTACTTATATTGTACTAGATTGGAATGGAAATGCAGTAGGAAATTACATGAAGTTAATGGAGTTTTTATTTAGTTGAAAAGGATAATAGCACCGATTCTACTTTTTTAAACAAAAGAAAAGACAGTAAGATTTAACTCTAACTACTGTCTACACAACCCTTCTATTTCTGATTCTACTTTAAATATCTTTTATTTTATTTGTTTCTTAACATTTTTTTCTAATCTTCTATTTCCTCTTCTACCCACTCTATAGAATAATAGATATCACATAAGTTATCATGATACCCCCAACCAAGACGGACAGCACGGCTGCTATTAAATCTAGACTTAATGAAAGATGGCTACTTGCCAATTGTGATAAAAAAAGAGCAGCGTTTGCACTATTACGAAGCTTTAGTTCAGTCACATGTTTACGGAAATCATGACCCCTTCATTACAATGGTTGCTGAAAATTTAAAAGATCGTTTTGAATTTTATTTAAATTTTTGGATTAGAACAACTCCCCTTGTTAAACCTATTTGAAAATGGATTAACAAGGGGGTCTCTTATTATTATATACAGTTTTCCCTTATACACCAACCGTTAGCTTATACCCCGTCATTACCTCAATTTTCCTGCTAATTTCTCTGAGTTCAGACTCTTTGGGCATTGAAGCTACCTTAATGACAACACTTGATTTATCTATATGGATTGAAGGGTTTTTTATAATATCCCAACTAGTAGGAATGAACTCCATTGTAATCCGGATAATTTCGTTTTGCTTAGGATTTTTCGCGAAGGTAACAGGCATACCGATACGATATGAGAGCTCTTCTAGATCAGTTCCATGATTCTTTGCTATTTCTTGGGTGATGAAATGAACCTCCATGATCGGTTCACCGTTTTGCTGTTTAATACTAGTCTTATAAATAGTGATTCCTCTGTCAGCGGCCCACCTTTTTGCTTCTTCAATTGCCTGATTATTTTCAAGCCGTTTCGTTAGAGTTTTAGTGTGGAAAAGCTGCTCCATGTTGCCAGTTTGCGATGTTCCTGTATCATCCTCTTTAAAAACCAAATGAAATCCTGTTTCCTTATAAAACTCATCGATGACCGAATTGGAATTCTTTGGTTTTACTAGTGAAACAACAACCTTTTTTTCATTTAGGTGAATTGACGGCGAACCGATTGAATTACCTAACAACGTCTTGACTCTGCTGTGTAACAAATCTTGGCGGATGGAATCGGAAAAGCTGGTAGTCCAACCAGTTTCCTTTTTAACAAAACTAATAATATCTTCCCTCTCATGTTCGGGTACAGCATCCGGAAAATCAAAATAGATTGTTAACGTTTCATGTTCGGTTCCAAGTTGATCGACTCCACAACGGATAAAGCGTGGATGGTTTGACAAATGGTTGCGAACGACATCCATTGCATAAGTAGGGTTTACTTGAAGCCCTTGTATTGGTAAGGATAATTTTCCCAAAGACTTCTTCACATCTGCATCCATCGTATAAAAGCCATTTCTATTATCGTCTTTATAGTGATTCTGAGTTGGTAAGCTTTGTAAGGCGATGGCAACAGCCAATTGCTCTTTTATTGATTCTACCTGTAATTGATGAAAAATTTCCTGTAATGAAAGAATTCGATTAGGCAATTCATCCCAATGTAACGACTCAAGATAAGGGCGGATAAAAGTAAAAACTTGATCGGCTGCTTCTTTTAGTTCCTCAATCGAACGATTCCATTGACCAATTGTTTCGATAACTTGTGCTATGTGTAACTTTACTTGTTTCCCTTTTAGTGTTTGACAAAATAGCGTATGCGATTTATGGTGAACTCCAGTACAGATAACGAGTTTCAATTGTTTCTCATTCTCATTTTGGTATAGTAATAAACTTCCAACCTTTTCTTGCAAATGTACATTAGAACGGTTCACTTGATATCTTTTTCCTTTGATCCCTATCCCTGATTTGCGTTTCTCAAAAGGATAGGATTCGCCGTTCTCTACTAGGATTGGATTGTATCTTGAGTCAAGTTGGTCTGCAAGTCTGCTTCTCGCTTCATCATCTCCATGAACGAGCAATGTATAGGTTGGATTTAACGACTGAATAAAGCGGTTCATTTCACTTGCATCAGCATGTGCTGAAAGACCGTATTTCCCAATTTGGCATTTTACTGGGTAGCTTACCCCATTTAATTCAAGGTGGTGATCGATTCCGTTAGCTACATTTAAAAGTTTCCGCCCTGGACTTTCCTCATCTTGATAACCCGTAATAAAAATGGCATTCTTTTCATTTGAAATAAGTCTTTCAGCATACCAAGAACTCGCTCCTCCAATTAACATCCCTGATGAAGCAACAATACAACCGGGCTTCCCCTTTAGGATTGCCTCCCGTTCTTTAGGGGATACTGCATGACATCTTCCCTCTGTTAAAAAAGCGTCGCCATTATTTTTTATCCGATATGCAACAGGACCCTTCAGATAATGAGGATAATTTTTATAGATTCGGCTAATAGGTGTAACAAGCCCGTCAACATAAATAGGAAACTCAGGTATTAAACCTTTATCCATATAATCTTGCAGCACAAGTAAAACTTCTTGTGCTCGTCCCAAAGCGAATGCTGGAATAAGAGCAAAACCGCCCTCTGAAATGATATCTGCAACATCATTTGCGAGGCGTCTTTCCTCCGTATTCCGATCCGTGTGTGTGCGATTCCCATATGTCGATTCCATTATGACCACATCAGGATTAATATCATGGGGAACTTGAGCTCCAGGAATGGTTCGGCCAGCTTGGAAGCTTAAGTCACCAGTGACAAAGATTTTTTCACCTTCACCCTCAATAAGAAACATAACAGCTCCTAAAATATGTCCCGCTCGGAAACTAGTAATTGATACATTACCAATTCGTAAAACACCATTTGCAGGAATGAAAAGAAGTGATTCTAGTAAATGATTGACTTGCTCCTCCGTATAAGGTAACAAGCTATTGGTTTGAAGGCCTCGCTGTTCTAAAATTTTATATGAATCTTTCATCATAATTTTCATCAAATCTGCAGTTGGTGGCGTTGTATATACTGGTACCTTTGGATAGAGAGTATGAATAACTGGAAGAGCTCCTATATGGTCGGCATGTGCATGAGTTACAAGGATTACATCTGGGTCACCCAAATGTTCAAGCATACCTAGTGATGGCATCGGATCATCTGCATGCATCCGCATCCCGGCATCAATTACTATATTTGTGTCTGCTAAATCAATGTGCAAACACGAAGCGCCGACCTCATTGCCTCCCCCTAAAACACTTATCTTCAATTTCGTTACTCCTTTCATTACGGATATTACCCTTTTATTATGTACTCACTTTATTTTACATAGTTGATAATTAAAAAGATAGTATTGAAAAGTGACGTCAAATATAATATCAAATGAATATATTTAAAATTCTATATGTCCATTTCAACTTTTCGTTGACAATTGAACCAACATTTTCCAACTATGCGGCATTTAGATTATTTAGCTTTCATTCCATTTTTACTATTACTATCAGTGGTCAAATCGTGAGTCCTTTGAATTATTGTCCCGGATAAATGATAGCGAGTGTTAAGTAAGTGAAGCGTGATGGTTTTTTCCTTGCTTACAGTATGATATAATGAATGAATACTCATTCAATTATCAAGTTTAAAAACTTTGATACTGTCTCCCTTCAACAAAATTATTAAAAATGAGGTGATCACAATGAATCGCATTGGTCCTATTATAATAGTAGAGGGTCCAAACCACAGTAAAGTACCTTATTCACGAAGTCTGTTCATTGATTGTTCGGATAAAGTGTTAATTGATTCAGGTGCTGATCCTAAGGCATTGCTTGACATTGATCAGCAATACGGGATTGACTTAATCATTAATACTCACTATCACCCTGATCATACGCAGCACAATTATCTGTTTGAGAATGCTACGAAATGGATTAATCCAATCGAATTTAAAACAGCGCTGACGTTCGAGGGCGTGGCGAATGAAAATGGAATCTTTCAGGAGTGGGGTTCTAAAGGTGTTGAGATGTGGCGAGAAAATCTTCCAAAAGAATGGATCGAAAGCTTGGGAGACATTTCGGGTACTTATGAGTACGAGGTGGAATATAACTTTAGCGGTGTAAAGGTCCATTTCCTACATACACCAGGGCACACAAAAGGTCTCTCATGCCCATATTTCCCAGATTTTGGCATTGTCTATGTCGGTGATTATGACATGACATCGTTTGGTCCATGGTATAACGGTACTGATGGGGATATCGACGATTTCATAATGTCGGCTAAACGCTTACTGACCCTAGATGCAGACACTTTCATAACTGGACATCAAAAAGGAATTTTCTCGAAAAAGGAATTTCAACAGGCGCTGGAAAAATATCTAACTATTATCGATAAGCGTGATCAAATTATTGAAAAGCATGTTCGTCAAGGATTAACCTTTGAAGAACTTACGAACATCGGGATTTTTTATCCAAAAAAAATGTTGGCTGAACCGATTCTTCAAACCTGGGAACGAAGCGGGATTCGCAAGCATTTACAGAGGCTTGGTCTAAATGTGCCTGGGGCGATTGTTGAGTATTCGTTTGCAAAATAAGTACATCAATTCATGACAGATTGTTTTATTTCCTGTTAATGATTCATTCATAAGGCATGAAAAACCCAAATAGTAGGCACTTTTATTGTGCTTCTTATTTGGGTCTATTTCAATTTCTAAGATTTTTTTAGAAAATTACATTGATAGGTTTTGTTCTTTTTCGTTTTTAATATATTTCTTTTCTGATTCAGCAACAATAACAGCACAAGCTGCATCTCCAGTTATGTTAACAGCTGTTCTAGTCATGTCTAGTAGTCTGTCAACTCCAATGATTAGTGCAATACCCTCAACCGGTAATCCAACAGAATTTAAAACCATAGCAAGCATAATCAAGCCTACCCCTGGCACTCCTGCCGTTCCGATACTTGCAAGTACAGCTGTTAGAATAATCGTTAAAATTGCACCAAATGTTAAATCAATACCATATACCTGTGCGATGAATACAGCAGCGACACCTTGCATAATCGCAGTACCATCCATATTAATGGTTGCACCAAGTGGTTGAACAAAACTACTTATGGTCACTGGTACTTTTAAATTCTTTTGTGCAGTTTCCATTGAAACGGGTAGTGTTGCACTACTACTTGATGTACTGAATGCAACAGACATAGCAGGTGCAAATCCTTTGAAAAAAGCAAGCGGATTCATTTTACCTAGTACTGATACAGACGCTCCATATGTTACTACTGTATGGATAATAAGAGCGATCATTACTGCAATGAAGTACATTCCCATTACTTCAAATGCTTCCCACCCCTGCTTCCCTATCGTAGAAGCAATTAGAGCAAAGGCACCATAAGGCGCTAATTTCATAATAACATTTACAAGGTACATTAAAATATCATTACATTGTTCGATAAGTTTGTGAATACCACTTGTTTTTTCACCTAATACGGCAAGTGCAAAACCGATAAAGACGGCAAACGCGATGATTTGTAGCATGTTTCCTGTCGACATTGATTCAATTGGATTGGTAGGAATAATATTTAGCAATGTATCAACAACAGGAGGTGCTTCATTTGCCTCATATTCTACATTCTCTGTATCAAAGCTTCCGCTAAGACCTGGTTGCATAATATATGCAATAGACACAGAAATGACAATCGCAATAGTTGTAGTGGCTAAGAAATAACCTATTGTTTTAAGGCCAATTCTACCAAGCTTCTTTGGATCACCTAACCCAGCTACTCCTAAAGTAATAGTGATGAAAACTAATGGAACAACTAGCATTTTGATTAGATTTAAGAAAAGCTTTCCTAATGGATAGAGCACATAACTATCTAAAGTGCCAAATAGTTCGGGTGCAAGCAGGTTAAACGCAAAACCAACTATTAAACCAAGAATTAGTGCAACGATAATTTTTTTTGTGAGATTGTTATTAGGTTTCACAAAATATCCCCCTTTAATTGTATAAAAATAAAATAGTGAGAATGAGAAAACTCAGTCATAACCTTAATAACGAGGTAATTATTTCATAATTCCAAATAAAACCTCACATTAAAATATTGAGCAGAAATTTTATAAATATTCACTTCTATTAATATTATAAATACTTTTCACATACCGTCAATATCCGACAAAAAAATATTTTTCCTTTGTGTGATTCCGATCGTGGAAATAGTATAATAGATGGTCCTTTATAATTAAAATAAGCCAGTTCAAAGGTTAAAAAATGTTTCTTGAGATTGCTGCAATGTTTCAACAGTATCTCTTAAGGGTGGTATATCATAATAATCAATTATTTCTGCCTCAACCTTATAAGCTGGAATTTGAACGTTTAATACTTCTTTTGCAAATATTGGATTTGTAATATCGATTTTTTTATCAAAGCTGGCCCTCATTTAACAAGATATTGGTAATTGCACCCGTGTTTCTTTTTCGCTATATCTTTTCATATTCCTTCATTATATTGAAAGGTTTATATAAAACGTATATTAAAGTGATTATCCAGTGGCAAGAGCATGCAGAATCTTATTTAAAATAAGCAAAACAATCTTTGCAAAATTTGGGAGTTTCATTTACCAATGGGAGTGGTCAACAAAGTGGAGAATTAGCTACTCATTAACGTCTTTGGGGTTGGCCCTAGTATCCAACCTTTTTTGTGTTTGTTTGTAATGTGAAAAGACAACTTACAAATAAAGAGGGAATCCCGTCAATCGTGATTCCCTCTTACCTATTACATTATTCTCCTTCACTGGCCATCTTAATTGTCGTACGGAACAACAATTCCGTCCCCAATGAAATATCCTCAAACGCTGAAAACTCTTTCGGATTATGACTGATTCCATCCTTACAGCGAACAAAGATCATACCATACTCGCACTCATAAGACATCGCTAAAGAATCATGGAATGGTCCACTCATTAGTTCAATAGCGTTCAATCCAATTTGCTCACTTTCGTTTCTCATGATGTTCATGATTCTTTCCGAACAATAACGAGGCTCACTGTTGGTATCTTCCGAGATTTTGCAGGTTAATCCATGTTCTTCAGTAATAACTGCTATTCTAGTTCTTAATTGTTCTTCAATTCTATGGCGACGATCAATATCAATATCTCTTAAATCGACTGTGAAGCTTACTTTCTCTGGAATGATGTTACGTGAGTCTGGGAAAATACTCATACTCCCCACCGTCCCAACAGTTGGTGCATTTAAGTCCTGGCTTGCAAGTTCATTAAGTGCCACAATGATCTTTGCTGCACCAACAAGTGCGTCCTTCCTCATCGGCATTGGCACAGACCCAGCATGACCTGCAAATCCCTCCAATTCGACCGTCAACCATAATGGTCCAGATATTCCTGTGACAATCCCAACAGGAGCGTCCTTCGCTTCAAGAATGGGACCTTGTTCAATGTGCATCTCAAGAAAAGCAGAAATACTTCCTTGCGGGTATTCTGATTCCTTTAGTTTTGTAGGGTCACATCCAAACTGTATTAATGCCTCCCTTCTAGTTACTCCATTTTTATCTGTTCGTTCTAATTCACCGTCTTCCAATTTTCCAAGTATTCCTCTAACTCCAAATAATCCCTTATTAAAGCGACAACCTTCTTCATCAGAAAACGCAATCACTTCAATTGGCATGCTTGGCACAATGTTTTTTTCTTGCATTGTTTGTACAACTTCAAGGGCGCCTAAAACACCGATAACTCCATCAAACCTACCACCATAGGGTTGTGAGTCAATATGTGAACCGAGCATTAAGATGGGAGCTTCTCGATGTTTACCTTCTAGTCGGCCAATTAGGTTACCAAAATGATCGATTCTTGCGGTTAAACCCGCTTCCTCCATCCACTTTTTCACTGTTTCGACTGCTTCTCTATCCTCATTTGAAAGAGTGAGTCGACATACACCAGTCTCACCAATCTTACCGATTTGTGATAACTCATTTATTCTTTGTTCCAATCGCAGTTTGTTTATAGTTACTGTTTGTACAACCATACAGTTCCCACCTTTACTTTTTTCATTTTGAGTGACGATATATCATTTTATTAATAACAGCCAAGGATTATGTATTTGTACACCCCTTTACGAAACATTTTAAAGAATAAAACACCCGTAATCACTAAAATTAGAGATTACGAGTGTGTTCCTATTCTATAAAGCTTGTATTTCTTCCGTTACCGTTTTAATTATTAAATCAAGATCTTCTTCTTTAATATTTAATGGAGGCGCTAGCGTTAACACATTGTTAAAGCCTGCTACCGTTGCTCCATTTTTACCGATAATTAATCCTTTTTGTTTGCAACCTGCAATGACTTTGTTTACTAACGCTGTTTCAAGCGGTTCTTTCGTATCCTTATCTTTTACAAGTTCAATCCCTACTAATAGCCCTTTTCCTCTTACATCACCAACGTATGAGTGATCAAGAAGAGCAGTTGCTAAGCTTGTTTTCAGATATTCCCCTATTTTGGCTGATCTCGCATAGAGATTTTCATTTTCCATAATTTCAAGATTTTTTAAAGCAAGGGCACATGCAGCTGGATTTCCACCAAATGTATTAATATGACGGAAATAATCATACTCCTCAGATCCTTTAAAGGCTTCATATATTTCCTTTTTAACAGCAGTGGCCGATAAAGGTAAATAGGCACTTGTAATTCCCTTTGCCATGGTAATAATATCTGGTTTGACCCCATAATTCATGAAGCCAAAGGGCTTTCCAGTCCGACCAAATCCACAAATAACTTCATCAACAATTAATAATGCACCATGTTTTTCACAAACCTCTTTTACCCCAACCATATACTCGTCAGGTGGTACTAAGATACCTCCACCAGTTATGATCGGCTCCATTATGATCCCAGCGATAGTTTCACTCAACTCCCATGTCATAACACGATCAATGTCTTTTACCGACTGTAATTCTGTAGGCTTACAGTCAGCTTGTTCTGGTGATCGGTATGAATCAGGTGGAGCAACATGGATGAAACCAGGTGCTAAAGGCTCATATTTATACTTTCGTTGTGCTTGCCCTGTGGCCGCAAGAGAACCCATTGAGTTACCGTGGTAGGATCGGTATCTTGAAATAAACTTATAACGTGCTGGATCACCCTTTTGCTGATGATATTGTCTCGCAAGCTTAAATGCAACTTCATTTGCTTCAGAGCCGCTATTAGAGAAAAAGATGACATACTCTTCTCCGAGCATTTCGTTTAATTTTTCTGCGAGTTTAATAGCCGGTGTATGGCTTTGAGTGAGCGGAAAATAGGCCATTTCTTTTAATTGCTCATATGCAGCTTCAGCCAGTTCTATTCTTCCATACCCAACATTCACACACCACAACCCAGACATGGCATCTAAAAAGCGTTTGCCATTATGATCTGTTACCCAAGAGCCTTCAGCTTTTTGGGCAACCAATGTAGAGTCAGGGCTATATGGTTTCATCGAATGCCAAACATACTCTTTATCCTTGGAAAGAATATCTCCACTTTGTTTTATCGTTGTCATATCGGTCTCTCCTCTTTAGTATAAATTCACCCGTTTTAATAATCATAACGCGATGTAATCATTTTTTTACGAGTATAGAAGTTTACACCATCTTTTCCATTAACATGAAGATCCCCATAAAAGGAATCCTTCCAGCCAGAGAATGGAAAAAACGCCATTGTTGCTGGTACTCCAACATTTATACCTAACATCCCTGCATCTGCTTCTTCTCTAAACTGTCTAATTGCCCTAGCATCCTTTGTATATATCGTTGCTCCATTTCCGTACCGAGATTTACGAATGTACTCAAGCCCCTCATCTAAATCATTCGCACGTAACAAGCTCAATACTGGTGCAAAAATTTCGTCTTTTGCAATTGTCATGTCTGGTGTAACATGATCGAAAATGGTTGCTCCTAAGAACGTACCTTGTTTCAGTTCATCCATTTCTTTGCGACCGTCACGTAGTAATGTCGCCCCTTCTTCCAACCCTTTTTTAATGTAGTCCAGGACTTTTACACGATGTGAATCCCGGATGATTGGTGTTAGTAAAACTTCATCTTCAATACCGTTTCCAATAATAAGTTCGTCAGCCTTTTGTTTTATAGCCTCAACAAATTTATCCCCATCACCTACAACAACTACCGCACTACAAGCCATACAACGTTGTCCTGCACTACCATATGCTGAGCTAATAATATGTGAAACTGCCTTTTCTATATCTGAATCTGGCATAACAACATGATGATTCTTCGCTCCAGAAAGAGCTTGAACTCGTTTTCCTTTGGCTGCTGCTCGCTCATATACGTACTTAGCAACAGGTTGTGAGCCTACAAAGGAAATCGCTTTTACATCTTCATGATCAAGTAAGCCATTTACAACATCATGCGCACCATGAACGATATTTAATACTCCTTTTGGTGCACCAGCTTCAGCGAACAATTGCACTATTTTATTTGCTAAAATTGGAGTACGTTCAGAAGGCTTTAATACGAATGTATTCCCACAAGCAACCGCTAACGGAAACATCCACATCGGAACCATCATCGGAAAGTTAAATGGTGTAATTCCTCCAACAACTCCTAGTGGATATCGGAACATTTCTGAATCAATCTCTTCTGCAATATTCGATAACGTTTCCCCCATCATTAATGTTGGCGCTCCTGCCGCAAATTCAACACACTCAATCCCTCTTTGAACTTCACCATACGCTTCTTTGTATGCTTTACCATTCTCTTGTACGATAAGCTGAGCAAGTGTTTCGTGATTTTCGGTTAAAAGATAATGGTATTTATATAATATTCGCGCACGCTTTGGTACAGGCGTATTTTTCCACGTTTTAAAAGCTTCATAAGCAGAACTCACTGCCAAATCCACATCTTCTTTTGAAGAAATTGGTACTCTCGCTAATGTTTCTCCAGTAGCTGGGTTTGGTATGTCTAGTGTTTCTGGGCTACGTGCATCAACCCATTCGCCATTAATGAAATTTTTTAATACAGCTGTTTCTTTTTTGATAAGTGTCATTATTTTTGCAGCCTCCTAATCATTATCTAAATCTTTAGAAAAATTACTATACCCAATTATCACTCAGTTTGAAAAAACTTACACTAGACATTGTGTAAAATAACTAAATATGTTTGTTCAACATTATGAACAAAAATACACCAAAAAAAGCCTACGGGTAACTAGTAGGCTAAAATGATTCTAGTTCGATTTCTTTAAACTGCTTTGAAGAAATCAAAAATTCATATGAGAGGATCATAAATTCGATTGTTAGTCTTTTTTCATGGTTCATAAAATCTTTCCCAATTAGTTTTTCTATCTTTTGGATTCGATGATAGAGGGTTTGCCTAACAATGAATAGGCGTTTTGCAGTCTCTTGTTTAGAACCATTACAAGATAAATACGTTTTTAATGTGTCCATCAGTTTACCATTATACTTTTTATCATAATTAATCACTGGCTCGAGATATTCTAGGACGATTTCATGTAAGTCTAAGTGACGATTTAATTGTGAGATGAGGCGGAAAATATGCAAATCATCATAGAAATGACTATCCGTCTGGTTTGCTAGCCTATCTTGAATTCGGATTGTTTCAAGTGCGGTCTGGTAGCTCTTATCAATAGACCTTAGATCTTCAACATATTTTCCAACACCTATTACTAGTTGTGAATTTTTATTTCCTAATTGAGATTTCGCATTTTTTAATCTATGTATCGTTTCTTCCATTCTTTTTTTCCAAGTAGAACTACTTCTTTGATTAAGGGTGATAAAAATCATCGTATTTCTTTTTTCAATCGCAAATAGCGAAAACCCCTGTTGTTCAAAAATGGCTCTGGTGTAAAGTTTAAAATAGGTTAGATCTAAATTTGAATACTGTTCGATTGAATCTAGTTTATATAGGATGATTACTGCACCCTTTGGTTTAACAGTGGGTGCATGATACGAGAGGTATTCTTTAATAGACTCTTCACTCTGTTCACCGTTTAACCAATCATTAAGCCATTCCGTTTCTTCTACTCGACGTTTTTCTTCTACATAAAGCTCCCGTAAAAAAAGTTGCGCAAGTGCAGTTGCTGTTCGGTCTAAAATAAGATGATCAAATTCGGTTAACGCTCTTTTCTCAGAAATAATGATTAGTTCTGCATAATTATCGCCTAGCAATTGAATAGGAGTTCTAGCAATTGGGAAGGAAAGAAGGTCATCCCCGGTTTTTTCAATTATCTTAAAAAGTGATGTGCGCTCCTGCATAAACACATCCGGAATAAATTGCGCTTCTTTATTACTAAATAATATAATAACCTGTACTTGTAAATAGTGATGAATGAATTTGAGGATTTCATTATAATTTTCGATTGTTAATAGTTTTTTATTTAAGTCCTGTGAATAGCTTTCTAAGTCTGAAATCATTTGATATTGATGATTTATGAGGAAGGCATGGATGTCTTGGGTTATTTCTACGAATGGTACTTCATTGTGAAATAAGATGATAGGAAACTGTTCTCTATTTGCAATATCTATAACTTCTTGTGGGATCGATGAGGTGTATGTACCGATTTCGATGCAAAGGCCCGCTGCTTCTGATTCAATTAATTGTTCTACTAGTGATATGAATAGCTCCTTACTTTCTTTCCAAGCTACACCTGTTGAGAGAATTAATTCGTTCCCATTTAAGAGCTTTCTGATGTTAATGACTTCGACAACATGGACCCATTTAACTAACCGATTAAGTCCTTCACTACCTGCTATTACTTCAATATTATCAAAATGCTTTCTTTGGAGAATATCTTTTACGATTATATAAGATTTCAAATTGGAAGCTCCCTTAATATTGAATTTTATAATTACTTCTATTATACTCCAAAGTTGGCGTTGTTTTCTATATTTTTAGAATAGTAAATAAAAAGACCAGTAAACATAATGGTTGTTTACCGGCCTTTTTTTGATAACTATTTAATTGGATAATATGCTTGAAACTCATGAATCATTCCATCAAATAGATCTTTATCATAAAATTCATCTGATCCAATTGAACAAAATTCATTTTACCAATTCGATCGGAGTATTGACTACTTCTCCACTTGCTTTTCTAATCATGTATATCCATTATTCTCATCAATCGTAACTTCACATGGGAATTCACTTTCTCTCGATTTTAATGAGGATTCCATTACTAAAGTACCCAAACAAGAAAGTAGGTCCTATGCTCCTTCTTTTTGTTGGTTAATTAAAGCAACTGAAAAATATTTGCGGGCATCAGCGGTTAAAATGTGTAAAGTTTCAATTTTATCGCCCTTTTCAAAATCGACAAAAGCACCACTAAGATTTTCTGTAATATTTTTAATTGTATACCCTTTTTGTAGTAAGAAATCAATTCGATCCCGCTCTTGTAGGAATTCCTGATAATCTGACATTAGGTATATTCACTCCTTTTATTTTCATTTTATTAAAAAATCAACATTGTTTTATATTTGGACATTGACGTCAGGCACGATTGCTCGTTCTTCTACAACATCAATTTCCCAATCACGTCCGACTGTAATTCCTAAATACTTCTCATCACTTGGATCCTCAATTTCCGCTTGTTTGTATTTATTAAAGTACCAGTATTTAGCTAGTATATAGTAAATAATCGCTCCTACTCCAAAGCCTACAAAGAAAGAATATGCGGATAACCAATAAGCTGCAAGACCACCAATGACCCAAGCAATCATACCCGCCATATTAATTCCGTTCATGTATTTAAATTGGCCATTATCCTTATAAAGGTCATGAACATTCACACGTCTCTTGCGGATAACATAATAGTCAGTAAACAAAATACCTACAATAGCAGATAAAATCCCGCCAATAACGAGTAATGCTGGGATAATGATACCAAATAAACTCCACGGCTGTACTACTATTCCGACAATACCTGCAATCATTACACCGGCCCAAAATGGCACCCTAGGTCCGCCTACATTAGAGAAGATTGTCGCAGCAGGAATAACATTTGCTGACGTATTTGTAGACCATTGGGCTAGTACAATCATTAATAATAGTATTCCTAGAATGAAGCCGCTTGCAGCTTCTTGAAGCCCTACAACAGGGTCATAGTTCATAACTGCAACATATGAAACAGCACCAATGATGACCATGAAAGTGTTGACAATTGGCATCGCAATGACACTGCCTACGATTTGAGCTTTATTTCTTTTAAACCAGTTACGTTCGTTTTTTGGCGCCTTAAAAAATCTAGATAACGAGGGCATATCAGCTGCGAGTGTAGCCCAGAAGCCCATGTTGCTCATAACGACGACCATAAAGGCAGTAAATGCAGCACCACCTGTGACCGGACTTTCAACCCATGACCAAACGTCTCGTCCTTCCGTCATTGCTTTATCTGATAGCGAGACATACATCCAAGCTGAAATGAGGATAATTATTGGTGCAGCTAAATCGGCAAACCTTTCAACAGCTTTGATTCCAAGTGCGGTGTTAATTAATTGTACGGCTGCAAAAATCAGGAAACTGATAAACCAATTATCAAAACCGAAGAGCGTATTTAATATTGCATTTATTGCAGTTGAACCGAAGAAGGTATTGATACCAAACCAACAGGATGCCGTTATACCACGTACTAAGGATGGAATATGGGTGCCAATTGTACCAAACGGTGCCCTCATATAAACCGGGAAGGAGAGTCCATGTTCAACACCAATATCTCCGATAATTGTCATAAAAATCCCAATTAAGACAGACCCAATGATTGTCGCAACAATAACCCAACCTAGCGGCAAACTTTGGATTCCTGCACCACCGATCGCAAAGGCTGCTAACACAACTGCCATTCCTACCCAAATAACCGCAAAACCAAATGTACTAACTTTTCTGTTTGCATGTGAAATAGGAAGCAAATCTGGAGACTTTAAATAATTTCCATTTTGTTTCATTGTAACACCCCTTTTAAATTAAATTTCTCAATATTCTGAATAATCTATGTGTAAAAAGCCTTATTCAGTAATTTTACGAATATCATGGGCAGAGTGTTTACACCCCACCCATTAATCTCATTTAAAGGATACTTTTAAATTGAAACTGACTTGTTTTCTTTCGTTTGGTGTTGTTCGCCATACTTTGCACGTTTCAAGTACTGTCCAGCACCTAATTGTCCTACGAACTTTTTATTACGGATAACAAATTCTCCTCGAGATAAAACCGAAACAGGTTCTCCTGTCACTTTCATCCCTTCAAAAGCACTGTAGTCTACTGCCATATGATGAGTTTCCGCCGAGAGTGTCCTCTCAACTGTTGGATCAAAAATGACCAGATCTGCATCGACACCAACAGCAATTGTGCCTTTTTTCGGATATAATCCAAACAATTTCGCTATTCTTGTTGACGTAATATCAACAAACTGATTTAGCGTAATTCTTCCTTTTTTTACACCTTCTGAGAAAAGGATACTAACCCGATCCTCTATAATAGGGCCGCCATTGGGAATCTTTGAAAAATCACCTTTTCCAAGATCCTTCTGTCCTTTAAAATCAAAGGAGCATTGATCAGAGCCTACGGTTTGAAGCTGCCCTGTTTTTAAGGCATTCCATAAAACGTCTTGATTCCATTTTTCACGTAGAGGTGGTGACCATACATATTTTGCACCCTCGAAGTTCGGTTTTTCTAAGTAAGATTGGTCTAATACTAAATATTGGGGACATGTTTCACCCCATACATCAAACCCCTTCGATCTTGCTTCGGCAATTTTATTTGCAGCATCAGCACAAGAAACATGGACAACATATAATTGCGAATTGGCCAGACCTGTAAACGCTGCTGCTCTGCCAGTCGCTTCCCCTTCAATTTCTGGTGGTCTTGTTAGCGCGTGGTAGATTGGATCTGTATTTCCCTCTTTTAATGCCTTTTTTACTAAATAATCAATCACATCACCATTCTCGGCGTGGACCATGACAAGTGCGCCAAGTTCTTTGGCAGCGACTAGTGTTTGAAAGAGTGTTTCATCATCTGCCTGTAGCACGTTTTTATAGGCCATGAATACTTTAAAGGACGTGATTCCCTCTTCTTCAATAACAGATGGCAGTTCTGCTAATACAGACTTGTTTACCTCACCAATCATTAGATGAAAGCCGTAATCAATTACTGCTTTATCCCTTGATTTCTTATGCCATACATCAATAGCATTTTTTAAAGGCTCACCCTTATTCGATAAACAAAAATCGATAACGGTTGTTGTTCCTCCAAAGGCTGCAGCGATTGTTCCAGTTTCAAAATCATCTTTTGTTACGGTACCACCAAAGGGCATTTCAAGATGTGTATGTGGATCAATTCCCCCTGGGAACACGTAACAGCCATTTGCATCTACTATTTCGGCTCCCTGTTCTGAAAGGTTTTCACCAATTAAGCTTATTACATCATTTTCGATTAAAATATCACCTTTATACGTATCAGTTGCAGTAACAATTATTCCGTTTTTGATAACCTTTTTCATTCTTTCCCTCCTCGTTTATCTATTATTTAGTTACCGTATCAACACTACATGATACAACCCCAAGCGCAGCCTGGCGTTCGTTCCATGTCATTGCTGGAAGCTCGTTTGGTAATTCCACCATGTCAATCGCCCCATCAACTGGACATACAATCGAACATAAATTACAGCCAACACAGTCCTCTTCTCTTACCTTTAAAATGTTGTAGCCATTTCCATCCTTTAACATATCGATACATTGGTGTGACGTGTCCTCACAGGCAATATGGCATTTATTACAATTAATGCACACATCATTGTTAATTCTAGCGACAACTTTATAGTTTAGATCAAGATCGCCCCAATCTGAATATTTCGTTACGGATTTACCAACTAGGTCCATTGCAGAAATAATTCCTTTTTCATCTAAGTAGTTATTTAATCCCTCAATCATATCCTCAACGATTCTGAATCCATGGTGCATGGCTGCTGTGCAAACCTGGACACCCGTGGCACCCATTAGCATAAATTCAACAGCATTTTGCCAGTTTGATATTCCACCTATTCCTGATATCGGGATATTAATTCGAGGATTTCTTGCACAGTCTCCTACCATATGAAGGGCAATTGGTTTCACAGCAGGACCACAGTACCCACCATGCGCACCCCTCCTACCAACATGTGGAACGGTATCCCAAGTGTCAATATCAACGGCAGCCAAACTATTAATCGTGTTAATCATACTAATAGCATCTGCTCCGCCTCTTGCTGCAGCTTCAGCTGTAACCGTGATATCTGTAATATTTGGAGTAAGCTTAACGATAACTGGTGTTTTTGCAACTTCTTTTACCCAGTAGGTTTGTTTTTCGACTAGTTCTGGAACTTGGCCAGAAGCTGATCCCATTCCTCGTTCTGCCATACCGTGCGGACAACCGAAATTGAGTTCAAGACCATCTACTCCTATGTCTTCTACTCTTTTAACAATTTCATGCCATTTTTCTTGCTTCGGTTCAACCATCAATGAAGCAATAATTGCATGATTAGGAAAACGTTTCTTCGTTTCATAGATTTCCTTCAGGTTTACTTCCAGTGGACGATCTGTAATTAATTCAATATTGTTAAAACCAGCTACTCTTTGGCCATTAAAACTAACCGCCGCAAATCTTGATGATACATTTAATATCGGATCACCTAGTGTCTTCCAAACGGCTCCTCCCCAACCAGCTTCAAACGCACGTTGGACTTGATAGCCAGAATTTGTTGGAGGAGCAGAAGCTAACCAAAATGGATTCGGTGATTTAATTCCTGCTAAATTAATACGTAAATCTGCCATTGACTTACCTCCTTCTATTTCTTTTCTTTAATATAATTGCGGTTATGCAGTCTCTGAAACAGCCTTAGACAATAATTTATGGATGGCATAGGCGGTTTCTTTTCCTTGTTGTGCGGCTGATACAACCATTGCTTCGCCCTGTCCTTTTCCAAAAATGACGTCGCCACAGGCAAACACCCTTTCATTTGTGGTTTGATAGGTGCTTTGGTTAATTTTCACTACTCCCCCGTTATGGTCTACTTGAAACTTTTCAAGGAGCTCTACATATCGTGATTGACCAATTGCTTTGATTACAGCATCAACTTCAAGGATAAATTCAGAGCCTTCAACCGGTACTGGACGGCGACGACCATCTTCCCCAGGCTCACTTAATTCCATTTTGATGCACTCAATTGCTTTTACATGACTTTTTTCATCTCCAATAATTCGGTTTGGAGCAGTAAGCCATCTAAACTCAACGCCATCCTGCTTTGCAAACTCATATTCAAAATCATAAGCTGTCATTTCTTCAATTGTACGTCTGTAAAGAATCTTGACGTTTTCGGCACCAAGACGAACAGAACAGGTTGCCCCATCAATTGCTGTATTTCCCGCCCCAATCACGACCACTCGTTTTCCAAGGAAGCGATCCGTTATTGGTTTTGTTTTCGTCTCCTTTACAAATTCAATCGCATCATAAACCCCATCCAATTCTTCACCACTAATACCTAGGTTTGGAACACTTGACATTCCAACAGCTAGAATGACAATGTCATAGTTTTCTAAGATTTCGTCTACCGATATATCTTTACCAACTCTTGTATTTGTTTGGATTTTCACATCCAAGCTTTTTACTTGATTTACTTCCCAGAAAGACACTTCTTGAGGGAGTCTGAATGACACAATGCCATAGGTGTTTAACCCACCCGCTTGTTCTTCTGCTTCAAATATGGTGACATCATAACCCAATAATCCAAGTTCTCTTGCAGCAGATAGACCACCTGGGCCTCCACCAACAATCGCCACCTTTTTACCATTTTTCTGCCCTGCCTTAAACAAAACTTGCTCATTTTTAATCGCCCAGTCTGTCGCATATCTTTGTAAATTTCCAATCATAATTGGTTTTGTCGAATGATTAAGAACACAGGCACCTTCACAAAGTTCCTCCGTTGGACAAACACGCGCACAACTTGCCCCAACAGGATTTGCCGTCATAATCGTCTTTGCTGACCCTTTCACATTGCCTGAAGCAATCTTCTTGATAAACGTGGGGATATCAATACTAGTTGGACAGGCGGTGATACAGGGAGCATCATAGCAATAAAGACAGCGGTTAGATTCTTCAATGGCTTCCTGTTTCGTCAGTCCAGGATGAACTTCTTGAAAATTTTTAGCCAAATCTTCGAACGATATTCTTGTTTGATTTGCGTTAGTCACGATAATTAGCCTCCTTTTAGCAGAAATTTAGATTGCTATATAATTAGGGCTTTACCCATGTGTAAGTTGTAAAGCCCAAGGTTGATATTAAGGTAATAAAGCAGACATTTCTTGATAGGTTTCAGGTCGGCGGTCACGGTAGAATTGCCATGTATCGCGCACCTCTCTAATCACTTTTTTATTCATTTCACCGATAATGACTTCATCACTATCACGGCTACCAGTAGCTACAAAGCTTCCTCTTGGGTCAACAAGATAGGATTGACCATAAAATTCTCCCATATTCCAAGGGCCTTCTGTTCCAACGCGGTTGATCGCACCGACATAGTAACCATTAGCTACGGCATGTGCTGGTTGTTCAAGCTTCCATAAATATTCAGACAGACCAGCCACTGTTGCAGATGGGTTAAATACAATTTCTGCTCCCTTTAAACCTAGTAATCTAGCACCTTCTGGAAAATGGCGATCATAGCAAATGTAAACTCCTATCTTCGCAAAAGCCGTATCAAACACTGGGTACCCTAGGTTTCCTGGTTTAAAGTAGAACTTTTCCCAGAATCCACAGCCCGAGTTTCCTACCCCTACATGTGGAATATGTTGTTTACGGTATTTTCCTAAGTACGAACCATCTGCATCAATGACGGCTGCCGTATTGTAGTATGTAGCAATACCTTCTCTTTCATAGATTGGTAATACGATAACTACGCCCAGTTCTTTTGCTAGCTCCTGAAATAGTTTCGTTGTTGGACCATTCGGAATTTCTTCGGCTGCATCATACCATTTTGTATTTTGCTCTGAGCAAAAATAAGGTCCATAAAATATCTCTTGTAAACAGATAATTTGTGCACCTTTATCTTTCGCTTCTCTAACAAACTTAATATGTTTTTCAATCGCTTTTTCTTTATGAACCTCTACTAGTTCATTACCATTTACATCGTTTGAAGCCTGAATAAGACCAATTTTTACGTTATCGGACATAAGATTTTTCCTCCTCAAATATTTTAAAGAGTAATATATTAAAACAAATATATTAACCTTAATTACCTTATTATTAGGAAAGACTACTTACAGATGACGTTAAAAAAACGATAGCTTCTTACTATTCTTCTAATATGAATTAAACTTTTTCTTAATTTAAATAGATTGAAAATTAGGAAGTGTAAGTTAATTTTACTTTGAACTATGGTTGTTTGCATTATACACTTTGTTAAATGATGTAAGCTGTTTATTGATCATTGTGTAACATGCTCTTGTATTTGACTCAGAAGGCCACTACAATAGTAACCGCCTAATTCTTGTGACACTACTATAATTAGGCGGTTTTTTTTATTGCTTTCTTGTTTATAAATATTCATTATTGTTCCTATTAGGGTACGCAGTTTAATTCAAAATAAAATTCTAGTTTAAGAAGGGTTTCATAATTACTCCACGAAAATAATAAAGATAAATATTATTTCTGGAGGTCTTTCTATTGAATCAAGAAGTTGTTTTTTTACGAAATAAAGTAAAAGAAACACTCTCTCAATCTGTCAAAGAATTAAAACGTTTTTGCGATATTCCTTCTATTTCTGCTCAGAAAAAGATGATTCCTGAAACTGTACAACATGTAGTATCAGTGGTTGAGGGTATTGGTGGTACAGCGAAAATATTAGATGAGTGTGAGGGTGGAAATCCGGTTGTTTATGTATTGTTCGAAGCTGGAGCTGGTGGTAATCCTAACAAGACAATATTATTTTACAATCATTACGACGTACAACCTCCTGAACCGGTGGACGAATGGGATACTCCCCCGTTTGATTTGACTGAGGTTGATGGTAAGTTATTTGGAAGAGGAGTTGCTGACAATAAAGGTGATTTAATGGCAAGGCTTACTGCTATTAAAATTCTTAAAGAATTAGATGGCGGACTACCTTGTAATGTTAAATTTCTACTTGAAGGTGAAGAAGAAATCGGTAGCCCTAATCTTTCATTCTATCTAAAAGAGTATGGCGATTTATTCAAAGCAGATGCATGTATTTGGGAGCATGCCGATAAAGATGACAAAGATCGAGTTAGTTTGATGGCTGGAGTCAAAGGTATGGCTTACTTTGAATTAACATGTGAAAGTGCAGACATGGACCTACATTCTAAAGTTGGAGCAACTGTAGAAAATGCTGCATGGAGACTAACACATGCGCTATCATCCATGAAAAATAACCAACATGAAATAAAAGTTGAGGGATTCTTTGATGGCATCATTCCGCCAACAGATTTAGAACTTGAATATGTAAAAAAAATACCTTTTGATGAACAGTCTATTGTTGAGTTATATGGATTGAAACAGCCGTTAATTACATCTTATAGTGGACAAGATCCACGTGTAGCGACCATTTTTAATCCTACAATGACAATTTGTGGGTTGGAAAGTGGTTACTATGGCGAAGGGTCTAAAACAGTGTTGCCAAGAAAAGCACTTGCAAAACTAGATTGCAGACTTGTTCCTGGTCAAGATCCAGAACATATTCTAGAGTGTATTAATAGACATCTAACAAAAAATGGCTACTCTGATGTTAAGACTAAACTACTTAATGGTGTGAAGGCCTATCGTTCAGATTTGTCGCACCCGTTTGTTTCTCTTATGGTCCGTACAGCACAGGATGTCTACGACACAGAAGTTGTACTATCTCCCAACAATGCTGGAACAGGTCCTATGTCAGACTTTGGGCACAATTTGCAGCTACCAATCGTTAGCACAGGAGTTGGCTGGGCAAACTCTCGGTTACACGCTCCTAATGAATCCATTCGTCTGAAAGACTATGAGGAAGGAATAGCGCATGTTGCCTATCTTATAAAAGAATTTGCTAAAGAAGAATAGTAGACATGGAAACAACGTAGTGATTGGTTTTGTCACTGCGTTGTTTTTGTCACTGCGTTGTTTTTGGCTACGCAGAATTTATATCCATAAATTCTAAACGCATAAGTTCCTCTGTCTTCGCCCTTTAGGCTCGCCACTTGGCGAGTTTTCTCTATTATTGAAAAAATTGAGACTGTAGTGATAACTTGAGTTTCGCACCTAGCAACAACGCGATTTATCCCTTATTTTAATCGGAACAAAAAACAAGAAAGTCAGCATGAACACAATGTTTTTGGCATGATTAAGGTACCTTACCAAATCTACCAAAAAGGGCGTGTTATCATGCAGACTAAATTGAATAAAATCCAAAAACCGGTAAAAACTCATGATTATTCTATTAATTCGATTATAAGTGATGTGATGAAAACATTTAAATTCAAATCCCTCTGTCACAAGGTTGGCTTCAAAAAGGAGGAAGGTTACCCTGTAACGGAGGTTATTAGCTAAAATAAGAGGAGATTTTCCGGTTAAACTGCGTAATAAGGCTTGGTTCAGGGTATATAAGCGGAGGTTTTCCGCTTAAGCAATGCAAAATGATCCATTTTGACGTTTTTTGTGTAAATAGTCGGAATTCTTCCGTCTATTTAAGCTATTTTAAGTGCTATTTCGTAATTAAGAGAAATTTCTCCGCTTATTTATTAAACCATGCTGATTCCCTCATCTCTTGGCCCTTGAGGGCTCGCTCTATATTTTTATTTATGGGTGTCAAAGAGGTGTCAAATCTGTTGTCAGATTGCAAGCCTTTTTCATTGTTTAGGAATTTATAAAATTGTAAGGTTGTGTATAACTTCGTGTCTTTGTCTATCTACGTCTAGCTCCAGGCGCCATCGGACCTGAGGTCATAAGCCTTATATAACAAGGGTTTAGGCAGGATTATGAGTTAGAAAATCCTGTTTATTAAGGGTGCGAAACTCAAGTGATAAGATCAACGCTCTTATTATTCATTAGCTATTATCCTTGGAGTGTTACGGTATCTTGGGTAGATAAATATTTATAATTCCCTCTTAACTCCCCTTCAAAAAGGTATTTTGGATAGAAGCAATTCCTTTATTTGGCTTAATCTCACATACACCGCTTTTGTAACAACTCTTAAAATCAATACATACAGTAATTTTAGTCAATTACCTAAGGCCAGTAAATAATAACTATAATTAGGGGGCCTTAATAAGTAGTTGATCACTTATACCTAGGAATTTAGTTTTTAAAATACCACCGCCTACTGCCTACTTGGAGGATGATTAAATGAGTAAAACATTAGCTATAAATGGGTACAAATCAAAGCTTGATCTTATCTCTACAGAAATCGCGATTAACGAGATAAAAAATCATTTTGAAAGTAAACTTTCAGAAGCACTAAACTTAATCAAAGTTTCAGCACCATTACTGTTAAGTGAAGGCAGAGGCATTAACGATAATTTACATGGTGTTGAGCGAATCGTTTCATTTGATGCTTTAGAAATGAAAAATACTCAGATTGAAATCGTTCAATCTTTAGCGAAATGGAAAAGGATGGCTACCGCTAGATATGGATTTACTGTTGGTGAAGGGCTTTATACAAATATGAACGCAATTAGAAGAGATGAGGAATTAGATAACCTTCACTCGATGTATGTTGATCAGTGGGATTGGGAGAAGGTCATATCTAAGGACCAACGCAATCAAGGTACATTAGAGACTGAGGTAAAAAAGATATACAAAGCTTTGAAAGCAACTGAAGGCTATATGTATGAATTTCACTCTGTGCTAGAGCCTACATTACCTGATGACATTTATTTCATTTCAACCTATGAACTTGAAATAGTGTATCCCGATCTAACTCCTAAGCAAAGAGAAGATGTTATTACGAAAGAACATGGTGCTGTTTTTATTATGCAAATTGGTGGGGTTTTACCTTCTGGAGAAAAGCATGACGGGCGTTCCCCTGACTATGATGATTGGACACTAAATGGAGATATTATCTTTTGGAATCCACTTTTGGAGAAGTCTTTTGAAATCTCTTCAATGGGTATTAGAGTAGATAAAAAAGCACTGTTAAAGCAACTAAAGCTTTCAAAAAATGAGGATCGTAGTATGCTCGAATATCATAAATTAATACTAGGTGAAAAGCTTCCTTATACAATAGGTGGAGGTATAGGACAGTCAAGATTATGCATGTTCTTCCTAAAGAAAGCCCATATTGGTGAAGTTCAGGCTTCAGTGTGGAGTGAACAAATTTTAACTGAGTGTAAAGAAAGCAATATCAACCTTTTGTAGTAAAGAGACGAGGAGCATGTATCCGAAAGCAGGAGATTATAATAGCTACCAACAATAATCAAAACGTGCCTCTTGTTTATAAGGAACCAATTGAGTTCTGGAGCCATTATGGCTCCTTTCACAATTAGTGTAGTCATGTATCACCAATTAATACTGGGCCACGTTGGATTACTGACCTCCATCTAATTCTATTTGTCACTATTATTATTGTCGCCATCCTTTGTATCATCTGGTTTTTTTACGCCTTTGCTTGTATAGGGTTTAAAACTTTTTGCTTTGTTAGCACTTTTTTGCCAACGATTCCAACCCTTCTTGCCTGTTCCTCTACCTATTCCGCTTTTTGCTTTAGCCTTAGCCATATAATCACTCCATTGTTCTTGTATGTTTAGATACTAGTTGTAGGTTAGTTTTAACTATTTCACTGGGTTTAATCAACCAAAAAGAAATTCAACAAAGTACCTATCTTTGAATACGCGAATCCTCAGAAGAAAAGATTGCATCTCCTATTTATACACTACTCAGCTACTAATTTCATCTTTATCCATAAATTTAAATTTTTTATTTGTTATAAATTCCAAGATTCCTCTTAATTATCCTAGCATTTTTAATAAACAAAAAAAAAAGATCTAGTACATGCCACTAGATCCTTTTTTTAACATCTTCTCTAATTGAATCAACAATATCGTCTGGTAAATTCGCTCCGAATAGACGTTTCTCTTTCAAATGCCCATGTATTAATTATTTCAAGGTCATCTTTATTAAATGTAATGCTATAGTGCTTCAGTGGGGAATGAGGAAAACCCCACTGATGGAAGTCTTCTTTATCTCTGTATTAAGCAAATATTGCCTTTTCAATCTCGTCATCATAGAAACGCTTGTCCATTAATGAAAAATGTTGCTCATACTTTTTCATTCAATACCTTAGTTTCTACATTCAAAGAATTAACTAAAGACCAGCTCTTTTTCGCTTAAACCAAGCGTCTGCGCTGTTGAAGTATGAATTTCTTGCAGGAGCTCTGGGTTTTCCATTAGTGACACGCCATTAGATGGAATCATTTCTTTGATTTTCGATTCCCACTCATTCATATGTTGCGGGAAGCATTTTTTGATTACCTCAAGCATAACATGAACAGCAGTAGAAGCACCCGGAGAAGCTCCTAGTAATGCTGCGATCGAGCCGTCAGCTGCAGTAATCACTTCCGTACCTAATTGAAGCGTGCCTTTACCGCCTGCCTCTGTATCTTTAATAACTTGCACACGTTGGCCCGCCACCACTAAATCCCAATCCTCAGCTTTAGCTGTCGGGATAAACTCACGTAACTCTTCCACGCGCTGTTCTTTCGATAACATAACTTGCTGAATCAGGTATTTTGTCAATGACATCTCTTTTGCGCCTGCCGCCAACATTGTTAAGACATTATTCGGTTTTACGGAAGTTACTAAATCGAACATTGAACCAGTTTTTAAGAACTTTGGTGAGAAGCCGGCAAACGGTCCAAATAGCAACGATTTCTTATTATCGATATATCTTGTGTCAAGATGCGGAACAGACATTGGAGGAGCACCAACCTTAGCTTTTCCGTATACTTTTGCATGATGCTGCGCTATAACCTCAGGATTATTACATACCAAAAAGATACCGCTTACTGGGAATCCACCAATATGTTTTCCTTCAGGGATACCGGATTTTTGCAGCAAATGCAGGCTTCCACCCCCGCCTCCGACGAAGACAAATTTTGCCGTACGGCGTTCTACGCTGCCGCTACCAAGATTCTTCACTTTCAATTCCCACGAGCCATCGCTAGTACGTTTAATATTATCAACACTATGTTTGTATTTGATATCGACGTTTTTTTCCTTTAAGTGGTCAAATAACATGCGTGTTAAAGCACCAAAGTTGACATCCGTTCCAGAGTCGATTTTTGTTGCTGCTATAGCTTCATTTGGTGGACGGTCTTGCATAATAAGCGGAATCCATTCCATCAGTTTTTCTGGATCATCGGAAAATTCCATCCCTTTGAACAGAGGATTGTTTGACATCGCTTCAAAACGTCTCTTTAAAAACGTTACATTTTCTTCCCCTTGTACCATACTCATATGAGGCAGTGTCATGATAAAATCCTGTGGATTGTGTATCAGCTTACTGTTTACTAGATAAGACCAAAACTGCATTGAAACCTGAAACTGTTCATTAATTTTTATAGCTTTACTAATATCTACAGACCCATCTGGTTTTTCAACCGTGTAGTTTAGTTCACACAGTGCCGCATGCCCCGTTCCCGCATTATTCCATTCGTTAGAACTTTCCTCTCCTGCGTTTGCGAGCTTCTCAAACACTGTGATTTCCCATTCCGGTACTAATTCTTTCAAGATTGTCCCTAAAGTCGCACTCATGATTCCTGCGCCAATTAAAATGACGTCTGTTTTAGCTTCTCTGTTGCTCATTTTTATCAACCTTTTCCCCTAAAATTTGCAGAAAAGATGTAGCCTCACACCAAGCAAAGGTGCGATCAAAGTCACACACCTTTTCTGTCTCAATAAAAACCAAATCATATGGATTACAATTATTTATAGATTAAGATATCTACTATTATATGATAATAATAAAATATTTAAAAGCTATTAAAAAGCGAGAAGTCCATATACACGGCCTAGGAAAACACATAAACCAATATTCCAGCTTCTTACAAGGGATATGGCTTGGGCTTGCCGTTACCGGTGAGCCGCCAAGAGTTACCTTTTCATACCTAGCTTCCATGCAAGCTCTTCAATTCTTTATTGTTTTTTATAGACTAGACTTAGATCACTGCGAATCCCTCTAAAATCTTCTAGTTCCATATGCTTCATAAATTCATCATATATTTTTGGGAATGTCAGATTAACTGACTTCAACTCCATAATCCACTTATTCATTAGTACCATTATATAATAAATATTTTGATTCTCGATAGTTTCTTAATGATTTTCTTTACCTACTACTTCCATATCATTTTGTTTGAAGATTATTAATTTATCCGCTAAACTTAGCAATATACTATTTAAAGATATGAAAGTGGTGTATTATATGAGTTTAAATGAAATAGAAATTAAAATTGCAGAATTAAAAATGGAATATCTGCGTATTCAAGGTGATATTGAAAGATTAGAATCTCTTGGCCACTCTTTTGAAAAACTAGAAATCCGATTAGAAGAGATTGAAAATGAATTACAGCATTTTCATTCTAAAAAATAACAAACAGTCCCGCTATCTTTTAGTAGATACGGGGCTATTTTTTAACTCGAAAGTACCAATTAATTGACTAGGGAGTTATATAAATACTAAAATACCATAAAGTTACTTTATGGATAATAAAAGGTCAGTTTTTAAGAGAGGATGCTTGTAATGACAAAAAATGAGCAGATTGAACGTAAGGATACCCTTAAAACAGCTACTGAATTCAAAAAAGATGGATCGTTTAATCGACAAACAAATAGGTTTACTACGCCTTTTGGGGAACAGCCTGGTGAATTACCAGTAGATGCAAACCGCTATCGTCTATTATGGTCAGCTGCCTGCCCTTGGGCCCACCGTTCTGTGATCGTAAGGCGTGTTCTTGGACTTGAAAATGTTATTAGTTTAGGAACAGCTAGCCCAATTCGTCCAAAGCTTGGTCATGTCGACTGGGAATTTTCGCTGGATGAAGATGGTGTAGATCCAGTATTAGGAATAAAGTATATGAGTGAAATTTATAAAAAAACGGATCCTGATTATTCTGGTCGACCAACGGTTCCAGTTATCGTCGATATTATCAAGAACCAAGTAGTCAATAATGACTATCTTAAGTTAACAAACTATTTCGAGACAGATTGGGCACCATTACATAAAGAAAATGCACCAAACCTATATCCAGAACATTTACGTGAAGAAATAGACGCTTTAAATGAAGTCATCTTCCATGATATTAATAATGGTGTCTATAAATGTGGTTTCGCACGTTCACAAGTGGCCTATGAACAGTCCTACAACACACTTTTTTCAAGATTGGATAAACTAGAGGAACGTTTATCTAAGCAGCGCTTTTTATTTGGAGATTTTATCACAGACTCTGATGTCCGACTGTATTCTACTCTTGTTCGATTTGATGCGGCTTATTACACTGCTTTTAATACGAATCGAAACCTGATCAAAGAATTCACTCACCTCTGGGGTTATGTAAGAGACTTATACCAAACACCTGGTTTTGGTGATTCGACAGATTTTGATGCGATTAAAAAACATTATCATACATCAATTACGATTTCACCTGAAAAAAATGTAGTAAAAATACTTCCTAAGGGTCCGGATTTATCTGCTTGGCATTTACAACATAATCGTCACCTCTTAAGTAACAGAATTGAAAAGTTTCTTATTTTGGGAGTGTAACTATGAAAATACGTAATGCGTTAACACATGAAATAGAATTTATTCGTAAACAGAGAGTTACGGCTTATGGTGATCACGCGCATGCGATCCCTTTAGAACATTGGAACGCTCTTAAAAAGGCAATATCCTCAGATGCGGATTCAAAGCCTGGTGTTGAACTACTTGTTGCGGAATTAGCTGGGGAAATTGTCGGAAGTGTTGCGTTATTCCCCCCGCAAACAGATGCTTACGAAGGATTTATTGAGGAGCTAGATTACTCTGAAATCCGACTTCTAGCTGTATCACCTGAAGTTCGCGGCAAGGGAGTAGCTTCTGCTTTGATTGCTGAGTGCATTAGGCGAACGAAAGCAAAAGGCTTCAATGCTATTGGCTTACACACTGCCGAGTTTATGGAAAGTGCAATAAAGTTATATGAACGGATTGGTTTTGAACGATTGCCACAATACGACTTTGAACCAGCAGGTGATGGGATTATTGTAAAAGCATTTACGCTTTCGATTTGACACTGAAAAAATCAAAGAAAACAGCCCCGCAAACTTAAAGTAGTTTATGGGCCGTTTTCTTTTTTACTTTAAACCATTACCTTACAAATATCATTCGTAAACTCTACCGGATCAGCGATTGGTAATCCCTCAATAAGTAGTGCTTGGCTGTAAAGTAGGTTTGTATATAGATTTACTTTCTCTTTGTCTGTTTCAAATGCAGTTTTTAATGATTTAAAGACATCATGGTTGACGTTAATTTCTAAGATTTTGTCTGCTTTAATGTTCTGATTATCAGGCATTGCTGCAAGAATTTTTTCCATTTCAATAGATACTTCACCATCAGTTGATAAACATACAGGGTGTGTTTTTAATCGTTTTGAAATTCTTACATCCTTTACCTTGCCTGTCAGTACATTTTTCATATGCTCAAAGAGCTCTTTATTATCTTGGTCTTCTGACTCTGTACTTTTTTCACTTTCGTCAGCTTCAATACCTAGGTCTCCGCTAGATACAGATTTGAATTCCTTCTCTTTATATGTCATTAACATCTTAATTGCGAATTCATCTATTTCTTCAGTGAAATAAAGAATTTCAAATCCTTTTTCAGAGACTAGTTCTGTTTGTGGAAGTTTTTCAATTCTTTCATTCGACTCACCAGAAGCATAATAGATATATTTTTGTTCTTCTGGCATTCTTGACACATATTCATCAAGTGTTACCATCTGTTTCTCTTTTGAAGAATAGAACATCAATAAATCTTGTAGTACTTCTTTATCTCTTCCAAAATCACTATAAACACCGTATTTCAACTGTCTTCCAAATGATTTATAGAACGTATTATATTTTTCTCTTTCATTTTTTAGTAAGCTTTGTAATTCGCTTTTAATCTTTTTATTAATATTTTTTGCAATTAACTTTAGTTGTCGATCATGTTGTAAAATCTCACGTGAAATATTAAGAGATAAATCCTCAGAGTCAACCATCCCTTTAACAAAACTAAAATAATCAGGCAGTAAGTCAGAGCATTTATTCATGATAAGAACACCATTTGAATAAAGCTCTAATCCTTTTTCATATTCCTTAGAATAATAGTCATATGGCATGTTCTCCGGGATAAATAAAATTGCATTATATCTTACCGTTCCATCAACAGTAATATGGAGAGATTTTAGTGGTTTGTCAAAACCGTAATGTTTTTCTGAATAAAATTTCTCGTAATCTTCTTCTGTTAATTCATTTTTATTCTTTTTCCAAATCGGAACCATACTATTAACTACTTGTTCTTCAATATAATCTTCTACTTCATCTTCGCTACCTTCTTTTGGTCTACTTCCGGTAACATCCATTTTAATAGGGTAGCGTATAAAGTCAGAGTATTTTTTGATGATGGTTTTTAAGTGATACTCATCTAAAAATTCATCGTAATTTTCATCTTCTGTATTCTCATGGATTTTAAGGATAATCTCAGTACCAACTGATTCTTTTTCATGAGGTGTAATCGTATATCCTTGGGCACCCTTAGATTCCCATTTATTAGCTTCATCGCTTCCTAAAGCTTTGCTAATAACGGTAACAACGTCTGCTACCATAAATGCTGCGTAAAATCCAACACCGAACTGACCAATAATATCATGGCCATCTTTGATCTCATTTTCATTTTTAAACGCTAAAGAGCCACTCTTAGCAATAATTCCAAGGTTATTTTCTAGATCATCCTTCGTCATTCCAATACCGGTATCAAGGATTTTAAGTGTTCTATTTTCCTTGTCAGCAACCACTTTTATGTAATAACTGTCTTTGTCAAAACGTAAAGAATCATCAGTTAATGCTTTGTAATAGATTTTGTCAATTGCATCACTAGCATTAGAAATCAACTCTCGTAAAAACACCTCTCGCTTTGAATAAATCGAGTTGATCATCATCTCTAATAACCTTTTTGATTCTGCTTGAAATTGTTTTGTTTCCATACTAATCTCTCCTTTCAAACTGTAACTAGAACTAGTGAAAAATGGTAGACGATCTATTTGTCCGATTTTAACGGATTAGCACTCTCACTCATCGAGTGCTAATCCCCATTTCTTTAATATCATAAAATGGATAATGTGTCAATAAATAGATGTAATTTTCTATTGTCTAAAGACATGATGCACGTGATGGAGTTAGTATCGTTTTGTTCTCTCCTAAATATTAGTCCCATTACAAGACGAGAACCTAAACTTTAAGCACGATAAACTTCCCTTCACCTAATACATTTTTCGTATAATCTATTTTTGCGTTGTCAAAATAAACTTTATCATTTTCATGGACTAACAATATAATCTCGTTATGATCTATTATTTCATCCTGTTCTAAAGCTGACTCTTCCAGAGCCAGACGAAGTTGCGGACCACTTCAACCAATTCCCATTGTCAGACGGATGAACGGCTTTTTACCTTCGTCGATCACATCCTGAACTTCTTGAATAATTTGTGAAAAAGCGGCTTGAGTAAGTTTAACCAAGGTAATTCCCTCCCTTTTGGTTTATTTTAAACTAAAAAATTTATTAAATACACTACATAAGTCTACTTATAGGTGTATCAAATTACAATTTTTTACGCTCACTTAAATGGTCGGTTAACATGAATAATCTAGTAGTGTATTAATCTTTTTCCTTCTACATTTAAAGCTATTAATTGCTTTTTTATGATACTATCATTCTATTTTCAAAAAGAAATAACGCTAAATCATTGATATTATCTAAAATAATGTTAAAATGAGTAATAATTTATTTTTTCAGAATATGGTTATAAGCAACTTTGGAAATTTGGAGGGAATTAAAATGACTGAACAACGTAGTAATATGATAAAAAAAGGATTTGATCGTGCACCACACCGAAGCTTACTTCGTGCAGCAGGTGTTAAAGAAGAGGATTTTAATAAACCCTTCATAGCTGTAGTGAATTCATATATTGATATTGTTCCAGGACATATCCACTTACAGGAGTTTGGGAAAATTGTTAAAGACGCAATTCGTGAAGCTGGTGGCGTGCCATTTGAAATGAACACGATTGGTGTTGATGATGGAATTGCAATGGGGCACATTGGGATGAGATACTCATTACCTAGCCGAGAGATTATTGCAGATTCAGTTGAAACAGTTGTAGCAGCTCACTGGTTTGATGGAATGGTTTGCATTCCAAACTGTGATAAAATAACACCTGGGATGATGATGGCTTCCATGCGCTTAAATATCCCGACAATCTTTGTAAGCGGTGGTCCGATGAAAGCAGGAGTAACTAGCGATGGCCGTAAAATCTCTCTTTCTTCTGTATTCGAAGGAGTTGGAGCCTATCAATCTGGTAATCTAGATGATAAAGGACTTCTAGAACTAGAGCAATTTGGTTGTCCTACATGTGGATCATGTTCTGGCATGTTTACTGCAAACTCGATGAACTGCCTCTGTGAAGCTCTAGGCCTTGCATTACCTGGTAATGGAACAATCTTAGCTGTAGCTCCTGAACGGAAAGAGTTTGTAAAACGTTCTGCCAAGCAGCTAATGAACTTAATTAGAGATGATATTAAACCACGTGATATTGTAACTGAAAAAGCAATTGACAATGCTTTTGCTCTTGATATGGCACTAGGCGGTTCAACGAATACCGTTTTACATACACTTGCACTTGCACACGAAGCGGAAATTGATTATCCTCTTGAGAGAATCAACGAGGTAGCTGAACGAGTTCCACACCTCTCAAAGCTCGCACCAGCTTCTGATTACCATATTGAAGATTTACATGAAGCAGGTGGTGTTTCTGCTGCACTATATGAGCTCTCTAAAAAAGAAGGTACCCTTCATCTTGATACCTTAACTGTGACCGGAAAAACACTGGGTGAAAATATTGCAGGTTGTGAAGTGAAAAACCATGATGTTATTCGTCCAATTGATAATCCGTATACAGTAAAAGGCGGTCTTGCCGTATTATTTGGCAATTTGGCTCCTGATGGTGCGATTATTAAAACGGGCGGAGTACAAGACGGTATTACACGTCACGAAGGCCCAGCTATTGTTTTTGAATCTCAAGAAGAATCGCTTGAAGGCATTTCTAAAGGTAAGGTAAAAGCAGGTGACGTTGTAATCATTCGTTATGAAGGTCCTAAAGGCGGACCGGGAATGCCTGAAATGCTTGCACCTACCTCTCAGATTGTCGGAATGGGACTTGGACCAAAGGTAGCTCTTGTTACGGACGGACGATTCTCTGGTGCATCACGTGGATTGTCAATTGGCCATGCCTCACCTGAAGCGGCTGAGGGTGGACCACTTGCCTTCGTTGAAAATGGAGATCATATCGTTATCGATATTGAAAATCGCACAATGGATGTACAGGTTTCAGATGAAGAATGGGAAAAACGTAAAGCAAACTGGAAAGGCTTTGAACCAAAAGTGAAAAAGGGTTACCTAGCACGTTATTCTAAGCTTGTTACTTCTGCTAGTACTGGTGGAGTTATGAAAATATAAAAAAGATAAACCTGTCAAATGCCTTGGAAGGGCATTTGACAGGTTTTTTAGTGAATTATTTTATAAGTATGGATGGGATTCGTTCCAAGGTCCTGCTCTAAATACATTTCCTTTTAAGTATGAGAAGTTGATGATCCTCATCAAATACCCGGAACCTATCCTTTTTTATCCATATTATCGTAACTTAAGTTGCTTGTCACCTATTTGATTTATATCCTTGGTACTAAATCTTCTAACTATGATAGTAAAGAAACCTATGAATCCCTAGTCAAGGAACGCATCTTGACATAATGGGTTCTCCGTTTATTCCATTACACTCTTTCCTAAAAATTCTTACATCTCACTTTTTAATTTATCTCCCACTGCAAAATGATTTTTTGGTACTTCGTTCACTATTACACGAATACTTGATAAAGGAGCCCCAAGCGAATTATGCACTGTATGTGCTACATCGCGTATACATTGTTCAATTGTTTCTTGTTCTCTTCCTTCAAGCATTGTAATTTGAATGATTGGCATTATTATTATCTCCCCTTTTTAATTAGTAAAAGTAATGCACTACTTCTTAATGAAGTAATGCATTACTTTTGAGATTGTACTTATCTTGTTTACACTGTTGTAGTTTCTTCTTTTGTTTTAAAAATCAGTTGGTCTAGTGCATAAAATCTACTGCCATTAATCAATATTACGACTGCAATTGCTAAAAATGCTAAATCCAATTCGTATCCTGCACCTGTTCCATCACCTAAAAATCCAACAGATAGTTTTGCCTTTATTAATGTTCCAATCATTAAAAAAGCAAATAATGTTGATACAATTCTGCTGCCTAAGCCAATAACTAATAAAATTCCGCCTACAAGTTCTAATAAGGCAACTCCATATGCCATAAATCCTGGTAAACCAATCATTTCGAACCATCCTACAGTATTTTCAATACCACCTTGAAACTTCGATAATCCGTGAATAAAGAAACTAATCCCTAAAAATACTCGTAAAAGTAAAGTACCTAATTCAAACTTATTCATCATTTTTATATCCTCCTAGAATTCCTTTTTTGTTCTATTCACCAAACTGCCAAACACTGTGGCTTAGGTTTCCATATCGATAACTGCGGTGTAGTAACTTCGCTGTTTGTTCGTTATCTGCAGCACCCATCGCATAGAAAATTGGAATAAAGTGTTCGTTCCCATATGATGGAACCGCAATTTGTGCGTTTGGCGCTAATGTAGCATAGTTAAACAATGATTTTACATCCCAACTCTTTAAGCGCTCTTCTAACCAATCGTCAAAATCAAGGGCCCATTGATCTACCTTAGCGTTTTCTTCAGCCAACTTTACGGTTCTCAAATTGTGCACTGTACCACCACTAGCAATAATCAAAACTTCTTTTTCTCTTAATTCAGCTAAGGACTTACCGATTTTGTATTGTTCCTCAGGTGAGAGAGTTGGGTTTACAGACATTGAAATGACTGGAATATCTGCATTTGGATAGAGTAGCCTAAGCACAACCCAAGCCCCATGATCTAATCCTCTCGTTGTTTCAACCTCATATGGAATACCTTTGTTACTAAACGATTCCTCAATTTCTTTTGCCAATTCTATGTTTCCTTTAGCTGGATACACAATTTGATATAGGCTTTCAGGAAAACCACCAAAATCATAAATCGTCTTATAGTCATCTACCTCACTAACTTTTTGTGTAGAGGATTCCCAGTGAGCTGAAAATAAGATAATTGCTTTTGGTTTCGGTAATGTACGACCTAATGTATTTAAAAACTGTGTGTACTCATTATCTTCAATTGCAATGAGCGGTGCTCCATGAGCGATAAAAAGAGATGGTATCATGTACGCTTCCTCCTCCAAATAGTTTTTATAAATTTTTTACTAAATCTGCCAGTAACCATTTCGTAAAATCCTCTTCGTTTTTTAAGGAAACTGTATGCCCCTCTTGGTATGTTTGAAAGGTTACATTCGCACCCAATCCACGGAAATAAGAAGAACTCTCTACTCCCCATTCATACGGCAGAATATTGTCATACTCTCCATGGGATATAAATACTGAAAGTTTATCGACAGGTTGTATCGTGTACTCTTCCTTAACGAATGCTGGAATGTATCCACTTAGTGCAACAATTCCTTTAACTTTATTCCCTAATGACAAACCAAGAGTCTTTGCAAGGATAGCTCCCTGACTAAAGCCAAGTAAGTATAATTGACTACTATTTATCGGAAACTCTTCTATTGCATAATCAATAAAGTCTGTTAGGGTCCTAATACTTTGATCAAAAACTTCTCTATGCGGCTTACCATATCCTTGAATCGTAAAATATGCATAACCTGGTGGGTGTTGGATCGAACCCTGGATACTAAAAATGTAGAATTGCTCTGCTAATCCATCTACAAGTTGAAGCATGTTTTGTTCATTACTTCCAATCCCATGCATCAAAAACAGGGCTGGATATGTTTTATCTGGCTCGATTTGGCTCGGTCGACGAAGTTCATAAATCATTGGTGAAACCAATATCATCATCCTTTCCTATTTACTATTTCCCAACTTCAGCTCTAACCTCAAATTGTATTTAAATAGAATAAATTAATTCATATAGAAAAACAATGAGATAAAAATGTTTCCTAATACGAATATTTAGTACCTATAAGATAACAATATAATGTATGGATTGTCAATGATTTTTTTGCTAATATATAACTATGTTACATATTAGTAAACAATTGGAGTGATTAAACTGGATATAGGTTCAAAAATACGTGCGATACGGAATAGAAAAAAAATTACAATAGCACAAATGTGTGAAGCAACAGGACTTTCAAAGGGTTTTGTCAGTAATGTCGAAAATAATAACACTTCTCCATCCATTAATACCTTGCAAACAATTGCTAGTTTTTTAGGGGTTCCTTTACCCTATTTATTATTAGAAAAACAACAGCATATGCGTGTTGTTAGGAAGGAAACAAGAACCAACACTTCATTTAATAACTTAAAAATCGATCACTTAACGTCTAAAGGCGGGTTACGAATGATGATTGTAGAGTTCCCACCTGGTACTTCTATGGGAGAACCGAATGCACATGAAGGAGAAGAGTGCCATCTAGTAATGGAGGGGAAAATTCTTGCAGAGCAAGGAGAAGACTCCGTAATCTTAAATGAAGGCGATTCTTTTAGCTGGAATGCAAGTGTCCCTCATTTTGTTAAAAATATCGGCGATACAAAAGCAGTCGTATTGATATCCGTCCATTCAGATACCGAACTACATGATGTATTATAAGCACTTTAAGAATAGCAACACAAACCAAAGCTGTTCAGATATGAGATTGGACAGCCCTTGTCTAAAGGGATAACAGTGTCTATTAGCTGTACTCAGCAAGTTCGATATTCGTGATTTATATAAATTTCAAATACACTAAATTTTACCTAGAATCAAAACTAATCAAATTTATTATCAGTTATAATGATCCGCAGTATTAATTTTTTTGTTATTGGAGACAAGCTTATAAATAAAGTTTGTCTCCTGAGATTATTTGTATACCTAAGTCTCTCTTTTTTCTAAACAGAACTATCCTTATTACTTTTAAGCTCAGTTCTTTCATTTAAAATATCTTGTATAATTTCGATATGAATAGCAGCCCATGCCTTTTCACGAAAATGAATAACCACAGTGATTGTTAACGTAAAGAAGTAAATAAAACCAAAAATAACCCAGAGAATACTTCCCTCTTTAAATAGAAATTCCTGTAGTTGCTTTGAAAATAAAAAGAAAAACCATGGTACAGCGGTAACAAATAGAGGTACAATTCCTGAGCCATTTTTTTCTTTAATCATACGGTAATAAATCAACTTTAATGTACTGCTATCAATTTTTTGGTACAGGCCTTGGATTTCTTCGATTTCTAATAATTCTTTCATATGTTTAAAAGATTGATTTTTATTAGCAGCTTTTTTTAACCTAAGATATGTTTTATGAGCATCCCCTCTAAAGGAATACATTTTTTACCCCCTCTCATTAGTCGTTCTATCTGTTCACTTACTTCAAGTAAGCTTAAATTAAAAACTCCTACTTACCCTTTAATATATAAATTTGTTACTGATGTAGAATATTGCTGGATTGTCCCTCTAAAGGTGAGTCCCTTTTCGTTAACCCTTATATCAAAAGTCCCTTCGTATAATAATGTAGTTACATCGTGGTAGTCTTCCCTTGAAACTTTAAATTCAATTGAGATTTTATGTAATTTATTCACCAATTCTTCTACCTGACTATTTATTTTAAGAATTTTCTCATTTAAGAAAATTCTTCAATCATTGTAATTATCTCCTTAAGTCCTGGGTTTTAAAATGATAACACTTTGAATATGGTTGGAGCAAACAAGCTTGCGTCATTTGTGTAATAAATCGGCAAAAAAAGGCAAGAAACCAACTTGCCATAAAATATATTAATAGTTTAAGCCTTGTTTTTTAAGTGCAGGATTTATAATTTAGGAATATATGGTAAAATCACTGCTGTCATAAAAGGTGGACACCTTGGTAAACCAGTTCGTGTTATATTTTCCACTTGTTCCACCAAAGCCAAAGTGCTTTTACTATAAAGTGAACCTTCAATCAGTTGAGGTTTTACTGCCCCTTAAGCGCGGGATGAAAAACGTGCATTTTAATTATTCGTCATTGTTTTATAAGCCCCTGATTTAACCATTTTTATTATAAAGTCATCTTTTGAATCTATTCCATTATGTTCGACATGGAGAGAACCATCTTCTTTTTTATGACTTGTTGTCACACCATTATCATCAATATGTTGAATTGTGTTATTTTCTTGGTCTGACATACACACACCTCCTTACTTTAGGTTGTGTAAAAATGAAAGCTTTAACACCTTGAACATTTATTAAAATTTTTTTCTGGTACATAATTTAAGGACTTAGTACTGATAATATAATTGTTATTACATATGTACGAGGAGGCAAACGATGGAAAAAGAAGAACAATTTCAGCCAAAGGATACAGGTAAATTAACAAACTATCATTACGGTACTAAAGAGGATAGAAGAACTGAAGAAGCTCTGACGAATGATGGGACGGTTAAGATGGAATCAGTGGAAGGAAAGAATAACTAACAAATTAACGGATTGTCGTGGCAATGTTGCTCAAAAAATACCGATTTGGGATAAGCTTTTTCAAGTTCGAATCTCGTCTCTTTTTCAATATATAAGAAATAGTTCCTCCCGTTTTAATAATTGAATTGTTCCTAGTGCAAAATGAAGAATACGGTGATGATCAATAACGACCCCATTTGGTAATCCTGTTGTACCTGATGTATAAAGAATTTTCTGCATCATCAGCTTCTAAAACAGTTACAGCAGGTTTTTCTTCGGTTATGATTACTGAGTATGCAAAGTCTGCTTCTAATCCATATTTTTCATCAACCCACGGACATAAGAAGCTTTGCTCCCCAGCTTTTTGCCAAAATGATTTTGGGACTTGTTTTGCTTGTTCCCACTCTTCAAAGTAAGGAACTGCATGTTGTGCTAAAAACTTACGAAATGATTTCCGAAATATTTCATGTTCTTCTGTAAAATAAGGTTTACTCATATATGACACTCCTTATATATGAATACGCTTACATTTAAAAATATGAACCTTCTAAGAAAAGCGCAGGGAGCCCGGAGCTAGACACTAAAACTAGGTACAAACTTTTATACTTTCTTATCTTCTAAAAAAAGACTATCACAACTAGTCCCCACCAACCCCATCGCCCAATTTTATTAGTGAGGGACTAGGCATACCTTTGTTACTTTGGTTGCATCCGGATTGCACCGTCTAGTCGAATTGTTTCCCCATTTAACAATGGATTTTCAATTATACTTAGTGCTAGCATCGCATATTCACTTGGATATCCTAATCTAGATGGAAATGGTACCATTGCTCCTAATGCTTCACGTGCGTTATCAGGTAGGGTCCCAAACAAAGGAGTATCAATCAGACCAGGAGCAATTGTCATAACCCGGATCCCATGTCTAGCAAACTCTCTAGCGATTGGCAATGTCATGCCAACTACTCCACCTTTTGAAGCACTATACGCGGCTTGACCTATTTGCCCTTCAAATGCTGCCGCAGAAGCAGTATTAATAATAACCCCTCTTTCCCCTTCCTCATTTGGTGTGTTCAACATCATCTTTTCCGCAGCCAAGCGGATAACATTAAACGTTCCAACCAGATTAATTTGGATAACTTTAACAAAGTTGCCCAGATCATGGACTTTATCCTTACCAACGACTTTTTCAGCAGCACCAATTCCTGCACAGTTCACAGCCACATGTATGGCTCCAAACTTTTCAATCGTTTGGCTTATTGCATGGTGGACTTCGTCTTCACTCGTAACATTTGTTTTAACAAATAAAACACGGTCTGAACCTAACTTTTCAACTAAGGCAGCTCCCTTTTCTTCTGATAAATCTAGAATCGTGGCATAGCCACCATTTTCAACAATACGAGTTACAGTCGCTTCACCTAAACCTGAACTTCCTCCGGTAACGACTGCGACACTGTTTTGCATTTTCATATCTATTCCTCCAAATCATCTTAATCTCTTTTTTCTTGGATCTACGGATAGCTCCACCCGAAACTATCCGTAAGCTTTTAGAAACTATAATCGTATATAACTTTTAGTCTGCAATTCTTTCAATAATGGTAGCATTAGCCATACCGCCACCTTCACAAATCGCTTGAAGACCGTAGCGTCCGCCAGTTCTTTCTAATTCATGCATCATTGAAATCATCAAACGCGCACCAGTTGCACCTAGCGGATGTCCGAGTGCAATTGCACCGCCGTTTGGATTAAGCTTAGCGTGATCAGCTTTCATTTCCTCCAACCAAATCATTGGTACCGGAGCAAATGCTTCATTTACTTCGTACGTGTCCATATCATCAATTGTTAGATTCGCTTTTTTCAGAACATGTTTTGATGCTTCAATTGGACCTGTTAGCATTAAAGTTGGGTCAGAGCCTATAACTGAACGAGCAATCAATCGAAATCTTGGTTTAAGCCCTAACTCATTAGCCTTTTCTCGTGACATTAATAATACTGCCGCTGCCCCATCACTCATTTGACTAGCATTACCAGCATGGATCTTACCATCTTTAGCAAAAGCAGGTTGAAGTGCTGCCAATTTTTCGATCGTTGTTCCTTTTCGAGGTCCTTCATCATCCTTAACAACTGTTGTTGTTCCATCTTCAAGTGTTACTTCTAAAGGCATTATTTCACGATTGAAACGCCCTTCTTCTTGAGCTTTTAAAGCTCTCTGTTGGCTTTCCAGTGAATATTCATCTAACTGAGCGCGACTATATCCCCACTTATCTGCAATCCGTTCAGCAGATAAACCTTGGTGGATGATTTCATGTCGTGAAGTCAATTCTTCACTCCATGTTGAATTTTTCATACTTGATCCCAGCGGAACCCGTGACATGCTTTCTACTCCACCTGCGATGACAATATCCATATCACCACTCAAAATAGCCTGTGATGCAAAATGAATGGCCTGTTGACCTGAACCACATTGTCGATCAATCGTTGTTCCAGGTACTTGGATCGGAAAATCCGCGATTAATAACGCATTCCTAGCTATATTAACCGCTTGTTCTTCTACCTGAGAAACACACCCCATAATAACGTCTTCTACAAGGCTCGGTGAAATCCCAGCACGTGTTACCAATTCCTTCAATATTTTAGCTGCAAGCTCATCAGGACGTACAGTGCTTAATGCCCCTTTTCGTTTACCAACAGGTGTTCGAACTGCTTCAACAATTACTACTTCTCTCATTTTAATCTCCTCCAAATCAATCAATATATGTTTTAAATAAGTTTGCAATTTTAATTAAGCTTTATTTCCGAAAGTTTATTAAATATTATGCAAGTAACATACAGACTTTTAATTGCTGTTTAAATTTTCTAAAATAGAGAATGCCCCTGTTCATATTTCGAGATTTCGTTTCAAAATAAATACACTACGCAACCAAAAATAATACACTTAATTTTTACTTAGTTGTTTAATGTCATCATTATGTTGACCAAGTTTTGGAGGTGATTCGACAGTATTAATATGGCTAACTTGTTCCTGAACATATGATGTTGAGGTATATCGTAGCCCGTCTTTTTCAAAAATCAGTCCTCTTTCATTGATTAACTGCTGATCAATTAATTCATTTGTTTCAAGTACTGGAGTAAGACAGCAGTCAACTTCAAGCGAAAATTGTGTCCACTCTGATAATGTCTGGCTTGCGAATAGCTCTTTTAACTCTATGAAAATAGAATTCTTATTATTCGCAGAGCAAAAATGCTCAGAAATCCAATTTTCTCTCTTTAATGCTAGACAGAAATTTTTCCAAAACTTTGGTTCTAAAGCTCCTAAACTGACAAATCTACCATCCTTTGTTTCATAAATGTGGTAACAAACAAGCTTACTATTTAAACTCGGAACGCCATTCTGTTCCCCGGTAGCTTTTTCAATAAGAATGTGGTTGGACATTAGTGGAAGCAAGGAATCTGTGATTGAGATATCAAGATATGCACCACCACCCGTCCTCTCCCTCTTTACCAATGCTCCTAATATCGCTTCGCTAGCTGTGATTCCACCGATAAAATCAGCTATTGTATTACTTGGATGAATAGGTCGCCCGTTTTCATCCTTTAATTGCGAAAGCAAACCACTAACTGACATATAATTGAGATCGTGGCCACCTAATTGACGCATTGAGCCAGTTTGTCCATAGCCTGTCAGTGAACAATATATGATATCTTGCTTATGCTTAACAATGTCTGCGTAACCAATACCAAGACGTTCTGTAACACCAGGACGAAAGCTTTCAATTACAACATCGGAACTTTTCATTAGGCTTATTGCGGTTCCCCGATCATTATCATCCTTAAGATTTAGCGTAATACTTTTTTTATTACGGTTCTGTGCTTGAAAAACAAACCCTGTATCCTCTTTACCAATAGAAGCACGTGCAGGGTCTCCTCTAGGTGGTTCTACTTTAATAACTTCTGCTCCCATCTCTGCTAGACGTAGAGTTGTATGGGGGCCAGGTAGATATTGGGAAAAATCAATAATCCTAATTCCTTCAAGCATTCCTCTTCATTCCTTTCTGATCTAGTCAATGAATGGTTTTTGGTTTATTGTTATTACCGCTTTGGAGTTTGGATTACATATATATATAGCTTGCATTTTTCATGGCAAAGATAAACGAGTAAACGGATTTTGAATAGATTTATGAATTTACAAGGTTAATTGTGTATTACTTTTACTACAATTCAAAAACCGTGAAGGGATAAACTGTCTTATGGAGAATACAAGTAAAGTTTTCAAAAAGGAGTGGTTGCATGCTGGTTAAAAATTTTTCTAACAACCAGTAAAGGATTTTATGAATCAAATCAAAACGCATCTAAATTATACGCAGATAGTACATTACATGAAGCGGTGGAGCTATTTCGAAAAGGTAACATTAAAATTCTTCCTGTCGTGGATCACCATAGTAAACTCATCAGCCCATTAAACATTTAAATATTTTTCATATACTATATTATACTAATATTTACATCATTTAACAACTGTTAGTACCAGCCTAGAAATTACTTTAGCTGGAAAGGTCTATCTACAAAAAAAACAACAAAATTGTAAATGAGATAGAAATGACTAAAAAATTAGGGCGAACACTTAAACAGTGTTGGACACAGCCTATGACGGCCTAGGAGAATTTATTTTTATAATGAGACAGAGCTACTAACGGAAATATATGCCGGTAACTATGATAGTGAATATAAAAATCACCTGCCATACCTTGTCCTTTGGGATAATCTGTAGTCCAGTCCTCTTTTTCAAGGTTTTCTAATAAATAATTTAGCCCTGAATTGATTTCTTCTGTTGGTTTATCTGACGTTGCAATTAAAGCATCTAGTGCCCAAGCTGTATGCGTTAATGTGCTTGATTTTAAAGGTATATAGGTATTATTGATATCGCTCTTACAAGACTCTCCCCAACCACCATCATCATTTTGAATGCCCATTATCCATTTTGCAGCTTTAGATATAGAAGAATGCGTTGGTAATTCACCTACTGCTCTCAATCCAGTAATGGCAGCCCAGGTTCCATAAATATAACAAATCCCCCAGCGTCCATACCACGAACCATCCTTTTGTTGATTTTTATTTAACCAGTTTACTCCTGCCTTAATTGATGGATGATTCTTCGTTAAATTCGTAAACTTCCCGAAAAATTCAAGTGTTCTTCCGGTTAAATCAGCAGACGAAGGATCTGTTAGAATAAATTCAGCCTTTTCAATCGGTAATAGCTGCAGCAATTTGCTGTTAGTATTTTTTTCAAAAGCTGGCCAGCCACCATCATTATTTTGCATGGATAAAACCCAGAGAACCCCTCTTTCCCAGGATTGAAAAAAATTCGAATCAATTTGTACACTTCTCGCAATCGACCTCAAAGAAGCAGTTGTATCATCAACGTCTGGGTGAATTGTATTTACATCGGCAAATCCCCATCCACCTGGGAAGCCAGAGGGATTGTGAACAACCCAATCACCAAATTTATAATGCTGGCGACTTAGCAAATAGCGGTTTGCAGTTTTTACCATCACATCCGAAGAAGAAAGTCCCGCTTCCTGTAGTGCATAATTGATTAGCGATGTATTCCAAACAGTTGCTGTCGTATATTGCATATGTGGTAACCCGTTAATTTCACACTTCATCGATTTTAAACCTTTAACGGCTCTGGTGATAATTGGATGAGATTTTGAATAGCCAAGGGACATTAAGGCAAAAATCATCAAAAAGGTTGAGCTAAAGTAACCAAAAAAGGTTCCATCAGGTTCTATACGTGATAACATGTATTGTTTTGTATGTTCGGTGGCAAGTTTGTGAATTTCGTTGGGTAAACCTATAAAGCTACTAATTCCTTTTTTTAGATCAGTATAAAGTGATCTCCATTCTAAATCCCTAAAATCAAAAACTTGGTCATTAATTTGCCCCTCTCTGCTACTATACAAATCTGATAAATCAGGGCTTTTTTCAGTCTTTAGACTATATTTCTTATCAGCTAAAATCATAATTGGAGCTAGGTTTGCTCTGCCAAATTCGGAAAAACTATAAAAATTTACTGGGAATGAGGTAGGGAGTAAGATCATCTCTATCGGAACAGGGAAAAAAGCTGGCCATTTATGCTGTCCAGTCATGGCGAGCATCATTTTTGCAAACATATGAATTTCTTCCACTCCACCGTTTTCAACTATAAATTTTTTTGCGGCCTTTAACCTTGGATCCTCTTTCTCATAATAGCCTGAGTATAAAAGTGCATAATAGGCTTCAAACGTACTCGTACTATTTCCAACAGGTTCATCTTCAAAAAGCTTCCATGCTCCGTTTTTTTTCTGCTTATAAAGTATCCGTTTTGAAAGCTGCTTAATTAAATTTTCATCATTTATTTCAAGTGACCTTAATAAAATAATCATATAGCAGTCAGTTGATATACCTGTTTCAAATGGATAATTCCATGAGCCATTGGGAGATTGGTCTTTTCTTAACGTTTCTATAATCTGATTCATTCCGTTTCTAATTCTTTTTTTCATAAAATCCATTTCCCTCCCTTAAATTCCTCTTATATAAATACATATTCGTAGGTTTACAAGAGAATTCATCTAAGGAGGTGGAACATATGTTGTGTCAGCTTTTAAAGTCTACTAAAAGACCACTTTCTGAATCTCTTGTGAAAATTAAAAAGGAGTTAAAAGCTACTACGAAAAAAAATGAAAAGAAAGTTTACCTGTCACAGGCTGATCAGGACCTAATTACTCACATCAAGTCATTAACGAGGACACTCAATACAAATAATGTAACTAGAACAAGAGCATACCTTGAGTTTTATAATCGCCACCCTGAAATTCATTGGGCATTTTTAGGACATATGGTCTCTCGGAACGGCGGATGGAATATGACTGATTTAAAAGGAGGCATACTGTCAAGATTGCTCACTAAAAAAGAAGGGGTTTCCTTCTTCTCTTTCTTAGAGCGTGGTAATTGGCTAATATTTCAAGATGCCTACCCTCAATTTTTGGTTTATGAAGAAAGCCTAAAAAGAGGAAGAAGTCTATTTTACTTACTCCCATATCTTCATGTGTCTTCTTTTATGGAAACGCTTTGGAATAAGTTTTGGGAGGATAGAGACACCTATTTGCTTACAATTGCTCTCATAGTTAATGAGCAAAGCTATTTAGAATTAAGAGTGATTGAAAACCCTGTATTTAAGAAGGAAGTATTTAGTACATTAGAATTCAAATTGCAGGATTTCCTGTCTATGAATCATATCCTCTTTCCCTATGAAGATAACGGAAAATTAATGGTTATCGGGCAAACACTGCATCATTTTACAAGTTTAGATGAAAGAATTCTTTTAGGTAAAAGATTGTATGCATTATTATTCCAGGATCATAACCGGCTAAGGATGTCGGAAAAATGGGCAAATAGAATTCCTCATACAGGTTCTAGAAAGGATTTCTGGCCACATCTTTTTAATGATGTTGATGCAAGTACACCGGGAAAAATCTTAACACCAAGAATAAGGTCATGTCAGTTGCTCCCAGGCTTTTCACGAATCTATAGTCCTAAGCTAGAATTCGCATGGAAGAATAAAGAACATGACAGTGCAGAAATTGAAGACTGGTTTAAAGATTGGCAGGTAATTGAGTATTTCATAGATTCAGGAGAAACAGTAGATGGAGAGGTTAAGGATGAGTATTGTAAAACACTGGAAAGACTCGAACTTGCAGCATTCACCAAAAAAGCGATCCCCTTTCTGGATTAAGATTAAAGTAATGGTACCTGCAATGCTTCTAGCATCATTGCTTGGGACTTATTTAGATTTGTACTTTGTAGGAGTAGGGAGCTATTCCTTCCCTAAAAGAATACTATCTGATGTGTTTTCAATCAATGTTTTATTTACATTAATTGCACTCCCGCATTTTATTAGTATCTTTCTCTATGTTTGTGACAAAATTACGCGTTGGCAAACAACAACAGTACTAATTCTACTCTTAAGCCTTCTGATGGCAGCTTTTGAAAAATTTGCCGAATCCTTAGGATTTTTTGACCATCATGAGTCATGGAAACACATCTATTCGTTCATTGGTTATATTCTCTACCTAGTCTTTATCTATTCTTTTTACCATTGGACTAAAGGTACAAGACTTTAATTAGCACGAGAGGGAGTTACTCATCCCTCCCCTTTTTACTCTACATCCACCAAAATTTCATCAAACGCAGAAGAAACCTTTTCGAACTCTTCATCACTTTCAATCGCAGAAATATCCCCTTCTTCATCGATCTTTAAAAAGAAAATATCGATATCCACTTCAGATTCTTCTCTTAGGTCTTCAACAAAACTGACTGCAACATATTCAGTACCCTCTAGTTCTAACACTCCGAGCACTTCTACCTCTTGGTCCTCGTTTTCTTCATCCGTTATTGTAAAAATTTCACCAACTTCAATTTTTTCCATAAATTATTCACTCCTTCATTTTAATATCTTACCAAATATAAACAAAATCATGCTTAAGTACAAATTTTAACTTAAAAAGTATACTTTTTCCTTATTTAGTATTAGTTAATTAGGTTTCCTATTCTAGGATTGCAAATTATTAAATACATATATAGATAAGAGCTAGAGTTTCTGTAAAGGAGGAATATCATGTCAAATTTAGCAATCGCGCCATGGGACCATAAAGACAATAGTATTTCTAAAGAAGATGAGGATTCTTTAAAGAGATTAATAGAATTAAACGACAAACATAATCGTAAAAAAAGTATCCATACGAAAGTATTGTATGCTTTTATCGCATGTGCTAGTTTTACCTTTGTTAAGTATTTTTTTAACATCGCAATCCTTGAGAATGTCTATATTTTGGACAACCTACTCAATAATAAAAATCTTGTTAGGGATTTATTCATAAATGTAGCGCTATTTTTTATCTCTAAATTCACGTTCGACCTAAGAGAGAAGGCAAAAGAAGACTATCATTCACTACGTAATGAATTAGTTGATTTATCAAATAAGGAATGGTACAAAAAATATGGTGAACCCACAAATACGAGGATATACGAATACCTTTATAATTCTTATAAGATACGAATTAACCATAAAACGAAATAAAATAAAGTCTTATATCGGCTAAGACGGCCCTAAACGTTTTTGGGTTGTTTTACTATGTATCGAAGAATTTTACATTTTCCATCAATCCATATTGGAATTTTTTTAACTAACCCTTAAGATAGAGCTTAGAGGTGATTTTCATGGCAAAAAAACGCATTGTGATATCGTTTAGCGGCGGAAAGGATTCTACTCTTGCTTTGCACCGGATTATTCAAGCAGGTGAATGGGAAATTGATTCATTGTTAACAACGGTAAATGAAGAACACAGACGGTCTAGTATCCATGGTGTTAGGGAAAGTCTACTAGAGGCACAGGCTTTCTCACTCGGGATTCCACTACGAAAGGTTTTCATACCCGCTCCGTGTTCAAATGAGATGTATGAGAACATCATGAGTGAAGAAAATAAACAATTAGTAGAAGACGGAGTTACTCACATGATGTTCGGTGACATTTTCTTGGTAGATGTTAAAACATACCGAGAGAACATGTTAGCAAACACATCGATTACGCCAGTATTTCCGTTATGGAATGAAAGTTCAACGACATTAATTGATGAATTCTTAACTCTCGGCTATAAAACAGTTGTTACATGTATAGATAGCGAACAGTTAAATCCATCTTTCGTTGGTAAAATAGTTGATAAAGAGTTTCTTAGCATGCTTCCTAGTAATGTGGATCCATGTGGGGAAAATGGCGAGTTTCATACATTTGTACTTGATGGCCCTATTTTTAATGAAAAGATTGATTTTTCTATTTCAGATAAAAATACTGTTGCTAAGGATGTTTATACAGGTAAGAATCGGTTTTACTATGTGGACTTGATTCCGAATTGAATTCAATTAAAAATGACCCTGTTTTTTATACCAAGGTCATTTTTTACATTATTATTTATAAAACACTTTATCTACATTATATTTCGAATGTAGTTCATTAATAATATATGTTTCATAAATTTCTCTTTCTGTTGGATCTTCTACTATACATATCTCAATTTTGTGCACTTCATCTCTGTGCGTTTTTAATGGTGAAACAGTGTCTTCAAAATGCTTCTTAATTCTCTGGCGTAATTTCCGTGCTTTACCAACAAAGAGAAGTTCATCATTGATATTGTAAAACATGAATATACCACCTTTATCTCTAGGAATTAAGTGGAAATCAATGAATCCATATATATCTTTTATCTCGGGCTCATTTTCTTTTGGAATTTGTTTACGCTCTGTAATGGTAATATCAGGTGTAGGAATTTCAATTTTTATCATACATCATCACGTCCTCTGTTTGTTTAGAGATTTATGTTACCATACGCGTTATCGAAAAGCCAATTTTCTATGTATTTTACTCAATTGCATTTGCAAGATCATAAAGCTCCAGTTCAATTTCTGTGTTTAATCCTATAGCAAGCTTAGCTAGCTCGCGCCCTAGAAATGGTCCTACTGTTAATCCTGATGAACCGAGTCCGTTTGCAATTACTATTCCCTCGTAGTTTGGTAAAGGCCCAATGACTGGAAGAAATCCTGGTGTAAACGGTCTGTACCCAACTCTAGTTTCAAGTACGGTGCTATTCGATAAATCTGGAGCTATATTCAAGGCTTTATCAAGCACTTCATGGAGTCCCCCTGCTGTCACACGTATATCGTTTTGTTCAACATCATTCTCGTGTGTTGCACCTATAACAACTCGACCTTCGTCAAACGCGAGAATATATTGATCGTTAGGCGGCATGACAACAGGCCAATCAGTAGAATCTGTATCCATCACGCTAAGATGAACAATTTGCGCTTTTTGAGCTGTAACTAGAAATTCCACACCTAGTGGCTTCAATAATTCACTTGCCCACGCACCCGCTGTTACGATAACCTTATCGCTTAGTAAAGTTTCACCTTCAACCTCTACACCAAGTACCTTGTTATCACTAAAGACTAATGATGCATCTCCATGGAGAAATGTTGCTCCATGCTTTTTTGCGGCACTCACCAATGACTGTCTCAGTGCCCTTCCATTTACACGAGCAGCCCCGCTTATATGTACAGAACCATAATTTTCAGCTAATGTTGGAAATAAAGCTTTTGTTTCAGCTGGAGACAAGCGGGTAATCTCACCAATTTCTGGTGCGTCCTCACGCCGCTTATAAGCACGTTCTTCCATTTTATCTAGTTTACTATCGTCAGTATGTAGACTGATTGCTCCTACTTTTTTATAACCTGTTTCCGTTTCACCATCTGCTTCCAGTTCATCAATCAAAGATGAATAGTACCTGGCCCCACCCTTGGCTAGCTTGTACCAGGCTTGATTTCTTCGCTGCGATAGCCATGGGCACACAATCCCAGCTGCAGCATCTGTCGCTTGACCTGGATCTTGGCGATCTATCAACGTTACATTTGCTCCCGCTTTTGCAAGGTGGTAAGTAGTAGATGCTCCAAGGATACCCCCACCTATGACAATATATTTTTGCATAAAATACACCTTTTTCCATTACGAATTTGTTTATGACACTATTTTACATAACTCATGAATATGATTCAATTGGGTAAGAGGCATTACTGATGGGAATAAAGATTAACTATATAGGAAATAAGCATTTTATGAAGTTTTAAATATGGTAAAATAAATCTATTATACTTTTAGATGGTGATATCATGTTTCAGATTATGCTTGGTCTTTTCACTCTTATGCTTATTTACCTTATTCTAATTAACAGAGTCCACATTGCAACAAATACGATGGCTATTGTTATGGCCTTTGGGATCTTTACACGAGGTGTATTAGCAAATTTTTTTGGTCCAAACTTTTTGTTTGAACAAGAAATTGGTTTAATTGTCGTATCTTTATGGATTTGTTTTGCTTTCTCTATTTTTAAATCATTACTAGATAAAAAGTTTAAAGAAGTTCATTTTAGTAATCCAATTAATCGGTTTGGTATTGGAACCTGGGTTGCAGGTACATCCATTTCGATTATCCTTTTAAGTAATACTTTTACCCATTGGACTATCATTGCAAAAGCTTTTAGCTATCTAAATTTTATTTTTTGGCTAGTATATGTTTTGATTTGTATTAGGACCTTTTTTGAAATAGTTAAAACGAAACATTCAAAAACGGTTCATGGGGTTATTCTGCTAACAACTGTTAGCACACAGTCAATTGTTTTATTAAATAGTAGTGTTAATAGCGAATCCCCTCAGGTTATTAATCTAATACTTATCTTAATAGGACTATGCTTTTACTTCATTAGCACTATTTTCATTGTGCAAAGATACTTTACTCAAAAATGGCAGGTTGAACATGATTGGACCAACACAAATTGCATCTTGCATGGTGCATTATCGATAACAGGTCTTGCTGGTTTATTTTCACATACAATTTCACTATCAGTTTTAACGTTTATTTGGATATGTGCAATACTGGTTTTTCTCTTGATTGAAGTAATTGAAATTTATAGATTGATCAAAAGAATTAAGCTTTTTGGTTTTAAGAACGGAATATGGATTTATCATGTTTCACAATGGTCGAGAATATTCACATTCTGTATGTTATTTACATTTTCAAAGCTACTTGAAACTCACTTAAAGGGTCTATTATGGTTAGACAAAATCATCATCAATAGTGGGATTTGGGTTATCCTAAGCCTGATAATTGTACAATGTTATTTGTGGATGAACCATCTTTACCATGAACAAATAAATAAAAAGCACCTTCCCAAACTTCATTCGAAAAATATCTTTTATCATTATTAGAAAACCCAATTCACTACATTAAAAAAAGGTGTCCGTCTCGTCAGTATAGTTTTCTACAACTATACTGGACAAGGCAGACACCTATATATTTTAGCTGCTATGTTTTGGATCTCTTTAGCTCAGAACTCCATCCCGATTGCTACTATAACGAAACGCCTGATAAAAGATTATCAACTAGTTTAATATTTTCCTTCAAGTAAACTGGTACCTCAGGTTGATTTATAATTTGCTGGGTCGTTATCCAAACAACATTATGTTCATAGTTTTAAAAAGGGTGGGAACTTTTCTATTACAATCTATTTGTATCTACGATAAAATTAGGGACCTTATCCAAATCCACATTTCCACCAGATATAACGGTAACCACTTTTTTTCCTTGAAAAGGTAATTTATTGAACATTGCCGCAGCAACTGTTGTAGCGCTTGATGGTTCTATTAGTTGTTTCATTCGTTCCATTACAAAACTAAAAGCTAATCTAATTTCATCTTCACTAACAAGAACGATGTCATCAAGATATTTCATAAGTACAGGAAAAGTTAGATCCCCTGGCTGGTTTGTTCGTAATCCATCAGCAATGGTTGAAGTACCAGGAATTGCTGTTATCTTTTTAGTTTGAAAGGACAGGTATGTATCACCCGCAATCTCAGGCTCGACGCCAATCACTTTTATTTTCGGATTACTCTCTTTTATTGCTGTTAGTACTCCAGAAATGAGGCCACCTCCACCAATAGGAACAATGACTACATCAACATCTTGAAGCTGATTTATTATTTCTAATCCAACAGTCCCTTGTCCAGCCATTATGTAAGGATCGTCATAAGGTGGGATAAATAATCCGTTTTCTTGGATTGCAATCTCTTTTGCTCTTGGTAAACGTTCCGCAGATGTCGTGCCACACATTTCTATCTTTCCGTTATAAGCTTTAATCGCATTAACCTTACAGACACTAACATCTTTTGGAACGACAATCGTCGCAGGAATTCCATATTTATTCGCTATATACGCAACTGCTTGACCATGATTACCTGAAGATGCTGCTGTTACATATTTCGCACCATCTTGAACAGCTTGAATCACTTTATTACTAGCTCCACGTATCTTAAACGAACCAGTCTTTTGCAAATGCTCTGACTTTAAAAAGAGTTGATTACCACAAATCTGTGATAGTTGTTCTGATTTTAAAATTGGCGTTACATACGTGATGTCTGCAATTCGTTCTCTAGCGGCTTGAATATCTTTTAGGGAAATCATCTTTCGCTCCCCCCATCCGGTTTCACAGCAATGATAAAGTCAACCTCTATTGGAGTATTACCTGGAAGCTCCGCCACTCCAACAGCTGTGCGAGCATGACGCCCTTTTTCTCCAAATATCTTTTCAAGTAATTCAGAAACAGCATCGAGGACCTTCGATTGCTCAGAAAACCCTGGTGCAGACTGAACATAGCCCGTAACTTTTAAAATTTGCTCGACACTGTCAAGGCTACCTTGTGATGCTTTTAAACCGCTTAGTGCTTTTAGTACACATATTTCGGCTAGTTCCCTCGCTTGTTCTATCGTAACCTCTCTACCTACTTTACCAGTGTATGGGACTTCCCCATTAACTCTTGGTACTTGACCACTAATATAAGCAACCCCTTGATGAATCATAACAGGAACATAATGATAAAGTGGTGGGATTGCTTCTGGTAATTGAATATCTAAATCTTGTAAACGTTGCTCGATGCTAGTCAACTTTATTTCTCCTCTCGACATGATCTATAGTTCATAAAGTTTTTAATACGTTAATCCGAATATATTTAATTATTCAAGAGACATTGTCGGAAATCCTTCAAAAAAACTATTACCCTATTCTTTTATACATTTAAAAAGCAGTGGGTATTTTTTACAACCCCACTGCCATTTTTCTATTAAAACCCAGTTGGCCAATTCGCCAATCTACGTTCGCTTTTCGAACCATTTTTTACACAAGCATACTCTAGTGCTTTACATAAAAATTTACGAGTTTCTCGTGGGTCAATGACATCATCGATGAGATGTTTAGCTGCTGCTTTATATGGTGAGCTATCAAAAGCCCACTTCTCAAGAAGCTCTTTCCGAACTTCTTTTACGTTTTCGGCACCTTGTAACTGACGACCATAGACCACATTTATTCCTACTTCAGGACCAGTAAAGTTGATTTCGGCTGTTGGCCAGGCAACGACAAGGTCTGCTCCCATTGTTGGGCCACACATGTTACCGTATGCTGCACCAACACTTTTTCGAATAACCACTGATATTTTCGGAACTGTTGATTGTGCGAGTGCTTGATTCCATACCATAATTTTAGTAGGTATTTTTAACTTTTCAGCTTCATTACTAATACGGAATCCTGGTGTATCATGTAAAAATACCATCGGAATATTGAATGAATCACATAAACAAATGAAGTCTGTTGCCTTTTCGCATTCTTGTACTCCAGCTGCCCCTGCATACTTCATTGGTTGACTTGCAAGGATCCCAACTGTCCTACCATTCAACCTAGCAAATACTGTTAAAAGCGCAGGCCCGAACAACTCTTTATATTCAAAATACTGACGATCATCAACAAGCTCGTTGATGATTTTTTTCATATCATAAGCCCTGTTAGCTTTGTTAGGTAAAATATCTAACACATGATTTACAAGTCTATATGGATCATCATTTGTTTCCTTAAATGGAGTTTCTTCTGTTGCGTTAAGTGGCATATAACTAAAGTACTCCTTCATTTGCTTTAAACAGTCTTCCTCTGATTCGCCATAGGCATCGATTTGCCCTGTTTGAGATGCATGTACCTTCCAACCGCCAAGTTCTTCTGTTGATACTTGCTGTCCCGTTGCCATTTCTAGCATTCTTGGGCCAGCAACTGCCATACAGGTTCCTTTAAGTTGGGTTACAAAATCAGATGATACTGCTGTCCAGGTTGGCCCCCCAAAGCTATCACCTAAAATACTTGTGATTGAAGGAACCTGACGATTATGTGTAAGCATTTCATTTGGAAAAAGTTTATCGCTAATACCGTCCGAGCCCATCCCGTCAGGCATTCGTAATCCTCCACCTTCATGGAGATTAAACATTGGCAAGCCTCGTTTTAATGCATACTCATGTACCTTTTTTGCCTTTCTGATATGAACTGCACCTTCAGTCCCAGCGAATACGGTTTTATCACCCGCCTGCACAACAGCCGGTCTTCCGTCTATCTTTCCAAGACCGACAATTAGGCCATCACCCGCACTTTTTCTCTCTGACCCTACCATATCGGAATGATTAAGCATACCTAGTTCCATAAAAGAATCTTTGTCTACTAACACATCAATTCGTTCTCTTGCAGTATATAAGCCAGATTCATGCTGGCGGTTAATTTTATCGATACCACCGCCTAGTTTGGCACGTTTTTTCCGCTTTAACAAGTCCTCTAATGAATCTCTAACTACATCCCTTATTTGATCTGTCATCTTTATACTTCCTTTCCTTATGGTTCTTTTAACAGTCTTCGTAACACTTTTCCAGAGCTAGTAGCGGGCAGTTGGTCCAGATAATCTACAAATCTCTAAATCTGTAGCACTTGTTGGGTACAATTAGTTTTTTTGTAAGCGTATTCATTATTTGTTAATCGCCAGGCAGACTAACCGGTTAGTATGTGTTGTTGCGATTTCATTCTACATTAAAGAGCTAAGGTTTAGAACCCACTTTCCGAATACTTTTAAAATTATCGCATAACTAATCGGATCAGGGTTAACTTATTTGGGTAAAATGTAATCTCGGGTAAGCATAGTACTTGTTGCCTACAATACGATTAACTATTTCATATATTCCGAATGTAATAATGAATATACAACCGTGTCCTGAAATCTAGTTCCATCGAAGTCGGTTTGCCGTACTACACCTTCTTTATGGAAACCAAATTTTTCTAATAGCTTCTGAAGTAATATATTTCATCATTGCTTTATCACACATGGATTCAAACATATTTTCAGCATCATCTACTGTCATTCCTCTTAGTACAAAGTTCGATGTTTTAATAACTGGTATTTCACTCTGCGTTACATTCATTGTCATTTGATTTACCTCCAAAAAGTTACATCTTTACTGTATTCGCCTTATCGATTAATAATTCCTTTTAAGGATCAACACAAAGTGAAAAACGGGCATCTGATCACTCTTTTGGTTACCGTTTTTAGCTTTTCTTCAGAAAACGGGCATCTGATCACTCTCTTGGTTACCGTTTTTAGCTTTTCTTCAGAAAACGGGCATCTGATCACTCTTTTGGTTACCGTTTTTAGCTTTTCTTCAGAAAACGGGCACCTGATCACTCTTTTGGTTACCGTTTTTAGCTTTTCTTCAGAAAACGGGCACCTGATCACTCTTTTGATTACCGTTTTTAGCTTTTCTTCAGAAAACGGGCACCTGATCACTCTCTTGGTTACCGTTTTTAGCTTTTCTTCAGAAAACGGGCATCTGATCACTTTTCTGGTTACCGTTTTTAGCTTTTCTTCAGAAAACGGGCACCTGATCACTCTTTTGGTTACCGTTTTTAGCTTTTCTTCAGAAAACGGGCACCTGATCACTCTTTTGATTACCGTTTTTAGCTTTTCTTCAGAAAACGGGCACCTGATCACTCTCTTGGTTACCGTTTTTAGCTTTTCTTCAGAAAACGGGCATCTGATCACTTTTCTGGTTACCGTTTTTAGCTTTTCTTCAGAAAACGGGCACCTGATCACTCTTTTGGTTACCGTTTTTAGCTTTTCTTCAGAAAACGGGCACCTGATCACTCTTTTGATTACCGTTTTTAGCTTTTCTTCAGAAAACGGGCACCTGATCACTCTCTTGGTTACCGTTTTTAGATTTTCACGAAAAAACGGGCACCTGATCACTCTCTTGGTTACCGTGTCGCTTTTCCCCGTGCGTTAACGGGCACATGCTACAAATTAAATAAGAGCTAGCCTGAACATCAGACCAACCCTCCATTTTAAATATTATTTTAATAGATTTTGAATAACATTATTCGTTAAATTAGGAACCACTTCTAGCGAATATTTCATTTCCATTCTTTCTAGTTTCTTATGAGCATCCACCCCATAAGGACCTATATTTATAACGGGCACATTTAATTCACGAATATCTTGATACTCCACATAATGTTTAGTCCCCCAACCAGGGTTATTTTTAGAAACAGCCTTTATACCCTCATCATCATCACTTAGCGCTACAAAGCTCATATCAGAAATATAAGGGAAAAAGTTTCTTGTTACAATTGGAAAATCATAGATTGGTTGAACAGTTTCCACTGCTTGATCCAAAGCAGCGATTAACGCTTGTTCATAGCTGTTTTTGCCGGTAAGCTCTATCCTTGGAGAATAAAGGGATGAATAAAATAAAATAATCGCAGGGTTTTTATCCTTCATCCATTTCCAAGCCTCTTCAACCACTCTTGCTGCAAACATTCGTGTATCTAGTTCCGTATCTAGTAAAAGTGTCTTTTTAAACTGATTGATATGAGTGATGAACAAATCCCCATTTTCAGCAATCAGCATTTCTTCCATTTCCTCGTAAGTAAGAACTCTTGGTCCCCACTGTAAATTTCTATAAGGTTCACCACTCATAGCACAATACTGCCTATATCTTTCGTCAAATGAGGAGAGGGCATTGTTAAATGCTATTGTTGCTTGATCCTTCAACTTTATTATTACATCTTTTGGTGACCATGAATGAATGAAAAAGTTATAATATACATAGGCAGACAAGGCTGTTTGTACAGTATAAGATGGTTTTAAATCTGTTTGTTTTAATGAGACTGGTGGAACCGTCGTCTCACCGAAAGCTTCATTTGATAGTTCCGGGTTATAATTAATTTGTTTTGTTAATTCAGCTGCAAGAAAGTTTGGGTCCAATCCTTCAAAACATGAGCCTACATGGGTTTCTGCCCCAGTAATAAAGAAAGACGGAAGAAGCTTACCAACAGTCCCCTTATAAATATAGCGATTTGTATCCCCTTCAAAACGTGGTGACACAAAATCTGCATTTATTGCAGCCACATATTCAAAAAGATGCTCTTCTTTCCAGGTTTTTAACGTTTTTAATGCGGAAAGCACACCATGGGAGCTATCTTCCTCGTCACATTCTGCTAAGAGAACGATGTTTCCGTCTAATTCTTCTGGATGTTCAGAGTAATATTTTATGAGATAAAGATGACTAGCTACTCCGCTTTTCATATCGAGTACGCCACGTCCAAATAACCAGTCACCTGAGTGTAAATGTTCTCTTGCCAACGATGGAAGTTCTTCATGGTGAAGTGCCTCCATCAATTCGTCTGGAGAACATGCCTGGTCTTTTAATTGGTTAAAGTCATCTATCCCAACTGTGTCCATATGCCCCATTAAAATAACTGTTCGATTACTAGTACCTTTAGTACCTTTTACAAACGCTAGTACATTGTAACGTTCACGATCATCATTAATCGTTTGTTCCATTGTTATGTAAGAAGAATGTTTTGTAAAATATGGAAAAGAAGAAATTAAGGTGTATAAAGAATGGGCAATTACTTTCTCTCCATCCGTGTTAACAATACTTTCTATATTCACGAGTTGTTTTGTAAAAGCTAATACGTCGTTACGACATTCCAACATAGAATTTGACACCCTTTTCTAGTAAATTAGTATTGTACAAAAATGTATCTCAGAATCTAAATATACGTCAAGTGTTTTTTACTGGGTTATAAATCCAATAAAATTATGGTTGCAATCATAAAAAGGCTTTTATATAATAAGATTTGTTTCAATAAACTAAATACATAAATCCTCATCTTTAAAAGCTTGATGAGGTAGAGGTCGCGGTTTATATCAGTATCCTATTCGAGAATGAGTGAATTCTATGAAAATAGGAAAAAGGATAAATCGCCGAAGCTTCTGAAATCACTTTCTTTTCAGAGAGCTGGGGCTGCGTTCAAATAGATGCAGCACTGTCACAATTCACTTGAATTGTGGAGAACTATCTTCACGAGCTTTTGGAATGAGGGTTAACACTACACCGTCTATTCAATTTAGACGGTGTTTTTTATTTACAACAAAGGGGGAAAACAAAATGAAAAAAAGAATTGTAATGGTAATTGCTGCATGTCTTATCATCTTATCGGCTTGCGGCACTAAAGAAAGTGTAAGCACGGGGAACGAAGAAAATGGAAACTTAAATCTAGTAAAAGATGGTTCATTAACGTTTGCTATGAGTGGATTATATCCACCGTTAAATTTTAAGAAAGACGGACAGTTAACAGGATTTGATGTAGAAATTGGGACAGAGATCGCCAAACGAATTGGTCTTGAAGCAAACCCTGTTACTAACCCATGGGAAACAATCATTCAAGGATTAAAAGCAAATAAATATGATGCCATTATCGGGAGTATGACTGCTACTCCTGAACGTGATGAACAGGTTGACTTTACAAACCCTTACTACCTATCAGGGGCTCAAATTTTCGTTGCTGAAGGTAATAATGACATTCTATCAAAAGAAGATTTAGCAGGTAAAACGATTGGAGTTATTCAATCAAGTACTTGGAAGGACATGGCTGATGAGCTATCAGATAGTGTAAAGGGATACCCAAGTGATGTAAATGCGCTTCAAGATCTGGCATTAGGTCGCTTAGACGCTGTAATCACTGATAAAATTGTTGGGGTAAATGCTAAAAACGAAAAGGGCTTAGAAATAAAAGCAATTGGCGATCTATTAAACGAGGACCGTGTAAGTGTAGCTATAAATGATGGCAACACAGAACTAGCAGAAAAGATTAACGAAGCAATTCAATCTATGATTGACGATGGAACATATGAAGAAATTAGTATGAAATGGTTCAACGAAAATATTATGGATAAACAATAGTTAAGAGGGATTAGAAAAGCTCACGGCACCGGGGCTCTAGACAATAAAACTAGGTAAAATTTTATATATCCTTTCTTATCTTTCTTTGAAAGGGTCAGACCCCTTCCCCATTCTTAAAACAGATAGGACAAGCTTTACCTTGTTCGTTTCTGTTTTTCGGGAAGGGTGTTTGACCCTTTAAACATAACTAAACATCATCTAAGGAGGTTTTATAAGACATCATGACTTTTATGCAAAATATCATCGGCATCATAAACGAACATGGTCTTTCATTCTTAAAAGCATCATGGATGACTATATCAATCACTATTGTTTCCCTTCTCATTGCAACGGTTATCGGAATCATCGTTGCTGGTTTTAAATTATCTACTAATAAGCTTTTAAATCGGATCGCAGATCTTTACATCGGAGTTATCCGAGGTACACCGCTAATTGTCCAGATTATGTTTTTATATTATGGTATTGCAAATATTGTTACATTAGATAGTTTTACAGCAGGTGCATTGGCACTAGGTATCCACACGGGTGCGTATATAGCTGAGATTTTCAGAGGATCGGTGCAATCAATTGATCGGGGTCAAATGGAAGCTGCTAGATCCTTGGGAATGCCTTATTCTCTTGCGATGAGAAGGATTATTTTTCCACAAGCTTTTAAAAGATCCATTCCCCCACTTGCTAATCAATTTATTATTGGTTTAAAGGATTCATCCTTGGTCGCATATATTGCTGTAACCGATTTGTATAGTACCGCATTAAGTGTTCAGGGTGAAAACTATATGCCATTTGAAACCTATTTTGTTGTAGGACTTTATTACTTAGTTATTGTTCTCATCTTCACAAGAATTGCTAATCGCATCGAGAAAAAGATGGACGTAAGTAAACCAAAGGAGGCAAAAATCGCATGATTAGTATTAAAAATTTATCCAAGTCCTTTGGTGACCTTCAAGTCTTAAAAAGTATCGACCTAGACATAGAGGAAAAAGAAGTTGTTGTGTTAATAGGTGCCAGTGGTTCTGGTAAAAGTACCCTACTCCGTTGTGTGAACTTTCTAGAGTTAGCACAAGGTGGTGAGATCACTATTGACTCTGAAAAAGTGAATCCTGTTAAAACTTCATTGAATAAAGTCCGAGAAAAAGTCGGAATGGTATTTCAACATTTTAATCTATTTCCACATAAAACAGTGCTTGAAAATATTACTGAAGCCCCTATTTTTGTAAAAGGTGAATCAAAAGCTGATGCTAGTTCGAAGGCTATGAAACTATTAGAAAAAGTGGGACTAGTGGATAAAGCAAGCTTCTACCCCGATCAATTATCTGGCGGCCAAAAACAGCGTGTCGCCATTGCAAGAGCACTGGCAATGGAACCAAAAGTCATGCTATTCGATGAACCGACATCTGCACTAGACCCTGAACTTGTTGGAGAAGTACTACAAGTCATGAAGGATTTAGCAAAAGAAGGAATGACGATGGTAATCGTCACTCATGAAATGGGATTTGCAAAAGAAGTCGCTGACCGTGTGATCATGCTTGCTGACGGTAATATAATAGAAGAAGGACATCCGGATGAAATCTTTAATGCTCCTAAACATGAGCGGACTCAGAGATTTTTAAGTCAAATTTTGTAAACAGCAGCCTTAGAGCTGAGTTGATCGGTTTGTCAGAAATGTCACTATTTTTGTGGCTTTTTATGATCTGGTAATGACACAGTTAAGGTTTAATTGAAAAGAGCCAAGTCAAGTTTCATGTATAAACTTGACTTGGCTCTTTAATACTAAAAGAAACCTCTGACCAAATTCTGCATCACTTATTTTTCCTTCGACAGAGTCCATTACCCATACTTTTTAAACCGAAATCTTTAGATAATTTTTGTTCTCTTTTTCTAACACATAAAAAGATAATCAACGAATAAGCATAGTAAATGTGATGATCAAACTACATAAGAGACTTTCTTAGTTAAGGTAATAATTACCACCAATTTTTTTGACCATGCATCATTTAAACCCCTTGAAAAATCCAATCTTTCTAAGTGACAACGACAAATAAATCTGTGATAATTTACACACACTCTAAAATGCAGGGTGACACAGTTTTTTAGTAGGAGTGACAGTATGAAGGTTGTATTAGTAACACCCAATTTTCATCAACCGCGCGGAAACACTGTAACTGTTCAGCGCATTGCGGATAAATTGGAAAATCAAAAGATTGAAACGGAAATTATTTCAGTAACAGAAGACCATAAGATACGTACTTTACCACGTGCAGATGTGGTTCATGGCTTTCATGCCTATCGCTTTTTTAAGTTTATTGAAGGGCTAGAAGACCCGATTGAATCGTATGTGTTAACCATTACAGGCACAGATTTGAATCATGATTTATTTGATAGCCATAAACGTGCGGATGTGATTAAATCGGTTACACAGGCAAAGGTTATCCACGTCTTTAACGACAATGCAAAGAATTTGTTGACAAAAGAAGTACCCTCTGTCGCAGAAAAAATATACGTAATACCCCAAGGGACAAGTGAACTTAATGATACAGATTTAGCGATTAACAAAGAAGCTAACACGTTTTTATTTGTTCTCCCCGCTGGGATAAGGAAAGTAAAAAACATTCCATTTGCAATCAATATGCTTACGACTCTATACGAAAAATACCCACATATTCGCCTTTTAATCGTAGGTCCTATAATTGAAGAGGATGAAGGTAAACTTGTAGAGGATTTAGTTGAAAAAAACAAGGAGTGGGTACAATATATAGGACAAGTCCCACATAAAAGTATGGGCGCTATCTATAGGAATGCTGACGCGATGCTTAACACCTCCTTTTCAGAAGGTCAGTCAACTGCCATTATTGAAGCAATGGGCTATGGGTTACCTGTTTTAGTTTCAGCGAATGAAGGAAACTTAAGTCTTGTAGCACATAAAGAAACTGGCTTTGTTTATAGTAAACCGATCGAATTTCTTGATTATGCAGCGCAATTAGTTAATAATAACGAAGTAAGAGAAAATCTTGGAGAGTATGCCCAGAGTTATATTGCTAAATATCATTCGAATTCTTACGAAATTGATACATTAGTGAAAATCTATAAATATGCGCAAAAATAATACGCGCACATTTATTCAGATTTAACTTCAATATAACCTAATGAGAGGTCCCTTATCATGTTCGTTTTCATTACTCCCAAAGAATTTTTCATATAGTGTAAGAAGGAGTGAGTTATATGTCTAAAAAAGAAGAGATTGTTAAGTTAACTTCTTTATCAACTAAAGGTGGTTGAGGATGCAAAATTGGTCCTGAGGACCTGACGCAAGTTCTGCGTCATTTACCAAAAGCTATACCAGATCCAAATCTACTTGTCGGTTTAGATACATCAGATGATGCTGGTGTGTATAAAATAAACGAAGACACTGCTCTCGTACAAACATTAGATTTTTTCACACCTATTGTTGATGATCCCTATATGTTTGGACAAATAGCCGCTGCAAATTCATTAAGCGATGTATACGCCATGGGCGGAAAACCGATCACTGTAATGAATATTGTTGGCTTTCCAATAAGTACTCTTGATAAGAGTATTTTAGCTCAAATACTCGTTGGCGCTGCAGACAAGGTTAGAGAATCAGGTGCTGCCTTGGTTGGTGGACACTCCATTGATGATCAAGAGCCAAAGTTTGGTTTATCCGTAACTGGAATTGTTCATCCTGACAGAATTCGATCAAACGCTGGTGCAAAACCTGGTGACCGCCTCATTTTAACAAAGCCAATTGGTGTTGGAATTCTAACAACTGCCATAAAAAAAGACTTATTAGAAAAAGAAGATCTAGATAATGTAATGACTCTAATGGCAACCTTAAACAAAGATGCTGCTGAAGCAATGGAAGACTTCAATGTAAATGCTTGTACGGATGTGACTGGTTTTGGATTACTTGGACACACGATTGAATTAGCTGAAGGTAGTAAAGTTGGCGTTACAATTAATAGTAAGGACGTTCCTATTTTACCTAGAACAAAAGAGCTTGCAGAACAAAATATTATTCCAGGTGGAACTAGAAAGAATCATAAGTGGCTTTCAGGAAGAATTGAATATGATCCTAGTATTAGTGAGATTGATCAGCTGATCCTTTGTGATGCGATTACATCTGGAGGACTACTTATCTCTGTACCTGAGGCTGAAGCTGAAGGACTACAGCGCAGACTTCACGAGAAAAATGTCCCTTCTTCCATTATTGGAGAAGTAACAAATGAGGCGCCTGGGTGTATTAGAGTAAACTAAAAGGACTCGAACAGAGTCCTTTTTTCAAATAAGAGTAATCGGCTTTATTAGGTATTTGTCAAGGGTTAATACAGTCCAATTTTCATTTGAAGAGGAGAAATGACGATGAAAAAAATTTTTTTAATTATCTTCACATTATTTCTAACCCTATTTTTAGCAGCCTGCAGTGAGGATAATTCAACAGAAAACAATGAACCAACTCAAACGGAAGAAGAGACCTTCACAATTGGCGTTATTCCCTCACAAACTGAAGGATCAATGGAAGGTGCAATGGATAAATTGCAATCTATATTATCTAAGGATTTAGATCGTAATGTATCTGTTGAAGTTTATCCAGATTATAACGGTGTTGTTGAGGCAATGAATTATGACAAAATCGATATGGCCTTTTTCGGTCCATTAACATATGTCGTGGCAAATGAAAAAAGCGGAGCGCAGGCTATTATTACTCAATTAATAGATGGTGAACCATTTTACCATTCATATATTATTACACACAAAGACAATCCATTGAATTCGATTGAAGAATTGGTAAATAATGCTAGTGAAACTGATTTTGCATTTGGTGATATCAACTCGACTTCAGGCTCTCTTATCCCGTCAATTGAACTACAAGACAGAGGTGTTTACGAATCTGTTGATGAATATGCTTTTAATACAGTTCGATTCACAGGTTCCCATGACGCTACTGCTTTATCGGTTCAAAATAAGCAAGTTGATGCAGGCGCGATTGATAGTGCAATTTATAATCAGCTTGTTGAATCAGGAAAGATTGATGGTGATCAATTTAAAATAATCTGGGAATCTGAGAAATTATTCCAATATCCATGGGCTGTTTCTAAGGATACCGATCCAGATACAATAAAACAACTACAAGATTCATTTATAGCCATTGAGGACGAAGAAATTGTAGCTGCATTTGGTGCGACCGGTTTTACAACTGCCTCAAACCAAGATTATGAAAGTATAAGGCAAGCTGCAATTAAACAGGGAATTATTAACGAATAGAGCTGATTAAAAGTGTGGTTTAAACGTCGTAGTATCTTTACCATCATTCTGCTGACTATTGCGGTCTCTATAAGCATGAAGTTAACAGAATTTGACCTTTCAAAATTTAGAGATTTCAGAAATATGATTGACTTTCTATCACAATGGTTTCCGATGAACTTCTCTGCGTTACCTAAGATGCTTGAGGACAGTTTTGAAACATTAGCAATGGCGTTCCTTGGTAGCTTTTTTGGACTTATAATTGCACTTCCTATAAGCTTTATGGCTGCCCGCAATACATCACCATCGAACCTACTATTTCACACATCTAGGGTTGGTTTAAGCTTTGTTCGATCAATCCCTGAAATTGTGTTTGGTTTAATATTATTAACAGCACTTGGTCTTGGTCCCTTCCCTGCTGTTTTAGCTATTATGTTCCACAATATTGGCGTACTCGGCAAATTGATTTCAGAATTAGTAGAATCTGCTGAACCAGGCCCACATGAGGCAATGAGAGCAGTAGGAGCTAAAAATTGGCTTGCATCAATTTTTAGTATCATCCCACAAATTTGGCCAAACGTCTTGTCACATTATTTCTACCGATTTGAAGTAGCGATTCGTACATCACTAATACTTGGGTTTATAGGTGGTGGTGGTATTGGCCAACGTCTATTTAATGATTTTAAAACCTTTCAATACTCTTCTGTCTCGCTTGATGTACTAATCATTATGATCATTGTTGTCATGGTTGATTTTTTCGGCAGTTATGTTAGAAATAAAGTAATTTAGCCCCTTTTCTGCAAATGAAAACAATAAGCGAATATATATTTAAAATGTCAAAAAAAGATACCACAAAACTAAGTTTCTAGAGACTTATATAAAAGGTATTAAAAAAGCACCAAATTTTATGAAACCAGCCTAATCTAAAAGGAGCAGAGTATATGATCGAGCTAAAAAATGTATCTGTTCGTTACCCGGGAACTAATAATCAAGCACTAAAAGCGATGAATCTCACGCTCAAAGAGGGAGAATTTGTTTGTATTTTAGGGAAAAGTGGAGCTGGAAAATCAACTCTTATCCGTTGCATGAATGGATTACAAAAACCAACCAATGGGGATGTCTATTGGGATCGGAAGCCATTATCAAGCATGAATTCAGAAGAAGAGCGAAAAGTTCGTAGGGAAATGGGAATGATTTTTCAGCATTTTAACCTTATCCCCCGCTTAACTGTTCTACAAAATGCCCTTACAGGTATGTTTGGTTATCGGAACACATTTAAGAATTTGGTTGGATGGTTTACAAAGGAAGAAATAGCCCAGGCTAAACAAGTGATAGCTGATGTAGGACTTTCCGATTTTATAGAGCGAAGAATAGAACAATTAAGTGGTGGACAAAAACAAAGGGTTGGTATTGCAAGAGCATTACTACAGGAGCCGAGAGTTTTTCTTGGTGATGAGCCTGTAGCAAGTCTCGATCCTGGAACAGCCAATCTCATTTTCACATTACTACAAGAACTACATCAACGCCATAAATTATTAACCGTTATAAATGTACATGATGTTACACTCGCAAAACAATATGCTACTAGAATCCTTGCTTTAAAAAATGGAGAATTAATTTTTGATGGGAAACCAGAGGAATTCAGTGAAGAAGCCTATGTTGATACGTATGGGGCACATAGAAGATCTTATGTCTTAAATTAAAGCACGGCGCCCGGAGCTAGACACTAAACCTAGTTACAAAATTTTCATGCTTTCTTTCTTAGTACAAAAAAAGCAAGCACAAATAAAGGAGTGCTTTGTTATGTTAAAAAGCCCATGAGTGGTTATAAATCGAGTCGTGTACGACTCAACTGATTCCAATGTCGTCACAACGGTTAAGACACAACATAAAAAGTCGGTGGTATTAACCTTTGATGATGGACCTAGTAAACTCTTACCGCGAATACTTGATGTATTATATGCAGAAAACGTCCCTGCTACCTTTTTTTGGCAGTCAAAATTGCTTTTTGCGGAACGTCCCTGGGAAAGAGTGTTGAGTGAAAGCCATGAAATTGGTACCCATTCTACGAAACACCTTAATTTAACAAATTTAACTTATGACAAACAATTTCACGATATAGCTAATAGTGTTACCCATATCGAAAACATTACAAAGAAGAAAGTTAAATTCTTCCGTCCACCATTTGGTCAATATAATACTGATACTATTTCGGTCGCAAAAGCACTTCACTTAACACCTATTATGTGGAAAATTGCTTCTTTGGACTGGGAGCTAAAAAACGAGCCAGAAAAAATAATCACAAATGTAACAGATCATTTAGAAGATGGAGCCATCATCCTACTGCATGAATTAAAACAAACAGCTGATGTACTACCTGAATTAATTAAAGAAATAAAAGGAAAAGGATACCATTTTACAGGGTTATAGATTCTCTAACCCCATTTATTAATTCTAAACAGGAAAAAATGATAAGGTACAATACGTACCTTATCACTCAAATGACTATGTAAACTTTCGTTGGTCAACTAGTAGTTTTTCACTTTTATTGATTGAGCCAATGCTAACCCTTTTAATGACAGGGGTTACACGAATTACATCTTGTAGTCTGGAGACTAGCTCGTCATTGAGCTCATTATTAGATTCTATGGTTATTTCCAATTGGTCTTGATTACCACTTCTCGTAACAATTGCCTGAAATGAACGGAGTCCTTCACTTTCTAATACAGCAGCAAGCTGTTTCTCCCTAACGAACATCCCTTTTACTTTTACACCATCACTTACTCTACCAAGAATACCTTCAATTCGCTTACCTTCATACCCATCCACCCAACATGATAGGTCGCCTGTGCCAAAGCGGATCAGAGGATAGCTTTTATCAAACAAGGTTACTACTATTTCTCCCTCCCCACTTTTTACCGTTTCACCAGAGTGAGGATCACAAATCTGAACAATAGCTGATTCTGTCACCTTTAATCCAGGACCTATTTTATCTTCAAACGCAATACAACCACAATCTGCCGTTCCATACCCTTCATAAACCTGGATTCCATGTTCAGAACATTTTCTTCTCATTTCCGATGTGGTCATTTCTGCCGTAAAAAATACTTTATTAACGACAAGTTCATTACCAATGGTCCACCCTTTTTCCACAGCTGCATCTAGTAAAATAGCAAAGAAGCTCGGTGTACCAACATAGCCAGTTACCTGAAGGTCTTTCATCACTTGAATTTGCAATTCCCTGTTTCCCGTACCAGCTGGAATAACCGTTGCTCCTAATTTCCGAAGGGCGGAATCGAACATAAACCCTGCCGGAGATAAATGATATGAAAAGGTATTTTGCACTATATCACCTTCGTCAAAGCCTGCAGCTTCTAGAGCCTCTGAAAATCTCCAAAAATCATCTTCCTTTGTTTGAGGGTCATAAATAGGGCCCGGTGACATGAAAATTCTTGCCATCTTAGAAGAGGGGATCGTCGAAAACCCACCAAACGGAGAAAAATCACTTTGTAGCTCTGGTAACCTATCTTTTTTAAGAACAGGTATTTTTTCTAGGTCTGACTCTGACGATATTTCCTCCGGAGATAATCCAGCATGTAACATAAGTTTTTTAAAGCCCTCTGCATGTTCGAATGCATAAGAAACCATTTCTTGAATGGATGACAATTAGAGCCACCTCTTTCGTCTTTTATAAGATTTTATATCTTTATAGCTTTTTGCACCTTTATCGCCTATACCAAGATAAAATTCACGAACATCTTGATTCGTTAATAGCTTTTCGACCTCGCCTTCCATAACGATTCGCCCATTCTCCATAATATAGCCATAGTGTGCAATCGATAAGGCAACCTTAGCGTTTTGTTCAACTACTAAAATAGTGGTTCCTTCTTCTTCATTGATTTTCTTTATGATAGAAAAGATCTCTTTTACTAGAAGTGGTGCAAGCCCAAGTGAGGGCTCATCCAATAGCAATACACTTGGCTTTGCCATTATTCCCCTACCAATTGCTAACATTTGCTGTTCTCCGCCAGATAAATAACCTGCTTGACGATGCTTTAGCATTTCTAGTTTAGGAAAATAGTTATAAACCTTTTGAATATCGTCTTTAATATTTTTACGGTCTTTACGTGTATGGGCCCCAGCTATTAAATTATCTTCAATTGATAAATGCTCAAAGACACGCCGGCCTTCCATACATTGAAAAATACCTTTTTTAACAATCATATCGGCCCCGTTTTTATCAATTCGCTCATCATTTAACTCAATAAAGCCATCTGTTACTTCCCCATTTTCACTTTTTAAAAGCCCTGAAATGGCTTTTAAAGTCGTTGTTTTTCCAGCACCATTGCTACCTAATAGGGCAACAATTTTTCCCTTTGGTACAACCATCGACAAGCCTTTTAATACTAAAATAACACGGTCATACACAACCTCAACATTGTTTAATGTAAGCACAAAGTACCCCCCTATCTAAGAAGCTCAAATTAGCGTTATACTCTTGAATAAGAATATAGACGTTCTATTTTTGTAAGAATGGGGGATAAAATACTCCCCCCTGCTCATTTAATAACCAATATAGTCTGTAAAGATTTCAAATTTACCGTTTTTAACTTCGGCTAAACGTATTTGATTCGTTCCAGCATGATTATCTGCTGTAAATGTTACTGGTGCAGCCAATCCACCTAAGTCAAGATTTTTAAGCTTTTCTAACCCTTTTCGAATTCCCTCACCAGTTGTTGGATCATCCGCAAGCTTAATTCCTTCCACCATAATCTTTGCAGCTACCCAGCCTTGAACGAATTTTTGATCTTTATCCTCTAACTTCTCACCTTTACTTTCTAAATAATCCTTTATCTCAGCCATGCCAGGTAGGTCTTCATATGGGAAGGCATGTGTAACAACTCCGATAAAACCTTCTGCAGCGTCACCTGCAATAGGAAGAAGTCCTTCACCTGTTGCCCAGTTTAAACCGATAAATTGTGTATCAATACCTAATTTTTTTGCATCCTTCAAGATAGTTGCTGTCGCACCCCAAGTTTGTTGAATAATTGCATAGTCTGGATTTTTCTTTTCCATATTTAGTAATTGTGATGTTGCATCTAACGCACTTAAATCTACAACCTGCTCATCAACCACTTCGATACCAATTTCCTTCGCAAAATCCTTCGCATCTTGAATTGGTGATTTACCGAATGCTGTATCATTATAAAGGAGAGCAACAGTAGGGTCTCCACCACTATGATTATCCTTTATCCACTTCAACGCAGAACGTGCTTGGTCTGAATATGATGCCGCTGTCAAGAAGTTATATGGACTTTCATCGATATTTTTAAGGTTTTCTGAATAAGAAGCAGAAATGAACGGTAATTTATCTGCTGCAACTAATTGACGAAGTGCTTCCGTATCACCAGTACCCCAACCTAAAATAGCAGAAACCTTATCTTTTGATTTATACTTTTGATAAAGCTTTTGTGCTTCAGGAATCTTATAAGCATAGTCCTCACCAATTAATTCTAATTTGTATCCATTTACTAAACCTTGTGTGCTTAAAAATTCAAAGTATGCTTTTTCACCTTCTGCATATGGCGTTCCTACATCACCAGTTCCTCCAGTCAAATCAAATAGTCCACCAATTTTAATCGTTCCTTTTTCATCACCAGAAGCTTCCTCACCACCTGAGCAGCCTGCAATTATACTAAGCACTAACACCATAACGAATACTAAAAACCGATTTTTTCTCATACTTCTCCCCCTTTTTATCCTTTTTTAGTTAGCTCTCATCTTACAATTAATAAGAAAACGGCCAAAGCTTAAAGTAATCCTTTATATTCTTCCATATTTTCGCCAGTCCTTCTGGCTCATATATAAGGAATAAGATAATGACTAACCCAAACACTACTTCTTTGAGCCCAATTAAAACACTGGCTATTTCCGGAATTATTCCGCTGATCACATCAATTGCAGAACGAAGAAAGATTGGTAATAACGTAATAAATACAGCTCCATAAATAGAGCCAAAGACACTACCTAACCCACCTACTAGAATCATTGCCAGGAATTCGATTGAAACAGTAATACTATACAGTTCTGGACTAACTATCATCGTATAGTGTCCTAATAAAGCACCTGCGACACCAACGAAAAATGAGCTAATTGAGAATGCGAGCAACTTAAATTTAAATATATCAATCCCCATTACTTCAGCCGCAATATCACGATCCCTTATAGCGATAAACGCACGCCCGACTCGAGACCTAAAGAGGTTTAGTGTAAATATGGTAGTAAATAATAAAACGAAAAACATTAAGTAATAATAGCTAGTTTCACTTGCAAATACAAAGCTACCAATACTAGGCCTTGGTAGGACTAGCCCTGCAGTACCACCAGTTAAACTGTCCCATCTTGAAATGACAAACAAAATTATCACTTGTGCAGCCAAGGTTGCAATTGCTAAATATAGACCTTTTAAACGTAGTGATGGTATCCCAAATAGAGCACCTACAATGGCAGTAATAAGTCCTGCCATTGGCATTGCAGCCCAAAAACTCAATCCGACCTTAGCCGTTAAGACAGCAGATGTATACCCGCCAACTCCTAAAAACGCACCTACTCCAATTGAAATTTGTCCTGTAAAACCTGTCAAAATATTTAGCCCGATTGCACCAATCGCCGCTATTCCACATAATGTGGCTATTCCCACTACATACTCCGAAGAAATGAAAGGGAAAACTGCAAACAAAGCTACAATAGCGAAAATCCGCATTCTTACTCGGGTAATTTTCCAAATACTCGTGTCTTGTTTATAGTTAACATGGAATTCACCACAATCCATTACGAATGGATTTCGCATTTTTTACACCCTCTCAATTTCTTTTTTACCGAACAAGCCGTATGGTTTAAACATAAGAATGAACACTAAAAGCACAAATGGCATAACTTCTTTTAAACCACCACCTGTTAACGGATCTAAATATCCACCTGTCATGCTCTCAATGATTCCAATGATTAATCCCCCGACAATTGCACCAGGAATACTGTCTAGCCCGCCTAGAATAGCCACAGGTAATACCTTTAACCCAATTGCTGACAAAGAAGCATTAACCCCATTTATGTTTCCAAGTAAAATCCCTCCTACCGCTGAAACAATCGCTGCAATTGCCCATGCGACAGCAAATATCGTTTTCACACTAATCCCCATTGACATAGCTGCTTGTTGATCATCTGCTGTCGCCCGCATTGCAATTCCAAGCTTTGAATACTTAAAAAACAATGTGAAAATAAGAAGCATGAAAACGACTATTACAAGTGACCAAAGATAAACTGGAGCAACCACTACTCCCACAAACTGAACAGGCTCTTCTGAAAATATTTTTGGAAATACACGAGTTTCATTTCCCCATAAAATATGTACGACACCGGCTAATACACTTGATAGACCAATGGTCGCCATGATCATCGAAATGACTGGTTCTCCTATAAAAGGCCTTAGAACTATTCGCTCAATCACAAAACCAAGAATGGCGCTAAATATGAGTGCGATTAGTACTGCTGCTATAAATGGAATATTGTATGCTGTAATTAGTGTAAGACAGACATATGTACCCACTAATAAAAATTCACCCTGGGCAAAATTTATTGCATCACTAGATTTATAGATTAATACAAAGCCTAGGGCAACAAGTGCGTACACACTACCTACAACTATTCCCGTAACTAACATCTGTAAAAAAAACGTCATTAAGCTGCCCCCTCTCCTTCGTCCATAAAGATTACGCGAAGTGTAGTTTGAATCAATTGTTCATTCCCATCCCGATACCTAATACGGCCTTCAACATCGATCTGGTTATTTTCAGAGTAAATTCCTTCAATTAATTTCTCATATTTCTTAGCAACAAATTGTCTCCGGACTTTTTTCGTACGAGTTAATTCTTCATCATCTGCATCTAGTTCTTTGTAAAGAAGCACAAACTTTTTAATCCGAGCTTTTTCTGGTAAAGTCTGATTAACTCCATTTACCTGTTCCTGGATCAATTCTAGAACTTTAGCCTTTGATGAAAGATCCGTATACGTTGTGTAGCCAATTTGGTTTTTCTCTGCCCATCTACCAACATTCTCCATATCTATATTAATAATTGCAGTTACATAAGGACGATCCCTACCTGTTGCAACAGCCTCTTGAATATATGGGCTAAACTTCAATTTATTCTCAATAAATTGGGGTGAAAACATTTCGCCGGTTTTTAATCTGATAACATCCTTTAACCTGTCAATAATGTATAGGTGCCCTTCTTCATCTAATCGGCCAGCATCTCCAGTATGAAGCCATCCATTTTCAATTGTTTCTGCAGTGGATTGTTCATTGTTGTAGTATCCTTTGCATACACTAGAACTTCTAATAAGCACTTCACCTTTGTCTGATACCTTCACTTCTGTTCCAGGAATAGGAATTCCAACACTATCAAGCTTAATATCCCCATCGCGATGAACAATCGCGATTCCTGATACCTCGGTCTGTCCATATATACTTTTAACATTTACCCCGATACTATGGAAAAATGTAAAGACATCTGGTCCGAGTGGTGCCCCACCGGTATAAGCACGTTTAACACGCAATAAACCTAAGTGGTCTTTAATTGCACTAAACAAAAAGTAATCCGCGACTTTGTATTTCATTTTTGTGGTGAGGGAAAGTTCTTCTTTATTAAACTTTGCTCTAGCAACTTTCTCTCCAATTGGTTTGCACCAATCATAAACCTTTCGCTTTAGCCAACCGGCATCTTGGATTCTAACTTGAAATTTAGAAACCATATCTTCGTAAATTCTTGGAGGTGAAAACATAACGTGAGGTCCAATTTCACGTAGATTTTCTAACACAGTTGATGGTTCTTCAGGGAAGTTTATTGTCATCCCGCTATATAAGCCCATCGCTATCGTCATCATTTGTTCCCCAATCCAAGCTAAAGGTAAGAATGAAAGATATTCGTCACTTTCAGATAAGGGGTCAAATGAGGAAAGACTTCGCGCCATATCAAATAAATTCCTATAGGAAAGCATTGTTCCTTTTGGGTTACCTGTGGTTCCCGATGTATAGGATAATATAGCCGTATCCTCGTATACTCCTTTGTTTATTTCATTTTCAAAATAAGAGGGTACTTCTTTATCGAAAGTTCTTCCAAGTTCCTGTACATCATCAAAGAAAAAGAGATTTTCATCCTTATATTCTCTCATTCCTCTTGAATCATAATAGATAATCGTCTTAACCTTCGGAATCTTCTCTTTAATTTCATATAATTTATCAACTTGTTCTTGATCTTCCACTACAACAATTGTTGCCTCACAGTTGTGTAGAATATAGGCAATTTCAGTAGGGAGTGCCTCTTGGAAAATCCCTACAGCCACTCCACCCAAGCTTTGTGCGGCCAATTCACTAATGACCCATTCTGGACGATTATCGCCGATAATAGCGAGTTTTTCTTCCCGTGTTAGTCCTAGTTTAGCTAAACCTAAACTAAACGCCTTCACATGGTCAAAGTATTCTTGGTATGTTACTTCATTCCATATTCCAAAGTCCTTTTCCCTATAGGCAACTTTGGAGCCATTCAACTTACTTTTCTCCCTTAGAACTTGAGGAAATGTCATGTTGGACATTAAATACCTCCTCCCTCTTATTTTATCCTGCTTCATCTTCACCTAAATAGGCATTAATTACCTTTTGATTATTTTGAATTTGGTTAGGTGTTCCATACCCAATTAATTTTCCAAAGTCTAGAACAGCTATGTGATCAGAAAGGTCCATTACAACCCTCATATCATGTTCAATTAAGATGATCGTTGTCTTTTTTACAGCATGAATATCAATAATATAACGAGCCATATCCTCTTTTTCTTCGCTATTCATACCTGCCATCGGTTCATCTAATAATAATAGCTCTGGCTCCAAAGCTAACGCTCTACCAACTTCAACTCGTTTTTGTAATCCATATGACAACCTGCCAACAGGGGTATTTCGGATGTGTTCAATTTCAAGAAAGTCGATCACTTCCTCCACTTTCTCCCGATGCTCTATTTCTTCTCGTAGAGCTTTCCCCCAGAACAGGCCACCTGAAAGAACACCTGTTTTCATTCTGACATGTCGTCCAAGCATCAAGTTGTCCAACACAGACAAATGGGGGAACAACTCGATGTTTTGAAAAGCCCTAGCAATTCCTAACGCAGTACGTTTGTGGGGCTTTAAATTAGTAATCTCTTCTCCTCTGAAGGAAATGGTTCCTTTAGATGGACGGTATAAGCCACTTATACAATTCAACATACTGGTTTTTCCAGCACCATTTGGTCCTATAAGGGAAAAAATTTCCCCTTCTTGTACCTCGTAACTAACATGATCTAGAGCAGTAACACCTCCAAAACGTAATGTTACATCGTTAATTTCTAATATCCCCAAATTTTTTCCTCCTCTCGGGACAACTAGCTGTAAACGCTTTCTAATAAAACACTCAAACATTATATTCTATAAATAATAGCGATATCCTTTTAAATTTATATTAATATTCTAAATATTTATAATATTATTTATATTAATTATTCTAGTGTAATATTTATTTTAGATAAAACAATTAAGTATGAGTATAATCAATTACTTCGAATTAAGCATATTACCACAAGAAAAGTCTGATTCTTCAACGATTTATGAACAGACTTTATGAATAGCTACTCCTAGTTAGTAATTCCTCTGCAACAATACCAACAGAACATTGATGAAAATTCGTATTTGATTATAATTTTCCTACTTCTACAAAATTTCTAATATAAAAGTGTTATTACTTAGGTTTTGTCGGTTCAGCCATACAATATTATCCAAATAACGCGAGAATGCCTTGATAACCAAAATATGCACCAAAGCCAATTAAAGATAATCCAGAAAGTATTTGAATCACTATGATACTAGTAGAAGTTAAATACTTTCTAAAGCCACTAGTTAACCCCGCTACAAATATATCCCAAAGTGTTAACCCAATAAAAATCATTGCGCTATACATGAGAAGTTCACTGGTACCATAACTAGCTGCTGTTTTTGCCAGAACTGAGCCGTATATTCCTAACCAAAAAAGAATTGACAACGGACTTGAAATAGACATAAGAAATCCGGTCATAAAGCACTTAAACAAGCTATCCTTTTTTCTGTCATGTGAAATAGATATATCTTTGGCACTTATTATACTTTCGATTCCACTATATAAAAGAATAAATGAACCAAAAAGCCATAGAAACGTTTGGACCGGTGGATAATCTAAAAAGTGAACAACACCAAAATAAACAAGTAACATAAAAATCGCATCGGCAATCATTGATCCTGCACCAACTATCCAAGCATGCCAAAATCCATTTTTAAGGCCCTTATCTAATCTTGCAGAATTTACCGGACCAATAGGTGCAGCCAAACTTAAACCTAAGAAAATATAACTTAAAAAAATACCAATTCCCAATACTCCCCAACTCCACATATTTTATTTACCGCGATATATAACTTGTACCAGCTAACTTGTACAATTTATGCGGTAGCTTTCTAAAATAAAACAAGAGATTTGAAGGCGCTCAGGAGTTTGAGGTTAAAATGTGAGTTTATTTAGGTTTTCTGATATTTCTTAAAAAAACTTGTAAAAAAACCGTTGTTAGGAAAAACTACTGTTTATTAAAATTTAAAAGGAGTTGTACTATGATAAAAGGTTCTTTCAAACAAAAGCTATATATTTGCAACTGTCTAATGATTCTACTACTTTCTTTGGCATCAATTAATGTTCATGCTCAAGAATCAAGATTACCAGAAGCACCAATCTTTATTGATGAGAATCCAATTAACACGAAATACATTATGAGAGAGGGACATTTGCTCGTGCCAGCCCTTTTTTTAAAGCATACAGGATCCCTTGTAGATTGGAACGAGCAATATCGTTCTGTTGTATTTCAAGCAAATGATAAGAAGTTCGCTGTACCCCTCGGAAAAAAATTTACAGATGACTATGATAGAGGAACAGGTACATGGAAAAGAGGCACAATTTCAACTGAAGCAATTGAGTTTAATGGAACGGCTTTTGTTCCTATTCTTGATGTTGCAAAAAAATTAGGGATGAATGTTAGGTATGATCCAGAAATTAATCGAACATTTATTACAACGAATCTTTCCATAAAGCCCAATATAATAGAGCAGGCTACTACTGCAAAAAAGCTTGTTGCTCTCACGTTTGATGATGGACCGGAAAACTATTATACACCTATGATCCTGGATATTTTAAAAGAAAAAGCAGTACCAGCAACATTTTTTGTTGTTGGACGACAAATAACTCGTTTTCCAGAGGTAATGAAACGCATAGTTAACGAAGGGCATGGGATTGCAAACCACTCATGGCGCCATCCGGATTTAAGATATACATGGTCCTCAAAGGTAAGGGAAGAAATACAATCAACACAGCAAGAAATGCAAAAAGTTGTTGGAAGAAAACCTGATGTTTTTCGTCCTCCATATGGTGCCCTGACAAAAGCTGATATAAGAGTTTTGAATGAAATAGGAATGAGAAACATCATGTGGTCAGTAGATACTCTAGATTGGAGTGGTTTATCAGGAGATGAAATCGTAAAGATTGTCCACGAACAAATTTCTCCTGGTGGGATAGTTTTACAGCATAACTTTCAATCTAACGTCCGCCTTTTGGATGGTACAGTGGAGGCTCTACCAAGAATCATCGATGACCTACAAAAGCAAGGATATAAATTTGTAACAGTGCAAACATTGTTGGCTAAACAAAAAGAAGAGCAGCTGAAGGCGGAACAACCACAAGAAGATCAGCCTAGCGAAGAACAACCGATCGAGAATCAACCAACAAAAGAACAACCGACAGAAGATCAACCACAAGAAGATCAACCTAGTGAAGAACAACCGATCGAGAATCAACCAATAGAAGAACAGCCGACAGAAGATCAACCACAAGAGGGTCAACCTAGCGAAGAACAACCTATCGAGAATTAATCATACGGAGAATAGGAGGATGATGTAGGTCTATAAAAGTAACTAATTAAAAACATCAATTACAATTTGTTAAAATCGCGAAATCAGGACACCTGAATTTCTTGGTGTTCTTTTTTAGTTCATAGAAATAGCCAAATTTGTTACTAACTTCATCCTCACACCAAGTAAACTACCTTGAAAATGGATATTAATTCAAACTGATTATTTAAGACAAGACCGCCAAACCTATTTATAAGGTTTTTTGTCCTAAGTATGTTTCGGAGAAAAAACTATGCAAGGCAAGTGAAAAAGTAAACAATAAAAAAAGAATGAAACATAATTAAATGTTCATTCTCAGGTGTCAATTTACTCAGCTTCTTCGATTGTTTCAACAAGTTTGAATAACATTCCATAAATTAGATTATATGCTTCTTCGATTGAAATATCTTCTTTAAAACCAACAATGAAGTTTAGGGCAAAATTAAGATTCCATAAGCCTTCATCACCATCGAACATTAAAGAATAATTTAAAGAATCACCTTGAAATACGTTCGTTAAATTTTCCTTTAGAGACTTTTCCACCTTTTTCTTTTGCTTTAGACCCAACAACACTCCGTATGTCCCAAATACGTCGTCCAGTTCCAGTGAAACAGCATCGACTCCAATCAGATCAAGCCAATCAGATTCTAAGTATAGAAATTCATTTTTATGCTTTTTTAGATATTCGATTGGTTGACGGAGAAATGTTGAGGACTCCTCAGCTATTACGTCTTCAGTTTCTTTATCATATCTTCCAATATAGGCATCTGTGAAACGAGAATTAGAACTTTTCTCCACTACGTTACTTTTCTCAGTAATCAATTGATGCTTTTCTGCAAACTCTTTTTCCTCTTTAAAAAGCTCGATAGTACCTGCCGATATCTTTTCTTTTATTTTCGCTTTTAACATTAATTGTCCTCCTTATAAGAAAAGCGCAGGGCGCCCGCCTACCTGAGCGTCGATTAAAACCCGCCACGTCCTGTGGCGAACATCGACATCAGCACATCCTGTGCAAGTCAAGCATAAGACAAGCCGGCTGGAAGGTTGTTCTTTACCTTCCGGACGGATTGGCTTATACCATAGAGCCGGGTGGCGCCCGGAGCTAGACACTAAAACTTGGTACAAACTTGTATACTTTCTTATCTTAAAAAAACTAGGGTAGTATTAGTATTCCCAAATAATATCTCTATTTTCATGTTTCGTCCACTCTTATAGTTTAATTTCAATACAAACCGGACAATGATCACTTCCCATAATATCCGAATGAATCTGTGAATCTTTCAATAAATCTGCTAGTTTAGTGGACATAATAAAATAATCTATTCGCCACCCTATGTTTCTTTCTCTAACCTTAGTCATATAGGACCACCATGTATATGCATCTGTTTTTTCAGGATAAAGATATCTAAAAGAATCGACAAAGCCTGCTTCTAACAGCTTGGTCATCTTTTTGCGTTCTTCCTCTGTGAAACCAGAGTTGCCATTATTTGGTTTTGGATTCTTTAAGTCTATTTCCGCGTGAGCTACATTAAGGTCGCCGCATAGGATTACGGGTTTGATGGTGTCCAATTCAAGCATATAGTTTCGGAGATTTTCTTCCCATTCAAGCCTTACGCCTAACCGCGCTAAATCTCGCTGAGAATTAGGAGTATATACATTTAACAAATAAAATTTATCAAATTCAAGTGTAATCACCCTACCTTCGGGCTCTGAGGTATTCCTTCCTATCCCATAGGAAACCGAAATAGGCTTCATCTTTGTAAAAATCGCCGTACCAGAGTACCCTTTCTTTAAAGCATAATTCCAGTATTGATGATAATTCTGCAGCTCTAAAGAGATTTGTCCTTCTTGTAATTTCGATTCCTGAATGCAGAAAATATCTGCGTTTACCTCATTAAAATAATCTAAAAATCCTTTACGGACACAAGCCCTAATGCCATTTACATTCCAAGATACTAATTTCATCGATAATTCTCCTTACTCGTTTTAAACATGTATTTCTAGTATCATAATGAATGATAACTTATTAACCACATTTTTTAAATGAAAAGCACCCACATACGTTATAATAAATAAACTACCTTAAAAAGGAGAATTGTAAATGAGTTCAAAAGAGCTAGAAAGTAAAATCATTGAAAACTATCAAAATGACGAGAATATGATGATTCTTATATTTGCCCAATGGTGTGTTAATCATGACCTAAATCCAGAAGAATTATACCTGAGTGCCTATCCCACACAGTCGTCAAATAACAATTTGAAAGAAGCTATTGAATTAACAGTGGGTAAAGACGAAGCAGGAGCGATACATAACGATACATTGCTAGGTGTATTATCTTTATTTGGCAATGATGATTTAGCTTTTGTCGTTACTGAAGAGATAAGTAAAATGAAATAGATTCTAACTATAAAAAAAGGTATGTTCACTATGGACATAACCTTTTTTACTTAAACCAACCCTTTTCTTTCGATTGAGTAATGGCTTCTATGCGGTTTTTCACTTCAAGCTTTTCTAGTATTGTCGATATATAGTTACGGACGGTTCCGGTTTTAATGCTGAGTTCCGTAGCAATTTCCTTTGTGTTTTTTCCATCAGCAACGAGTTCTAGTACTTCCTTTTCACGTTCAGTTAATGGATTTTCCTCACTGTACACATCGTCCATTAGTTCTGGTGCGTACACTCGTTTTCCTGCAATAACGCTACGAATCGAGCTTGCTAGTTCCTCGCTTGGGCTATCCTTTAATAAATACCCCTTTACGCCAGCTTTTAATGCTCGTTGAAAATAACCAGACCGAGCGAATGTTGTTAAAATAATGACCTTGCAAGCTAAGCCCTTTAGCTCTTCGGCTGCCTCAAGGCCACTTTTTTCTGGCATTTCAATATCCATGATACAAACGTCAGGTTGATATTGATTAACGAGAGTAATAGCTTCTTGACCGTTACTTGCCTTCCCTACAACTTCCATATCGTCTTCTAGATTAAGAAGTGACCCTAAGGCACCCAACATCATTCTCTGGTCTTCGGCAATGACAATCCGGATCATTGTTGTTCCTCCTTATCCAACTGCTTAACAACGTTTGGTACTTTCATCACAATTTTTGTACCGTTATCATCTATAATATCAAGTGTTCCATTAACAAAATCTAGACGTTCTTCGATCCCTAGCAAACCGCTTCCGTTATTAAGATCGTGCTTCTCTTTCATGCCAATACCGTTGTCATGAACAGTTATGCAGACTTCGTTCCACTTTTGCTCAATCTTTATTTTGCATATCGAGGCCTGACTGTGTTTAACAACATTTGTGACTGCTTCTTTCATACACATACTTAGGATATTTTCTAGAAACAAAGAAACATTTATTAGGGACAATTCTTGATTATATTTCATCTCTATTTGCGCTGCATTAAGAATTTGCTTCACAAGGACGAGTTCCTCTTTCAATCTAATGCCACGCATTTGGGATACCATTTTTCTTACTTCATTTAAAGCCGTTCTTGCTGTTTGTTGAACATCTTTCATTTCAGTGCGGGCTTGTTCAGGATCTTTATAAATTAATTTTCTAGCGAGGTCACTTTTCAAGCCAATTAGCGAAAGTTTCTGACCTAATGTATCATGGAGATCGCGTGCAATCCGTTGACGCTCCTCTTGCTTAACAAGCTCTGAAATTCTTTGGTTGGCATCTTCTAGTTGTTCTTCTAGTTTCTCTTGTTTTTTTCGATTATATATACTAATTGGTAAAAGGATCACACTTATCCAAATAATGATTATAAATGGAAGTTGCTTTAGGAATATAGGTTCTTGCATGACAATATTGTAATTAATTGAGATGGTCGTGCTTACTAAGTGAATAATATATAACGTTAAAAAAGCGGCACGATTTTTTATATTGCCATTATAGTAAGCAATATAAAAAGCAAAATAAATAAATTGGAAAAGTATTGCCATAGTTGTCGAAATTCCAATTAAGATTGATGTCCACAAATAAACTGGCCATTCCCTTGAAAGAAAAGCAAATCTTAACGAAATAAAGAAAATAATCGTAAGGATAATCCCTACAATACTTTCAATCGTCGATGAGTCTTGGAAAATAAAATAGAACGGTAGGATGCTAAAAACACTCCATATATAAGGAGAGATCCCCCAGTTCTTTTGAAAGAGAATTAATCTTTTTTTCATATTGTAAACCTCTTTTGTAGTATTAGAAACCTGCATAATTGTTATTTTATCACAGGTAAGCTATCTAGACACTTGTTCAAATAAAAGGGTCTACCAAAGCAATAATTCCCTAGGTAACTAAGTACCTTGGCAGTCCTCATTTTTAGATGATTTTTCACAAGAGGTTATATTTCCTTATCTACCTTTGTGATTTTACTTTAATAGGAACGAACTCTTTATGGGCTTTTTGCTTTGCCGCTAGAACTTTAGCTGCCTTAAAGCCTACAAAGTTTTTACTTTCCTCATCCCATAAGCGGAATTTAAGTGATTGTAAACTTGTTGATAATGTAATCGTTGGCACGTTTTGTAATGGGAGTGTGTTATTATGAGCCTCTTCCAACTTATAATTTGGTACCCTCGGGCTTAAATGATGTACATGATGAAAGCCGATGTTACCCGTAAGCCATTGAAGAGGTTTTGGAAGCTTATAGAACGAACTTCCCTCAACTGCTGCCTTTACATATTCCCAGTCCTTATCTTCTTCAAAGTAAGTATCCTCAAAAGTATGCTGTACGTAAAACAGCCAGATACCAGCAGAACCTGAAATTAAGAAAATTGTCCCTTGAACTAATAGAAATGACTCCCAACCAATAGCCCAACCCATAAATGAATACAATAAAACGATTGAAATGTTTGTTATATAAGTGTTAAGACGTTCCTTTAACCTAGCACCTTTTCTGTTAAATCTATTTTCAATAAGGAAAACAAAAATAGGTCCAAGAATAAACATAACAATTGGATTTCGATAAATACGATAAGCGAGCTTCCGCCAAATAGACGCTTCAAGATATTCATCGACAGTTAGCACCCATATGTCCCCTGTTCCACGTTTATCTAAGTTCGAACTAGTTGCGTGATGTACAGAATGTTCATGTCCCCATTTGCCGTATGGAAAGACAGTAATAATCCCAGTTATTGTGCCAATAATTTTATTAGCTTTCCGATTTTTAAAGAACGAGTGATGAGTACAATCATGAAAAATTATAAAAGTTCGTACTAGAAACCCTGCTGCAACCAAGCTAATTACAAAAGTAAGAGCGTAAGAAATCGTTAAACTTTGATAAGCTAGAAACCATAGTACGATAAATGGTACAAGTGTATTAATAAGTTGAAAAACGCTGTCTCTAGTATTTGATTTTTCATAGGGAGCAATTTGCTTCCGTAGAGCTTTATGATTATGATTGGTCATTTTTTTGTTCCTTTCATCAATTCATTTGTTATCTTAATAATAGTAGAGCTTGTTAAACTAGTGAAGACATAGGTGTCATGTAGAAAACATGACAAGTGTCATGTTTTCTACGGAATATACGTCAAATCAATATTTATAATAGAAAAAACAGAACTTAAGACCTACTCTTATCACTAACTAATACATGGTTGTTTAAAGCAAAAATAATAAATTTATCATGGCGTTTTTAGCTCGACGACCACTCTCATAAAATTATGCTTCTATCCAGATTTCTTCAATTAATTAAACTTTACTAACACAAATATCCCCCCACTTACCGCATAAGTGTGGAGGGTCTTTTTTAAGGTATCTTATTAAAAATTTTGTTGGTTTGATTGAAAGTTTTGCTGATTAAAGCTTGTAGTTGGCTGATACATGCTTGCAAACGTTTGGGCTGTAGTGTCTTTTAATGTTGGTACTTGATAGTAGCCCTTTTCATTCATATACTGCCAAATCTCATATGCCTGTTCTGAACAGTTCTTAGCACCTTGTACGATACTATTTCTAATTTGCGGATCTGCACATTCTAATGCTGCATGCATTCTTAGCACGGCAGAGGATTTAGCGCATCCTAACATACCTGATGCTACATCATGATCGTTCATTTGATTCATTGATGTATTTGGCTGGTTTGGTGCAGGATTGTTTAAACCATATGTAGGGCTCACATTTAATTTTGCTTGCGTTGTTCTAATATTGCCTGATGCAGTAGCGTTACTTAACATGTTAACCATTGAATTGTATTCATTTGTCATAAAGTTAATTTGATTTTGTAGAATGTTCTGAAGCTGTGGATCCTGACAGTGTGGTTGATAAAGTTGGAACTGATTTATACCATCAATTGTATCACATAAGACTTCATGTATTTCCATTAGCTCGTGTGCGCCTAGCTGTTGATTCATCATCATAAAAAGACCTCCAAAAAGTATATTTTTATTACCTAGATAATTTGTCCCGTTAATAAAAACATATTCCTGTTTTCAAAAAAATAAAAACCCAGATTAATGGTCTGGGTTAGTTAGCAAATGGGTAAAATTTTATATGTTTCTTTACCGTTTCTATCTATTTCAATGAAAATACTTCCATTTTTAATACCTCGTATTAATGAAAGAGATCCGTCATTTTTTACCGTAAGTTTCCACTCATGTAAAACATTTTTTTCATTCCTTGAAATTAGCCCGACAAAATCTAAATAGGTAGTCGGAATTATTTCAAAGCCTTCAGCAAGTTTATACCATAATAAACGTGAATTCTCCAGTACATTTTCTATATGATAAAGATTCTCAACTTCTTTAATCGGATAGTATTTCATAGTATCAACTCCTTGCTATAACAATAGTAGAATCGGAGAAAAAATACTAGAATTAAAATTTGCCAACAGTTGTTCAATATTTATCAAGAATACACACCTTCATAAGAAAATTTCGACTTTCATAAATAGATTTTCATATAAATACCCCTTCACCTATAATTTCAGGAAGTTGAAGAAGCTCAAACACATCCAATACAGCCGGCCTAATGTTAGAAATTGTAACCTTAGTTCCATTTTCAGTTAAAGATTGGACCATATTTAGCAATAAGCCCATTCCAGAAGAGTTGATTTGATGTCTATATTGGCTTAGAGTCCCCTTAACAAAATTAAGGGTGTCTCAAATCGAACTCTTAAGACACCCTCAGTTTATTAAACCCAAGTAAACATATATTGTTTATCTTCTAGTTCACTTGCCTTTTTGAACACCTTAAGAGGTTTAAAGGTATCGATCATAACAGCTAGTTCCAGGGTTTCTTTTTTACCAATACTAGCTTCAGTTTTACCCGGATGTGGTCCGTGTGGTATCCCACTGGGATGAAGAGTTATCGATTCCAACTTTACCCCTTTTCGACTCATAAAGTTACCTTCCACATAATATAGGAGTTCATCACTGTTTACATTACTATGGTAGTAAGGTGCAGGAATTGCTTCTGGATGATAATCAAAAAGCCTTGGAACGAAAGAACAAACAACAAAGTTATGTCCTTCAAAGGTTTGATGGACTGGTGGCGGTTGATGCACCCTGCCTGTAATTGGCTCAAAATCCTCAATATTAAAGGCCCATGGATATAAATAACCGTCCCAGCCTACAACATCAAGAGGGTGGTGAGTTAGAACGTGAGAATGCAAGTATCCTCTTGTCTTCGTTATAACTACAAATTCCCCTTTAGTATCAAAGGTTTCTAGTTGTTCTGGTCCTCTAATGTCTCTCTCACAAAAAGGACTGTGCTCAAGTAATTGACCATATTCATTTCGATATCTTCTAGGAGTTGTTATTTGGCTAAAGGATTCTATGAATAATACCTTTGTTCTACTAGCCTTATCTGGAATAACTCGGTATATTGTCCCGATAGGAATAATGACATAATCACCAGGCCTATACATAATTGTACCGAACATTGTTTCGATTTTACCAGTGCCATAATGGGTGAATAACATCTCATCACCGTCACCATTCCGGTAATAGGAGTTCATCTCATCAGTTACAGTCATTACCCCTATTAAGAGATCGTTATTACCTAAGAGGTATTCTCTAGCGCCTAATGCATCACCGCTATTTAAAAGATTGTCGGTATAAAAATGACGGTGATTAAGGGATTGCTGTTCTTCGTATTCAGGTAGGTATTTGCCAATTAATTCTGACTTAGCTACCGCTGTCGGCATGTAATGGTGATAAAGTATTGACTGTGTCCCAGAAAAACCTTTTGTTCCCATAACCTGCTCTCTAAACAGGCTACCATCTTCTTTTCTAAAAGCCGTATGTCGTTTGTGTGGAATATTCCCCATTTGGCGGTAATACATTTGTTCACCTTCTCCCTATTCACTTCCAATTCTATTTTGCAGCGCACCTAAGCCTGTAATCTCTAATTCTATTTTGTCACCAGGCTCAAGCCATCGATGAACAGCTGTCCCCAGTTCCAATATACAGCCGCTACCAACAGTGCCTGAACCTATAACCTCACCAGGATACAAGGTAACGCCTGCTGAAGCCCTTTCAATCATTTCAGCAAATGAATAGTGAATATCCTTTAGATTTCCCTTAGAAAGGACTACACCATTTACCCTTGCAGCCATATTTAAATCATATCCTTTTTCAGTTCGAAAGCTTTCAAGCTCATCCTTGGTCACAATCCACGGACCTATGGATGTAGCAAAATCCTTCCCCTTTGCAGGCCCAAGACCTACCTTCATCTCTTTTTGCTGCAAATCCCTTGCACTCCAATCATTCATGATGCAATACCCGAAAATATAGTCTTCTGCCTCATTTGATTTTATGTCTGATCCTTGTTTTCCTATGATACAGGCTATTTCTAATTCATAATCTAGCCAATTGCATTGCTTTGGTCGTAGTATGTCATCATTTGGCCCTTTTATTGTCATAGGATTAGAAAAATAAAATACAGGAATTTCATACCACTCAGGTATCATCGCAAGTCCTCTCTTTTCCCTCGCTGTTTTTACATGCTGTTCGAACGCGTAAAAATCTCGTAGACTTCTTGGGTTTGGTAACGGAGCTTTCAAAACTACGTCACTAAGTGGATATACACCGGTATTTTCCGATGTAAATGTCGGAACGGAAGCAATAAAATCGAAATAAAATGCTTGATTTTCAATAAATCCTAGCATGCTCTGGGGAAGCACACCTTTTGTAGCTTCAAACATATCAATTACGTGGTTTTCATCTACTAGCCAGCCAGCACGAACAGTTTTATCTTTTTTTTCAAATGTTATAAATCTCATAGCATCACCTTGGTTCCGTTTTTCTAATTAACTCAAATGTATCAGCTATTGGGTTGGTGAACATTTGTCTAGCAAGTCGTCCAATCGGTTTCAGCTTTTCAGTATTGATTCGTCCCTGCTCATAGAGTTCATCCGAAACATGAACATGTTTTACTTTTCCAATCACTAGGCTGCCTGCACCAGGATGGTCTCCAAAATGCAAGACTTCGTGGAGCTCACATTCTAGATGGACAGCGGATTCCTTTACTCTAGGGGGTTTTACAGTAGCACTTGGCTCCTTCTTGAGTCCTGAAGCCTCAAGTTCATCAACAGTTGAAGGATATTCAATCGCACAATCATTCATTTGTTTGACAATATTTTCACTTACAATATTGACTACGAATTCCCTGTTTTTTTCGATGTTAGCAAGGGTATCTTTCTTGTCCCCATCTGTACCCCTTCTCATCGGTGAAAAGCAAATCATCATTGGATCTGCACAAATCGCTGTAAAAAAACTAAACGGGGCTGCATTAGCAGTTCCATCTGCAGCGATCGTCGTAACAAATGCAATCGGACGCGGCAAAATAGAACCTACAAGCAATTTATATGCGTCTTTCCATTCAAGTGTTTCCGGTTTAATTTCCAACGCTTACACCACACTTTCTTTAATGAGCTGAACAAATACTATAGTTAGAAGCTGACTATCTTCCCGCTTTCCTAGTCTTATTTGTGCATTACAGTTTTGGTAATAATAATTAAATTAAAGAAGGAGAACTAATCTCCCTCTTAACAATTAATAAATAGTTGGTCTTTACTATAAGTTTCCTCTTTTTTCTTGCTCACGTTCAATTGATTCAAACAATGCTTTAAAGTTACCTTCCCCAAAACCTCGCGCACCCTTCCGTTGAATAATCTCAATAAACAAGGTAGGTCGATCCACGATAGGTTTTGTAAAGATCTGTAGTAAATAGCCTTCGTCATCACGGTCTACTAGAATATTTAGCTCGCGAATTCGATCGATCTCCTCATCAATTTCTCCCACACGTTCAGACAGCATTTCATAGTAAGAATCAGGTGTTGATAAGAACTCTACACCGTTCTTTTTAAGTGTCGCAACTGTGCTACAAATGTCTTCAGTTAAGATTGCTAAGTGTTGTACTCCCGCTCCGTTATAAAATTCTAGGTACTCTTGGATTTGTGATTTCCTTTTCCCTTCAGCCGGCTCATTAATTGGGAATTTAATTCGTCCGCCATTATGCATAACCTTTGACATTAATGCTGAATATTCCGTATTAATATCTTTATCTGTAAAGTGCTTCATTTCCTTAAAGCCCATCACATTTGCATAATAGTTAACCCATTCTTCCATGCGCTCTACATTTCCAACAACATGATCAATCGCGATTAACTCTGCATCTTCAAATGGAATAGTGGTTACTAAAGGTTGAAATCCTGGCATGAATGCACCTTTATAGGCTTTACGTTCAATTAATGTATGGATTGTATCTCCATATGTACCTATAACCGCTTTCTTTACAATTCCCTGTTCATCCTTAAGTTCAAAAGGTGGGGTAATTGCAATGGCTCCTCTTTTAACCGCTTCATTGTAAGCCTTTTCAACATTGTCAACAGTTAAAGCAACATCCTTTACACCATCACCATGCTTTTTAACAAAAGAAGCAACTCGACTATCTGCTTTTAGTGAACCAGTAATAACAAGACGAATTCGACGTTGTTGAAGGACATAGGATACCGTTTCTCGATTTCCAGTTTCTAAGCCTGAATAGGCTACAGGCTTGAAGCCAAATGCAGTACAGAAATAATGACAAGCTTGTTTTGCATTTCCTGAATACAATTCTAAATAGTCTACTTCTTTTACCGGGAAAAAGTCTTCCTCTACTACTTGAGTATTGTTTATCACTTTTTCATCCATCTAATTTCCTCCCTTTACTAAAAATTATTACTATTCTGAATTAATAATATAATAACCTTGGAAACTATTTCAAGAGTGTCATGTAAAGCTATAATGCTTTCCTGTAGCAAAGAAATTAGTGGGATACCTTAGCTTTTTTTCTTTTAGGAGTAAGATGGATTGCTTTTTTCAAAACCGAAATGAAGGACACCCTGAACCAGACACCAAAACTAGGTAAAATTTTATCTTTCAATAAATAAACACTCAGTGTATTTCTTCACACTGAGTGTTAGGTAGCTAAATTATATTCTCGCTTTTACTTCAAAAAGTGGTTTACCTCTTCTAATTGATCTCTAAAGACCTGTGATCCAAATTCGATTAGCTCGTCCATTGATGTTATTTCATCGAATGGAATTTCTTCACCCAGTTCTTTATTTAAGCGAAGATAGTTGTTTCCAAGAAAATGGCTGCAATGATAGGAAGCTGATTCAGAAGATAAGTGAAGAGCAAGATCTAGTAACTTTGGTGTGACCTTTAGCGATGGAAATTCAAACGGTAACCATTGTTTTACTCCCCAATTTTTGTCATCATTTATGGCAAAGTTAATGTTTTGTATTCCAGTACCGAGAGAGAGGATTTTTATTTCACTCAGCCTTTTATTGAAGTGGTGTAATGCCTCTGTTACACAAACCAACGATGGGTTATTGGCCCATAAACCACCGTCTATTGATAAATATTTATTATTTATATTATTTGGGGGAAAATAAATGGGTGCCGAACATGAAGAAAGTACTGCATCCCAGAGCTTAATAGTTAAGTCGTCATTTCCATGATGACGATAATTAGAGCGATGGACATATGGTCGCCCATGGGTTACATCAACCGCTGGAATAAGTAGCGGTTTTTTTATGTCTGATAATGTTAATTCTCCAAATGCTTTTTTCAAGTACCGCCGTAAATGCCTATCACTATATACACTTTTAAAAAGTCCTACCTTTGCTTGACGGACAAATATTTTTTCACCAAACTTTTTATAACTCTTAAGGACATCCCCCATTTTTAACTCTAGCGCTACAGATGCTGCAATGATTGATCCTGTACTAGTACCTGCAATTACGTCAAATAGCTCTCCAATAGGGTGACCATACTCTTCTTCTAGTGATTGTAAAATGGCAATAGCAAACACACCTCTTATGCCACCACCATCAATGCATAACATTTTCATTGTATTCACCTAAATTCACATAATTACCTTTAGTTTGCCCGTTTATGAATCAATAATATGCTTATAAGTACTTATAATTAATAGAAATCCACAAATTAGGGTAAATTCCCCTTTTTGACGGTCTCATTTTGAATAACTTGTTATTTCCACTCAATTCCCTTATTGCTAACTATGTTATCCCGCGAAATCTATAGACTCTACCGATTGCTTTTAAATCGCAATTTTCTTACAACCCACAAAAGCATTCCGACAGCTAAAAGTGTTAATATCACTTTCCCTTGCCAACCCATCTGCATCACTTGGTATACAGAATAGGCTTCAATGAGCAGTGCAGGAATTTTTCCGACTGTACTCGCTAAAGCAAATAGCATGAGTGATACTTTCCCAATTGCACCCGCAAATGTTACCAAACCAGACGGTACAAATGGCAAGAGCCTGAGCGATAAAATAAGAAAAAAGGCTTCCTTCCCTTCAGATTCTACCAGTTGCTTAATTTTCGGATAGTTGTTCATTTGCTTCTGTGATACTTTTTGAAATCCTTTTCTGTACAAATAAAATGCTATAATCGCTCCTACGACTTCACCTATAAAGGATATAAGCGTGCCTAAAGTAAATCCAAAAAATAGAACATTGGCTCCTGTAACAAATACACTTGGTACGACACCAAGCAGTGCAACAAGGATACTCACCATAATACTTATAATAATGGCATAGTTTTCATATTCCCTAAGTATACTTAATAATTGTTCTTCCATTTAGTCACCCATTATGTATGAACTTTACTGTTCAATAACCTTTCTACATTTAGTATATCCTTTCCAATATACCAAAAGAGGCATACAAAATCGATCCATACTCTTTCATAAGGCACCTCTATTTCTAAATTTGAAAAACCAACTTACATTGCACCAACAAAATCCTTTGCTACCGGCTCGCAATGATTTCCACTATTTTATCTTCGATTCCTTTTCCTTTTGAATCGTCCATCAAATTGTTTAATAGTATCGAAAAAATCAGCTTTTCACCATGTGCTGTTTCAATATATCCTGATAATGTACTTACTGTGGTGATTGATCCTGTTTTCGCTTTTACATTATCAATTGTCTTTAAACGGTTCCTTAGTGTTCCTCCTACCAACCTTTCACTATTACCTCCATTAGGTAAAGAGTTAAAATAGGATGGAAACCAATCTTCTTTTTGAATTGAAAATAAAAGCTGTGAAATTTCATTAGCTGGAATTAAGTTAATATGGGAGATTCCTGAACCGTCTCTTACTACCAATGTGTTAGTATTAACTCCTAGCTTCGTGATTTCTGACCTCATCACATCAAGCCCGTTATCCCAATCTCCATTTCCTGTTATGACCCTTCCCATTTCCTTAATAAGGACCTCTGCATGGCCATTGTTACTTAATTTCATGAAAGGAATCAATAAATCTTTTAGCGGCATTGATTGAAGTGTAGCTAGAATAGTAGCTTTTTCTGGAGCCTTCCCTACTTTTATATTCCCTAGCAATTTTATATCATGTTCCTTTAATGACTGTTTAAATAAGTTTAGAGCATATTCAGTTGGTTCCCAAACCGCAACCCATTCTTTGACTTTTGGTGTATTGATAGGAATACTCCCTTCAAGACTAACGGTGTTAGTACCATGTATACGTTCAACGATAATCTCTCTTTGTTCCTCTTCTGAAACAGTTTTTACATTGCTAATAACTTTTATATAGTTTGTATTTGGTACTAATGCTATTGTTGCTTTCTCACCAAGTTTCTTACCAGGAACAATTTCGATAATGACTGTACCAGCGTCATAGTCTGTATTTGGGGAAGCTGATAAGGCAGAAACCTGGGCACCATAATAGGTTGTTTCGTCACTCCATGGTAGGTCAACCGAATATCTAACATCATCATACCAAGAATCATCACCAATAAGATTTCCACAAATAATCGCAATACCTTGTTTTTTTAGCTCTGCTGCCACCTTATCAAAATCAGACTTTAAAAGGGTCGGATCTCCTTTTCCTCTTATATACAGGTTCCCCTGCAACATTCTGCGGTTAACATTTCCGTCAGAGAATATGTCTGTTTTAAATCTGTACCCCTCACCAAGTATCGACAGTGCTGCAGCTGCAGTTAGCAATTTCATGTTTGAGGCAGGTCTCAACCGAATATTACCATTATAATTGTAGATGATTTCACCCGATTCAGCCGAACGAATACTCACACCTGCAATGGCACCTTGTAAACTTGGCTCGTTTTTTAGAAGTTGATTAAGTTGCATCGACAATGATACCGGCTTTACACTTGTATCAACTGCTTGATCTAGACCATTCATGTATGTACTGAAAAAGAAAAATAAGATGATTGTTAGATTCATGGTATTATTAATCTTTCTTCCCACCTTTACTAAATATTTCTCTTAATAAGAAAAGCGCAGGGCCGCCCGGAGCTGGACACTAAAACTAGGTACAAATTTTTATACTTACTTATCTTTTAAAAATAGGACGATATTTAAGATATCGTCCTATCATTACCATCTTTAACACATTTTACCAACACTATCTATGGTAATATACATTATGCCTATTCCTTCCCCTATCCGAATGGCATGAGTCACATATTTGGAAGGAATGGTTCCAAGGGAGTGGTTTGCGACAATTTCTACATACCTTCTTTATGTTTTTTACTTCCGTACTTAAGGATTCATGAACCCCGTCACTTACTTCTTCCCTTACCCTTTCCCAATAGAGTGCTTCTGTTTGTCGCTCTAATCTATACAAAAACAGTAAGTGAAGTCCCACTACTTTATAAGAAAGTTCTAGTTCCTCAAGACTTCCGGTTTTTATAATGGGTTCCGGTAGGTCTTGACGATTAACAATGGCATACATCGTATCGCGCCATTGATCTAAAAGACCTGGATCGTTTGGAGAAAACGGTAAATGTAAAAAGCCATATAGGTCAGATATAGAGAGACGTGCTTCAATTTCGGTATCTTGTATTGCTCTGTAAAGCTCACGTTCCTCCGCAAGAGATGCCTTTTTTGTTCCTTTTGGGCTTTCAAACTTCTCCCACAATTCAAAGAACGTCCCTAGTCTACGGGAGTATTTCTGGAAACGTTCTAGTACGGAGCTTGTTGGTGCAATAGCAAAGGTGGAAATTAATACATCTTCTTTTTCAAGAAGTTTGCTCATCCTTTTACTATCGTCTGTAAAAGCAACCTTTCCGATATTATAAAGGCCTTTCCTTCCAGCGCGTCCTGCAATTTGTTTTACTTCCTGTGAGGTCAGACGTCTCCGCCTCGTACCATCAAATTTTTCATTTTCTAAAAATACGATACGTCTTATTGGTAAATTTAATCCCATTCCTATTGCATCTGTTGAGACGATTACGGTAGTCTCACCCTTAATAAACCGCTGCATCTGTTTCTTTCTAGTTTCCGGCGGCATACTACCGTAAATCATGCTAACCGAATGCCGATTATTTTGAAGGTGAGCAGCTACTTCAAGCACTCTTCTGCGTGAAAAACAAACAAGAGCATCGCCTTTATTTGTGTGTGTTATTTTAAAATTTTTTTGTTCAACTTCTAACGGAGTATCTCGTTCATATTCATGGATTTCAATATCTGAATTCCCTAGCAATTGAATTATCATCTGTTTTATATTCCTACTTCCGATAATATGAACCTCATTTGCATTTGTTTTCGTGATGGCCTTGTACCAAGAAAACCCCCGGTCTTTATCAGCTATCATCTGTGCTTCATCAATAACAACTACATCATAAAAGTCCTTTTCATGAAACATTTCTACCGTACTGGATATATGTCTAGCATCTGGTACGACTTTTTCCTCTTCACCCGTTTTTAAGGTACATGGAAACCCCTCACTGTTCAATTTATCATATACTTCTAGTGCCAAGAGGCGAAGTGGCGCTAAATATAATCCACTTTTTGCCTTTTTCATTCTTTCTAATGCTTGATAGGTTTTGCCTGTATTCGTATCACCAATATGTAAAATATAACGAATATTCCTTCCAGCCGGAGGACTATATTCACGTCCAAATATATCTTCAAGCATCCGTTCTTCTTCTGCTTTTTTCCGCTCGATTTCGGCCAATTCTTCTTCTTTTCTTCGTTTTAGATCTTCGAGATTATTCAGATAAATTTCGTGGTGTTCAGCTAACTCAAATGGTATCTCTGCTAGGACTACTAGGTCTGACATATACTCTTTTTGTATCTTTACAAAAGCTTCTTCAATAAAATCGTACAGGGGCAAAGCGATCAGTTCCTTCAGTATATCACCTGATAATTCTTCACCCACCGTTTTTTTAAAGTCGTTTTGAAAGGTAGACGAAATATTCTCGATAATCCATTTGGGGACAAAATCATACAGATAATCTGATACCACCCTTTCGTAGACATAATAAAACATTTCATATTCATAATGTCTTGGTTCCCAATCTAAAGAGACTTTATGAATATCTCCAGTTAATTCATACAAAAACTCATCAACAATTTTATAGTCTGCTGCTTCAAAGTGGTTTTCTTCTACTAATTTTTCCTCAATTCTAAAAGTCTCTATTTTTTGATATTTTGTTTTCTGTTGAAGATCACCTACAAGTTGTTTTGCGATATAGAATCTAAGATGAAGATACAACTCTGTCTGATTTGGGCGTAAAAGATTTTGCGCAATTTGTAATGTCCGTTGTTTTACACGAGCCGTTTTCTCTAAAAGTTCACGTTCCCCTTCTTGTTTTAAATAGATTTTCCTAAATTTCTCATATTGGTCTTCCCATTTGTTTTGATTAAGATAATCTGAAGAATTTAACCATTCAATTACATTAAAAGGATGATACTTTCTCATCTCAACTCTAAATAATTTGGTAAGAAGTTTTCTGTCTACACCTTCTACTTCATAACCAATTCCTTGAAGGTATGATTTCTTTTCGTCCTTTGACACTCCATTTGTCACTTTATTTAGCCATACATTTATCCATATTTGATCAAGATAATGTTTCCTGTCTATAAGAAATTGTTCAATGGGAGGGAGTACATCTTGAATGGCAAGATAATGTTCCATGTCTTCCAACGCTTTTCTTTTCGTATGTTCAACTGCATTTGGATACAGTGAGGTTAATTGATCCATTTTAAGTCTCCTTTATGACAACTTGGCCGAATTCTCTTTTTATAGCTTTAGTATAAGTAGTCTTTAATTAAATATTTGTCATTCTTATTACATGAAATAAGAATTCAAATTTAATAAAAAAAGGACCTTAGTAATTTATTTCTACTAAGACCTTTGTAAAACCCGCATTTTTTGCATTATGTTATAATAAAATAGGGACGATCTAAGATGTTTTCCCTAATAAAGTAATTGTCTAAAAACAATAAAACCTTTTCTTCATATTCTTCCTTAAAATAATAATAGGTACGGATATGTCCACCTTTTGGAGGTATCCATAATTCACTATTTTGCGAACTCTCATGAATACGCTGTGATTGATTATACGGAATCGCACCATCTTTTACACTATGAATTAAGAATAATCCTTTGTTAGGAGGATAATTTCCTGCAGCAGCAATTGGCTTAACCTCACTTCGTTTTATTTCTGAGATTAAATAGTCGGCAATTTTCGTGAAACCAATTGCCAAAAATTCTGATTTCAAAACAAACGATAGATAATATTGGCATTATTGTTTCAATTCATCAAGAACTGCTACAATCATATGAAGAGCATTATACCCATTCATCTAAAATTATGTTATTAGACGATTATATTTATAAACCTATTAATCAGCTTACCTTGAAGAGAGGATGGTCACCATCTTCCTTCGTACATATGCATTCATTTTAGCAATTTCTCTTATTAAATCTCAGGAAAAAGAACCGGTAAAAATAATACCGATTCCATTTTTCTTATTTCCCTATGAACATCTGTGTCCAATGGTTCCCACTTTTTTGGTAGCCAACACCAATATGTGTGAAGTCTTTACTTAATATATTTTTGCGGTGACCTTCACTATTCATCCAAGCTTGTACTACCTGTTCTGGTGTTGGTTGTCCTTGTGCAATATTTTCACCAGCAGTTTTATATGTCACACCAAAATCCCTCATCATATCAAACGGAGATCCGTATGATGGACTGGTATGTGAGAAATAATTGTTTTTTTGCATATCAGTTGATTTTTCACGAGCAACATTACTTAAAGTAGTGTCTGCTTGTAGATCTGGCAAGCCGTTTTTACGTCTTGCTGCGTTTGTCAATTCAATAACTTTTGCTTCTGCCGCACTGATACCTTGTGCAGGAGCTGTTTGTTTTGAAGGAGTAGCAGACCCCCCACCTTGTTGTTGTTGATTCTGTTCAGTTGGCGCTTTTTGTTGCTGGGCAGGTTGCTGTTGTTGCTTTGGTTCCTGTTGCTTCGGTTGTGCAGGTTGCTGCTGCGCTGGTGCTTGAGATTGTTGTTGTTCAGTATTATTGTTTTGTTTTTGCCGTTGAAATGAAAAGTTTTTTTGTTGATCGTTTCCTTTACCATGCTTTATAAATTTATACTTTGCTTCTTGAACTTTTACTGCTTTTGTATGTGGGTATTTCGAACTTGGAATATGTGTCTTGTCACTTGAGATTGTACCATTTTGATTTTGGTCACCTGTTAAGAAATTATCACCTAAATCTCTGTCATTGAAAGTGAAAGTTCTGCCGTTTTCTTGTCCTTTGTTTCGTGCATTATTTGTAAATAATCCATCATCGTCACCATTATTTCGGTCATTGTTACCAAATAACCCATTATTTCCATTGTTTCGGTCAGTGTTACCAAATAATCCATTATCTCCATTGTTTCTAGCGATATTGTTGTTACGTGTTCCAAACATACCATCATCACTATTTGTATTCCTCGTACCAAACAACCTGTCATTATCAGTAACATCGTGCCTATCGCCAATCAAACCATTATTATCTCTTGTGTTAAGTATATCATCGTTATCGTTGTATCTGTTTTCCAGGGCACCAAATCCATTATTCATATTGTCATCTAGGGCATTGTCCGCATTATTATTACAAGCCACAAGTCCAATAAACAGGATGCTTGTAATGGTAATGGTAATGAGTATCTTTTTCTTTATCAATATTGACGCCTCCTTTAACTCGATTTGTAATGTTACACACTTATGTTTCTTTTTTTATTGAAAAAGTATTAATGGAAAAAAACGAGAAAAGTTTCGGAATTCATATTACAAAGATATTGGAAGCAAAATAAGACCAAAACCGTAGTAGGATTTGGCCAATTCTTTATTGTTTCACTTTTTTAAGTACTTGGATAGTCGTTTAAACAAAAATTTATACTTACTTTTATGAATAAAAACCCTTTATTTTCCACAACATAAGATAGATAAAGGACCATACCATTCGTTTATTTTTAGAACTGGATAAAAAAGAGGTGTTATTATGGGTTTATTAAATTCTATGTCTGATTGGTTTTCTTCACGACATGAAAAGAGAATGCAGGAAATGGAAAACTTAGGTCGTTGTCCAATTTGTAATGGGAAAGGCTTTAGTTCCTTTTCAATGTATGAATACTACTATTCAGAGCCAATCGAATGTTCCGGGTGTTATGGAAGTGGTATGTTTACAGATTGGAATGAAGCAAACCAATGAACAAAAGCGCAAGGCGCCCGCTTATCGGCGACAAGCATAAGACAAGCCGGCTGGAAGGTTCTTCTTTAACCTTTCGGACGGATTGTTCGAAATGCGTAAGCGCCTTGGTCAGAAACGATAAAACTGGAGACTCCGACGAAAGAAGCGTTTTTTGCTTCTGTAGGAGGAGTTGAAGTTTCCCCTCGTTTCTAGGCGCTGGAGCTAGACAGGCTTATACCATAGAGCCGGGTGGCGCCTGGAGCTGGACGTAGATAGACAAAGACTCGAAGTTATACACAACCTTACAATTTTGTAATTTCCTAAACAAAGAAAAAAAGCGAGTTTACCACTCGCTTTTTTTGGTTATTTTAGAATTTATATCCTTAAATTTCGAATACATTAGTGCAACGACGCTTCATTTAATATTTTTTAAACGAAACATTACCTTTAATAACTTCCTTGTCATCCTGATTCACTGCTACTACTGCAAAATTTGTTCGAGTTTCATCCGTTTCGAGCACTTTTGCTTTTAGTGTAATAACATCGTTTAGATATACCATCCCTCTAAATCTGATTGTATAGTTTTCGATAAACCCCTGTTCATAATAAGGAGTGAAAAGCTTTGCTAAATTTCCCATTGTCCACATTCCATGAGCAATAATGCCAGGTAAACCAGCTTTAATGGCTTCATCATCGATTGTATGAATCGGATTATAATCACCCGAAGCACCAGCATATTTAATCAAATCTATTCTAGATACTGGTGATAGTTCAGCATCATCAAGTGAATCTCCAATTTGAAGTAATTCTACATTTTTCACAGTCCCATCACCTTTCTAACAGTTTCATTGATGATGACGACCATTTCTTCTGTAAAGATATTGTTACCTTGTTCATCATCACCATATCTTTTTAAAACCAAGAACAACATTGATCCATTACTTCCCTTTTTTTCAAAGAAATTTTTCACTTCAAAATAACAGACTATTTCCTCACCAACAAGCAAAGGTCTGTTGTAATGATAAATTTGTTCTCCATGAATTAACCCTTTATTAGGAAGTTTTAAGTCTTCAATCTCACCGTAATCGAATACCCTAGGAAAGGTTGGTGGCGCAATATTGTTTTTATACCTTGAGTTTCTACCCGTTTCTTCATCAGTATAAATAGGATGAAAATCACCAATCGCTTCAGTGAACTTTTTTACAGCGCCACTTTCTACGATGTTTTTAACTTTATTCGATCTCTTTCCAATACATTCTTTCAACATGTAATCACCTCATCTTTAGGATTTACGTTTTTGGTCCACCTGCAACATAGATAACTTGGCCATTAACAAACGATGACTTTTCATCCGCAAAGAACGCCACTGCGTTCGCAATATCTGCTGGTTTCCCGCTTCGACCAACTGGAATTGTCGCTACACTCGCTTTAATTAACTCCTCAAAAGGTATACCGATTCTTGCTGCGGTTTCTTTTGTCATCTCTGTTTCGATAAAGCCTGGCGCTACAGAGTTAACGGTAATTCCATATCTACCAAGTTCGATTGCTAGTGTTTTGGTTAGCCCTTGCAAACCAGCTTTTGCAGTTGCATAATTGGCTTGCCCACGGTTTCCTAGTGCGGATGTAGAAGAGATATTAATTATTCTTCCATATTGGTTTTTAACCATATATTTTTGTGCTGCACGTGCAACATTAAATGAACCCTTTAAATGCACATCCATAACAGTTTGCCAATCTGAATCCGTCATTTTAAAGAAAAGATTGTCTCTGATAACCCCTGCATTATTAACAAGGATATCAACAGAACCAAATTCCGTAACAACCTCTTCCATTACTGCTTCTATCTGTTTTGCATCAACAACATTGGCAACCTTTGAAAATACCTCATAGCCCTTATCCAATAATTCAGTCGTAGCCTGATTTAATGCTTCCTCATTTATATCAATAATAGCTACTTTTGCACCTTCCTGGGCAAATTGTTCAACAATTGCTAGTCCAATACCTCTACTTCCACCAGTAACAAATGCAACTTTCCCTGAAAATCTTCCTGTCATGATCTGTTCCTCCTTAGTAATCTTCTGTACTACAACCATTCGACGTACCTGCACGGGATTCCTACTTATTAGATAAATTGTCCCAGTTTTACATTTCCTTTTAATAGATTTCTAGCAATAATTAAACGTTGAATTTCATCTGTACCATCATAGATTCTCCAAAGCCTGGCTTCACGGTACCAGCGCTCGATTGGAAGTTCTCTTGTATAGCCCATTCCACCATGGATTTGAAGGACGCGGTCCACTACACGATTGCCCATATTTGAACCATATAGTTTAGCCATGGACGCTAAGTGGCGGTTATCTTCCCCTTCATCTAGTGTAAATGCAGCATTAAGAACGAGCCATTTTGCTGCTTCAATTTCTGTTGCTGAGTCGGCAATTTGCCACTGAATGGCTTGTCTTTCAGATATTGGTTGCCCGAAGGTTACACGTTCCTTCGAATAATCGATTGCCATTTGTAATAAACGTTCTGCTGCACCAACTGCACGCGCTCCAACGATCCACCGTGCAAACCCAATCCATTCAAGTCCAAGCTTATATCCACCATCCACTTCACCTAATATATTACTCTCTGGAACTCGAACATTATCAAACACTAACCCAGCAGGGCCCCATTCACCCATTGTATGAATATATTCTGATTTCCAGCCCATATCACGGTCAACTATGAAGCACGTAGCTCCATCTCTCCCAGTTGCTTGATGCTTTTCCTTATCTGTTATCGCAATAACCATTACAAAATCTGCTTCATTACCACCTGTAATAAACGTTTTCTCACCATTTAATACCCATTCATTACCATCTTTTACAGCTGTCATTTTAATGTTTCTCGTATCAGAACCTGCACCCGGTTCTGTCATTGCAAAGCATGACTTTTTCTCACCGTTAATTGTAGGTAGGAGGTATTTTTTCTTTTGCTCTTCGTTTGCATAATAAAGGATGTTGTCTGCAGATCCTCCAAATTGAAAAGGAACAAAGGTTTTTGATGTTTCCATCATGACAATGGCTAACATCATTTGGCCAAGATCAGCTCCCCCATATTCGTCTGGTGTGTTAATCCCCCAGAAACCAAATTCTTTTGCTTTTAGCTGCAATTCTTCGATCTTACCTTTAGGTAGACTTGGTTTTCCTTCTCTTTCGTTTCTTAAAACATCATTTTCTAGAGGCATTAATTCATTTTCAACAAACTTGCGAATTGTTTTTTGGACCATCCGTTGCTCTTCTGTTAACCGTAAATACATGAAATCATCCCCATTCATTTGTTGTTTCTATTTTTAGCATACCAAACGGTTAGTATGTATACCATCATTTTATTAGATATTTCAGAAAATAATAGTGTTTTTTTATTTTTTTTGTAAAATTAATTAATGTTTATTTAAAGTTAATAAGAATAGTCAATTGCCACTCTTAGTGAATAATCTAGTAATTATAAAAATATACAAGTATATGAGATGATATTTTTGATTTGGAGGGTATTTTATTGATTTCTAAACTATTACCAGGGTTAAATATTCTTACTCAATACAGCCGGAGCTATTTAACTGGCGATATAACAGCAGGTATAATTGTTGCTATTTTATTTATTCCTCAAAGTATGGCCTATGCTGTTATTGCTGGAGTCCCTCCAGTTATAGGATTATATGCAGGGACCTTTCCGCTACTTGTTTATGTGATATTTGGGACCTCTAGACACCTATCTGTTGGCCCCGTTTCAATCGTTTCTATTCTTGCTTTTTCAGGTGTTGCAGCAATCGCTGAACCTAATTCAACACAGTTAATTAATTTCATTATTGCCCTAGGTTTAATGGTTGGATTCATTCAGTTATTCATGAGTTTAATTAATATAGGATATCTTTTCAATCATATTTCTCACGCTGTCATTGGTGGATTTACATCTGCAGCTGCTATTGTTATAGCCGTTAATCAAGTTGATTCAATCCTTGGTATCACTCTATCATCTTACAAAAGCTTCGATGTGTTTATAAGCGAAATCTTGGCTAAACTTCCGCTACTAAACCTTTATAGTACTGGAATTGGTCTGGGGAGCATTGTTCTATTGGTTCTTTTTAAAAAATATCTGAAATTAGCATTAGGACCCTTACTTGTTATAGCAATCTCTACATTATTTGTTGCTACCTTTCAGTTACATCAAGCAGGGCTGAAAATTGTTGGGAATGTCCCAAAAGGCTTACCAGAGTTTACTTTCCCAATCTTATCTATACAAGACCTTCAGCTATTACTACCAACTGCCTTTGCAATTGCTTTCATTTCATTCCTTGAATCGTATGCTGTCGCAAAAGCGGTTGCAGAAAAGGATAATGCCCAACTTAGCGCAAACCATGAATTAGTAGGAATCGGGCTCGCTAATATAACAAGTACTTTAGTCGGCTCAATCCCCGTCGCAGGTGCGCTGTCTAGGACCGCTGTGAACTATCAATCAGGAGCAAAAACAAACCTATCATCATTGATAACAGCATTACTAATTTTTACTACTTTATTGTTATTTACATCTTTCTTTTTTTATTTACCAAAGGCGGCATTAGCAGCCATAATCATCGTTGCTGTTACAAATTTGATTGAATTCAAACAGTTTGTTTTACTGGTTAGAACAACGCCTTTCGATGCATTCATTTTCATCATCACTTTTATTGGTACATTGTTAGTTGACATATTTTTTGGTTTGCTCATTGGTATAGTTTTATCTATCCTATTTTCATTATTAAAAAAGACAGTATTCCAAATTGCTTACAATAAATCAAAAAATTGAAAACACTCCTTATCATAGTTCAAAATCAACTATGATAAGGAGTGTTTTCTTTATATTAATTTATTAAGTTTCCTTTTATATTACCAAGCAACAACTGTTCCATCTGTTCGAGGCTCTGAGCCACCTGATAACACCCCTGTCTCTGGATCTCTTATGATAATTTGTCCTCTTCCAAAACTAAGACTATCAACCTTTTTTACTATCCGATGACCCTTTCGACTTAACCCCTGTGCTATGTGGTCTGGAAAGTGAGGCTCAACTTCAATCGTGTTGTCACTAACCCATTTCCAGCGTGGAGTATCTAAGGCTGCCTGAGGGTTCAAGTTAAAATCAATCAGATTCATAACCACCTGTACATGTCCTTGAGGCTGCATAGCGCCTCCCATCACACCGAAAGGACCTACTGGTTGGTTATCTTTGGTTAAAAAGCCAGGAATAATAGTATGATATGTTTTTTTTCCAGGCTCAAGGCGGTTAAAATGATTTTTATCTAGAGAAAAGGACCATCCTCTGTTTTGTAGGCTAATTCCTGTTTCTGGTACCACAATACCAGATCCGAATCCCTTAAAGTTACTCTGGATGTAAGATACCATATTACCTTCATCATCGGCTGTTGCAAGGTATACTGTTCCACTCTGTAAAGGAGTACCTGGCAGAGGTTTAATAGCTTCTTCGGTAATAAGACTCCTTCTTGTTTTTGCATAGGTATCAGATAACAATTGTTCAATCGTAACGCCCATATGATGTCGTTCAGTTATGTATTTTAATCCGTCTACATAGGCAAGTTTCATTGCTTCAATTTGTTTATGATACGTATCAATCGAGTCTTTCTCTTCAATATTTAGTTCTTTTAGTATATTTAGTGCCATGAGTGCAATCATTCCTGATCCATTTGGAGGGATTTCCCAAACATCATAACCTTTATAGTTCACCTTAATAGGATCCACCCATTCAGTTGAATATGAAGCAAGATCTTCTTTCCTTAGAAAACCTCCATTCTGTCTTGAAAAAATATCTATCTTATCTGCAAGCTCTCCTTTATAGAAGGATTGCGCATTTGTTTCAGCAATTAACTCTAAAGTCCGGGCGTGATCTCTTGAATGCCATATTTCACCCACCCTTGGTGAACGACCTTCAGGTGCAAATGTCTTGAACCATGGTTTAAATTCTTCTCCTTTTTTCTGTATATATTGAGAATATGCTTCTTCCCACATATGGCTTAAAACAGGTGATATTGGATACCCTTTTTCCGCATATTCAATCGCAGGCTCTAATACATCTTTTAATGTGAGCTTTCCAAAGCGGTTAGATAACGCTGCCCAAGCAGCTGGAGCCCCTGGGACTGTGACAGGAATTAATCCATGTTTTGGCATTTCCACATGGCCTCGCTCTTTAACAGCATCTATAGAAATAGCCTGTGGTGAAGGTCCACTAGCATTTAAACCATGGATTTCACCCTTTATCCAGACAATGGCAAATGCATCTCCCCCGATGCCATTGGATGTCGGTTCAACAACGGTTAATGTTGCAGCAGTAGCGATTGCCGCATCAATTGCATTTCCTCCTTTCTTTAAAATATCAAGTCCTACTTGAGCTGCCAACGGCTGTGAAGTCGCTACCATGCCACGCCCTCCAAATACTGTCATCCTTCTGGATGGAAAAGGGTAGTATAAAGAATCAAAATTCAACACAATTATAATCTCCTTATCTATAAAGCTGTAGTTGCTAGCAATGTTTAATTGGAACATTTCAAACCTTATTCGTACTTCTTAATCTATATTTTAGATCGATTTATCTTTCTATTTTGCTTAATTGATACAATTATAGAGGCCAAAGCAAACAAGAAGAACAACGCTGAAAGCGGCCTCGTAAAGAATGTTAACCAACTTGGATCTAGTTCAAGTGCACGAAATATTTGATTTTCTAGATTGTTACCAAGTACAACTCCAAGAATTAATGGGGTTAATGGAACTTTCGCCTTTGCTAGTAAATAACCAATGATGCCAAAAACAAATAAAACCCAAATATCAAATACATTATTATTTAGTGCAAAGGCTCCAACTGCACAAAGCATTAAAACAATAGGAACCAACACTTGTTGGGGCACTAGGGAAATTTTTGCAAACCACCTTATTAATAGAAACTGTGAGCCAAGCATTACAATAGCACTTACAAAGAGACTAACATAAATAGAACCAATGAGGACGGGACATTTTCCATCAATTGAGCAAATGCGAACACACCTATCATAACTGGAAGCATTTCAAACCCTCCAGCAAATTCAGGAATACCAAAGTCAAAACGTATATTTCCACTTCGATCCAGCCCAATTGTTGCAATAAATAAACCGAATCCTGCCGCTATTATTCCTTTGATCATGGCGCCATTTGATAAACTTGCAACGAGTGTTAGAGCAAAAATAATCAATGCTGTAATTTCCCAAGGACGAAAATTCATGCTGAATTTCGCGATTAAAGGTCCAAAAACAACTAACACAATAACACTCAGGATTGTACCAATAAACGAGGCTGCTACACCTATGCCAAGCGCTCGTCCAGGTTCTCCTTTAGTGGCCATCGGATAACCGTCGTAGACCGTCGTTATTGAAGATGGTGTGCCTGGTATTCCCAGCATAACCCCCGAAACTAAGCCACCAGAATACCCACCCACAAATACCCCTATCATAACGGCCAAACCGTTGATTGGATCCATTGCAAAAGTAAATGGAAAGGCAACAAGTATAGCCATTGTAATTGTAAATCCAGGAATACTTCCCCCAATAATTCCAAATTTCACACCAATTACAATTAACATCATCGTTGTTAGATTCATTACCTCGCCAATTGCTTCAATAAAAAAGCCACCCATATTTTACTAAGTAGTTCAGTTTTCTTGGAGAAACACTGTAAATGGCATATGAGTTAGCATACCTTTTAGCACATAAAACGAATGGTTGTTTATGTTGTTTTATCAATGTTTATAAGATAGTAATACTAAAATAGCATAGCAAAAAGCACCCCAAATAACACCTTGACAATGGATATTGTCATCGTGCAATTTAGGGTGCTATTTTACTTACTATTTGGCATGTGATTTTAATCTGCTCCAAGAAAACTAAATGGCTATAAATGCTATTAGCAGATACGAAAGATGGGAAGATGAAGATTGAGCAACCAGTGATAGAAAAATAAGGGGAGATTTTACTGTTAGATGCAGATTAGAAGTGGTTTTTGGGGGATATAAGGTGAGTTTTTCCCTCTATACAAAGCAAAGCTACCTATTTTCACGTTTTTCGAGTCAAATAAGAGGAATTTCTCCCTCTATTTAAGCTGTTTTCAGTACCATTTTGCTAATTAAGGGGAGTTTTTCCCTCTATAAATCTCAATTAGCAGAGAACCTAGTTTCATTATTTAAAAATGCAAAAGTTTAACGGGAAATCGGCTGTTCAACTATTCAGCGATTGGATGCGTTAATCGAATAAGAACAACATATTTAATAGTAAAAAGCTTGGGATATCCCAAGCTTTTTTGGTTTGTTATTTGTATTGTTAATTCACGTGTTATTTACGTTACGAAAACGTATGTTATTTAGGCTGCGATTTTAAGTTTTCTCCACATTATCTGAACTACTTAATATTTTACCTCCTTTCTTTTTCTGTTACGGTAACCATACATTTAAGCCATAGTTAAAAATTGTAAATACAGATAGAGTCGCGATGATAGTGACCAATAGATTCAATAGTAATTTGTTTTTATTTTTAAATCCCATCAAAATAGACTGTGAAACAAATAGATAAAGAGCGGTCGCGATAATAAATCCTACTTTAGCAAGTATCAACACATATATTCCAAAACTTACAAAGAGTAAAATAACTTTGTAGTGTTCCCGCCAAAGCGTTTTCTAGTCTTTAACCTTTCTTTGTTCTGCAGTTGTCCTCTTATCTCTAAAAGAATTAATGAATAAAAATATGGCCAAAACACCTATAACCAAAAGTAAAACTCTTGGATAGAACGCTGATCCATATGCTTGCCAGTTTGATTTTTCAGCAATCTTAAAGGTCTCAACAAACATTACAATAGTAAATAAGCCCGTTAAAAAAGCTAAAGTACGATCTTTTGTCATTTTCCTCACCCCTTACAGTTATTGAAATTTTTTTAAAAAAGGAAGACGAAGAGGTGAACGTGCTATATAGTACATTAATCTCTTCGTGTTTCCTTGGAGGTTTAGCGTTTTTTATTTTTTAAAATCAAGTCCTTCTGCTAATTCTGCTAAAGCAGCTTCTTGTTTATCGAGAAATATATCAGCCTAATTGCTTAGAAAACTTCGGAAGGGGGATAGTGAGTGTTGAAAGTCACTTAGACCCACCGCTGATTTATAAAAAGAGTAAAGAATGTAGTTTTTTAATATTAAGCAATGTTTTAGAGGATTTTTTTGAGTATACATATTTAAGCTTAGAAAGAAACATTATACACTAGCTGATATATTACAAGTAGTCGATACTAATTTCAGCAAAAAAGCTTCCGAAAATAGTTATAAAAACTACTTGGAAGCTTTAAACCAATTAATATCTAATTTATTCCACACTTGAGATGCAGTACCCCCATCTCAAAACTTGGAGAATGTGAGGAATTTAGAGGTGGATAAAGAAACCTCCCACTGATTGAAGGATCACTTTATTGTTCAACTCATAACTTGGACATCACTCATTCTTTTTTTTTCGTTTAAAAAATTCTCTAAGTCTAGGTCTTTTAACCATTCGGACATGTTCTCAATATCTATTGAAAAAACACGATCCTTTACAATCGACGGAATAACTTTACGTCCCTCTTCATAGATAGTACGAGTCAGTGGTGACATCTTTTCAACCCCTCGGTATTCTACTGCCTGCATTGCACAAATGAATTCAATCGCAAGAACTCTTCGGACATTAGTAATCACTTGGTATGCATGGCGTGAACCGATTGTTCCCATACTAACATGGTCTTCTTGATTAGCAGATGATGGGATTGAATCAACACTCGCTGGATGTGCCAATGTTTTATTTTCTGAAACTAACGAAGCCGCTGCATATTGCATGATCATTGCACCAGATTGCAAACCAGGTGATGGGCTTAAAAATGGTGGTAGATCATTCAACTGTGGATTAACCATTCGTTCAATTCTTCGTTCAGAAATGTTTGCTAACTCCGCCATTCCAATTTTTAAAAAATCCATTGCAAAGGCAATCGGTTGACCGTGGAAATTACCTCCTGATAGCACTTTGTTACCACCATCGAAAATTAGTGGATTATCTGTTGCTGCATTCATTTCAATTTCTAGCTTTTCACGAACATAGGCTAACACTTGTAGTGAAGCACCATGGACTTGAGGAATACATCTTAAAGAATAGGCATCTTGTACTCTTAATTCTCCTTGACTAGTAATCAATTGACTTCCTTCTACTATTTCACGCATTCTTGCCGCCACTTCTATTTGTTCCTTATAGCCTCTTGCAGTATGAATATCTTCATCAAACGCATCAATGATTCCTTGAAGGCCTTCTAGTGTTAATGCTGAGATAAAATCAGCTTGGAATGCAAGATTGGATGCTTCAATATAGTTAACTAGCCCCATTGCTGTCATTGCTTGTGTACCATTGATTAAGGCCAAGCCTTCTTTTGCCTTTAATGTAATTGGGTTTAGGCCTGCAATCTTAAATGCTTCGACAGTTTTCATTCGCTCATTTTGAAAATGAACTTCTCCCTCACCAACTAAAACAAGTGCAATATGGGAAAGAGGCGCCAAATCTCCACTTGCTCCTAATGAACCTTGTTGGGGCACAATCGGGTGAATTCTAAGATTTAGTAAGTCAATTAATAACTCCACGACATCTCGTCTAATTCCTGAAAATCCTTTTAATAAAGCATTAGCCCTTAGCAATACCATTGCTCTTGAGACTAACTCAGGAAAAGGTTCCCCCATCCCACAGGCGTGACTTCTAATTAAATTGATTTGTAGTTCATCGACATCATTTTGGTTAATGAAGACATCACTAAACTTTCCAAAGCCCGTTGTGATTCCGTACACTACTTTCTGATTAGCTACGATATCATCGACAGCTTTCCTACTAGCATCCACCTGATCCCATACATTTTCAGGAACTTCTACTTTTTCAAAATCATAAATAATATTCTTAGCCTGCTCAATTGTTAATGAATTTCCAGTAAGTTTTAACATGTAAACTCTCCTTAGTATGATTGATTTTTAGCAAGAACAAAAGCGCAGGGCGCCCGCTTATCGGCGACAAGCATAAGGACGGATCATTAAAGAAGGTGGTTTTTCCTTCTTAAAGGAAATGGCTTATGACCTCAGGTCCGATGGCGCCCGGAGCTGGACGTAGATAGTCAAAGACACGAAGTTATACAAAACCTTACAATTTTATAAATTCCTTAGCAACAAAAAAGGAGCCATACCAAAATAATGATTTTTAAAAACCATTAATTGGTACAGCCCCCTATTAACTATTTACTTTGGGCTTTTAGATATGATTTATTCCTAGGCCGATCGCCTCGTGTTCGGCTCCTTTTACAGGAGCACCGATCGTTCCGTAAAGAGCAACTGCAATCCATTCGCCTTCTTCTTCTGAAAGATATGGTTTACCCCTAACGACTGAAAAGCTTAATCCCACAGATCTTAATACAGTCCCAAGCAGTACTTGCCCTCTTGTCACACCATGAAGCGCCTCCATTATTGCATGATATAGTGCGTGGGTTTCACGATAAACATCGGTTTCAATAACTCCATTTCTTTTAGCAGCCGTCTCAATCGCAGCAACTATTTTATTTGTTTCCATGGAGCCTGTTTTACCTTGGCAAAAAACAAAGCCTTGCAATCTTAAATCTTTAATGTATTCTTGACTTACTTCTTCTGAGCCAAAAAGTGCTAAATGCATTGCATTTTTGCCGATGCGTAAATCTGGCTTCACATTCATTGAAATAATCTCACTATTCTATGTTTATTTTAGTCTTACAAACTAATATCTATTGTCTTATCTATAATTTTATAGATGTACAATTGGATTGTCAATGTGAATAGTTAAAATATTTTAACTATTCTTTTCATACCTAAAGAAATATATATGCAATGGGTGTAGCGATAATTAAAGTCAAAATGGTCCTTTCAATCCAAAGAACTAATAATTTAGGGATACTTATTGGAATGTCGGTTGATAAGATACAAGGAATTAAGGCTGAGAAAAATAATATTGCCGAAACTGAGACAACAGCCACTACAAATTTTGTGATCATTGGTGCATCAACAACCAATAGTGCTGGTAAGAACATTTCAGCAATCTCAATTGCAGATGCTTTAGCTGCTAATAATGGTTCAGGAATTTGTAAAAGGAATGTGAATGGATAAAAAATATAACCAATGATGTCAAATACAGGTGTAAATTCAGCAAGTACTAGACCTAATAAACCTACTGACATAATCGACGGAAGAATACTCATTGTCATAATAAACCCATCTTTAAGATTTAAAGATATGTTTTTTAATAGACTAGGAGATTTCAGTGATGCTTCCATTGCATACTCCCAAGCTGTTTTCAGACGATTCCCCTTGATGATTTCTTCAGGGTTACCTTTTCCTTCATAATACTCTTCACTAATACTGTTTAATGGCCAAATTCGAACTGTTATCGCAGTTACTAGAAAAGTGACAATCAAAGTTGACCAGAAATAAACATTCCAAATTTCCATTAAACCTAAAGTCTTAGCGACAACAATCATAAAGGTAGCTGAAACAGTTGAAAAACCTGTTGCAATTATAGTTGCTTCTTTTATTGTGTATTTTCCTTCTTTAAAAACTCTATTGGTGATGAGTAGTCCAATTGAATAACTGCCTACAAACGAGGCTACCGCATCAATAGCTGACCTTCCAGGTGTTTTCCATATAGGCCGCATGACAGGTTGAAGTATAACTCCAATAAATTCAAGCAATCCATAACCCACAAGTAAGGCCAAAAATACGGAACCAATCGGTACTAAAACACCTACTGGAATAACAAGTTTTTCATATAAGAATGGCCCCATGCTCGGTTCAAACAACCAGGCTGGACCTGCTTTAAATACTAGCATCACTGCAACAACCAAACCTAGAACTTTTAATAATGAGAAGACTGTGTTTACATTATTTTTGTTCCACGTTTTTGTATAGAACGGATAAATCGCACCTAGAAAAATAACAATCAAGGCATAGTATGGTACTGCTCCAGAAAAAGTAGTATTTATCCAAGTAACAATGTGATCAAGCGGAATGGACGATTTCTCTCCAACCGTGATAGGGATGAAGAACATAAAAATTCCAATTGCACTAAATAGAAAAAACTTTACTAAATTCGAACCTGTGTTAAGCTGTGGGTTTTGATTCAAATTCACATTTGTGTTATTTTCCATACTTAATCCCTCACTTTCATAGATTATTTAGCTTTATATCAAAAGTATATTCTCTAGTCTAACATTTCAGAAAACTTTCATCAGAAAAGTAGTAAATTTCACTACTTTTCTTGTGTTCTCATCAAATACCCAGTTAAAAATGATAGCATCACATGTACACCAGCTTTTACTGTTGCATCCCCAACGTCTTTGTTCGGATCAAGACATACGATGTCCATTGCTTTTACCTTAGAACAAAGACCAGCAATGGTGACCGCTTCGAACAATTCATCTGTCCTCATCCCGCCAGGTGTAGCAGCAGGTGCACCTGGCGCCATTCCGATATCTAGTACATCCATGTCAACTGTGAGATAGATTGTATCCACTTTTTTAGATAGTTCATTAAGTGCTGCTTGAACTGTAGCTTCAATACCACGTTTTCTAGTTTCTCTCAACGTGGTGTAGTTAAGTTTCACTTCATCGGCATACTGCTTTAACGATTTGGAATTAAAAAAGCCATGTAGTCCAATATTGTAGACATTCTCCCCTTTTACATTTCCACTCTCAATCAAGTTTCGGATTGGAGTACCATTTGCTGGCCCAAATTCTTTCAGATCACGAAGATCAAAATGGGTATCAAATTGAAGAATACCTATTTCCTCACTTTTGTGAACGTTTTTCCAACCTTTGATAAGCATTGCAGTAATCGAATGATCCCCACCAATCATGATTGGGAGTGAATTTGGATGATTAGATTGCATTCCTTCCATCGCTTCGATAATGTTGGTATGGCATAATGAAATATCTGTTACATGCTGGCGAACATCACCGAGGTCGACTACTTTTAGACTCGAAAGGTCAACGTCATAGTCAATATTATAAGTAGAAAACGATTTCCAGGCTCTGCGCATTGCGTCAGGGTTTTCACTTGCAGCTGACGCACTTATCGAAGAACGCGAGAGTGGGATGCCCAGTAGCGTTACGTCATACTGGGACCAATCTGGTGTTTCACTCTCTTTTAAAGTAGATACCCATTCATTTACCTTTGGTTCTACAATTTCTTCACTCATTCTCCACTTAAAGTTAGGTGGATTTAATAATGGATAGGGATATTGATTCATACCAACTGCCCACCTTGAACAACCATTTTGCCACCTTTAATAACTGAATCTGTATGATTCATCCCGTAGTGATAGACTAATTGATAAAAGTTAGGGACGTTAAAAATTGTAATATCAGCTTTTTTTCCTTTTTCAATACTTCCTACTTCATGACCTCTTTTAATGGCATGTGCCGCATTTATGGTTGTAGCTGTAAGAACCTCGGCTGGAGTCATTCCCATTTTTAAGCAACCTAGATTCATAATAAACGGTAAGGAAATAGTCGGTGAGGAGCCAGGGTTTGAATCCGTTGATAACGCAACAGCTACACCTGCATCAATCATTCTTCGACCATTTGCAAAATCAGCCATTAAGAAAAATGCTGTGCCAGGGAGAAGGACTGCGATGACACCATGCTCCGCCATTGCAATGACACCCTCATCTGACACGCGTAATAAATGATCAGCTGAAACAGCACCAACTTCTGCTGCAAGTTCAGCGCCAGCATATGGTTCAATTTCATCAGCATGAATTTTAGCTAATAAACCATGATCAAGACCCGCTTCTAAAATTCGTTTTGATTGCTTTGGCGTAAACACACCACGCTCACAAAATACATCATTGAATTCAGCTAAACCAAGTTCAGCAACCCTTGGAATCATCTCATTAATCACTAAATCGACAAACTCATCAGGATTTTCTTTAAAATTAGCCGGAACGGCATGTGCACCCATAAAGGTACTGACAATATCTATTGGATGTTGTTCATGTAAGGTTTTGGCAACTTCTAATTGCTTCAATTCATGCTCCCAAGCTAAACCATATCCACTTTTCGCTTCAACAGTTGTTACTCCATGAAGTAAAAATTGATCCAATCGTTTGTAGCTTTGTTCATATAGTTGTTCATGTGTGGCTTCTCTAGTTGCTTTAGTTGATGAATGGATACCACCACCAGCATTCATAATTTCCATATAGGTTGCGCCTTGGAGTCTCATATTAAATTCATTTTCACGACTACCAGCATGCACAAGATGCGTATGAGGATCGACAAGGCCTGGCGTCACAATTTTGCCAGTAGCATCGATAACATATGCTTCTTCTAAGCGTTCTTGAAACAGCTCTGCTACCTCTTTGTCAGTTCCTACAGCTTGGATTATGCCATGTTCAAGCCATACGCTTCCATCTTCAATAATATGAAGTTCATTCATTTCGTTACCCTTTAGAGGCGCGCTAGAACTATTTTTCAAGGTAATTAATTGGTTAGCATGACGAATAAAGATTGGTTTTTGTATCATCTCGAAGCTCCTTTCTTAAATCTTATTATTACTAATCTAGCATCGGAATCTTGATTCCTTTTTCTTTCGCTGTCTTAATGGCTAAGTCATAGCCAGCGTCTGCGTGGCGTACAACACCCATACCTGGATCTGTTGTTAAAACACGTTCAAGTCGTTTTTCTGCTTCTTTCGTACCGTCTGCTACAATAACCATTCCTGCGTGAAGGGAATAACCCATTCCTACACCACCACCATGATGGACAGATACCCAGCTTGCTCCACCAATACTATTAATCAGAGCATTTAAGATTGGCCAGTCAGCGACTGCGTCACTACCATCTTTCATCGCTTCTGTCTCACGGTTAGGTGAAGCAACAGAGCCTGAATCCAGATGGTCACGTCCGATAACTATTGGTGCTTTTAGCTCCCCACTTGCTACCATGTCATTGATGATTTTTCCAAATCTTGCTCTTTCACCGTAACCTAGCCAACAAATTCGGGCAGGAAGTCCTTGGAATTGAATTTTTTCCTGTGCCATTTTAATCCATTTACATAAATGCTCATTGTCACTAAATTCACGAAGAATCACTTCATCTGTTTTATAAATATCCTCAGGGTCTCCAGATAATGCTACCCAACGGAAAGGACCCTTCCCTTCACAGAATTGCGGGCGAATATAGGCTGGAACAAATCCAGGAAAATCAAATGCATTTTCAACGCCTTCGTCTTTTGCTACCTGGCGAATGTTATTTCCGTAATCAAATGTAACTGCACCAAGCTTTTGCATCTCAAGCATCGAACGAACATGTTTCGCAATGCTCAGCTTTGCCTTCTCAACATAGACTTTCGGTAAACGACTCTTTAATTCTGCTGCTTCGTCTAACGTCATCCCATCTGGCGTATAACCATTGAGCGGATCATGTGATGAGGTTTGATCTGTTAATATATCAGGTACAAAGCCCTTTTCAACCATCATTGGTAGTAGTTCTGCAGCATTTCCTAAAAGCCCAATTGATAACGGTTTTCCTGCACGTTTGGCCTCTAATGCCATTTGAATAGCTTCATCTAGGTTTTCTGTCATTGTATCTAAATACTTCGTATCTAAACGACGCTGAATTCGCGTACGATCAACTTCAATTGCAATACAAACGCCATCATTTAATGTGACCGCTAAAGGCTGAGCTCCACCCATACCACCTAGTCCAGCCGTTAATGTAATTGTCCCTTTTAATGTTCCGTTGAAATGCTGACGTCCACATTCGGCAAATGTCTCATATGTTCCTTGGACAATTCCTTGGCTTCCGATGTAAATCCAGCTTCCTGCAGTCATTTGGCCATACATCATTAATCCCTTTTTATCAAGTTCATTAAAATGATCCCAGTTTGCCCATGCTGGAACGAGATTTGAATTTGCGATTAAAACTTTTGGTGCATCTGTATGTGTTTTAAAAACGGCAACAGGCTTACCTGATTGAACAAGTAGTGTTTCATCATTTTCCAAATGTAGAAGCGTTTTCACTATCGAATCATAACTTTCCCAATTACGTGCAGCCTTTCCAATCCCACCATACACAACCAAATCTTCCGGACGTTCTGCAACATCCTCATTTAGATTGTTCATTAACATTCTAAGTGCGGCTTCTTGAATCCATCCCTTTGCATGTAGCTCAGAACCACTATAATTTTCTATTTTTCGTTTTTTAGTTTCATTCGTTTGCATTGTTATCACCCTTTTTTTATATTTTTCTGATAGTTTAAGTGTAACGTGAGTATGGGGATGATAAATAGATAACGAAGATTCAAATTTCTATACTATTTATAGATTAATTATTAGTAATAAAGCGCTTTCAATAATATTCCTATAAAATATTTAGATAATGATATTTTTTTTCGGTTTTTTACTGTTATTAAGCAAAAAATGCTAAATCTTAAAAAAAATACATTTTATAAAATTATAACAGAGTATGAGTCATTATGAGTTCGATACAAAGGAAGAATAATGAAAATAGATACCTATGGCTATAAGATTAGACAACTACGACATTCAAAAAATATTACACAATCTCAACTTGCTAAGAAATTGGGTATGAGTTCAAATAGTATTAGTCGTTACGAGAACAATAAAAGAAGAACACCAGACATGGAAGTGCTAAATAAATTATCATTAATCTTTGATGTAAATATAGATTATTTTTCCCAAAGAGAACCAGGCACTAGATAAAAGGAAACTTTATAAAACCAATTAAAATCCTTATAAACATGGGTTTCTTGCTATTCGATATGGTATAATGTAGATAGGTATAATAGAAATATGTTCTTGGGTGAGAGTGCTTTTACCCCTTTTAGGGGGTGAGAGAGTATGGAAGTTTATCAAGCTTTGAGTTTGATGATAGGATTCGGAATGTTGATCATTGCAATCTTGGCCTTTCATAAAGACAAAAAAAAATCACCCTTGAGCCTAGCAACTTAGGGTGATTTTTTTAAAGAATATTGGTTTTAAAGGATTCTCCCTTAGAGAAAACTTCTATTATGCCAAACGGTAGGTGTTAGCGCACTTACCGTTCTTTTTTATTTTATGTTATCTTATTTATATTATAACAGTATTTTGAATAAATTCAAATATGGTATAGATATACCTGGTGATTTGCTTAAAATTATGGAGTAAAATAAATACATTTCATCCTACTGTAACCTTTAGGTGATAATATGACAATTGACCGAAGTAAATATTGTTTATACTGTATGAAAAGAGATAACAAAGTAAAAAGCTTAAAACCAGTCTATGATTTGACTGATCAAAAACTAGTTGGATATTACTGTGAAATTCATTACCCTGAGATTATTAAATTTCAAAATCTACAAGAAGCAGAAAGGATAACACCGTTTCTAAACGTGTTTTAAAAGAAACGACAAAGCCTGTAATAGATATCCGTAAAAAAGATGCACTTGAATTATTTAATGGGTGCGACTACTTACAAGTTGAAATTTTCAATGATAAAGTCATTGTCGAAGGTTACACAGAAGATAAGCAACAGTCAACTAGTTCTAAAACAACCGTTGTTTTTCACTTATAGGACATATACCCGTTCCGTATTACTTTTACTTTTTGCAACCACGCTTTAACTTTTTCTTTTAATAAAGAACAGAGCCACAATAGTTGTAGCTCTATAGCAGTTATTCCCTATTTTAAAAAATATCGTTCTACCGGAAATTCAAACTTCCATGGTCCTTTCAAAATTACTTCAGGTTGTTGGAATGTTACTTTTATTTTCTTCCTTATAGGTTCAATATCGAATTCAAGGTAAAGTATTTCTCCAGTACCATCACTAACCTTCACCATATGGCCCATTTCCTTTATCCTGAAATTGCGTAACTGCTTATCATTTTGTTCATCAAATTGAACATCAACATATACTCTAACCCTGTCTTCTTCGATCCGTTCAACTTTTGTTAGTTGTACTGGAAAACCTGAGAGTGTAAAGCTTTCGTTTAAATCAGCCTCAGTTTCAGGAATCGGTAAGGTAACTTTCTGTTCATCAGAATATACCACATAAATTTCAGGTAATGTAATCACATAGTTTTCTACTTCATTTTCTGCTAATTGAAAGTAGAACTCACTAACAGGTGCGGAAATCCCAGGTGAATTCTCGATTTCATACTCCTTACCAACGCTATCTTGGACGGAAATCATCTGTTCACGTGCATACATAGGAAAGAGTCCATAATCCGAAATCCTAAAATCCTTTGGATGTTGCGATATCAAACTAATTCTTAATTTATCAGCAACTCTTTGTGGTATCGCAACTATTTCTACACTATTTATGGTAGATATTTCACCCATATCTGTATAGCTTTCATATGATTTTGCTTTTTCAAGTGTTAATGGAATAATTATATCTTGTTTTCCTTCAAGGATAATTTGTGCCTCTTCAGTAATATCGAGCTTTCCATCATGCCAGTATGATGCTATCCATTCTTTACTACCAGAAAGTGTTTGGGAACTAGGAATAGAGAATTCTTTATATTCGTTTCCCTTTTCATTTACTATTTTTATATTTTGGCGTAATGGAGTATCATATCCCACTACATTTATCAATGTCATTTTTTCATCGATCATCATTCCTGTAACCATGATCCTTCCATTATCCAGCTCTAGCGTTACTGGTTTTTGAAGGATATATCTTTCAACTGGCATTTCTTCCTCATGAATAAGCCCTAGTCCCGGGACAAATTGAAGAGCCCTTTTAACTGCTGCTAAAACCTCTGTATGGAAAAAAGTTGCTGAAAATAGTAATAGACCTGCTAACACGGCTGCTAGAATTTTTTTCCTATTAGTAAAGACTCCAAATTTTTTTCTTTGTTCAAGTTTTGCTTGTTGAACACCTGCTATGCTTTTTTTGTGGAGACCAGGTGGAATTGGGATTTTATTGATCTCACTTTTAATTTTATTACTCATACAGCTGAACCTCCTTTACTTGTTGTCTTAATTTTTTCAATGAGCGGTATAATATCGTTTTCACCGTTCCTAAAGGAAGTTCTAGCAAATCTGCAATCGCTTTAATTGTATAATCATGATAATATCGAAGGATAATTACCTCTTTTTCTTGTTCTCCTAAAAACTCGATTAAATCTCTCAAGGTTAGTGAAAGTGGAATATCCTCCTCCTCTTGCTTTGCTGAAATAACTTCCTGATAATCTTGGTTAAGATGCACGATTTTTTTACGCTGTCTTAACAGATCGATTGAGCAACTAATGGTTATTCGTATAAGCCATGTTTTAAAGTACTCCGGTTCTTTTACATTCTTAATTGACTTAAAAGAGCGATAAGCGGTTTCTTGTACAACATCAAGCGCTTCCTCTTGATTTTTTAAATATACAAAAGCAGTTCTATAAATGTCCTCTTCGTACATTTGATACAATTCTAAGAACGCTTTTTCATTCCCCTTTTGGGCTTTTTTAACTAACTTAATAATCTAAATCACCTACTTCAATTCTCATTATACTAATTAGACGGTGCACATAAGAATTTGGCTTTCATCATTTAAAAAACGTCTAAAAAGAAAAAAGCTTGGATCATCCAAGCTGGTTACCTACATCTTATTTCGTTTCGATGTTTAATCCATATTTCCGATAATTACTTGGCGTGGCTCCCGTCTGTTCTTTAAAAATCCGACTAAAATAGTTTGCATTTCCAAAGCCTGTCTCGGTTGCAATTTCTTGAATGGTTAACTGTGATTCTCGCAATAATTTTTTTGCTTCCTTTATTCTAAGACTGGTTATGAGTTGGCTGAGTGGCATTCCATGCTTTTTTACAAGGAGATGACTAAAATAGGCCGGGCTACGATCAACGAATTGGGCTACCTTTTGTAACGATAAATTCCGATCACGAAAATGTGTTTCTATATATAAAATACCGCGTTCTATTACATCTACCTTTGATAACTCTTGTTGTTTTTTTACACCCCTTAAAAGCTGATAAATAAAAAGTAGGATATCTTGGACAATTCGATAGAGAACCGGATTATAGAGAATTGTTTCAAACACCTGATGGTAGGAGCGTTCATATTCGCTTTTATCCAGCTGATAGGTTTTCATGAATCTACGAACCTGTGCTAAAATACTTGTTAATCTTGTCCGGATTAATCCTGGTTCTGGGTAGGGTTCCTTGACTCTTAGAAATTCTTGATACATCCAGGTTTTAATTTGTTCTGGATTATCATTATGAAGCATTTCAACCCAATCCCTTTGTTCAGTAGGATTCAAAAACGGATCAATCAAGTCCCATTCCCAATCTCTATCAAGCAAAATGACTTGTCTATAGCCCTTGTAAAAGGTTAACTCTAACGCTCGTTTAGATTGTATATACATAGTGTGAAGTGATTGTTGATTTGTTGGTATAGAATGATAGACGATAGCTAGTGGATCTCCGTACTTCTCGTTCCATGTTTGAAAAAGTCGATTTACCTCTTGTTTAACAAGTAGTACTTCTTCAGGAAAGACACAAATGATCAGATCACTTAACGGTAAAATCGATGGTCGAAAATGAAACTCGAACTCTTCTAAATACGATCTCAGGTGACTTAATGAGTCCCTATTTTCAGTTTGCATAACACAAAGTTGATAAGGAGTAACTGGTCTTTCACTGTCTATAAAAAGAGATTGGTATGTAACATCTTCCGAACTTATCTGTGTTTTTACTGACAATAAATGGGTAAGTTCTCGTTCTCCTTGTAAGCATTTTTGAAGGGTTTTCTTAATTAAATCAGGCGAATGTGGTTTTACTAATAGATTGATAGCTTGAATTTCAATCGCTTGCATAGCACGATCAAAAGTTGCTTCTGTTGTTGTGACAACAATTTGTTTAACATACCTGCTTACCTGAACTTTAAAGCTATGCCATTGTGCTTTAGGTATCATATCCAATTCAATAAAGACAACATCAGGTAATTCATTTTCAATTGTTGATACCATATCTTCAAAATTATCGCACAGTAATACTTTTTCAAATGGAAGCGAATAGGATGACACTAACCACCCAATGCCAATTCGTTCATTATGGTCGCGGTCTGCAATGAGTAGTTTAGTCATTTAATGAATGCGCTCCTTTGTGATTAAAAGTAGATTGAAATAAAGTTTGTTGAAGCTTGAGATAGGTAAAGGTGATTGAGCCATTCTCACGCAGCATACGTTCCCAAATAAGAATTTATCGTTCTCAAGCAAGTATTTTGTGGTTCTTGGACAAGTATTTTATTGTTTTGGACGAGTATTTAGAAATTCTTCCACCATCTGTTTCGCGATTTGAGTTGGCTATTTTGTAAATTCCAACGTAGCTGCCAACCCAAATCACAAAATCTTCGTTAAACCTCTATAAATCTCAACAATCTCATCGATTTTCATTCTTACCAACCCACTTGATGAAGGTGCAACGAAATCTACCGTATCTTCCACAACCGATGTTTCCTGAACACCCCATGGTTGCTTTTTCTTACCACTTAATTCCTGGTAAACACCTTTTCCTACATAACAAATGATTTTTGGTTTATAGTGAGCGATCTTTCTCTTTAGTTCTTCTCGACCGATGATATATTCTTCCTTTGTTATTTCGTCTGCAGCCTTTGTTGGTCTTGGGACAATATTTGTTAAACCATAGCCTAATTCTATTAGCTTATAATCCTCAGTCGTATCTAATTTTCTAGGTGTTAAGCCTGCTTTATACAATATCGTCCAAAAACGATTGTTTGGATTGGCAAAATGATGACCAGTTTCCGCTGAACGAATACTCGGATTAAAACCGACAAAAATAACCTTTAAATTTTCTTTAAGATGATCCTTGATTGGATTCATTTTACTACTACTCCTTCAAAAAATAAGAGTTAATTTATTCCTTTAATAATTTACTTATATCTTGTTCCAAGGACTAGATATCCCCTATAGTATAAACCAAAACAGCGCTTTCAAAAAAATATGCTAATTACCCTTTTCAAGATTGCAACACAAACTTGATAGCTGTGTGTAATTACTTTGTAATATTAATATGTTAAGCTTGCCTAAGTCTACATGATTAACTGGAGGGATGACTAGTGAATATCTTCAAAAATGAGAAACACCGTCAAGCCTTTCTGTTCATAACTAGTTTTCTACTATTTATTACAGTGAGTTTCTCACTTTCTTATAAACATACTATACCCCAAGAAACAAAGATTAGTAAGGTCAAAAAGCTAGAAAATAAAATGGAAGCAACATCAGAAACGAACAAAAGGGTTTCCCCTAGCTATAAAGTTACGAACACTACAACAATTACAGGTGAAGAATTAGACCAATCATTATCTGGAGAATTTAAGGGCTTAGGAGATCTTTTTGTACAAGCTGCAGAAAAAAACGAAATTGATCCAGTCTTTCTTGTTGCAGTCGCTGCACAAGAAACAGGTTGGGGTCAATCCGATATTGCAGGTGCGCCGTGGAATAATATTGGTGGAATGATATGTATGCCTGGCAATTATCAAGAGATTTTTGGAGCAGATTACCCAAACCTAGGCTGTGAAGAAACAGTTCTAGGAGGTACAAAATGGCAAAAATTCATCTCGGTTGAGGATAGTATCCAATTCAAAGCCGCTTATTTAAAAATGAAATATGTAGACAATGGCAAAGAAACAATAACGGAAATTCAGCAAAAATACGCACCTACCAATGCAACAAATGATAAAGAAGGTTTAAATAATCACTGGATGAACAATGTTATTGCAATTATGAACAGTGTGAAAGAAAAACTATATGTCTAAAGCCAAAAAGCAGTCTGATGAAAGACTGCTTTTCGTATTTAACCCACGCTTAAGGGAGCAGCTAATCCCCCACTAATTGTTAGTTTCACTTTACAACAACTCATATGAATCTGAATCAATTTTAGTAAAAAACCTACTCCTTGGCCCTAAGGAAAAAAGATGTAATTCATGCATTGCACGTGTGCAAGCGGTGTAAAAGAGATTCCGTTCATAATCTCCATGATATTGTTTGTCGGATGCATTATAAATGATAACCGCATCAAACTCAATTCCTTTTGCTAAATACGTCGGAAGGATTAATAGTCCTTTTTCAAAGGTAGAAGTATCCTTTTTCATAAGGCGAATAGCCAAATGATCCTTTAAGTCTTCGAATACCTCCTTACTCTCTTTTGCAGTTTTACAGATAATCGCAATCGTTTCATGCCCATCTTCTTGCAGACGAGTTATTTGTTTTAATAGCATTTCTTTGTGTTCTGCCTTTTTTTCAAACTCTCTAAGTGTAGGTTTATTTCCTGTTCTGTTAAAGGGTTTGATTAATTCACCACCTTCAAGTATTTCTTTGGAAAAATTAATAATTTGTTTTGTTGAACGGTAGCTTTGAGTTAGCGTAATTTTTTCGACTTTTTCTGATTGATATAAATCGGATGACAATAGTGTTGGCGCATTTATTGAGTGTGGATAGATAGCTTGGTTCACATCGCCAAGAATTGTCATTTTACTTTTAGGGAAAAGTTGTTTGATATATGCAAGTTGGAATGGTGAGTAATCTTGTGCTTCATCGATAAACAGGTGCCTAATGAATGAATTCGATTTCTGTCCCTCTAGTTGATCTTGGAAGTACAGAAATGGTGTTGCATCTTCAAATGCCAATTCATTATTCATTAGCTTTGAGGACGTTCGTTTACAAATATCCTGCCAATTTTCAGGAACGTTGTGATTGTTCTTCGGTGTATATGTGTTGAATAATTGCAGATAGGTACGATCTACAGCGATAAATTCAAGTTCTTTTACGTAGTCCTTTAAAGGTTTGAAATATCGTGATACTATAACTTTTGCAATTAATTTTTGCTCACGATCAAAGTCATCAAAGGTGTCTTCTGAAAATCTTGTTTGTTTTTGGAGCTTCTTAAAGATTTTTAAATAATCTTCCCGATCAAGAAGTTCACTCTCTAGGGTTACCCAATCCTTTTTACGTTCTTGTTTTTCTTTAATGGATAATTCATTTAATAACCATTCAACTACAAGGGTTATTCTATTAGGAATTGAAATATCCAAACGTAAAGAGTAGAAATAACTGGTAATCTCATCAGCCGAAATGAATGTTTCACCTTTAAACTTCAAGTCATTAAAGGACAACCCACTCTTTGCTAATGAGCCAATATACTCATCAATAACTTCCTTAAAATCAAGACTTGCTTTATACCTAATAGCACTTAAACTTATGTCGTACTCACGGCTATCACTTGAGTTAGTTAACAAATACTCCATCTGTGTAAATGGGTCTTCAATATAAAAATAATCTCCAATTCGATATTCTAAATATTCTTGAAAGGTTGTTTGTTCCATATTTTCTTCACCAAGCTCTGGTAGAACTGTTGAAACATAGCTGTTGAACAAAGGATTCGGTGAAAATAGCATAATGTTTTTAGAGCTCAATACGGTTCGATGTTGATATAATAAATATGCAACACGTTGGAGAGCTGCGGATGTTTTACCACTACCTGCGACACCCTGTACTATTAGATACGTACTACCCTCATTCCGAATAATTTGATTTTGTTCTTTTTGAATCGTAACAACAATACTTTTCATTTGCGTATCCGAATTATTACTAAGAACTTCTTTTAATAACTCATCTCCAATTGTTACACCTGTATCAAACATACTTTTCATTTGACCACGACGAATGATAAATTGGCGTTTTAGCTCCATTATCCCTTCTATTGTGCCTTCCATTGTTTTATAGCTAGTATTACCTGGAGTATGATCGTAATACAAACTAGAAATAGGGGCACGCCAGTCATAAATTAAAAAATTCTCATCATGTTCATCCATCAAGGAAGCAATTCCAAGGTAAATTTTATCAGTATTTCTTTCTCCCTTTTCTAAAAAATCCACTCGACCAAAATAAGGTGAATCCTTTAACCTTACTAAAGTCTTAAGTTGTTTATGAAACAGTCTATGACTTCTTTCGCGTTCAGAAAGAATTTCCGCTTGTTGTTTAATACTTGAAAATGTTTCTGCCCTTTCATTTGGTTCGTCTAGATTAACTCTAATATCATCCCAAAACGTATTTCTGAGTCCAATAATATCCTCTTTTAAACCACCGGTGCTGTGCTCTAAATATTTCATCTTTTTTTTAATTTCCTCTAGAATCTGTGCAATCCTATCTTCTTCTACTACCCAATCCTTATTTTGTTCTGCCATTCAAACACTCCTTAAAATAGGTTTGACAAACTAAAGAAAATACTGTAAAATTAAAATAGATATATTTTTACTAATTTTACATTTTTAGGGTAAAATACAATTAATTTTAGCATTTTTACATTAGGAATTCAACCGTTTAAATACACTTTTTAAAGGTGAACACCAGATAATTCTGGTTCACCTTTTTGTTTCCATAAAAAAGTAGTCTAACGTTAATATTTAGACTACTTTTTCTATTTATGATATCTATTTGACATACTTGGTTATTTCAGTCCCTGGAAAATAAAATTGCACTATTTCTTTATAATTTTTTCCCAGCTGCCCCATTATATGCGCTCCCCATTGACTCATTCCTACACCGTGTCCGTATCCTTTTCCTTTCATCGTATATATACCATCCTTAAATTCAAGAGAGTCGATGAGATAGCTTTTAAATTGAGTACCACCAATAAGGGGCCGTATTTTATTTAATTTTTCATCATTTAGCTCATATTCTTGCAGTAGTATGGTTCCATCATATAACCGCTGTAAAAAGTCAATTTTTATTGAACCCGATACGGATCTATTTGAATTAAGTTTCTCTGCTGATAATGTAAAATTGGAGATAGAAAGTATTTTAATATCACCAGGATAACCATTTCTTTGTAACCAATGCGACATTGAGCCGGTTAGTTCCTGATCCATTTCGGTTGCTTCTTCCCAGCCTAAGTCATTATCCCAATCTATCTCTTCTAAAACAACTTGTGCACTGTGCAATTTAAACTCCCAAGGATTAATTGGATCATAGGGATCATTTTTAATCGGGTAATAGCTAACTTCTTTCCCTCCCCATACATGGGCATTATTTTCAGTTATTCCACCATTACTAGCAGAATAAAAGGCCTCAATTAACTTGTTATTATAGGTAAGAACTTCTCCCTTCGTTTCCTCTACCGCTTGTGTTGTTGTATCCATCCACTGGTAGCCACCATAGACCTGATAGGAAATTGTATCATCTATCACTTTGTTTAGGTGTGACACGGCATATGTTCTTGCTGCCAAGGCTTGAGATTTTAATGTTTCGATACCCCAAGTAGGAAATACCTCAAATGGGACCACTCCTTTTAAATAATCCTCCAGTGGCAATTGATTCACTGGCCTAATGTTCCCATCTTCTTCGATTGTAAATTCAAACGCCCCTAAATAAGGCCTTTCATTAACTTCTACGAAATGGTCCTGGTTATATTCTCCTGGCAGCACAACTAATGAGTCACCTAGCTCTAGCGTTTCATTATCACCACTTAGAATAAGTTGCCCATTTTTTTCAGTAAGATTATATACGACTCCTTCTTTTATTGTTAAGGTTGAATCAAGCGAAAAATAATCTCCATTAAATTGAACTGTTAGCTCGTTTGTATCTTTAATGTCATTATTTAACTTCACTGTTACCAATTCATCTGCACTACTTTTGTGCGGTGTTTGAAATAATAACAATGTAAATAGTATAGGAATTAGAAAGTATCTCATATCTCTATACTTCCTAGGGTAAAGCTTTCTTATTCACTATCCGTAAAAGGGGTCCCACCAACAAAATGCAGTTATCTTAACTTTGTTGGTGGGACCCCTAAAAGGGAATATAGATAAACTATCTTTAAATGAGGTGTTATCAGTGCACATAACGGAGGAAGCTAGTAAATTTCTTCAAAAATTAATGGTAAAACGTAATAAAAGTGGAGTTCGAATTGGCTACAATGAAAAAAGTAGGTGAGGTCTATCAAAGTTTAAATTAACTCTGGATGGGTTAAAGGATGGAGACTATGTTAAAGAACATAGTGGTTTAACGATTTTCTACAGGGATGATGTAGTTCCACATGTGGATTATTTAAAAATTAAATATGAAAACGAGCGTCTAGGTTTAATTGATAGTAGGAATAGTGAACAATAAAAGTAAAACGGTTGTAAGAATTCGATACCCTTTTGTTTCCCCCACTTCAAAACTTCTTCGAATTCTCTAAGTTTTAAAATGGGGGACTTACTGCCCGTTAATGCGGGATAAAATACACATAAATAGTAAGCGCCACTGCTACCAATTATTAATACACATCACGTTGGTAACGCTTTTGCTTCTGCAAATCATTTAGATACGCTTCTGCTGCTTCCCGGGTCATTACACCTTCTTTTTCAATTACATCAATAAGCGTGTTGTGGACATCTTTCGCCATATATTGCTTATCACCGCAAATATAGAAGTATGCTCCCTTTTCTAGCCATTCAAACAATTCCTTGCTGTTTTCAAGCATTTTATGCTGTACATATACTTTTTGATCCGAATCACGGGAGAAGGCGGCATCTAATTTTGTCAGTACACCATCTTTTTGGTATTTTTCTAACTCATTCTGATATAAGAAATCCGTCGCAGAATGCTGATCTCCATAAAATAACCACGCTCTACCTTTTCCTCTATTCATTGCACGTTCCTGGATAAATGAACGGAATGGTGCAATGCCCGTACCTGGTCCAACCATAATAATGTCTGTATCTTCGGAATCTGGTAGATTAAAGTGTTTATTTTGTTGAATAAATACCGGAATCGTATCTCCTTCATGAAGACGTTCCGAACATAAAACAGAGCAAACTCCTTTTCGATCGCGTCCGTGTGCCGTATAGCGTACAGCACCGATCGTTAGATGCACTTCACCAGGGTTTGCGGTAAAACTGCTTGCTATTGAATATAGGCGTGGCGGCATCTTTCTTAAAAGAGACACAATTTCCTGGGCAGTCGCATTCCAAGGGCCAAAATCACGTAACAAGTCAAGGAAATCACGCCCGTCGATATATTCCTTTAGTTGGGCCACTTTTTCAACAGAAACAAGCCTTTGTAACTCCTCGTTTTCTGTTAATGCAGCGGCAAGCTGTAGCACTTTTTTCGTTAATAATGTAATTTCAAAATGTGTTGTCAGCGCTTCTTTCAGTGGAAGTGTATCACCTTGTTTATTAATTGTTACGGCCTCTTGTGCATCCCACTTCATTTCATCAAGAAGGGCAGCTACTAGTTCAGGATCGTTTTCAGGGATAATACCAAGGCAATCACCCGGATTATAGGAAAGTCCTGATTCTTTTAACGATAACTCAATATGCCTTGTTTCTTTACTAGAGCCAGCTCCATTTAAATTTATATTTTCGAGAACTCTCGCTTGAAATGGATTTGTCCTTGAATAGGTTGATGGCACTTTTTTGTCTTCTTTAGTCTGTTCAAAATTTTTTTCTACTGTAAGTTGCATAATCTTCACCTCACAAAGTTGTATATAGCTAGGATAGCATGGAATGAGGAGTTTTGTCGTGACTTTTTTCACACTATCCATTTTAATCCCTGTTTAAAGAAATAAGTAGAGGAATAAAAATACTCTTGGAATGATATGAAAATCAATAGGATGAATCCCTTTTGAACCTATCCTCTACATGTATTGTTTATATTTTACACGCTGTTATTCTGGTTACTATTTTTATTCATTGGTATCTAAAGGTTCTAACTTGGCTTCAATTTCTTCTCTTCTATCCTCAAAATATGGTGGTAGCGCTAGATTTTTTCCAAGTTCCTCGAATGGCTCATCACCTTCAAAACCTGGACCGTCTGTAGCTAGTTCGAACAATATTCCGTTTGGCTCACGGAAATACAATGATTTGAAATAGTAGCGTTCAACAAACCCTGAACTTGGAATTCTCAATTGTTTAAGGTGATCTACCCATTTACGTAGCTCTTCTTCATCTTCAACTCTAAAAGCTACATGATGTACACTACCTCTGCCTGGCCTCTCTACTGGTAAATCAGTTCGTTCTTCAAGATGGATTTCTCCACCTGTACCACCTTCACCCGTTTCGAACACGATAATCTCACTTTGACCAATGGTATATGTACCTTTTTTTCTAAAACCTAATACATCAGTTAATACTGTTATCGTTTTACCAATTTGCGATACAGTCAAATGAACAGGTCCTAGACCATATATCGCGTGTTCTGTTGGTACCGGGCTCTCATCCCACGCCTTACCACCTTGTACTCCGATGTTATGTTCATCAGAAACAAGGATCATTCTTTGACCTTCAAAGTCCCTAAATGCTAAAGTTGTGCGGCCAGTTTGCTGAGATATTCCATCATGTTCTACTCCATATTCTTCAAAACGTTTTTTCCAATAATCTAAAGAAGCATCTGCTGGAACACGTAAGGAGGTTGCGGAAATACTGTTTGTACCAAAATGTGTTTGGCCTGCGCGTGGAATTTCAAAAAATGTTAAGTCTGTACCTGGGTTTCCTCGTTCATCAGCATAAAATAAATGATATACAGATGTATCATCTTGATTCACTGTTTTTTTAACAAGTCTTAGTCCAAGGATTTTCGTGTAAAAATGATAGTTTTTCTTTGCATTTCCCGTTATCGCTGAAACATGATGCTGTCCTTTAAGTACTTTAAGATTCATTTAAATGTCACGTCCTCTATGTAATTTTTTTCTTTTGTATAGTATGTTACGAATGAGAAGATTGAAATCGCTTTGGCGATAACCCAAATTTTTTCTTGAATTGTTGAACAAACGCTGACATACTTTGATAGCCTACTTGAACAGCCACTTCAGTTATCGTTGTCGAGGAGTTCCGTAGCAATTGAGCTGCTTGTTCCATCCGAATCGTCGTTAATCTTTCCATTGGAGACATACCAAAATACTTTTTATATAATCTGCTTAAATTTGATTCACTAACCATCGCTACCTCAAGCAATTGTTTCATACGAAGTGGCTGATGGTAATTCTCAATTATATAGCTCTCAACTTCTTGAATTGCCTCTGGATAAAATGGTGTTTCAATCAGATAAACAATTTTTGAAAGCATATGTTCATCCGGAAATATATGATACATGATTTTACACAGAGATTGGCTAATAAAAAAATCGTGATCCTTGTTTAATTCAAAATATTGATGGACCTGCTCTTCTAGTAGTTCATCGATAGCTTCTGACCGTGTCTGCTGAAATATACATAGCCTGTTTGGTTGTTGATCCATAGATTTAGGGTAGCTCCCATAGTTCTTGAGTAATTCGATAAATTGTTCAACAATCACTCTTTTTAGATCAAAGCGAGTACAAAATGTGTCTTCTTTTATCTCGAAAGTTAAAGTCACTCCCTTTGGATAAAACAAATGCTCCCCCTGCCTCAACGATCTAAATTCATCTTCACCAATTTGATAGCCAATTGCGCCTGTATGAATAAATAAAATTCCTGGGTCTTCTGTAAAATTAGAATATGTAGAGTCCTTTTCGTAGTTTTCAAAAGAAATAAAACGAGATTTATTACGTTGCTTAGAGATATCCTTTCGATATTGACGGAGAATTGATTGCCAGTTTGATTTCATATTTTTACACATCCATCAGATTTTAGTATTATGACTATTCTACCATTTCAAAAAAAATATACCTACTAAACACGCTTAAGTAGGTATATAAGTATATATTTTAAATTGGTTGCAACTCCACTTCTTCCCGACTTTCGAGGTGATCTATCATTTGCAGCCATTCTACTGGTTTATTCGGTAGAACAGTATAATACGTTTTTAAAAACTTCGCAATAAATTTCCCTTCTAATGAAGTCACACCAGATTTAAATGGTAGAAAACACAAATCTAGTCCATGTACAGCTTCACCATCATTTAACCAAGAAGGATGAACATACGAAAAATTTAGCTTTTGGTAACCAAGATGTGATAATACTTCACGTCTAACAAATGGGTTCATAACGGTTACGCCACCAAATGTAAAATTCTCAACCATATATGGATTATAAATTTCAGCAAACATTCCAATGATCTCTGTTCCATGTGCCAATTGATTTAAATCTTCCGTACGTTTATTTGCTAAGAACTTGCCAATCCCAAGACCTTCTTGACCTATGATAGTAAAATCAGTCATTGCAATATTTGTATCTGGGTAATAACGGTATTCAGTTGCTCCCACTACATTTCCTTCCTGTACAGCCACAAACATACGAATCGAAGGATCTTCTAAAGGCTCTTTCCATAAATCAAAGTCAAGGACTTCTTCTTTTGGAAAGATTTTTTGCATTAATTTGTGCATTTGTGCAAATAACGGATCATTTATATTTTTGAGTTGAACATACTCCATAATTTACTCCTCCTTAAACGTTTTAAAGGGATTTTTCCATTCCATTAAGAATCCGTAATTAAGTGATTCTTCATCTTCTAGATAGTTTTCTACAAGTGTAACAGGCGTTCTACCGCACCGAAGCAGGAACGAAATGACGGGATCTCTCATTTCTCCACTTAACACGTTCTCTACGTAGTCCTCTGGTGACATTTCATTTGAAACTTTGTGATACCCAGGCATTCTTCCCCCACCCAATAATCGATCAAGTCCTTTGTGAAGAACAACATCATACATTGATTGCATTAATAGTTTTCCTAAATCAAGCATACGGTAGGAAGGTTTAACACAAATATCAACTACATATAATGTATTTCCCCCAGGATTATGATTGCGGATATAACCGCTATCGGTAATTTCTTCCCATGTATGAATTGGATTACTAGGATTAAAGTCGACTAATAGTCCCGTCATTGAACCCGCTAACTCACCATCAATCTCAACACAAAGTGCCCCTTCTGGGAATAGTGTGATGTGGTTCGTCAATTGCTCCTCATTCCATAAAAGCTCAGAAGGAAAAGGTGGTGGAAAGCTTTTTCTTTGAATATCAATTAATGCTTGGAAGTCATCTTTGTTGTAGTTACGAACAATCACTTTAATCGGTGTGTCTTTATGGTAGAGATATAATTCTTTTCTATACACGAAAAACACCCCTTTCTATTAACCGATCATCTCAGGTTTTGCTTTTACTAACTGTTCAAAGTCAGGATACAGGTCAACACGTCGATCACGCCATGTTGTAACAGATCCTTTTTCACGAACTTCATAAAGAAGTTCTAAATCTAGGTCAGCTGTCACTATCATGTCGTTATTAATATCGCCTTCAATCATAATGCCACGCTGTGGGAATGGTATATCATTTGGTGTAATCACTGCGGCTTGACCGTAGTTTGCTCTCATAAAATCAACTGTCGGTAAAGCGCCCACAGTCCCAGTTGTTACAACATATACTTGATTCTCGATAGTTCTAGCATGACAGGAATATCTAACACGGTTAAAGCCATGCGAATCATCGGTACATGAAGGACAAAAGATAACATCAGCTCCCATTGCCCTAGCCATACGGACAATTTCAGGAAACTCAATATCATAGCATGTTAATACAGCGACAGTACCCTTAATGGTATGAAAAACTTGTAACCCGTCACCAGGAGTGATATTCCATTCATCTACTTCTGTTGGTGTAATATGAAGTTTTGGTTGCTTTGCAATTCTACCATCCGGATAGAACATATGGACTACATTATATAAGCGACCATTATCTTCGATTACATGGGTACCTCCGATAATGTGTGTCCCCGTTTCTCTTGCTAGTGATGAAAACAAGTTGTAATAAAGCTCAGTATATTGTGGTAGATGTTGAATCGTTTGGAAAACATTTTGATTATCTATCGACATTAATTGTGTTGTTATAAACTCTGGAAAGAGGATAAAGTCAGTATTAAATTCTGCAGCTGTTTTTACATAATGGGTAACTTGTGCTTCAAATTCTTTAAAGCTGTCTATTGTGTGTAGATGATATTGAACTGCTGATACACGTAATTTCATTTAAAAGTCTCCTCCCCAAGCGGAAAAAATAATGGATAGAGTGGTTAATCACTTCACAATTTGTATCGTAACATATAATGTTGATCTCACTATTCGTAAAACCACCAAAAAATAATGTGTTTCTTTCATTTTTTTATTTTAATTAACCATCATACAAAATAAATACCCTTATAATAAACACATATTTACTAGTTTTCATTCATAGATATTAATGGAACATATGACAAGCATAGGAGGAAAATTTCATGAAATCTATCCCGTTTTACCTTCTTTTCATTTTTTCACTGGCTTTTGTACTAATAACCTTCCTAACAAATAATAACGATGAAGAAATTACAAGAGATAATAACGTTAATCAAAAACAGCCAAACCTACCAATCGAATTATCTAATAATGAAAAAGAAATATTTACTGAGTTTGTGCGAAATGTTCAACTGTCTAGCCAAATTATGAAAGAGTTGGATTTGTTATTAGAAGAACAACAGAAATATGATGAACTTGAAGGTGCAATTGAAGCAATGAGTATCGCCCATGAAGAAACCTTAATTGTAGTAAGTAAAATCCTTAACGATCCTATAACCGAAAACAAGGAATTAAACGACCTTCAAAACTATATCACCAAATTACTAACAGATTATACAGCTGGACTAAGTCTTCAATTAGAAGGTATAGAAAAGGGAGATAGTAAAAAAGTACAAAAAGGGTATTCACTTAGCACTAGTGCAAAAGAAAAACTCTTTAAGCTGAAGAAAGACGTGGAGCAAATATAGAAAAACTAGTATGGTCCAAGTTCTTAAAATGGATGGTATCACTTTGATACACACCCATTTTTTTAAAACCTAGGACCACAACACATCTGTTCAGAATTCAATCTGTATCATTCAAAAGCTTATTGAGCATCCCTTCCCTATTATTTAGAAAATATTTTGTTAGCTGATAATGCTCTGTATCCTCATAGTCTATTTCATGGATCGAACCATCAAAATGTAAGATCGTTGCATTGGGATACCCTAACAGAATTGGTGAGTGTGTAGCAATAATAAATTGTGAGGCACCTTCCTGCTCAAGGTCATGAATGACTTTTAATAACGCAAGCTGACGCGCTGGTGAAAGAGCTGCCTCAGGTTCATCTAGTAAATAAATTCCTTTTTTTCCAAACCGGTTTTTAAATAAAGAAAGAAAGGATTCCCCATGTGATTGCTCATGTAATGATTTGCCCCCATAAGATGAGAAGACGTTAATGCTTGGGTTTTCTCGTTGTAATTCGTTTAAATAAGAAGCAAAATCATAAAATGTCTCCGCTCTTAAGAAGAAGCCGTTTGAAATTTTAGGGAGCCATGATAATCTTAGGTAACCCGCTAAGGATGACACCGTATCCTCTATTTCAAAGAAATTATTCTGACTTCCACCCGCTTTATTAAACCCAATTTGAGTTGCAATTGCTTCAAGTAGTGTTGATTTTCCTGATCCATTCTCTCCAACAAAAAATGTTACCGTGCTTTTAAAGTTTAACTCGTTTAACTCTTTAAATACAGGGATAGAGAATGGATAAGAATGAAAGCTAGATATATTTTCTTTTAACAGTGTGATTTTTTTTAAATACATGACTTCACCATCCATTAATTTCACATTATCACTAAATTTTTTCCGGTTTTTCAGTTGCTTAAGAACTGTAGGTCTATGTTAAGATACTAACATAACATTATAAATGGGGAGTGGCATTTTGCTATTTTTTAAACGGATTTGGATCAATGCAATTAAAATGAGTAATTGGACGTTATTTTTTGCTACTACTTCTTTGATTTTATTTAGTAGCTTTTTTATCAATTATTTAGAGCCTGATGTTTTTACAAGTGCATTTGAAGGTTTATGGTGGACGATGACGACTGTTGTGACTGTTGGATATGGTGATATCTCTCCTACAACAGTACAAGGAAAAATATTTGCAATGTTTTTATATGTCATCGGCATCGGCTTAATGACAGTTGTAATCGGCAAAATTATTGAAGCGTTAAGTCTTCGGAAGAGGTTAAAGGAGGAAGGGAAAATGAAAGTGACAGCAACTGACCATATCATTTTGGTTAATTGGACAAATCGAACTAGGATCGCTCTTCAAGAACTTCTTCATACATTCAAGGATATTCATATCGTTATCGTTGATGAGCAATTAGCAAAAATACCCATCTTACACGAACGGGTTGAATTTGTTAGTGGGGATCCCGCGGTTGAAGAAACCCTCTATCAAGCAAATCTTCTATCATGTAAGTCCATCATGGTATTTGCCCAAGATGGTGCGAAAAAAACGTCAGAATCAGATGGTGTTACCCTGCTAATCGCTTCTGTATTAGAGCAAATTGGCAATCAGCATAACAAAAGCATCTATACGATATGTGAGGTTTTAGATTCCAAACATTTGAAAGCCTTTGAGCATGCGAATGTAGAAGAATTTATCACACCAAACGACACTGCTGCACATCTTGCTGCTAGGTCCATGTTATTTAACGGTTCAAGTGAGATTATCCGTCAACTTACCTCTCACAAGGGTTATGATTTATATCATATCAGTAAAAAGGCAGAATGGACTACTTATCGTGACGCATCACAATACTTAGCCTCAAACGGTGCCGTTCTCGTTGGAGACGGTAATGACATTTCTATCGTATCAGATTTAGATCGACAAATCTCTACTAACGCAAAGCTGTTTATTATTTGTGATGAGAAGACTTATGGAGCTATAATATAATAAAATCAATGAGTGCTGAGAAGAACATAAACCAATATCTTTAGATATGCACTTTTATATTCAGCACTTTTATATTTCAACTTAGAAAACAAAATCGTTAAAACACACGAAAGTAAAATACACTGAAGGTTACAATAATACTGCCAATGAATAAATCGTCACTAAATTCTTCGATTTTTTATCCGAGTGTTAATGCGTTGCCATCTTCATTTCATTTTTCACTCTAGCTCCGTAGAGCCTGCACATTTCTAATAAGTTAACGACGCAGCTATAATTAACCCAAGTGATACCGATAAAAACAATAAAAACAATCCAACTGCTTGGTTGTTATCGTCTATCGCTTTTGTAATATTAAAGGTTGGTGTTAAAAGTTCTGCTAAATAAAACAAAATAATTTGAATAATGATTGCTAGAGTACCCCAAATGACCATATCAAACAAATTAACGGAGTTCGAGATTGAGGCATACAAAACAATCGCAAGTCCAAGGATTCTTCCTCCAAAAGCATAGACTGCCGCTTTGTTACCGTTTTTAATCAATTGAAATTCTTTATTTTTTGTTGTCACTTCAAATAGGACGATTCCGATGAACAATAACACTACAGCAGTTCCAATATACGATAGAGTAGATAAAAATAGCTCTAAGAAAGTCACATTCACTCAATCCCTTCATTTTTACAATTTTATACCCACAGGTAAAAAATATGCATTATTATCTGTAATCTGATTTCCAGCTCTGACCCCTATTCCACTCGCTTTACCATTCACTAAAAAGCTTCCAATTAATAATTTGCTCTCTCTACGACCATATGTTGTCATAATTGGATGAGAGGGTAAATCAATATACTGTTGGTAGACTGGAAGAGAATCTTTATATGTTTTATTTATATCCTCATCAACCATTTGGTTATTTTCAAAGATTTCTACTGTATCTCCTTCTCTACCAAAGCTCGGTTTCTTAACATACCTTATACCTCTTGTAACAAATGGATCTTTTTCTAGATATGTTGGAAGAAAATAAGCGTGAATCCATTCTCTTTCTTCCTCTGAAAAAAAAGGGTGTCCTAGCTCCATCATTCCCCAAATCACCGATTGTACAGCTTTGGATTGAAGTAAAAATGATGATATAGGATTTATCATAGACAATTTCCCGGCTACTACAAGTTCTAGCAGCTGTAAGCCAACCTTTTCACTAGAAGGTGTATCTTGATCTTCAATTAAATGTTCCAGTGGGTATGTCTGTCTGTAAACGACATCAATTTTTCTACCTTCATTATCAAAAAGGCCTACATTTTTAATAATATGTAGCTTATCTAATGGGATATAGGAGGTAGTAATAGTGCTGAGATTCATCAAATATTTAGTAGTTTCCTTATCTTCAACATGATCACCATGGGAAGTAAAGACAACATACGGATTATGTTCTTGTTGTGTTCGAAGATGGCATTCAATAATCGCTTTTTGGATTTCTTTCCCTAATACACTTTCCAATCCTTGATTTGGATCTATCATACCAAAATGCTTTAACACGACATTATTTATATGAAAGACTTCTTTTTCAAACGTCGGCGTGTCAGCATTTAACTCAAGAACCTTTAAGCCATCTTTTGTTCTCACAAGATCTACCCTTGAAATAACTGATTCGACCGGAAGAGCAATATGTCTAATAAACGGGAGAATTTCGCCTGGAAAATCTAACTGTTTAAGAGTTGCCTCATCAGACCTCCTTAAAAGCTTGGCTGTTTTGAAAAAGATATGACCTATTCTTGTTGTAGCCAGTCTAATTTCTTCCACTTCAACATTCGTCATCGATAAAATATCGTAAAGCGCGTATTCTTGATCATTAAGGTTATGCCAAAAGGATTTGATAGACCCGTAAAACTTTTCTCTCATTATGTTATGATGCCCTATAGCTAAGCCTTTTGACATTAGCCTCCAAATCCTCCCCTAGAACCGGACCCAAAACCCGATTTTGCTCCTTTAAATGAGTTGCTCGATTTATAATTTTGAAATGAGCTATTAGAACGCAGCAGACTTCTAGAAGCAAAAAACATTCCGCCGTAAAAGAAGTGTCCATATCGCGGTGAATTTCTATCATCACATTCCCAAACACCATCTTCACCATCCCACTCCCAATCACGACATTCCTCATCGGTTGGCTCAGGCGGTAATGACTGCTGATTATTACATCCAGCAACGGAAGTAACCATTGCTGCGGAGATAATTCCGGTTAAAAGCTTCTTCGTTTTTGTCAACTCAATTCCTCCTTTCATACGAAAAGTGCAAGGCGTGCCCGGAGCTAAACACACTTATTAAGAAATAGCTTCAGGTCACCCTATTATAGTATAGTAGAAATAACGATACTTTTGGAGGTTAAAATGGAAAAAATAACAAAATTAGAATACCGTTTAAATGATCCACAAAATGCGTATCCTGCATTATATCATTATAACAACTTAGACCAAACTGAGATTTTTTGTAGAAGGCTATGTGATTATTTTATTAAAGATAAAAAAGTATATACTAAAACTTCATCTGCCCTAGAAAGAAATATGTTTGTTATTTATGTTGAAGAGGATAAGGAAGAAACTGCCTTTTATAGTGCCACTTCATACTCCCATGTTACATTAGAGCTTAGACATTATTCTGCTGAAAAGGAATCTACTTTATTACTTAAATATGATTTTCATTCGCATGATGAAGCTTTGGCCTTTTTAGGTAATGATTATATTTTATTAGGTGAAATTGAATATCAAAAAATCTCTACCGAAATTGATGAAGACCGTTCAACCTATGTTATCTATTTGAATATTAATTAAGCACGCAAAAAACGACTACTTTATTGGTAGTCGTTTTAATGTATTAATCCAATTGATCAAAGTTTAATTCACTTAAATAGTCCATATTACTAGCAATCATTGTTATAATTGTACTTGCTTCTTCTTTGCTAAAAATAAAATTAGTTTCATCTTCAATTAGTTCCTCATCAATTGTCCTAACCCGGTTAACACGACGAAGCACACCGTCACCAGTCTCTTCAACAATACCGAATTGATAGGTTACGGTAACTTCATCTTCGTGTTCATATGCTGTTACCTCAGGAGTAGTCCATTCTACATCAATTTCTTCCATAATATCATTACCTGTATCATCTTCACTAGCATAATATTCTTCAAACTCATCATCATCACTCAATAAGTATTCTTCTCCATCATCATCTTCAGTTACATAGAATTCTTCTATGTCATCATCATCTTCATTCATATACTCATGGAAGCTTTCATGAACCGCGTCAACGATATCTTCTATATCTGAAAGAAGCGTTCTTGATGTCTGTTCGAATTCAAAATCAAACGATTCTACATAAAATTCTTCATTATTTGGATCATAGAACAATGTACAAAAATAATCTCTTCCATCATCTTCTCGAGTATCAACAAAAAACTCAATACGAGGGTGTTTCGCACCACGATCAATAGACATATGACCCACTTGGTCATATTTGTCGCAGATTGATTCTAAGTGGTCTTGAAGTTCTCCGCTTACACGATCAAACCATTCTAATGACATCAGGCATCCATCCTTTCAAGGGTTATCGTTGTTATTATTTCCCTAGACTTCTTTTTTTGCTCATACCATATTAATCCAGATATCAAATTTACCCTGATATTTAAGCGAATGTTTAAATTTAAGGTGGGATAGAAATTGATTAAAAAAACAGCATCCACTTTATCGGATACTGCACTATATAATCTGTTATCCAATCTCTTGCTTTAAGTGACTATGAAATAGCCCGTAATAAAATCCTTTCTGTTTTAGGAGTGTAGCATGTGAGCCTTTTTCTATAATTTTACCTTCTTCCAACACTAAAATTTGATCTGCTTGTTGAATCGTGTTTAATCTGTGAGCGATAACAAAGCAGGTTCTATTTTTCATTAGTCTTTGTAGAGCTTCCTGTATTTTCAACTCGGTTATTGTGTCAACACTACTTGTAGCTTCATCTAGTATTAAAATTGATGGGTTTGGCAAGAACGCTCTCGCAATAGACAAAAGCTGTTTTTGTCCTTGGCTAATCCCGCTACCATCTTGATTAATTAGCGTTTCATACTTATTCGGCAATTTCATAATAAATGAATGAGCATTAGCCAATTTAGCAGCACGTTCTACTTCCTCATCTGTTGCCATTAGGTCTCCATATCTAATATTTTCTCTTATTGTTCCTTGGAACAGGTAGGTATCTTGTAAGACAAAGCCCATATGATGACGGAGACTTGACCGTTTAAAGTCTTTCATATCTTTTTTATCAATCAGAATTGTTCCTTGATTCGTATCGTAAAACCTTGAAATAAGGTTTATAATCGTTGTTTTACCTGCTCCTGTAGGACCTACTAACGCTACAGTTTCTCCAGGACTTACATAGAAACTGACATCCTGAATGGTATTGCCATCTTCTTCGTAAGAAAAAGAAACATTTTTAAACTCCACTGCACCTTTAACCTGATCTAATTCGAACGCATTTTTTTCGTCCTTTGCTTCAACTTCCTCATCAAGAATTTCAAATACTCTCTCTGCACCGGCGATAGCAGATAATAATGTATTAAACTGGTTCGCAAGGTCATTTAAAGGGCGGGTAAACTGTCTCGAATATTCCGTAAAAATGACAATCACACCAATGGATATACTAGCACTACCACCATTTAAAGCTAACAATCCACCAATCCCAGCTATTAGTGCAAAGCTTAAATTATTAAGCAAATTCATTAGTTTTGGAATGAAGCCTGAATAGGTCTGTGCCCAATATCCAGAGGCTTTAAGTTTTTTATTTTTTTCCATAAACTCCGCGATGACTCGTTCCTCTTGTGAAAATGTCTTTACAATTCGTTGACCAGAAATGGTTTCTTCTATATAACCGTTTAAACTTCCGATGTTGCGTTGTTGTTCTTTAAATAGTTTTCCTGTCCTATTTGTAATCCATTTTAACCCTAAAAACATAATTGGAATGATCAATAATGTTATAAAAGTTAATAAAGGACTTAAGTATAACATTACAGCAATTGTACCGATTAGTGTAAGTACGCTAGAAAAAACTTGTATAAAAGAGCTATTCAAAGTCGAACTTACATTTTCAATATCATTTGTAACACGACTCATAAGCTCCCCTTGCTGTCTTTTATCAAAGAACTGAATCGGTAGTTTATGGAGATGATTAAAAAGCTGTGTCCTCATTTTGAATACAGTATTTTGAGCTATTCCAATCATCCAATAGTTTTGAAAGAAAATCGAAATCGAATGAATGATATAAATGATGATTAAATACAATAAAAGAATAAAAAGTCCTTGACTATCCTTTGTAATAATATATTTATCAATAGCCATACCTACCAGAAATGGTCCAAGTAACCCTAAGGCCGAACTGATGACAACCATAAGCAGTACGAGCAGTAACAAGCCTTTTCGATCAGCAAGAAACATCCATATTCTTTTTAGTGTACCAAGCCAATTTCTTCTTATCTCCTTCTTACCAGCTTTTTTAGATGTTGGGATTAGCTCAGTTTGCTTCTCTGACATGCTTAAGCGCCTCCTCTCCAAATTGTGATTGGAAGATTTTTTGGTAAAGATCTGAATTTTTCACAAGATAGTTATGATTACCTTGTTCAATCAGTTTCCCATCTTCTAATAACAATATGTTATCTGCTTCCATCGCCGTTGTAATTTTTTGTGTAATGATCAAGGTTGTACAAATGTACTTTTCCAATGCTTTTAGCAGTTTAGCTTCTGTTTTTAAATCTAACGCACTTGTACTATCGTCTAACAGTAGAATTCTAGGTTTCCGAATAAGCGCTCTAGCGATTGACAAGCGTTGCTTCTGTCCACCAGAAAGATTAACACCCTTTTGACCTATTAACGTTTCGTATTTATTAGGAAGTTTATCAATTGTTTCATGAATTTGTGCATTCTTTGTCGCTTCAATAATTTCTTCCATTGAAGCATCTTCCTTCCCCCACATCATATTGTCCTTTACCGTACCTGTAAACAATAAAGCCTCCTGTGGGACATAGCCTATTTGTTTTCGTAGATTATCTTGTTTTAAGGTTTTTACGTCTAAACCGTCAATTAAAATTTGACCACTGTTAACATCATACAGACGTGGTATTAATTGAAATAAAGAAGATTTCCCTGAGCCTGTTGCCCCAAGCACTGCAATTGTTTGACCAGAATAAGCAGTAAAGGAAATATTATGTAATACTTGCTGATTATTCCCTGGATATGTAAAAGAAACATCCTTAAACTCAATAACACCTTCCTTAAATCTTGTAGGATAGATGGAATCTAGTGCATCAGTCATATCAACATCTGCTACTAATACATCTGATATACGATTTCCAGATGCTTTGGCACGTGAAAAAATTAATATGATAAAAGTAAAAATAGAAAAAGCACCCATGATCCGGGTTGAGTAATTGACAAGTGCAACAATTTCCCCTACTTTTACATTGCCAACATTTACTTGCACACTTCCAAACCAAAGGATTGCTAAAATGCTTACGTTCATCACTAATAATAAAACTGGCATTGTGAATTCTATGACACGCAATGACGTTATTGTTTTATCCATTAGTTTTTGATTAACATTTGTAAAACGGTTGACTTCATGTTTCCATCTAAGAAAAGCTTTAATAAGTCTCATCCCCGAAAGATTTTCGCGCATTACTCTATTTACATCGTCTAATCTTTCTTGAACAGATTTAAATAATCTACTTCCTTTATTCATCACGATTAATAAAAATACTAGTAACGCTGGAACCGCAATCACTAAAATCAAGGCAAGCTTTACATTTACAAATAAGGCCATAACCATTCCACCGATTATCAGTAACGGAGCCCTTAGCATTATTCGCAAACTCATAAAAACAGTATTTTGCAGCTGTGTGACATCATTCGTAAAACGTGTTATCAATGACGATGTTTGAAATTCATTGAAATTAGCAAATGAGAATGATTGAACCTTCATAAATAGATTCTTACGAAGGTCAAATCCATAGCTTTGACTTACGTGTGCAGCAAAGAAAGAATTTATAATCCCCGCTGCAAAAGCCAAAAACGACAACCCAACCATTACTCCCCCCCATTTATACACAACAGAAAGATCATTTTGTAAAATCCCATCATCAATTATTTTTGCAATTAGTAATGGCTGCCAAAGCTCTACAATTAACTCGGTTAGCATAAGTGCTAACGCAATAGCCATTGCAATGCGGTAAGGCTTTAAATACGATAAAACTCTTAACATTTGTAGTCCCCCAGAAGCTGTTCAAATTATTAAATTATCTTATAATTCTAAATGATTACATATGTATATTCAACAACTATTTCGATAATCGAAGGATAATTTACTTTTCTAATAAGAAAAGCGCAGGGCGCCCGCCTATCGGCGACAAGCATAAGACAAGCCGGCTGGAAGGTTGTTCTTTACCTTCCGGACGGATTGGCTTATGACCTCGAGTCGATGGCGCCCGGAGCTAGACACTAAAACTTGGTACAAATTTTTATACTTTCTTATCTTTGAACAAAAGCGCAGGGCGCCCGCTTATCGGCGACAAGCATAAGACGGTTCCTTTAAGAAGGTGGTTTTTCCTTCTTAAAGGAAATGGCTTATGACCTCGAGTCGATGGCGCCTGGAGCTAGACGTAGATAGACAGAGTCACGAAGTTATACACAACCTTACAATTTTATAAATTCCTTAACAATAAGAAAAGAACCTGCAATAAGCAGGTCCTTAGTCTATCTATCATTCATTACTACTCTGTCTTTTTCGGTTCACCATAATCTACGCCAAACGTATCGACTGTTATGGTACTAATTTTTTGATCCTCTAATGGTTTATCCACGCTGTCTCTTTCTACAGATACAACTGAACTTACAACCTCTTGTCCCTCAATTACTTTACCAAATGACGCATATTGTCCATCAAGACTAGGAGCATCCTCAGCCATAATAAAAAATTGCGAACCAGCTGAGTTAGGGTCTTGAGTTCTAGCCATAGAAATAACACCTTTTTCGTGCTTCAAGTCATTTGTAAACCCATTTGCGGTGAACTCACCTGAAATACTATATCCTGGACCGCCAGCACCTGTACCGTCTGGGTCACCGCCTTGAATCATAAAGCCAGGTATAACTCTATGAAAAATGAGCCCATCATAATAATTTTTTTCTATTAAGGAAATGAAATTTGCGACAGTATTTGGAGCGATATCAGGATATAGTTCAAGTTTAATAATATCCTTATTCTCCATCGTAATTGTTACTATTGGGTTTTCACCGGTTTTAGCGGAGGTGTCACTTCCAATCTCAGTTTCAGTTGATTCTTTAGTACCACATCCTGCTAATACTGTTAATAGAAAAATTAGTGTAAATACAAGAGTACGTTGCTTAGTAAATAGTTTCATTAAGTAATTATCTCCTTACGTTTTTATAAGATTATTATAAGGCTTTAAATAATTAACTGTCCAACAAAGATTAGATTGCTTCTATCTTTTTCATTTATCGGTAGTTAGTCGCTTAATAATCTTGGCTAGTAAATATGTTCGTTCAGTTAATGTAGGAATTTCCAAATATTCGTTTTCACTATGTGGATTACCTCCGACAGGTCCTAGTCCATCAATGGTTGCAACACCTTTTGCTGAGGTAAAGGAAGCATCAGAGCCACCACCAGTTGCAGTATCCTCAATTTCTAACCCAATTTCGTGACCAACTTTTTGAATCGTGTGTAAAAGTGATTTCGTTTGCTCATTCTTTTCCATTGGAGGGCGGTTCATTTCACCTTCTAATTCTATTTCTGTACCTGGAATGTCCGTAGAAGCACAAATTTCTTCAATTTTATCTTCTAAGGGCTGTACTTGGTCTAATTCTGTAATGCGGATATCAACATGTGCTATAGCATTATCAGAGACTGTATTAACAGAAGAGCCACCTTCAATCATACCTACATTGACACTAATACCTTTTTCATGATCGGTAAGTTCATGTAATTGTATGACTTTGTGGGCCAGTTCTTCGATCGCACTTCTTCCTTTTTCGGGTTCTATTCCAGAATGTGCTGCACGCCCCTTTACATGCAATGTATAGTTTCCTTTTCCTCTTCTTGATGAAACGAGTGACCCATCTTTCCTTGCTGGTTCCATCACTAAAGCATATCCCTTATCTTCCGCACATTTTTCAATTAAAGACCGAGAAGAAGGAGAACCAATCTCTTCATCACTGTTTAAGACAATTTGAATATTTTTATAGGATGGATCATTACTATCTACTAAAGACTTAATTGCATATAAAAGAGTTACTTGACTAGCTTTCATATCAATTACACCTGGCCCATAGGCACGTTCACCTTCAATTGTAAATGGTCTTTGTACAACAGTACCCTTTGGAAACACTGTATCCATGTGAGCAATTAGTAGAATTTTCGGATTACTAGCTTCCTTATGTGAAATGACAAGGTGATTTCCATTTTCTTTTTCTTCAATAACATCAACTACAAAACCTAATGTTTCATATTTTTCTTTTAAAATTTCTCCAATTTGGTCAATACCTTCTTTTACATATGAACCACTATCAATATTAACAATTTGCTCTAATAGCCCGAGCATTTCTTCCTTTTTGTTCTCTATAAACTTCTCCATGAAAGATCTCTCCTGACTTATGATCCAATTATTACTCTATTATAATTAAATAATCCTACTACTATCATACCACTCTATATTATTTTTTTAACAAGTTGTATTTCCAGTAAAAATAAAGTATAATTTATAACTTGTTGTGCTTAAATTTACTCACTCAACATTTATGCCTTGAATATATATGATATATCTTGAGTGATTTTTATAGCACTCCCTGTACTAAAATGGCTAGAAAGGAGTTTCTAACTAGTGTTTACGAAATTATTAGGAATGGATGATGTGGAAACAAAGGATGAGGGGGAATTAAGAGAAGATCTTGAAAATCTCGAATTTCAACTATTTAGAATGCAAGATAATATGAAGGAAATTGCAAAAAAATGGAAAATCATTGGTATTGAGCAAACGTATGAGAATAGCTGGGTTATAATTTATGTACTCAATGATGGCAACTCCTGTAAAATTATGTTAGATGATTGTGAGACACCCTATAAAGGGATATGGGACTTTTCAATTCAAGCCTATTACTCGGACAATAATACTATCCACATTGGAGATATTAAAGGTGACGCAAACAAAGGCTTTGGTTCGATTTGCATGGACTATTTAAAAGTCCTAGCTAAAGAACAAAACATTCAATATATAACAGGCGACCTTGCAGAAAGAGACTGGGATCATTTAGACCGACTTATCCATTTTTATGAAAAACATAATTTTCAGGTTGAAGTTGACTATATTAATAAATCCGGTGAAATAAAATGGAATCCTTTATATCAGTAAATGAGTGGTAATCTAGTGGACCAAGAAATCATGTATTGATTCTAATGAATTTCATATCTGCATCTGATCAGTTTGACATCAAGTTAAACTGATCTTTTTTATTACTAAAATTTAACTAGATATTCCTTCTACACTATCATGATAAAATGGATTGAAGGGTGATATACATCATGAAAAAACGTCTATTATTACTATCTATCATTATCTGTTTACCGCTTTTAGTAAGTTTAGATCCAATTATCTATGACTCTACCTATTATGCAAACTATAAATCTCCCGAGGGAATTCAGTTTATTAGCTATACAGACGAATGGAACGAAAAAAAGCTTCAGAAATTATATGAAGAACTCATTCAAAACAAGCATGGTGAGGAAATTAAATTTTTACAAGAAGTAAAAGTTGTGGGAGAAGGTTTAGGTGATTACCCTTCTGAGGATTATGATACTAAGGGACAATATCATGCCTTAACCAACACAATTACCTTATATCACGGTGATAAATACACTGAGCCAGAAATGTATAGAGAAACACTTGCACATGAATATGGGCATCATTTTACTTATTATTACTTCCCTTCCCATCACTTCCCGTTTTCAAAATGGTCTAAACTAAGAGGCTTAGATGTGGCTTCCATTCGATGGGATGCCTTCGTTAATTATTCAACAAACCAATATGGTTCCTATCCTCAAGAAATAATAGCAGATGATTATGTACTACTCTACGGATCTACTAGAAAGGTTGAAGTGAAAGATGTACTAACTAATGAAGCATTTTATACAATGATACAGCATGACAATCAACAATTAACGAATGTATTAGAGCTAAGCAAACTTCACTCCTATTTTGAAGAAAAAACGGGACTTACCATTGATAAAAGGAGACTCTTAGCAACTCCGACACTTAAAGGTATTAACAATAACACACTATCATTTTCAGTCATCAATCGCGCTAATGTTGCTTTTCGGTTAAATGTAAAAATGTATAACGATGATAAATTACTAACGGAAGAAACTATAACTGCCATCACTACCAACGATTCAGATGGAGAAGTAACATTTACACTACGTGATCTTGATTTTGCCGATACTATTGAAGGCAGTATTAGTGTGTTAGATTTGAATACTTCGATTGGGTTTGAGGTGACATTAGGCCCTCTTTACGTAAATAGTAAAAAATAAAAAGAGCTTGGAAATCCAGGCTCTCTTGCCGATGAGAAAAGTAGATAACTAGTAGTCTACATCAATTATGATATAATTGGAAAATAGTACAAATCCAAAATTTGAGAGGAGCTTTCTTTTGAATTATCCAAATACTGCTGAAACAATAAACCTTTTAAAAAACTTAGTTTCCATTCCTAGTCCTTCGGGAAACACAAATGAAGTGATTACATATGTAGAAAGATTCTTATCTGAATTACAAGTCGAAACGAAAAGGAATCGAAAAGGTGGACTAATTGCCACTTTACCAGGTAAAGACAACACCCAACACAGAATGCTTACCGCGCATGTTGATACTTTAGGTGCAATTGTGAAAGAAATTAAAGCCAGTGGTAGATTGAAGCTAGATTTAATTGGAGGCTTTAAATACAATTCGATAGAGGGTGAATATTGTCAAATTGAAACATCTTCTGGAAAAATATTTACTGGCACGATCCTTATGCATCAAACATCTGTTCACGTTTATAAAGATGCGGGAAAAGCAGAGCGTAACCAAGATAATATGGAAGTAAGAATAGATGAAGTTATTAAGAATGCTGACGATGTTCGTGCATTAGGTATTGAAGTTGGTGATTTTGTTTCGTTTGATCCTAGAGTTCAAGTAACCCCAAGTGGCTATATTAAGTCTCGGCATTTAGATGATAAAGCAAGTGTTGCCATTCTTCTGCAATTAATAAAACAAGTTAAAGCAGATAATATTAAGCTTCCCTATACTACCCATTTCCTAATTTCGAATAACGAGGAAATTGGTTATGGTGGGAATTCAAATATCACTCCAGAAACAGTTGAATATTTAGCAGTTGATATGGGCGCTATGGGGGACGGTCAGTCAACTGATGAGTACACTGTTTCAATTTGTGTAAAAGATGCTAGTGGTCCTTATCATTATCAGTTTAGAAAGAAGCTTGTTGGCCTAGCCGAGGAAAATAAGATTGGTTATAAGCTTGATATTTATCCTTTCTATGGCTCTGATGCGTCAGCTGCTATTCGTTCAGGACATGACATCGTTCACGGGTTAATTGGACCGGGAATCGATTCTTCCCATGCTTTTGAACGTACACATGAAACATCTATCGACAACACTGCCAAATTACTTTATCATTATGTCCAGTCTGACATGGTCTTGTAATCCAAAAGCGTCCACTATAGGACAATATTACCAGATATAAATGCTTGTATAATGTTTTTATGCATGTTATATTAATTTAGCGATGAGCTAAAATTGTGTAAGTCGCAGGACATGCCTTTTGGCACGAGCGATGTGGCGTTCGGTCCTTCGCCTCAATACGCAAAAGACGTCTGTTTAAACAGACGTCTTTTTTTATTTTCACTTTCCCTTCCTATTTCTAAAATCTCTACATATACCGCATATCCCTTTATATCTTTCTATATTAATGTTACGGTTTATTTATAAAGTAATTTTTAAAGGTGGTGTAACAATGAACCATACAGAATTATATACTCTTTTTGAAAACCACTACCCTTTTAATTTGTTAACAGAAGATGAACTTGAGACAATTGTTACGAATGCCAGACAAAAGACTTTTTCAAAGAATGAATATCTGTTTCATGAAAATGAGAAGGTTGAGGACTTAGATATATTCTTTTTAGTTTCCGGACTTGCTAAAAATATCTTGCATCGTCCGAGCGGTGAGCAGGTCTCATTGCGATTCTACTACCCTGGCGATTTAATGGGATTAATGATCATGGTGACTAGTGGTGAAATGACTTTCTCCGTACAGGTTATCGAGGATAGTACTGTTTTTCGGTTTAACAAAAAAGACTTTTTTGACATTATGACAAAGAATAAGGACTTCTCTAGAGTGATGTTTGAAAGTATCGGGGAGAGAATGAAAACCTTATATGACGAGATTAAATATAAATCCTCTCAACATGATACGACAGCTAATTCACTATTCCGAACAAGAATCAAGACTATTATGGAAAAACCCTATTTTATTGAGCCAAATGAACTGATGACCACTGCTGCAGAGAAAATGCTAACTTTAGGTGTAAACGGACTAATTATCAGCAATGATAATAATACCTTTGAAGGCGTCATAAACCAGGTGGATATATTACGCTTTATTACACAGGGTTCTCCTTTTTTAAATAAAGTCATAGATTGGGCAAATAGAAGCCCCTATTGGTTAAATGAAGAAACGTTTGCCTATGAAGCAGTTGCATATTTAAAATTTCATCAGATTAACTTTATTCCAATTATCTCTACGAACCAAGTTGTAAAAGGCACGCTTTCTAAAGATTCTTTTATAGGAATGGAAAACTCCAACTTTATTGAGTTAACACATAAAGTAATTTCTTCAGAGTCTTACGATGAGTTGGTCGATTTATCTCCAGAAGGTAATCAGCAGTTTCATGGACTGATCGAAAGCTTACTTGAGCAAGATCATTTTGCATATGATGTATCAGAAACGATCACAAATCATAATGATCATCTTTATAGACAAATTATTAAACTTACTGAAATAGAAATGAAAAATGAAGGATACGGACTACCCCCTATTAATTATTGTTTCATTGTAATGGGAAGTCAGGGTAGAAAAGAACAAGCCTTTAGTACAGACCAAGACAATGGAATTATCTTGAATGATTATAACCATCTCTCAAACCAAAATAAAATCAATTCATACTTTGACATTTTTACCACAAAAATAAACAAACGATTAGCTACTTGTGGTTTCGAGGAGTGTAAAGGTGGAATAATGGCTCGTGAGCTTAAATGGCGGAAGTCCTTCAGTGAATGGCAGAACGAAATTATGTTCTGGTTAAAAGAAATGGACGCTGAAGAAATCCAAAATTTCACAATGTTTTATGACTTTCGTCCAATTTATGGAGATTTTATGCTTGCCGAAGAAATTAGAACACTTATCACTAAGAAGGTTAAACGTTCGTTAAATCTACAGCAACTATTAATAAAGGACACATTAAGATTTCGGGTTCCTGTTAACTCACTTGGAAAAATGAATATCCTGACAAAGCAAAAGACATTAGACGTAAAGAAGTCTGGATTAATGCAGATTATAAATTGTGTACGGATTTATTCAATTAAATATGGCATACGAGAGGTAAATACAATCAAAAGATTGAACGAACTTAAAAAGCTACAAGCCTTTCACCCCAGAGATATCGAAAATGCTAAAATTGCACTTCACCACCTAATCTCTATGCGATTAAAACAGAATTTATTTGAATTACGTGAAGGAAGGCCTACTACAAACATTCTAACTTTAAATGAAGTTTCTAAAGAGGATAAAAATAAATTAAAAGAAGCCTTACAGGTTGCTAATCGAATGCAACAAGCTCTTAAGATTAGTTTAAATAGAAATCGGGTGATATAGTTTTGCCAGTAGACTTAAAGATTTTAGAATACTATTTTTTAAAACAATTTATTTTAAAATATAAAATTAGGAATGCAAAACAGCACCCTTCCTATGCTACTTTAATGCAAACATTAAAAAACTATCAACCAACTGCAATTGATAATAAGGAGCTTGCTGATTGCACATTTACAATATTCGACCTGGAGACAACTGGCTTTTTCCCTGAGTTAGGTGATGAAATAATCTCAATTGGAGCAGTAAAGGTTAAACACTCACAAGTCCAATATAGCAATTCTTTTTATAAAGTGATAAGCCCTCTCCAAACTGTAACCAAATCAACCAAAAGGTTTACTGGCCTAAAGAAAAAAGAGATTATTGATGGTGAACCTTTACCTATTGTTATGAGTGAGTTTTTGCAGTTTAGTGAAGGAACCATACTAGTTGCACACCCTGCTAGCTTTGATATCAACTTCTTAAAAAAGAGGTTTAAAAAATGGGGTTTACCTGAATTTTCTCCTGAATATCTAGATTCATTTTTATTAGCAAATAAGTTATACCCTTCACAAAAAAACTACTTAGATGATTTAATTGAACGATTTTCTATAAGCAGGAGAACACGTCACCACGCCTTAAACGACGCTGTAATGACGGCTGAAATTTTCATCCAATTATTAGGTGAAGTTTCTATTAGTAGGTACAGCGAACTTAAGGAGAAAATGGTATAATAAAATTGTACAAACATAATAATGGCAAACTGATTATTTAGTTTGCCCTTATTATGTTTGTTCCTCTTCTGATAAATAAAGCTGAGTTTAAAAACCAACACAAATCTTTACACTCAACTTGGCAATTTTATCTACGTTGTCAGAAGCACATACTTTTTCTAGGTACACCTACCGTGCTTTTAGAAACAATTGAACCCATGCTCCCTTGTAAAAACCTACACCAATTGTATCGTATTCTGCTTTAAGAATGTTTGCTCTATGACCTGAAGAGTTCATCCAAGCATCCATAACTTCCTGAGGTGTCTTCTGACCTTTTGCGATGTTTTCACCTGCACTTTGGTAGTTGATTCCGAATGTTTTTAGCATTTGGAACGGTGAACCATAGTTTGGACTTGTATGCGCGAAGTAGTTTGAGTTAATAAGATCTCTTGCTTTTTTCTGTGCCACATTTTTCACATCTGCTCTATGTGTAAGTGGTCGTAAACCTTGTTTAGCTCTTTCTGCGTTTACTAACTTGGCAACCTGGTCTTCAAAACTACTCGGGCTTGAAGCAGATGCTTTTAATCGAATAATTTCCCCAACTTGCATATTTGTTGGTACTATATTTGGATTAAGCTGCATTAGTTGGCGGTAGTCAAGACCATAACGCTGAGCAATATACCAAAATGAATCACCCGGAGAAACCTTATAAAATTCGAATGGCGGCTCCTTAAAGGTTTTAATTTGCGCTCCAGTATAGACCGGTACCGAAAACATCAAGATGAGAGTGATTAGGAAAAGCCTTTTTAACATCATCATTCCTCCATAAAATTTAAATTGTTGCATGAGCACTACTATAGTTTGTCTTTATTTGTCAGCAACATGTATTAAAATTAAATTTCATTGGATTTATGAATGATGGTTTGAGCATGTGTCACTCTAACGTTACGCTCTCTCCTATTACATCTTTTACTTGTTATACTATTTACTTGTTACAACACGTTGCCCAGGGCGCCCGGAGCTAGACAGAAAAACCAGGTAAAAATGGAATACTTTCTAATCTTTAAAAAAAGCGAGAAAAATCCCACTTTTGTCAACCGTTAAATTAATTCCTTATCAAGAAAAGCATAAAAGTCCACCCATTCATTTATCAACTTTGAAGTTGGCTTTCCTAATCCATGACCCGCTTTCGATTCGAACATTCTGTTTCCATTGCCTTTTCCCAATCCAATGTACAATGTATCGACTAAATCTGTATTCTCTAACCAACGATATGGATCTGCTACTCTAGTTCCATGAAAATCCTCTATTACATCACTTTTCTTTACGGTAATCATTTTTCTCCCCCACTCTCATATTTCTCACTCTAATACTTCGACATTCGAAATAAGTTTCCTTCCTATATAAAACAATACAATGGCTGACTTTATAATTTAGAAACATCTCATTTCTTATTGTCTGTCATTCACCGACAGTTGTTACAATTTTATGATATTCCAACCAAAGCCACAACATTTCATAGATCATTGTGATAAACCTCACATTTAGATTTTTTTAGAGAAAGTATTATGAGGGTAGATTAGTACTTTTAAGATTACTAGATGAAAGATGAAACATATTGGAGGAATTATCATGGCAAGAATAACTAATTGGTATCCAGAAGATGAACATTTTTGGAAATCAGAAGGTAGGCAACACGCAAGAAGAAACTTATGGATTTCCGTACCTTCGCTGATGCTTGCTTTTATCGTTTGGCAAATATGGTCTGTGGTAGCGGTACGATTAAATGATATAGGCTTTGCATTTACACCTGAACAATTATTTACATTAGCTGCTGTACCAGGTTTAGTCGGTGCAACACTACGATTCTTTTATACTTTTGCAGTCGGGAAATTTGGCGGGAGGAACTGGACTGTTATCTCGACCGGGGCACTTGCGATTCCAGCAATAGGTATTGGCTTTGCAGTTCAAAATCCAGATACCCCCTACTCCATAATGCTTTTATTAGCAGCTCTTTGTGGGCTTGGTGGGGGGAATTTCTCATCCTCATCAGCAAACATTAGTTTCTTCTTTCCTAAAAAAGAAAAAGGAACTGCACTTGGTATAAATGGCGGATTAGGTAACATGGGTGTTTCGGTTGTACAATTTGTAACACCATTAATCATAACTGTAAGTACCTTTGCGTTTATTGGCGGAGAAGGTCAAGTTCTACCTGATGGTACACAAATTTGGTTACAAAACGCAGCGTTTATTTGGGTAATCCCAATTATAATTATGACAATTGTTGCATATTTTGGGATGGATAATCTTCCGAATTCAAAACAATCAGTCGCTGACCAATTTGTTATTGTAAAACGTAAGCATAATTGGGTTATGACATTGCTTTATGTTGCAACTTTCGGATCGTTCATCGGGTATGCAGCTGCATTTCCACTTTTATTAAAATCACAATATCCTGAGTATGTACCATTAGCTTTTCTTGGAGCATTTTTAGCTGCTGCTTTTCGTCCAATAGGTGGTTGGATTTCAGACAAACTTGGTGGAGCTAGAGTTACATCTTACGTATTTATTGTAATGATTTTTGGTGCTGGATCTGTTATTTTCTTTAGTAACGCAGGAAACTTCATAGGATTCTTACTTTCATTCTTGGTGCTTTTCATTGCATCAGGGATAGGATCTGGTTCAACATTCCAAATGATCCCTATCATTTTTCCTGCCAAAGAGGCTGCCCCAGTTCTTGGATTTAGTGCAGCATGTGCAGCATACGGTTCGTTCTTCATACCAAAATTATTTGGATGGTCTGTAAATTCCTATGGTACACCTATTAATGCACTATACTTCTTCATTGCATTTTATGTAATTTCGATTATCATTAACTGGTATTACTATGCTAGAAAAAATGCAGAAGTGAAATGTTAAGCTAGCATTTTTCAGAATCATATAGAAAAGCCGCTCCTAATATTGTAGGGGCTTTTCTATATGATGACACCCGATAAAATAACGTTTAAGGCTAGCTTGATGTGCTTATTCATTTCTCCACTATACTACTATTCTACTTCTATACATCTTCCATTGAAATCTAACAAAGCAGACTATACAGAATCCTGAAATATTGAATGGCTTGGCAATAGAGATTGCAGAACTTACTATATTTAACAGGCAACCCTGTTTATTATTCTTTTCTCCTATACCATAATGTATATCTTTGAAATTTAACCTTCTATTAAAAAGTATAAGATTCAGAAAATTAATACCCAAATAGTGATTTTTACTATATAATTAAATTCGTTAGACTACCGAAATACTTGCATCAAAATAGAAAAAAAGGAGAATCGCTATGGAAAAAATAAAACAAAAAAGATTAACTCGTGCAGAGGTTCCTGTTGAATTAACTTGGAATTTAGAAGATTTATTTAAAACAACTGAAGACTGGGAAAAAGAATTAGGATCAGTTCAGCAAGATCTTCCTTCAGTTACACAATATAAAGGAAGATTATCAGATGGGGCAGAGGTGTTATTAGCATGCTTGAATGCCCAAGAAAATCTGTATGAGAGAATTGTACTTGTCGCTACATACGCAAACCTTAGAATATCTGAAGATGGAACGAATCCAGTAAATCAAGCAAATGCTGCTAGAGTTGCGTCAGCGCTAGCAAAAATAAGTGCTTCATTATCTTTCATAGAATCTGAGGCCCTTGCTTTACCAGAGGGAACTCTTGAACGTTACATAGAAAGTGAGAAAGAACTAGAAACCTTCCAAAAGACCTTAAAAGATATACTTGATAAAAAACCCTATACTCTTTCAGCAGATACAGAAGAAGCCTTAGCGGCATTAGGTGAAGTACATAGCTCTCCTTACATGATTTATCAACGTAGTAAATCATCTGATATGGAATTTGCATCGTTTGAAGATGACAATGGTGAGGAGTTGCCTCTTTCTTTCGCTTTATTTGAGGATCGTTATGAACTATCACCGAACACTACGACAAGACGTAATGCGTATGATGGATTTGTAAAGACTTTAAAGCAATATAAAAATACCTTTGCTGCTACTTATGCTACTGAAGTAAAGAAACAAGTGACAATTTCTAAGCTTCGTAATTATGGATCTGTAACAGAGATGCTTTTACACCCACAACAAGTAACACTAGAAATGTACAACAACCAACTAGATGTTATTCAAAACGAGCTTGCACCACATATGCGTCGTTTAGCTAAACTTAAAAAGAAAGTACTAGGTTTAGATAAGATGTTATTTTGTGATTTAAAAGCACCACTAGATCCAGAATTCAATCCTACAACGACGTATGAAGAAGTTAGTAAAATCATTCTTGAATCATTAGAAGTAATGGGGCCAGAATATAACGAAATCATGAAAATGGCTTTAACGGATAGATGGGTTGATTTAGCTGAGAATGTCGGTAAGTCCACTGGGGCTTTCTGTTCTAGCCCATATGGTTCACATCCGTATATCCTACTTAGTTGGACAGATACAATGCGAGGTGCCTTCGTTCTTACACATGAGTTAGGCCATGCTGGTCATTTTTACTTAGCTAACAAAAATCAAAAGCTCTCAAATACACGACCTTCAACATATTTCGTAGAAGCACCATCTACAATGAATGAGCTTCTACTTGGTCAACATATATTAGCAAAAACAGATGATAAGCGGATGAAACGTTGGATCTTATTACAATTCCTTGGTACGTACTACCACAACTTTGTAACGCACTTACTAGAAGGTGAGTTCCAAAGACGAATCTATACATTAGCAGAAGCAGGAAATCCAATTACAGCTACAACTTTATGTGAACAAAAAGCAGAAACTCTTTCTAATTTCTGGGGAGATGCAGTCGAGATTGATGAGGATGCTAGCTTAACTTGGATGCGTCAACCGCATTACTATATGGGATTGTATCCATACACATACTCAGCTGGATTAACCGCATCTACTGCTGTGGCACAACTAATCAAAGAAGAAGGTCAACCTGCAGTTGATCGTTGGCTTGAAGTATTAAAAGCTGGTGGAACGAAGACTCCATTGGAGTTAATGAAATATGCCGGTGTTGATATGTCTAAACCAGATGCAATCAGAAAAGCAGTAGCATATGTTGGCTCATTAGTTGATGAGCTTGAACAAAGTTTTGAGTAATTAGAACTACAATTAGCATTATGATAAGAGCTTGGATTCCAAGCTCTTTAACATTTCCCCCTTCTTTAAGGGCTACCTCCCTACCGTCCCCTTTGTAAACTATTGTTACTCGTTAATTTACATCATTTCGTTATTATCTATAAATTGAAGTTTTTTCATCGTCTTCAGAACTAGAAGTGTAAATCCCCTATCTTAATTTTTGTTACAGTTAGACTTCAGAAGATGCTAATCAGTAATACACACCTCTATCCGCACCAACTTACACCTTTTCTTTTGTTACTAAATTGAAATACTAGAATAGAATTGACATAAAAAATGACTAGCTACAATAATAAAATCCTGTTACACTACATAAGTTATAAATTTTAGAAAGAAGGTGGGATGATGCTTCAAGCACTCATCATTTTCATTGCTCAACTTTTATTTGTTCCGGTGTTAACATTGAGAACAATTACGATGGTCAAGGGGATGAAAGAAAAAGCGGCAGCTCTTGGGATGCTCGAAGGGGTCATCTACGTTATAGCACTCGGAATTGTTTTTAGTGATTTATCAAATTATTTAAATATGGCTTCCTATGCGTTAGGTTTTGGTGTAGGTATATATATTGGTCAAATTATAGAACAAAAGCTAGCAATTGGCTATGTTTCGATCGAAGTAAATATTATGAATAAAAACGAAGAATTAACTAGTCACTTACGAGATGAAGGCTTCAGTGTGTCTACGGCAGAAGTGGAAGGAATGAATCAAGCTCGTAGATATCGACTTGATTGTACCGCTAGACGTGATCGCGAGGCTGAATTTATAAAGATTGTTAGTACGTACGAACCTAGTGCCTTTATCGTATCTTATGAACCTCGTAATTTTAAAGGAGGATACATTACAAAGGCAATGAAGAAAAATAAACATGTAAAAAGCAAGGATCAAACTTTATCATAAGAAAAGCGAAAGGCGCGCCCGCCTATCGGCGACAAGCATAAGACGAGCCCTGACTGAAGGCGTTTTTTGCCTTCGGGAAGGGATTGGCTTATACCATAGAGCCGGGTGGCGCCCGGAGCTAGACACTAAAACTTGGTACAAATTTTTATACTTTCTTATCTTTTAAAAAATGTGTCCTATAGGTCTAATATCGACCTATGGGACACATTATTTGTTAAGGGTTCGCTCATTACATAGAATTTGCGAACAAACAGAACTCCTACTCTAGCTTCGACTTAACTTTCTCCTTCAAACAATCCACTATTTTTTATTTTTGTAACTACTTTTAGTAATATTTCTTCATCTTGAACAAGAGCAATCCTTACATAACCCTCCCCTGTTTCACCAAAGGCACTTCCAGGTGTCACCACAACGCCTGCTTTGTCTAGTAGTTCATATGTAAATGAAGTTGAAGTATAACCTTTAGGAATTTCAGCCCAAACAAACATGGATGCTTTTGGTGCTTCGACATTCCAACCGAGTTCGTTTAAACCATTAACCAAAGTGTCTCTTCTATTTTTATATGTATTCCTTAATTCGTCACTAAATCCGCTAGAATTAGTTAGTGCTGCAATAGCCGCTTTCTGAATCGGTAAAAATACACCATAATCTAGATTGCTTTTTAGAACTTGTAATGATTGAATAATACCCGGATTGCCTACCAAATATCCAATTCGACAGCCCGCTAAATTAAAACTTTTTGATAAAGAGTTAAATTCAACGCCAACATCCCTTGCGCCTGGAATAGATAAAAAGCTAATTGGTTTTTCTTTCTCATAATAAAGCTCTGAATATGCAAAATCATGGACGACAATGATATTATATTTTTTTGCAAAATCAATGACTTCCTGAAAAAACTCAACAGATGCTAACGCTGGAATTGGATTACCTGGGAAGTTAAGTATCATTAGTTTTGCTTTTTGTGCTATTTCGGTAGGGACATTTGATAAATCAGGTATAAATTCATTTTCAGCTTTTAACGGTAATGGGAAAGCTTTAGCCCCTGCCATTGCAATTGCTGTAGCATAGGCAGTATACCCTGGATCAGGAACCAAAATGTAATCCTCAGGATTTGCAAATACCATTGGTAAGTGCACGAGTCCATCCTGAGAACCCATTAACATCAACACTTCATTAGTGGCTTGTAATGAAACATTATATCTAGTTCTATAATAACTACTTACTGCCTCTTTAAACTCATTTGTCCCTGTCAATGTATAACCATAAGCTGTTGGGTCTTTAATATGTTTGTTAAGTTCATCTGTTATGTATGCTGGTGGTGGTAGATCTGGGCTACCAACACTTAAATCTATTATTTCTTTCCCCTCCGCTATTTTAAGCTTTTTATACATCGACAATTCGTTAAATACACTTTCTTTAAAACCGTTCATTCTAGTAGCAACTGTAAAATTCATATGACACCTCATTAAAAATCGATTTTTTAATTTTTAAAAATTACACTATTATGTTACTTTACCTAATTTTTGTGTCTTTGTCATGTAGAACATAATATTTACTTGCATTGTTAATCATAATTAAAACAGTATAAACGAGGTGATAACGTGAGGAAAACTTTCGACATAGTTCCCTCTATCCTGATTTCAGCTTTATTATTGGCCGCCTGTGCTGGGCCAGGAGAAATTATAAATGGGATTAAAGTAAAAAATGAAATCAACAGCTATATTGAAGAAATTAGTACATTAAACGAAGTACAAAATACCCTGCTTGCGAAATATGAGGAAAGCTTTGTACAAGAGCCTGATAATGAAAAAGCCCTTACTAATTTAAATCAAGAAATTATTCCACCCTTTCAGTCCTTTCTAGTGAATTTAAAAAATATTGAATTGGAAACAGAAGAAGTAACAGAGTTACATTCACTTTACATTCAAGCAATGGAATTGCAGTTAGCGGTATTTATCGATTTTAAAGATTCACTTGAAGCAGATAATGACACCTTATTTGATGAAGCTAACAATAAAGTTGATCAAGTAAATGAATTACTTGATCAACATGAAAAACGATTCCAAGCACTAGCGGTGGAGTATAAGGTAAATCTTCAGTTTGATGGGGAATGACGATTTTCTCATTCCTCTTAGTTGCTTTATCCTTCTACATGTCGTTTAGCAACGGCTTTTTGACTTGATATTCCTTACCAATATCAATAGAAATATACTACATTTTTCCAATACCTAGATTATTTTTCTAAAGTAGACAAGTTTTCGCACCCCTAGCGCATATATATGACAGTAATACAAGCTTAGGGGTGATAATGATGAGGTTGGTGTATATCAGGAAAAAATATGCATTCTTTTTAGTGTTAGTCTGTTTGGCTGCAGTTAGCGGTTGGTATGTTGTCGAAAGAGAATCACTACCAACTGCTAAGGGGCAAGCATTGGAGTATGAAGTAAACATGGTTACTGGTGAATTTAAAAGTAAAACAGCGGATGGGAAAGAAATAGAAGCTTACCGCTGGGACCCTGGTACGATTTATCTACCAAAAGGACAAAATGTTAAGTTGAGTATATATGGTGTAAATGGAAATGAACATCCATTTATCATCGAGGGTACTGATAGTAAAGGAACAGTAACGAAGGGCAAAGAAACAATCGTAAATCTCAACATTAACGAAGAAGGCGTTTACAGATTAATCTGTTTAACACATTCAGATATTGAACAAAACGGTCCGATGATTGCTTACCTTGTTGTTGACTAAAAAACCACAAGGCTCGGAAAATCTCCGAGCCCTGTGGTTCTTTTATTAACTAGCTAGACGCTTTATTAACTTGACTATGATTTGTAAGTACTTGTAGCTCTCTAGTTGATTCTACCATTTCACTTTCACATATTGGACAGGCAGGAATTTCAGTACTTTTAAAGTTATCTCTTAACCAACATTTACACTCATCTGAAGAACATTCCCATACTTTTGTTTCTTCTTTTATAATTTCTTCCTCAGGTTTTCTTCCAAATGCCATAATTAATCCCTCCTGTGAATGTGTTACATATAAGCTACCCTTACAATGGGAGTGCAACTATAAATTATATCTTATAATTTCACTGCATTTTCTGCTTGAGGTCCGCGATTTTCCTTCAATAAAATCAAATTGTACAAGTTGACCTTCTTCTAGAGCTTTAAAACCGTCTTTAGTTTAAATTAAAATGCACAAAAACATCACTTTCACCTTCCACTTCGATAAATCCGAAGCCTTTCTCTGTATTAAACCACAGATTTCACGACAATTGCCTCCAAAACTAAATGATATGTAGAGAATTCTACATTTATGAAAAAAATTCACACATTATAAAAAGTCCGGATCTGTACTCTTTATAATAGGTGAATGTCTCACAAACATATTTTAGATTATTCATTTAGTATTTATACATTAAACTATACAGATTATCAAGGAGAGTGTCAAATAACTGCTTCCATATATATCATTCTCACACGAATACATCTTTAAAGAATTAATCTTTTACTTTTGGGAACAATGTTAAGGTATACATACTATAACCCTGAGGAGGAATGTTCATGAGTTTAGAATGGTTTTCGCGAATGGAGAATGTAGTTAGAGTTAGTCTACCAGATGTTTGTGAAGGATCCCGGGATTTTGAAATATTATTTGATACCGATACAACTGAACAACATCCTTCTTACATTTTCTCTATTGATCTTGGGGATGAAGATGATGAATTTTGTATAATAAATTTCGATCCAATTAACCAAGAGTTTTATTCTTATCATTTTGATGATGAGGCTGAGCTGCATGCAAAGGTTCTATTTTCAAACCTAGATGAAATGTTAAGTTTTATTCATACAGCATTCCACGAGTATTTAGAGGAATTCGACGCTGAGTATGTTGAACAACTTACCGATGACGAAGAAGAAACTTTAGATGATGAAGACTTCATCAATGATGTAGAGCAAGATGATGATAACGAAGACTATGACGACTATGAAGAGATTGAGTGGATTTCAAATGATAAGTATATCCATATTGAAGATAACAACCCTTATGACAGTATGGAACATGCTATTTCTTATAAAGTAGGTAAAATGCGTGATACTGGTGAAGGTGTATTATTGCGAAATACAATCACAAGACAAAATGGTGGTGAATCTGAAGAAAAAATTATGTTTTTCTTTAGAGAAGAAGAAGCAACATATATCGTTGGTTTAATGAATGAATATATAGCTGATACAACAAATGTTTAATCAATATCTGTAAAATTAAGGAGCTAGCCATAATTTTAGGTAGTTCGGTTATGAAGTAGAAAACTCAATTTAACAAGTTAAATAACCAGCCAATTTACACAATTTTTGCCAACTCAAAACGCATAGAAAACGCAGAGGTTTTAACATTAAACCGTTCCGTTTTGAGGTACACAGGCGGAAAATTAACATTAGAAATGGCATACGAATCGACGTATGCCATTTTCCTTTTATATAGGGATTTATAATACCTCTTATAGTAAAATAAAACCACTAATGACAAAATAAATTTAAAGGACAATGCTTATTGGACACTCAAAATTAAATGTCAATTGAGATGTCAATTCTTGCGACATTTCTAAATACATCAGAAGTCATCTCCTAAATTTAGTACCCAGTGATAATTAAAATAAGAGGAGGTTTTCCGGTTAAACTGCGTAATAAGGCTTGGTTCGGGGTATATAAGCGGAGGTTTTCCGCTTAAGCAATGCAAAATGATCCTTTTTGACGTTTTTTGTGTAAATAGTCGGAATCCTTCCGTCTATTTAAGCTATTTTAAGTGCTATTTCGTAATTAAGAGAAATTTCTCCGCTTATTTATTAAACGATGCTGATTCCCTCATCTCTTAAAACGTTTGTTAAAACTAATGCTAATTTTACTATTAAAACTCCATAAACCTTATAATATCAGTATAGACAAAAAGACGAATTCATATGCGAATTCGTCTTAAAAATGACCTGTTATTTTGATTTTCCACCTCTGAACCGAACTACTTACCATAAATTCAGGCTACCTTTTATCCCCTGCGTTCTTCTTGTTAGCTAGCAAAATAGTCTTTGTAATAGCTGCCAATTTTACCAGTATTATCAACAATAAAATAAAATTCTTCTGTTTCATTTTTTAGTTCGTATTCTTTTCCTTCAGTTAGCGCACGATTGACCATGTACTTTTCTGCGTTGGTATGTACACATTTAACTTTTCGAATTGTTGGTTTTTCTAGCCATGATTTATGAATCAATGTTCCTACCTCCTTTGTAATACATAAATCGATTTTAAACTATTTTCAATCTCATTGAAAGTATGTTAATTACACTATGAATGCAAAACACTTTCTATTTTGGTAAGTTTTGTTTACAATTAAAACCAACTAGAATATAGGAGGTACAATTCTGTGAGTAGTAATAATACAACAATGTTAAGTCAAGAATTAGTCGATTTACTGCAAGGGGAAAAAATTGTTTCCTTAGTAACTATGGACGCTGAAACAAATAAACCAAACCTTTCTATTGTTTCTTGGCTTGTTGCACATCAGGGTGGCAAAGTAATTAAATTTGCATTGGGTCATAAAGGAACTAGTGTTACCAATATTCAAGCAAATCCTGAGATTACTCTAGGTGTTATCGGTGCAGGTAGCTGTTATTCTATTAAAGGAAAAGCAGAAATTTCTGACGTCATTGAAAAAACGATGAAATATAGAGTGGTAACAGTGGAAGTCGAATCTGTAGAAGACATTATCTTCTATGGAGGAAAAATTACCGCTGAACCAGAGTATGTAAAAACGTATAAAGAAGAATTAGCTAAAAAGCTAGATGCAGAAGTATATTCAATGTTAAACAAATAACCTGGTTCTATATGCCATAACCGGGTACAGACTGCTTTTAAAAAATGAGGTGACAATCGCTCTAGTGTTGCCTCATTTTTTTCCCACGCTTAAGAGGCCGTACCCCCCACCTCAAAACTTGGAAAATGCGAGGAAGTTTAGGTGGGGGATAAACTGCCCCTAAAAATTCAATGAAAGTTTCTACAATCAAAGTTATATTTCATCCTCATAAAATTATAGAAAAATCTCGCATCCTGGCCTTCCCTACTATGAGGGTTTATTCTAGAATGTAAACAATTTAAAAACTGTCTATCACATCTACACGAAGGTCCGTAACTGTTTATGCACCTATCATGTAATCTACAACAAGCGTCAACCCTATTAGTAGGAGCACCAGGTCCATTACACCCTGGACCACACCAATTATATCCTGGAACGCAAAATCCAAATACATTTCTTTGCATCTAGTTATCCCCCTTCCTTATGGAATTACTTTTAGGATATGTAACTACCATAGGAAAAGGTAGGGCAAAAAGCTCACAGCTAGCATTTAATGTTTAAAACATCTACTTCGCTTTAACTATAATCGCTTGTGTCGTTTTTTGAGTAACACAGCCTTCAAGCTCCTTCTTATCTAATAATCCTAACGTAATAACAGCCTCAATCTTTTTGGAATCAGGCTTTTTAATATACTCAATGCAATCATTTAGCTTTAATTTTTCTAACTTTTGTACCGTTTTTTCATCATCAAAATTTTCACTGATTCTTATTTGTCTAGTAATTTTATACTCTCCAATAACTATTTCCCCTTTTTGATTTGCACCAACCTTCTCGTCAAAATACATATTTATACTGTTCTTTAAATCTTTCAATTCTTTATCTATTTTCTTTGCTTGTTCAGTTAGTTCACAAAACCTTCCTGCAGACTCTTCTGAAATTAATAAGTCTTTGGATTCTTTACTAGAATTTGCTTTTTCGATCAACATGAACACCCCATTTATATGATTTAATTCATCATATGAGAGAAGTAAAGGAAATATACGTTCGGTATAGTGTTTTTAGCAATAAAAAAAGCTGTAAATGTTCAGAGATAAATTCTAGCCTATCTTTGCTTTCACTTGCGGCAACTAGTTAGGCAAACTCAAATTGTACAATTGCAAAATTTGATAATCGCGTATCATAAGCCTCAAAATATCCTACACTATTGGTTATTAAGAAGAGACTAAACCTCCCGCAAAGGTATAGCCTCTCTCTGCATTGCAAAATGCAACAGGATCGCACTTATAATAAATAAACTACTTGTAACAAAAAAAACGGAGGATATTCCAACATAACCTGCTAAGAAGCCCCCCATCACAGGTCCGATGACGTTTCCAAAAAACCTAAAGCTTGCATTATACCCTAATACTTCGCCTTGAATCGAAAGTGGTGCTACTTGTCTTATGTAGGCGGTTCTACAGGGTATTAGCCCACCTACTACGGTTCCTAAAATAAATCGTAAAATGACCAATTGCCAAATATTAGTGATAAAGGCTTGTGGTAAGTAGATTAACGCAGACAGTAGTAGCAAAACCATCATCACTTTTTCGTAACCAATCCGATCTCCAAGCTTTCCCCACTGCCTTGTAAATAGCAGGTTTCCTAGCCCAGTTGCAGAAAAAGCAATCCCTGAAAGTAGTGCGATATGTGATGCACCGTTCAATTCTCCAACATAAAGGGCGAGAAGCGGTTGGATACTGAAGTTTGCCACTTGGATAATAGTCGAAATTACCATAACCATTAGCAACATTGGTGTTGTGAAGATATAGTTAAGTACCTCTTTACCGGAATAAGTTTTCTCATTTTGCTTGTCACGGTTCATACTAATTTCTTTCACACCAACTACAACAAGAGTTGCGGCGATTGCAGTAGTTAAGGAGGTTAATAGAAATGTATATTGAAAGCCTACTGTATCTGCAAGCATTCCTCCAATAAGTGGCCCGAACAATCCACCTGCGACATTTCCTGTTTGCAATGTACCCAAAACTTTTCCGGCAATATGTTTAGGGGTTTGTGTTGCAATTAGAGCCTGAGACATAGAGATAAAACCTGCAAAAAGCCCCATGAATAAGCGCAGGATGAAAAGCATGAAAACTGAAGAAACATATCCCATTAAAAATACACTAATTGACAAGCCGAAACCTAAAATTATAAGAACCTTTTTCCGACCATACTTGTCACCAATTCTTCCCCATATTGGTGAAAATAGAAAAGCTGTGACAAAGGTGGCCCCAAATACTAACCCCGACCATTTTTGTACATAATCATTTGAGAAATTTCCAAAAGTCTCGATGTACAGGGATAAAAAAGGAAGTATCATTGTTAAACTACCGGCAATAAAGAAATTTGCGGTCCACATAATGATTAAATTTCGTTTTGAATACTCGATGGTTGACACCTTCTTTTAATATTTCGGTTTCCTAAATATTATTATAGCGAAACATTAAAAATAATGAAAGGGCAGTTTTAGTTAGGAACGAAAGGGTCTGACTCTCACACGTGGTGCGCAAGTCAGACCCTTATACCATTATAGAATTAACCCGTAGCACCACGTGGGCTTGCACCGTGTAGTCCGTCAGATACTTTTTAATAATAATTTCTTTAACAATGGAAACAAAACTTCAGGCAATTCTTCAATATTAGACACTAAGATACTATATTTTCCGTATATATTTTGAATCGTTTTTTGTTGTCCTTCATCAATTTCTCGATTTGCTAGGAAAATGTTAATGACTTCAATTCCTCTTTTTCTTGCCTCAAGTACAGCTTCATGAGTATCTACAATCCCGTTTTGTTCATATCCAAAGGCAGCTGGCTCACCATCCGAGAAAACTAATAAAAATTTTTGATTCTCACTTCTTTGTAACAATTTTTTTGAGACGAGTCGAATTGAGTATCCATCCCTATTATCTTCTTCAGGTTCTAGCTGCATGATTTCCGGACCACTAGACGGTTTATGTGAAGTCTGAAAGTCAATCACATAATGAAAGTAGTTTGGTTGATGTGTGGGTGTTGCATCATTTGTATCTTCCCAAAAACCAACAATTTGATGCGGAACACGAACTGCCTTTAATGCCTCATGGAATAGAATAATACCAAGCTTTGTTTGATCCATTTTATCAAACATTGAGGCCGAACAATCAACTAATAACGAAAAGACTGCGTCTATTTGTGGCGATGTTTGATCCTTTTTATAAAATAGTCGTGGGTTTTCGTCTGTAAGTAACCGAATTAATTTTTTGCTTAGACGACCAAAATGTAGGTCCCCACGAGGAAGATTTTTTTTATGTTCTAATGTTTTTTGGATCATTTGTTTCAGCTTTTTTTGGTAAGAAGCTATAATAGACCTTTGTTCCTCGTATTTCTGAAGATCTTCTACAGAAGGCTTTATTGGATATTTTAAGACAGGTACAGCAAACTTGTTTTCTTTGCCATACTGACCTGTCGAGGATCCATCAACTGATTCTCGGTTCCCATCCATCGCTTCCATTTTAGAATAATCATTTTGGGCACTCTTTTTTGCCGAGCCTTGAACGATACCTAGAGCTTGATCACCTGTGTCCCCTTCTCTAACACCCTCACCAAGTAAATTCGTTTGGCTCCCTTGCTCTAGATCAAACTGTAAGAAGCTTTTTGTTGTCGTTTTCGTCTCTTGATGCCAGGTTGGAAGCTTCTCCTCATGTATCTCTTCATCCCCTTTTTTCACATCATCTAATACATCATTATTTTTAAGCCTATCTTTTCGTTTCAAGTCGTCAAATGTCATTCCGTCTTCTATGAGGCCATAATTAAGTTCTGGTAAATGAAAGTACATATTTAACATATCTTCATCTAGCACTTCATCAAGAACCTCCACAATCCCTAATGAAATACCAATGACATCCTTTGTCGACCTAGTTTCAAAAAACTTGGTTAATTCCCTTCTTAAATAGGGAATAACCAAATCAATTTGTTTATTAATGGAAGGAATATGTTCAAGTGGCGAATCTGACGTAATTAATAAGAAAATACCATTGAAAAGGGCGTCAGTGTTTACACTTTTTAGAATGTTAACGTTGAGCTGATCTTTAAAGTATTTTCTATAAATATCTCTTCTAATTTCAAATGACTTTTTCGTTCCAGGTCGTTCTTTTTTACATAATTCCTCAAGCCTAATGTCCTCACTCAACATGAATAACTGCTTTGCAAAGCTTTGTATTTTGTAATTCTTAATTCTTTTTATATAGTCTTGGATGTCGCTAAAGGAAGAATAGTTTTTACTACCAATACTTCGTAAAAATATATCACTTTTTAGTCCAGCTATCTTTTCTTCATCGGGTCGATTATCCCAAAAATGACTAATGAACAGTTTTGTTTGTATTGGGTCGAAGTAAGATCTATATGCATACTCAACCTCTAAATCTTCTAACTTAGAAAGCGTCTTGGCCAAATCCGATAATTCCATAAAGAGGAAGGAGTCAATTATCTTATCGTTAAATTGGATAAATTTCATGAGATATCATCACCCAAAAAGAGTTTCGGCTATATTTTTTATTGCTGCTTTTTCTCTTTCATCTTCTAATTTGTCAATAATTCCTCTTTGAATAGCCCTTACTGGAGGCATAAAGACAGCTAAATCACATGTGTCAATTAAAGCCCGAATCGAAGCTGCCTCTTCTGATACTTGCCCGTTTCTAACTTGAGTAATTAAGTCAGTTGACAGTGTTATAAATGCGTCTATAAGCTTTTCACTTCTAAGCTGCGTTTGTTCAACTAACACCTTTCTTAAAGTTTCACCTTGAATATAAGGAACATCAATGACAATAAATCGATTTTTAAGTGCTTCGTTAAGTGGGACAGTACCTACATATCCTTCGTTGATTGCAGCAATGACACCAAAGCTATTCTTGGCTTTGATAATTTCTCCAGTAAAAGGATTTGTTAGCATTTTACGGTAATCTAATACGCCATTTAAAATGGGTAGAGTTTCTGGTTTTGCCATATTAATTTCATCAATATACAATAACTGACCATTTGTCATCGCATTAATGACAGGCCCTGGGACAAACTCTATCTCCGACTTGCCATCTTTTTGACTAAGTGTTTTAAAACCTAAAAGTGCCTCTGCATCAAGGTCGATTGAACAGTTTATACTGTGCATGGGCTGATAGAAAAGATTGGATAATGTTTCTGCTAGCTTTGTTTTCCCCGATCCAGTTGGTCCTTTTAATAAAACGTTCTTACCAAGTGATAAAGCTACAATTGCATCAAATATTATGGAGTCGTCTGAAGGAGTGTAACCACCTCCACCAATTAACAATTCATCCTCCCTTGATAGGGATTCAGATTTTCTACCTTCAATTGCTTGCTTAATATTAGTTGGTAAACCTAAAGAATCTATAGTTAATGACATTAATATACATATCCTTTCATTTAAACTAACCAGTTATCACCTGTATTGTACAGAAAGATAGTTGATTGTGCAAAACAGATACCTTAACAACAAATTGTTTCCTTTAGGCATAATTCTTAAATACAGAAAAAGACCAGAGATGCTACAGCATCCCCAGCCATATAGTCAATGTTTTCGACCTCAACTTGTTATTTTTTTCTATATTTTCCTACTTTTATCAAGAAAGTCTAAGTAACTATTCCTCACTTCTTCTTCACTAACTTTCATGGTATCTGCTAGATGAGCAATCACTTCTTTATCAAAAGCGATTCCAGATCCATAGTTTCTTTTCACATAATGCTCTGCGTTTTCGAATGTTTCAAAGTTTTCATCAAGTAATTTCTTATTGTGTATCACGGCCCATGGTTGATCACCTGCTTTGTGAATATTGCTAAATTCACGTTTTCTATTAACAAATAAAGTTCCTTTCTCATTCGCTTTGTTATTTAGTACATTATTATGGGCATCTCTGCGAACGGGTGCCTGGTCAAAGACGTTGACAACAAATAAATCGAAGGTCTCCTTTGTTAAAGAGGCACCAGATGCTTTTGGGTGTCCTCCACCGCCAAATTTTTTTGCAAAAGCTGAAACGTCTACGTGATCATATATCGTTCTAAATCCAAGCTTCTTAGTACCGACATTTACTAACGTTATTAAATCTAGGTGTGGGTTTTGTTTTGCTAGTGCATTACCAAGTTCAGATAAATACCGCTCTGCATGAATAACTCCAACACAATAATCATCTACAAAAGTTTGAACAAGCTGCCTATTTTTAGCATTAATATATCGTTCAATTTTCTTTTCTTCAATGTCTAAAATCATTTCTTCGGTGTCATTCAATGAAAATGTATCTTTTGTTTTCAGACGTTCAAGCATATCTGTTTCAAATTGTTCTATATTGATAATGAAAAATAAGTCATTTAACCTTTTTGCTGCAAAGTTTTCGTTTACCTCCCATTCCCATGTATCATATTGACGTACAAGCTCGATAAATTCCTCTAACGCCTTATTAGGGGGGATCAGTTCTTTTTCACGTAGAAACTCATAATAAAGAGAAGTTGCTGATGTTTTTCTACCATCTTCATATTCGGGTTTTACAAAGCCCCATTGATAATCATTGAAATGCATTGCTGTTATGTGATGATCAACCATCTGAACATGATTTCCACTAGAGAATCTTTTTTCAAGTTTCTTTTCTACCTCTTCATTTACCGCGAGGTCTGTTATGTATATCTGTGCACCATTTTGTTCAGGATTTTCAATAAAGCGATCCACTCTCTCATTTAAGTTTCGATAGGAGCAATACGAAACCTCGACCTTATCACCAAAAGCGATTTTGGCTACAAGTCCACAACCTATCCCGTCTAAGTCACTGTCTGTAAATAATTTAATCATGTGTTATATCCCCTTCCTGTACTATTATTTTCTTAATAAGTAAGGATTTTTATTACATTTTGTTTTTTAAAGAAAAAAGGACTAATTAATAGCCCCTTGTGACTTTAAATTTCAATTATCCTTGTTGCTTCGAATGCTCATGCATAAGATTTGGTGATTTCAAATGACGTAAAGTATAGTATATAACTAAAAGTAATGAAATGCTACCGAATACAAGCACCATATTTTTCAAACCAATCGTGTCAAGGAAAAGACCTGTTCCTAATAAAACAACCTGGAAAAGGACCCGATCTAACATTCCTCTAAATGAGAAGAATCGGCCATGAAATTCCTTTGGAATACGTGTTTGAAATATTGTTGCGGCAATTGGGAAGAAACAACCAAGTGCCAGACCAAAGACAGCAAATGATACTAAGGACATTATCTTTATATCTGCAAAATAAAGCGATAATTGCGAAATAGAAATAATAAAGGTAAAAATAAACATGAGCTTCAACTGATCTTTCCCAGCAACAATGCGCTTAACGATGAATGCACCAAGCATAAAACTAATTCCCTCAGCTGTATAAAGAAGTCCTTTGATCGTAACATCATCCTGCAATTCACTAATGTTAATGACCATTAGATTAAATCCGCCAATAAATAACATAGGTATGATGGTAAGAATTAACGTCATCATTACGATAGGTAGACCTTTTAAGATTGGGATAATTTCTTTGAACGCACCAGATTTTTTTGTTTCTTTATCCTTAGCTTTAGGTGCATTTTCCACATCTATTTTCAACATAAAGGTCGCAAGTAAAAGTAGTCCGTATGCTACCATTGAAGCTATATAAAGCGAGTTCAAACTCATTACTACCAACATAGCCCCTGCCATAGCAGTGCCAATAACCCTTGCAATTGTAGCTATATTCATGTGTACACCATTCATTTGTAGCAAATCTTTTTCCGCAACAATGATTGGAATTAAGGATTGAAGAGCTGGAAAATAAAATGCTGCCGAGAGTTGAATACTAATCATAAATAATACCATCCACCAAATGGACTGATACTCAATAGCTAAAAACATAAACAGCACACTTACCATTCTACCCATACCAGCCATAATTAGTACTGATTTTTTATTATAGGAATCTATAATTCTTCCAGCTAAAGGAGCTACCGCAACCCCTGCAATAAGCCCTGTAATCAGAATAAGAGATTTTAAGAAATCAGATGGTACATGTTGTTGTAAGAATTCTAGGTTACCAATAATCCCAGTCCATAAACCTAAGCCTGCAATTAATTCCCCACTTAAAAGAATCCATACATTTCGATTTTTCCACATAGTTTGTTCCTCGTTCCTACGAAATCTATATATTACTAAATTACTATACCAAGGAATTAGATATTTCGCCACGCGAATTAACTAAATTTATTTGATGTTGAAATGAAAAGTAGTAAAATTTAAAAAAGCATGTAAAAAACGTTAGGATATGCATCTAATCCTAACGTTCGATTATTTAGACTCATTTGGTCATGTGTTTATTTACATTTTATTTTAAAATTAACTTAAAATACTTTCCATATACATTAGTTTTTCCTCAAATACCTTAAGCGCCTCTTTAATTGGTGCTGCGGTTGTCATATCTACGCCAGCTTCTTTTAACACTTCAATTGGATAATCCGAGCAACCTGCTTTTAAAAACTGCTGATATCGTTCCACAGCAGGAGCTCCTTCTTCAAGTATCTGCTTTGAAAGTGCTGTTGCTGCACTGAACCCTGTAGCATATTGGTACACGTAATACGTCATATAAAAATGAGGGATACGCGCCCATTCAACTTCGATTTCTTTATCGATAACAATTCCATCACCAAAATACTTTTTGTTTAAATCATAATAAAGATTAGAAAGAGTTTCAGCTGTTAATGCTTCCCCATCCCCAGCTAATACATGAATCTTATGTTCAAACTCAGCAAACAATGTTTGACGGAATACAGTGCCAACAAAACCTTGAAGATAATTGTTTAATAGATATAGTTGTTTTGTTTGATCTGTAGTAACCTTTACTAAATAATCATTTAATAATGCCTCATTCGCTGTCGAAGCTACTTCTGCAACGAAAATTGAGTATTTTCCATAAGGATATGGTTGGTACTTTTGCGTGTAGTAACGGTGGACATTATGCCCTAATTCGTGCGCAAGCGTAAATACATTTCTGATATTATCCTGCCAGTTCATTAATATATAAGGCTTTGCTCCATATGCTCCAGTTGAATAGGCCCCACTTCGTTTTCCAACATTCTCATATACATCAATTCTTCTATCAGAAAAAATTGTATTTAAGAGCTTTCCATATTCCTCACCTAAAGGTTTTAAACCTTCAGACACTAAATCTTTTGCCTCTTCAAATGAAATATTCATTTCTACATCTTTAATTAGTGGTGTAGATAAATCGTACATATGTAGTTCATCAACACCTAATACTTTTTTACGTAATGAAATATATCGTTGTAGAAGATGCAAATGATCGTTTACTGTCTCAACAAGAGTGTCATATACACTTTCAGGGATATTATTTTTATGCAAAGAAGCTTGTCGTGCGCTCTCATAGCCGTGAACGGTGGCTGAAAAATTGTCCTTCTTCACTTGGCCACTTAACGTACTTGCAAATGTATTTTTATATTTGTTATATGTTTGATTAATACCTAAAAAGGTTGCTTTTCTAATCCGACGGTCAGAACTCTCCATCAAACGCCCATATCTTCCGTGCGTGATTTCAACTTGTTCTCCATTTTCCGTCTCAACACTTGGAAACTTTAGATCCGCATTATTTAACATGCTATATGTATTTCTTGAACTGCTCGTTACATCTGCCGCCTGTGCAAGAAGTGACTCTTCCTCAGCAGTTAGCACATGCGGACGTGCACGATTAATATCCTTAATCATATGTTCATAGACTTTTAGTTCCTGATTACTCTCTATAAAACCGAGAAGTGTTTCTTCTGGTATTGATAATAGTTCAGGAATGACGTAGGAAAAAGCTGCAGAGAACTGAGAAACTAGACTATTAATACGAGCACGTAACCCCTGATACAAGCTATTTGTTGTGTCTTGGTCATTACGCATAGATGCGTAATTTGCAAGCTGTCCTAGTTTAATGGATAGGTCATCTTGGAATTTAAATAACTTAACTAGAATCGTAGCTGACTCGTGTAATTTCCCTTTAAAATCACTTAGTTTAGGTAGTGCTTCCCTGACAAGATTAAATTGATTTTCCCATTCCTGATCAGTAGCAAACATATCCTCTATACGCCATGTGTATTCTTCGGGTATCTCGTTTCTTTTAGGTAGTGTTGCAAAAGTTTTAGTCTCCCTCATATTGATCCTCCTATAAGTCTATTTTTTAAAAGTTTACCTTTTTCCGAAAGTTTTATCAAATAATCGGGTAAGATTTTTGATTAAAGGATTAGATGATACATTTTGACTATTATTTCAGATAATAGACTTACAATTTGTATTTTGTCTCTAATTTAAGAATTAAACCGTTTTCTATTTATTAGTTTCATTCTAATTTTAAACTTATTAAAATATGTGTTATAATTCATTGTTTAAACAATTGATAAGTTGAGGGCTATAAAAAATGGAGCAAACATACAATTATAAGCAAAAATATAAACAATTTCTCACTATTTTAATACCGATTTTAGTTACACAGCTTGGATTATTTGCGATGAACTTCTTTGATGTTATGATGTCAGGCCGTATAGGGGCTAATGACCTTGCTGGTGTGGCCATTGGATCTAGTTTATGGGTACCTGTTTTTACTGGATTAAGTGGAATACTCTTAGCTATCACACCGATTGTCGCACAATTAGTTGGAAGAAAATACACTAAAAACGTGCCTTTTACCGTTATACAAGGTATTTATGTTTCAGTATTTATTTCCATCCTAGTAATTATCTTTGGAGCTCTTATGTTAGATCTTATTTTAAATAAGATGAGTCTTGAGCCTGAAGTACATCGAATTGCTAAAGAGTACCTTATTGCATTATCATTTGGGATTATCCCTTTATTTGTATATACAGTTCTAAGATCTTTTATAGACGCATTAGGGCATACAAGAGTATCAATGGTTATCACTCTTATTTCTTTACCGATTAATGTTATTTTTAACTATTTGTTAATATTTGGTAAATTAGGATTTCCACAGTTAGGTGGGGTTGGTGCAGGCTTTGCAACAGCGATTACCTATTGGTGTATTACATTTATCTCATTATTTATCATAGCCAAGCAAGTTCCTTTTACGCAATACAATATCTTTCGACGTTTTTATAAAGTTTCCTTTACTGTCTGGAAAGAAATTCTATTAATAGGTGTGCCGATTGGCTTTGCAATTTTCTTTGAAACAAGTATTTTTGCAGCAGTGACATTGTTAATGAGCTCCTTTAATACGATAACAATCGCATCACATCAAGCAGCTCTTAATTTCGCGTCATTTTTATATATGATCCCGTTAAGTATTTCAATGGCACTGACGATTGTGATAGGGTACGAGGTTGGGTCTAACCGCCTAAGAGACGCAAGACAATATAGTATACTAGGAATTTGGGTAGCAGTCGGGCTATCGCTAGTTTGCGCAGCTTTTATCTTTTTCTTTAGAGAACAGGTCGCTAGTATTTATACTAAGGATCCTGATGTACTCGATTTAACGAAACAGTTTTTAGTGTATGCGATTTTCTTTCAACTTTCTGATGCAATTGCAGCACCTATTCAAGGGGCGCTTCGAGGATATAAAGATGTTAACACAACGTTTTTTATGGCATTCATTTCTTTTTGGATAATAGGCTTACCTGTTGGGGTAATAATAGCAACCTACACTTCTTTCGGTGCTTTTGGTTACTGGATTGGTTTGATAGCTGGTCTAGCAGTGGGAGCTATTGGTTTATCAGGTAGGTTGATTTTCATTCAAAAACAAGCAAGAGCGGAAGCTAAAAGTTAAGTGGAGAATCAGCCAAAATGGCTGATTTTTTTTAATTCAGTGAGACAAACCTATTTGTTAATTAACTCGTACAGAAACTTTATCTCGTCTTTATGTGAAAATTCGTTCGACGATGGTGTTTCAAGAATCATTGGTATGTCTTTTACAATTGGAGATAGAATAAACTCTTTCATTTGTTCTACGGTAATGCATCCATTATGAATATTAGCATGACGATCTCGCATTGATTTTGTAGGATACATGGAATTATTTAGATGAATAGCCTCAAGATTTGAAAAATAGTCTAATTCTATCCCAATATCCTCAATTTCTTCCCAGTTCACTCCAGTCCATACACCACTAGCAAATACATGGCAAGTATCTAAACAAAAGCCAATTTTTTCTGGATAATCCGATAATGAGCGTACTTGTACAAGTTCTTCTAAAGTTGTCCCCATTGGTCCGCTTTTCCCTGCATTGTTTTCAATTAAAATTTTACTAGGACCTTTCCACTCTGAAAGAACATTGTTTAAAATATCTATCATCCACTTATACCCTTCTAATGGATCCTTCTCATTTTTTGACACACCAAAATGGACAACAACACCTATTGATCCACACGCGTTTGCAATTACCAAATCATTCCGGATGGAAGCCACCATATCAGCTGATTTACTCATAGGCACAGCTAGATTTGTTGCATAAGGTGTATGAGCAATCGTTTCTATATTATTCTCTTTACAATACTCGTAACAGAGTTTTGCGTCGTTTACGTCTAGGGCTTTGATTGACAAGCTCCTTGGGTTCTTTGGGAAGTATTGAAAAGCTTTTGCACCTATTTTTTTTGCTTCTTTTGCAGCAGCATAAAATCCATTACGGATACTAATATGACTTCCAAATTTCATAAGAAATATTATCCTCCGAACATAAGAATTCCTACAATTGTTATATTGTGCAAATTGATTAGATCTATTCCGCATGAATAATTTGCCGTAAATGGGAAAACTATTCTAAGTGGGGGTGGAAATTTGGATAAATACAATGAAAAACAAACGCCGATCCAACAAAATTATACAATAAAGGAACTAGAAAAAGAACTTGGCACCTATCTAACAAATACTTATAAAAAAGATGATAGTGGTGAAGGTATCGAACGTTATAATATGTTGAACGACGATAACCTTCTTTAATCAATAAAGCCAAAGTATTGGCTTTATTTGTTTTAATATTACATTAACGCTGTCTACCGAAAAAAATGTAACCATAAAAAACAGCTTGCCCATACTATTTTTTGTGGTTAATATTATCTTTTAACCGCTTTAACTCTTCGGTCACTTTCCCCACTAATCCAAGTCTCCTTCATTTAACAATCGCTGGCCCCCCCATTGATTGAAGTTACACTTTATGAACTTATAAACGATGGAGTCAGCAACGGGCTCATAACCAATTTTCATATAGATACTGTTTGACGTTGGATTGGATCGTCGCTAATTTAGTGTATACCCCTCATGACCAGCAGCGAAAAGGGTATGTGACAACCTGTGTAGCACATCTTAGTTCGCATCTATTAAATGAGGGATATTAAAAATAGTTTGGGATCTTTATATCTTTTGAACCTCATCATCGTCTTCACCTTTCTTTTTCTGATACTCACGTTTTGAGTGGAAGTAACTGTTCCATAGGATTCTTTTGGTTTAAAACTGCCATTATTTCTTAGCCCCCAGAATTTATATATTCATTATGGAAGGCGTAGAAGATCTCTATATTCTTAGCTCGTTCAAGTAAAAATTGACTTGTCATTATTTCTACTTTAGTATATTTCTTATTTTCAGGCAGAACGGAAATTTCCCTCAACATCTCAGTAAACATTAATCAAGCCTCTTCATTAATTTTCGGGATAAATTATGTGAAATTATTCCAATATTAACACGAAAATCCCCAAACTGGGGACTTTTTTAAACATTTACTTCCAATTCTTCAATACGTTTCTCGACGTACCTTATGTCTTTATGAGCATGGAAGGTTTCTGCTTTTTCTACAATGGCGGTCGTATTGTACTCGGGTATTTTAGCATACTTCTCATAAATACCCTTTTGCATTAAAACGTTTCCTTCAGGCCAGTAAACGGCAATATTCCCTTCCTTTGTATTCTCAATTTTCGCACGCCCTTGTAAAGTACCATGCTGATTATACAAAACAATAGGGTCTCCGTTTTTGATAGCCAGCTTTCTAGCATCCTCCAAGTTTATTAGAATATCATTACGGTCAGCATTATTAAATGGATCATGACTTGAATAGATCATAGAATTAAACTGTTTTCCTCTTCGTGTTGTCACATTAAAATGACCTTCTGTTTTTCGCCCCTCAGGATTGTCAATCGGAATTAGATTACCTCTTCCATCCGTTGTAGGACAGACTCCATCCTCACATAACCAAGCTCCACCCCATTGGAAAACATCACCTGTTTTTTTTAGTTTTTGTATACCTTCATAATTCCGATTAGCTACTGCAATTTCATTTCTAATTTCTTGGGTACTTTTAAAATGTATTAAATGCTTCTTATCTGGATAGCACCTTTTCGCTAGGTCAACATAAATCTCCCATTCAGGTCTCGCTTCTTCAATTCTTGGCCCTTTTATTTCAGGGCTAAAATAAACCATTCTCTCCGTACTTGTAGAAGTTCCACCACCTGGTTGTTCATACCGAGTCATGGCAGGTAGTATAATCACTTCTTCCTTTGCATCAAGGAGCGTTGATGTATTTAAAATAATATCTTGATGGACCCTAAGTTCGACATTTTCAAGCGCTTGTTTAATGAACTCAGGATTTGGCATCGTTTCTAGGAAGTTTCCGCCACTTGTATAAAAAACCTTTGTTTGGTTTGGATGATCATTATCTAGTACCATATTTTCTATCATATTACCAATCGGTTCCCCTTGCCATTTTGGTATTGAAAAACCCCAAATTTCTTCAACTCTATTTATATTCTCCGTATCAAAATCACTTCCTGGTAGAACAAAAGGATCTGCCCCCATCTCACCAGAACCTTGCACCCCACTATGACCTCTTATTGGCATAACACCACATTTTTCACGTCCAAGAAAGCCTCTAAGCATAGCGAGGTTTGCCACTTGTGAAATATTATCAGTTCCAAAGCGATGCTGTGTAAGACCCATACTCCAAATAAATACTGCTGACTTTGAAGAAGCAAGCAATTTGGCAAACTCTATTATTCTTACTTTTGGTAGTCCTGACGACTTTTCAATTTCTTCCCATTTTTGTTTTCGTATATGTCTTTTCAAGTCCATATAGCCATTCGTATGCTTGTTCACAAAATCATGGTTTATTGCTGATCCTCTATTTTCTTCTTCCATTTCAAACCATGTCTTCATGACACCATTCATAAAAGCAATATCACCACCGATATTTACCTGGTACGTATCATCTACTATTTTCGTTCCAAATAGTGCACTCTCTGGTATGGACGGAATCCAATACTTTTCCATTGAAGGTTCAGTGTACGGATTAATCATGATAATCTTTGTTCCCGCTTTTTTTGCGGCATACATATATTTTGTTGACACTGGTTGATTATTTGCTGCTACTGACCCCCAAAATACCAAAACATCAGTCCCAATCCAATCTTTATAATTGCAGCTAGATGCTCCAATACCTAATGAACGTTTTAGAGCTGTTTTACTTGGAGAATGACAAATTCTAGAGGCATTATCAATATTATTTGTTCCTAAAAATCTGGCAACCTTTGAGGCCGTATAGTATGATTCATTGGTAATACCTCGTGAAGTTAAATAAAATGCAAGCTGTTTTGGATCGATGCCTGTTATTTTTTTTGCAATACGATCTAATGCTTCATCCCAAGAGATTCTCGAAAAATTCGTCTCACCTTTTTTTCTCGATAACGGAAACGGAATTCTCCCTAGTTTTCTTAATTGGGTACTATCTAGTTTCTTTAATTCTTCTAAGCTAGTAAACCACTTAGAATCAATCGCCGACATTGTGTTTAAACGCAATACATTTAACCTAGTAGTACAAAGATGAGGCCCAGTTAATGTTTGATCCTGCAATCCTGACACACCGAGGGCACAACCATCACAAACGCCCTGAGTTAGAATTCGATAAGCATATGGAAGATTATCTTTATTTTCTACAGCAACCTTTAGTGTATCTTTTATATGATGCGGTTTAACCTTCCCAATTCCCATCGGTGCCAAGCTTGCCCATAATGAAGGCTGAAGAGATTTATCTAGTTTAATAGGTCCTGTATGCTTTGTTTTCCCCATATGATCTGCTCCTTTACATATCAATTTGTTACATTTTATCGTAACATGAAAGCGATTACATTAACAATCAGGTCTATATTCAAAAAAAAATTATTTAGCTTTAATACTCTGTATACCTTTATACCATCTCCTGTATAAAAATAATACCAATGCAATAAATAATAAGTAAAAAGTCAATCCATATATCAATTCCTTAGTAGAAGAAAATAACTGTTCTCCAAAATAGGCATACACAAACATACCAGGTATTTTCCCGATCATAGTGGCAAAAGCGTAGGTTGAAAGCTTCATTTTACTTACACCTGAATAAATATTCACAACTGGTGGTGGAACAATCGGCACTAGCCTTGTAAACAGTACTGCCATAAAAGCATTTCGTGTAATAAGTTCGTTAAACTTTGTTAAGCCCTTAAACTTACTAAGGTATTTTTTAAAGTAATCAGAAAATGTATACCTTGCAAGTAAGTAAATGATAAGCGCTGCTGAGATAGAACCAAACCAGTTTATGAATGAGCCAGTTAGTAGTCCATACTTTGAACCCATAATGCTTGCGAATACAGAAAAAGGAATAACGGGAAAAATCCCAAAAAAAGTTGATAATAGAAACATTATCGGGATTTGCGAAGGTTCACTTTGGTTGATCCAATCTAATATAGGTTTATGATAAAGATAAACAAAATATATTATGATTAGATACAACGCTACAAAAAACAGTGTTTTTTTCAATGATTACACTCCAATTTTCATTCAAATTTTAATGTCGCTGCTAATGGTAAATGATCAGAAACAACTGGATTATTCTTTATTACTTCAGAATGTAAAACAGTCATACTTCGACTTGTAAAAATAAAATCTAACTTATGACGTGGTTTTTGAGCTGGATATGTTTCACCTATCTCGGGACTAGCTGTATCGTTTAGTTCAGTAACAATTAAATTGTACCCTTTAGATTTAGGTCTTAAGTTAAAATCCCCCATAAGAATAGCGTATTTTTTCTTTTTAATGATCTGTAGTATTTCCTTTATTTGCATTGTCTGTAAAAAAGGATTTAAACTTAAATGTGTAACAAAGACTGATAAATCTATTTCATCGATTCTTATTGTAAGCTCCAATAAACCTCTTCCTTCTGAAAAAAATGGAATAGCATATAAATGATGATTTTTATGATTACTGTATTCAACATTTGATAAAATTGCATTTCCAAACTTTCTAGTATTTTGGTTTAAATCGTTATTACCTTTTATGAGAGTTGGACCATGAACGGCAGTCATATTTAGTTGTTTAGCTAAAAATCCCGCTTGATCTTGATAGTTACTTCTTTTTCCGAAATTAAAATCGACCTCATTTAACCCAATAATTTGCGCACCACTTTCCCTTAGCAAGAGAGCAACCCTGTTTAGATCCATTTTTTTATCAATACCCTTACCATGATGAATATTAAAGGTCACTACCTTAAGTTCTGACAATAAGACCACACCCTGTTCAAATAATTTTTAGCATATGTTGTCATACTATCGATAATAGAAATCTTCGTTAATAAAGGATGATGTTAATTGTTAAGGGTCGTTATAATTTCTTTGCTGCTAATTAGTATTATTTTGTTCACAACTACACGTCTTAATGCGAAGGTTACAACACAGGATATATCAAAATTAGAAAATTATAATGAAGGACAAAAACCAGTGGTGCTTTTAATTGTAGACTCACTAATGGACAAACCTTTACAAAAAGCTTTAACTGAAGGAAAAGTTCCAACATTGTCTTATTTAAAGGCTCATGGTCAGTATTATCCTAACTTAGTCAGTTCTTATCCTACAATGTCCGTATCCATAGATAGTACATTATTAACAGGTACATACCCTGAAATACATAAATTACCTGGTTTAGTATGGTACGATGAAGAAGAACAGCGGTTAATTAACTACGGAAGTGGTACTAAAGAGGTACTAAAAGTTGGAATAAAGAAAGTGTTATACGATAGCTTATATAACTTAAATAATAAACATTTAAGTAAGGATGTTAAGACTGTATTTGAAGATCTGAATGAGTCAAATCTTTCGACTGCCTCTATTAATGGCTTAATCTACAGAGGAAATGATCAACATTCCTTAACCATACCTAAAATGGCATCTTTTTTTAATCTATTACCTAAGCAGTTGCAAACAAATGGTCCGTCTATCCTCTCATTTGGAAGATTATCGCAGATTAATCCAAGCAATTCAAAAAATAACTACATTTGGAAAAACCTTGGTGTAAATGATGAATTTAGCGCTTTAGAATTAACACATTTAATAAACAACGATAAACTACCTAGCTTTTCAATTGTTTATTTTCCAAATTTAGACCATGACGTACATAAAAAGGGCCCAAATATCATTGAAGGTATTGAAAAGGTAGACAGGCAGCTTCAACAAATAGTTGAAGCCTTTCCATCACCGGAAAAAGCGATTGAAAATGTTACGTGGATTGTGCTTGGTGATAGTGCTCAATCAACAATAATGAATGATAATGAAAAAGCAATTATTGATCTCAGAAAAGTTTTCAATAATTATCAAATTGCTAAGCTAGGAAAGCCAGTAGCTAAAAGTGATCAGCTTGTGTTTGCGGTTAATGAGAGAATGGCATATGTATACTCACTAGATGATCAAGTCTCTTTACAAGATATTTCGAAACAATTGATGAAGGATGATCGAGTTGACTTTATTTCATATATAGAAGAAGACCATATTCTAGTTCATTCTGTAGATAAGGATAGTCAGTTAACTTTCCGTCCGAATGGAAAAATGATTGACCAATATGACCAAGCTTGGACAATTAATGGTGATTATTCGATACTTGATATAAAGAGTGAAAATGGAATCGTTACATATGGGGACTATCCTGATGCTCTTGCCAGAATTTATGGGTCATTACATTCGCACAATGGTCGCTATATAATAACAGATGCTAAGCCAGGATTTGAGTTCATAGGTGAAAAATCACCTACTCACATAGGTGGTGCAGGTCATGGCTCACTACATAAGGTCGATTCACTGTCTCCCTTACTAATTACTGGCACAAAAAAAAAGCCTGCAAATATTCGGATGATTGACTTGAAGTCATTTATTTTGGAATTAACAACAAAAAAGGAGTAAAGCTAATAGGACCACTTAAACGGGAGCTGGTTAGGTTCCTCATGTGTTTTATTAGTTGTTTTCCAAATTCTCAAAAATACTAATATGGATTTTTATTAGTTCCATTTTTTTTTCGTCATTCATTTTACTGTCCGCGATTCTCTTGGCCGCTAAATAAAACTTAACATACGGGTTCTTTCTTGCCCTTGGATGTGTGTTTTCATCACGTATATCACGACCAATTATCTCTACTAACACTTCCTTGCTTTTTTCATCACTTGCGGGTAATGGACGGTTAACCCATAGTGTACGATAAGCTGTAAGCAATGCGGAATAATCTATAGTTTCATTCATATCTTTCAACGTTTTTGCCTCCCTAGTTTTGAATCACTTTAATTACTATTTTATTCCTATTAAGTAACCAAGGCAAATGACATGAAAAGGGATGCCAGTGCAGCATCCCTTTTGTCACCTTATGACCTTTTCAGCAATAATTCTTCTTCATCTACTGCTTCTTTAGATTCATCACTCATTGGTAGTTCTTGTTCTTTTGACAAGAACCATCCACCGACTGCAATTCCAATTAACACAGCCCAGAACGTAATTTTCCATGCTGGAAGCTTTGGAAAACCTTCATATAAGATGCCCAGAGCAGGGTGGGATAATGTGTATATTGCTAACTTTACCCCTACCCATCCTACAATCAGAAAAGCAGCTGTTTCAAGACCCGGTTTCCTCTTTAGTAACTTCACAAAATAAGTAGCGGCAAATCTCATGATTATTAACCCAATGATCCCGCCTGTAAGGATGACTAAAAACTGACCACCATCCATACCACCTATCGTAGGTAACTGTGTACCAGGTAACGTCACTGCAAGTGCAACTGCTGCTAAAATTGAATCAACTGCAAAGGCAATATCTGCAAGTTCAACTTTTACTACCGTCATCCAAAAACTAGAACCTTTGCCTTCTTTAACTTCTTCATGTTTATTTTTCTTGAGAACAAATTTTTTCACTAAGTGGTTTACTGCGATACACATTAAATACAATGCTCCAATTGCTTGTACCTGCCATACATCAACTAAATATGAAATGGCAAATAATGATCCAAATCTAAAAACGAATGCACCTACTAAGCCATAAAACAAGGCTTTCTTCCGTCTTTCATCAGGTAAGTGTTTAACCATTATCGCCATAACTAAAGCATTATCAGCGGCTAATATTCCTTCAAGTGCTATTAATACTAATAGCACCCAGCCGTATTCCAAAAGAAGTCCAGTATCCATAGATAGTCCCTCCTTAGAACCTTCCCTTATTATTTACCACAAAAATAAATAAAATAACCTTTATCTAACGCGATAAAGGTAAAGGAAAGAATATAATAACACAAGGATATTCTACCACTTGTAAAGTGAAACTCAATCAGTAGGGATCCTTCCTTCCACTCTGATGGTACGCTAGGAGCGCGCAGGTCCTGTGTTTCGTCGGACCTTTAGGGGTAGTTAATCCACCACCTTAACTTCCTCGGTTTCTCCAAGTTTTGAGGTGGGGGTCTTACTGCTGCCCCTTAAACGTGGGATAAATCCAAAATGTTTCTCGTTTCAACCAATTCATTACCTCAGTTTCGCCTGACTCCAGTGTTTCCTTCATACGTGACAATAGACCTTCAGTTTGAGATCTATGCGCTTCCATAGCAGCAATTTTCACATCTAATACGTCACTAACATCAAATTCTAAATCTGGTTCACCTAAGACTTCCGTTACATTCTTTGTAATTGCTTTACAATACACAACAGGCCTTTTATCCATTGGCAATTTAGATATTGCATCAATTACAGCTTCTCCACAGGCATCATGATCCGGATGAACGCCATGGCCAGGATAAAAAGTAATCACTAAAGAAGGATTGACATCGTCAATAATCTCCGCTACAACATCGGATAACTTATTAGGAGCCTCGAACTCAAGTGTTTTATCTCTAAAACCAAGCATTCTCAAATCGTCTATTCCCATCACCTTACATGCATCTTGTAGTTCTTTTCTTCTAATATCAGGAAGCGTTTCACGATTTGCAAAAAACGGCTTACCCATATTCCTGCCCATTTCTCCTAATGTTGCACATGCATAGGTTATTGGTACCCCTTTTCTAGTTTGGGTTGCGATAAAACCTGCAGACCCAAAAGCTTCATCGTCTGGATGTGGAAAAACAACTAAAATATGACGTTCCATTCTACTACCCCCTTATTTCTAAAACGGATTTGAACTAAGTTGTAATGATACAGTTAATCTACCTTCATTATCATGGCCGGCTAGTAACATTCTTCCTTTATCGTCTATCTCCCAATCAGTAATCCCTTCAGCATATACCCAACCTAAATCCATTTTCAAACCTACCCGATATGGGCTTGCACCTGTAATTTTTCCATGATTGAACGTTATTTTACTGTTTCTTATGTAAGCACCTACAGCCAGTTGGGTTTCATCAGCATGATTAGCGTATGCTCCTTTGGTTGTTTCAAGATGAATGAATAATTCTTGATCAACTAGGCTGTCCAACGTTTTTTGAACCTCTTCGACATTAATAGCTTTCACAACTTTACCCCCAATCATCGTTTTTGTTTCATTTTACATTGTTTTACGTGCAACTTCCAATAATCAGTTTCAACAACGACTAATATTTTTGGTCGGATCCATACTTTGACTTTGATGACCCTTTCTCATTAGGATGACCGTTCAAATTATTTTTTTGCAATATTTTCGAAAAATTGGTATGGTTTACCTATCATTCGGTAAAAATTAAATGTAAATTAGTATTACGGAGGGTAATAAATTGGATCTTAAACAGAACATGGAATTTGATATAACGCAGAAATTTGTACCTAATTTTTGCAATGCGAAAACATTAAAAATCCTTACTATCAATCAATCTACGGTTAGCATTGAAATGGAGGAAGCAAGAAGCAGAGGTGTTTTCCCACTTCAGCAATTTCAGTCTTTAATTCGAACTGGTGCACTTATTCACATAGAATCCCTTGGTGGGGATCAGGAAGACACTGCATGATCCGAATTATCTTCTAGAAACTGGCCTAGCACACTAGGCCTTTTTTTAGATTTAGTTTAAAAGATTCTAATTTGAACTTAGTTTTGATTTTTGCTCCGGACGCTATGCACTTTCACGTTATTTTAGCCGGATTCGCTTCAACTGCAATTTCATAGGCACTTAATATATTGTCTCTCTCGTTCGGATCAGAGATGCCAATTAGTTCTTGATTTCCCTCTTCCCCTTTAATTTTCATAAGAATAGGTTCCCCATCTGAAGATGATAAAAGCGTATAGTAATCATCTTCCATTTCAAATAAGGCTTCAACAGCAAACTCTCGTTCTTGGCCATTCTCATCTTCTATTGTGATAAAATCTCTTTCATTATCTTCCATTTTTACACCTCTGTTTCTTTTTCTACTGTACACAAATAGGTTTCCTCTAACTCAATTCTCCAATACATGTTTTAAAATGTGAATAAACATTTGATATGAAGCAAAAATAAATAATGAGAGAATCTAAAGGAGGTTTTACCCAGTGAACGTCCAACGAGCAAAAGAGATATCCGAAAAAGGTGAACAAATGTATGTAACTTTTGAAGGTACACAAGTGCTTATTCAGCATGTAGATGAAGAATCCGAGACAGCTAGAATCTATTCCAAGGAAAATGTTGAAGATGAAAGAGATGTGCCTGTTTTAGCACTTAAAGAATAAGAAGAGCCTTAAACGGCAATTCGCGACAATAAACTATCTAAAAAAACAACCACCACTCACAAAAGAGGGGTGGTTGTTTTAGTTAGGTGATTATTCACCTAGGCCTTCTGATTTTAGAACATCTGTCATACCGTTGATTGCCTCTTCTTCGTCAGATCCTTCTGCCTTCACAATGATTGATGAGCCTTTTGGAATCCCAAGTGACATTACACCCATTATTGATTTCAAATTCACACTTCTGCCATTGTATTCCAATGTAATGTCCGAAGCGTATTGCCCAGCCTTGTGCACCAAAACAGTTGCAGGTCTTGCGTGTAGCCCAGAGTCACTAGTAATTGTAAATGTCTTTTCAGCCAATATAAAACCTTCTTTCTAAATATGTATTACTGTTAGTATAATATTTAGTTGAATTTAATACTAATATTTTTTAATAAACTAAGCTTTTTTGTAAGCTTCCTCTTCTGTCAATTAAGGCATTACAATCACTCTTTCATTTATTCGTTTTTCTTATCATGGGCGTTCCTTGCAATTGTCATGTATTCTTTCATAATTTTTTTGATAACAGGCCATATTAAAAAGAACATAATTTTAGGAGGTTTTTTTAAAAATGTCAGAAGCTATCCTACATATAGAGGGCATGACGTGTAAAGGCTGTGTCCAAACGGTCGAAAGAGCTATTCTCGATTTAAACGGGATAGAACGAGCCCTTGTGGATCTTGAAAAAGGGAATGCCTTTGTTCAATATGATAGCAATGTCGTTACTGAACAGAAAATAAAGGAAGCCATTCAGAATTCAGGCTATCATATATAGCTGAAGTATAAATATTCAAACCTAACGGCCGAACCACAATACAAATGTATTGTATTTCGGCCATTAGTTCATTAGTATTTCATTGAAATAGCTTTTTTTCCGAGTAGGACATCATTCGCTAACAGTTTATTTAAATCATATGAAGGGTAATAACCTTTTTCATACATGTATTTATAAGCAGCTGCATGTAATTCTATCGCATTTTGCAGTTGATTATTTAACACATCCCTTAAAATTGGAGTAGCTGTTTCCGTAATTGCAATTGCTAAGTTCCTAACTGCTGTTTTTGAAAATGCCAACAAATCACCTGAAAAAAAGGCTTTATCTAACGCTCTCACGTCATCTGCTTCCTCTTCCCGCTCTTTTGGTGCCATGGGATAAAATTTAAGTAATTCCTGAATGTTCTTTTCTAGTTGCGCAATTGCTGTTTGATAAAGTTGTTGTAAGGTAGGACAGTCTACCTCTTTTAAAGTCTTTTTAAATTTCATTAAACCGATTGCTTGGAAAGCGACCAACTCATGCAATTCTAACGTTTCATGCCAAGCTAAATGTTGATTATCCATTTTAATTCCTCCTAGGTTATAGTACAATTTACCGTATTCAGCAAGAGCGTCAAAGGTTAATATTTAAATTTAATTGGGCTATTAGATGATCCACACTATTTTTTCTAAAGAGGATGAATATACAGATGCAAAAAGAATCTAAAGAATTACTACTTGAGAAACTGAATGAAATTAATCAGTGGGAAAATGAACAAAAGGATATTTGGTTTTGGGAGAAGTTCAGCCGTCTTCCCTTTAAATTACTCGATAAAATCACCCCGAAATTTTTACAAGATAAAATTGGTTCCGCTATTGATGAAATTGGAAATTATATTCACACCGGAGGGAAATATTTAATTAACGAAAAAGTAATCCTGCAAAAATTTACACAAAAGGGCTATATTAATGGAAACGATTCTAGTTCGATAATGGCTATATCTGAGCTACCAATAATTAATATGGACACTATCGCCAGAGAATTACGGGATAATAGATCAACCTTTGCTGGTATTCAAGGAGCCACAACCGGAATAGGCGGCATCTTTACTCTCGCTTTAGACATACCATTTTTACTAGGTTTATCCTTAAAAACATTACAAGAAATAGCAATTTGCTACGGATATGATCCAAATGATAAAAACGAAAGGATCTTTATAGTAAAATGTTTACAATTTGCATCTTCAGATATTGTTGGGAAACAAGCCCTTTTAGAGGAGTTTCAATCATTTTCAACTAATAATCAACACGCCCAAGTTTTTACGGAAATTCAAGGCTGGCGGGAAGTCGTGACAACCTACCGCGATAACTTTGGTTGGAAAAAACTTTTTCAACTGGTTCCAATAGCTGGAGTGGTGTTTGGAGCATTTATAAACAAGTCAATGATAGAAGAAATCTCTGATGTTGGTATGATGTTATATAGAAAGCGAAAAATTATCGATAGATTAAACCAAATTGAAACAGAAATAAGATAATTCGACACCTTCCACGAAGGTGTCGAATTATTTATATGGATATAAATTACTGTGATAAACATCATATCCGCTGAAAATAAGATCTAGTAATATTTAGATATGCTATTAATGACTTTTAACGGAGGGAAAAAATGTTATCTACTACAATTTTCTATAAAGAAAAATTAGGTCTAAATCTAAAAGAAATTTTTAACAGTCATAAATTAGTGCAAAATAGCGATCATTCGTTTTCCTATATATCAACTGAAAATAAAAGTGAGTTAGTGGTAGCTACCATAAGTCCTATTAAAAACACTGCTACCTTTACCTTTGGAGGTAACCTATCATTTAAAGAGTACGAACAAGTTCATAATCTTATTACTACTATTAGTCAAGAAATCAAAGGAGTTATTGATGATTCTAATAGCTTACTTGGCTACTTAGAGAATGGTGAGCCAGCGTATATCGTAAAAAATTGGAATAGCTGGACTATTTTTTTAAATCGAGCAAAACATATATCAATGGAAGGGCAAAAAGTCAGAATCTTAAATGAAGATGGGAATGAAATAGCAACTGGTCTTTTAGTTGGGTATGAAGTAGACCCTTCTAGCGAAGCTCAATTTAGTATTTCAAGCTGTACACTTGTAACTACTTTTGGAGAGAGAACATTTAGTGGGAGCCAATTATCAATTGAACCAACAGGTGAATGGTAAAATGCAGTAGGACTAGTAATACTAGTCTCTACTGCATTTTTCCTATTTCTTCTAAAAGTTGCCTCGTCCTTTTGGCGTTACCCTCCGCAAAGTTCCTTAAACGCAACTTTAGTTCCTCATCATCATGGATTTTTTCTGCTGTAATTAGATAACTTCTCATTAATTCATTTTCTATCTCATATGAGCTTTCCAGCACATCCTTTAAAGATCTCTCTGATAATGTATCTTCACGGTCATGGTTTCTATCATAATCACGTTGATGGTTGATTGGTTTCACCTTCTTTCAATACTCTAGTTTTTTACCATTTCGTTAAAATATTCGTTTTCTACAAAAAGAAAAGTCACCCATTAAAAAATGAATGACGTTAAAGGTTCATTTGCTGTATTCTTTTTTCCTCCAAAACAGAAACGTGATAAATGCTATTAGTGCGGAAATAACAGCTATGATTGTATATCGATATACATGACTGTACTCTTGACCGTGATAAGCCTCTACTGTCCATTGCAGCATCACTACATTGATTGCAATCGTAATAAATATGATCGCCCAATACACTTTTTTATCCATGACGGTACTTCCTTCCTACAGCATAAACCACATCGTCTATAACCTCTAGTTCAATTAATGGAAGCTCTCTCTGAGGTGGTCCAGCAAACGGGTGTCCAGTATTCACATTGAAGAATCCTCTATGACATGGGCAAAGAAGTACATCTTGTTCGCTTTCATAGAACACAGGACATTGTAAATGAGTACATTTACTATTATATGCTTTTAATTCACCATCTTTTGTATGAATTAAAAGAGCTGTGTCACCTTCTGTTGGATAGTTAAAATTAAATGATTCACCCTTAGGTACTTCTGTAAGTTTTGCAATTCGTACTTTTTTTTCCTCTTCACCGGCATCCTTCATCATCGCTTTTATTGAAAATGGCAATGTTGCAAGACCAAGTGTAACAGATGCACCTACCGCTGTTTTGAGAAAAGAACGGCGATTATATTTTAAGTCATTATCACGATTTAAGTTATCAACTAAATTTATCATATCATCTTTTGTGTCTTTTTCATTCCTACCTAACTTCTTCTTGTTATCATCCATACTAAAAACCCCCTTCTACGCTCATCCTTTTGAAGTTAATCAGAGTATACACCAAAGAATTCTGGTACATATTGCCACTTATTACCTTCTTGTGGCTTTTTACCTTCCACTAAGTTCATCTGAGTTCTACGACGGCGTAGTGCTTGCATTTCTTCAAAGTCAATAAAACGGATAGCATCACTTGGGCAAACAGATGCACACATTGGTGCAATATCATGTTTTGAACGATCATAACACATATCACATTTGTACATTTTATTCTCTTCAAAATCAAACTTAGGAATACCAAATGGGCAGCCAAATGTACAGTTTCGGCAACCAATACATTTTTCTTCCATAGCAGAAAGAACGACTCCTTCTTCCGTAATTTGGATTGCATTGGCTGGACATACACGTGCACAAGCTGGGTCCTTACATTGCATACATAACATCGGGAAGGTTTGTCGACTTTCCATGAAGTCGACATATTCTACGTAGTTACGCTCTTTAGCATCATGGTCTCCACACTCTCGACATGCAGCCTGACAAGACCTGCAACCTATACATCTTTCAAATTCTAAATACATTATTTTATTCATGATTTATTTCAGCTCCTCTTCCTTTGGCTAACCTATATGATTAACGCATATTTATAGGCTAGAAATGTAAGGTAAGCATATTATGCTTTCTCCAATTTAACTGCACACACTTTAAACTCAGGCATTCTAGATTTTGGATCTAGACATGGATTTGTTAACTGGTTCACCGACAGCTCCTTACCCCAGTGATACGGAACGAAAACCGTGTCATTTCTAATTGCTTTCGTTAGTTTCACTTCAACTGTCATTTCTGATCTTCTTGTTGTTAATTTCACCTTATCCCCATTTGATAAGTTATACTGAGTTGCTAAATCAGGGTGCATTTCAGCAAATGGTACAGGGCATTGTTCCATTAAGAAGTCAACACGTCTTGTTTGGTTACCAGAAAGATAATGGAACACTACACGACCAGTTGTTAAAATGTGTGGATACTCCTCGGTTGGGATTTCACCAGGCTCTTTCCAGTCAACTACCGCTAAGTTTGCTCTTCCATCTGGTGTACCGAATTTTTCTTTAAACATTGTTGGGGTTCCAGGATGATCTTCTGATGGACAAGGCCAGAATACTCCGTCCTCTTTATCAATTCGCTCCCATGTAATTCCTGAGTAATCTGCTACCCCACCTTTAGTGGCAATTCTAAACTCTTCAAATATTTGTCTAGCATTTTCGTATTCAAAATGTTTACCTTTTCCCATACGTTGTGCAATATCTCGCATAATTTCCCAGTCCGTTTTTGATTCACCTAAAGGTTCTCTAACCTTACGGATTCGAATCACTCGACCCTCAAGGTTTGTTGTTGTTCCTTCATCTTCCGCCCAAGTAGTTGTTGGTAGGACAACATCGGCAAACTCTGCCGTTTCTGATAAGAAGAAATCACTTACAACTAGGAAATCAAGCTTCTTAAATCCACTCCAAATGTATTCAGAATTAGGAGCTGAAACAGCTGGATTACTACAAATAACGTGCATTCCCCTGATATTTCCTGCTTGAATCTCATCAAACATTTCATAGGCAGAAACACCTGGTTTTGGCATATCTTTTGGATCGATCCCCCACACACCTGAAATATATTCAACAGCCTTAGGGTCAGTTAGTTTGCGGTAACCTGGTAATAAATCCGCTTTTTGTCCATGTTCACGACCACCTTGACCATTGCCTTGACCTGTAAATGTAGCAACACCTGAAGCGAACTTACCAATCTGTCCTCGTAATAATGCCATAGACGTATATAGTGCTACATTATCTACACCTTTTGATTGTTGTTCAACACCTCTTGCAAACATGACAACAGATCTGGGTGACATTCCAAATATATGTGCTGCTTTGATGATTTTTTCAACAGCTACGCCTGTGATTTGAGACGTATAATCAGGCGTCCAATACTTTACGTTTTCTTTCAATTCTTCGTAGTTATTACAACGATTTTTTACATAATCCTCATCTACATATCCTTCTTTAACAAGTAGATGCATAATACCATTAGCAAGCGCAGAATCTGTACCAGACTTAAGATCTAAGTGAACATCTGCAATCCGTGCTGTTGCTGTTTCACGTGGATCGGCAACGATTAATTTTGCGCCCTTATCCTTCGCTTTCCAAAACCATTGAATACTTGTTGGATGACATTCGGCTGTATTAGATCCTGCAATGAAGAAGCAATCTGAATGTTCAAGTTCAGGCCAAGGTAGCGTTGATCCTCTATCAACACCTAATGTTCCCAACGCACCACCAGCAGCGGAGCTCATGCAAAAACGTCCATTATAATCAAGATAGCGAGTTCCAAGTCCAACACGTGCATACTTACCAACTAAGTAGCATTTTTCATTTGTCATAGATACTCCACCAAATACACTTAAAGCGTCTTTTCCATGTTCAGCTTGTAATTTTTTGAAGTTCTTTTCAATAAGGTCATAAGCCTCTTCCCATGAAGACTCGACAAATTTACCATTTTTCTTAATTAACGGTTTTAAAATACGGTCCTTATGTTCAACTGTTTGATAGGCAGTTACACCTTTTGGACACATCTTACCCATCGTTACAGGCCAATCGTAGCGAGGTTCAACCCCCACAACACTTCCTGTTTTCTCGTTTACTCGAATGTGCATTCCGCATTGCATACCACAATAGCAGCAATGTGTAGTTATAAGCTTCTCACCAGGTTTGATAAGATTTTTTACGCCTTCTTTTACGATGTATTGACTCATGATTCTTCTCTTCCTCCCCAATTATCGCACTATTTCATTTTTTTCTTTTTTATCTTTTGGTAAGTTATAAAATTCGTCCGAACGTTTTTTTCCGAAGCCTGACATATGGATATCATTCATCGTATTTATCGGCTCGTATGGACTCCCTTGTGGCGTCTCCATATTAAGTTGTTTCATTACCCTAATACGACGGCGACAAGCGGGACAATAATCAGCTAAAAACGTTCCATCAGCTAGCTGTAGATCAAAGCTTTGTGCAGCTAAAATAGTTTTCACATCAGAAATTTGATCATCATTGCTATAACTTGTACCACACTTATTACATGCTCTCGTATCGACTTTCACAACTTCTTGATAGTTCATTGGTACCGCTGTTGCCAATGGTCTTATCGGCAGATGAAATAACTTTCCGAACGGGAAGTAGACTAGTAATATGACAACTGTAACTTGATGAACAAGAGTTAAGTAATTATGCAGGAACCCCTCTAAAAACGTAATAGAAACCGTTAATACTAATCCCGTAAGTGTTACCGCCAGTAGTAAATATAAGGGGAATAAGTCAAATTCTGCTCTTTGTGTTACTTTTACGTCCTGACTCTTTACCCTTCTCGCAAGTGCCATACAGACACCTATCATAACCATTATCGCAGTAATATTTAATCCGTTATATACTAGTTCAGCGAATAGCCCGTGTACCGTCATTTTAATAGTTGGAACGTTAAAGACGATGATTTGGTAGGTTTGGGGATCAATTAAGTCAAATCGCATCCACCCGAATGTTAGTCCAAAAGTAATGGCAAAAGATCCTATACAACCCCAGGCAATTAAGAAGTGTTGAACTCCTCTATAAATTCCACGTTTAAAAATAAACTTTTGTAAAAAAATGTTCTCAAATGATGTTAGTGCTATTGCACGGAAATTTCGCTTTGCCCTTTTCGTAGTTTTTAAATTTTTAATACTCCTTTTAATCACTTGATGTGTCGCTGGTCGAATTAACCAAGCACATAATCTAACGGTTATTCCGATAGCAAATATAAAAGATGAAACCATATACCCTAGTAATGCTATATCAATATAAACAAACTGATCTGTCGCAACCCACATTAATAAAAACAAAACAATAGTAACAAAAAACGCATACATGCTTGTTTTTGAATAAAACGATCGTTCTAATTGCTGCATTATCCTCACTCCATTAAAAAATTTAATTCAATCTCGTTATCACCATGATCAAAGTGTTTTCATGTTTCTATTGTAAATGACAATGATTGATAAAAACTGTGAAGTACATCACAGTTTAATTTGTCAATTTAGTGAAGGACTGTATTACCATTAAAAAGCGACAGTAAACAGAGTAAGAATAAAGACAAAAGGCTAGCTCTATCAATAGTAAGTAGCTTGGTTAACGTGGAGAAAATGTAATAAAACAGATGAGATATCATACTAAATCGTAGTATGTTTGATACCATAAATAACAGTACAAATAGCAAATAAAAAACGCTTGGATTTGATGAAATAAACCGTTCCGTTTTGAGGTACATAACTGGAAAATTGACATTAGAAATGGCATACGAATCGACGTATGCCATTTTCCTTTTATATAGGGATTTATAATACCTCTTATAGTAAAATAAAACCACTAATGACAAAATAAATTTAAAGGACAATGCTTATTGGACACTCAGAATTAAGTGTCAATTGGGATGTCCATTCTTACGACATTTCCATATACATCAGAAGTAGTTAAAATAAGAGGAGATTTTCCGGTTAAATTACGTAATAAGGCTTGGTTCGGGGTATATAAGCGGAGGTTTTCCGCTTAAGCAATGCAAAATGATCCATTTTGACGTTTTTTGTGTAAATAGTCGGAATTCTTCCGTCTATTTAAGCTATTTTAAGTGCTATTTCGTAATTAAGAGAAATTTCTCCGCTTATTTATTAAACCATGCTGATTCCCTCATTTCTTGGTCCTTGAGGGTTCGCTCTTTATTTTTATTTATGGGTGTCAAAGAGGTGTCAAATCTGTTGTCAGATTGCACGCTTTTGTTCAAAGATAAGAATGTATAAAAGTTTGTACCTAGTTTTATACTTTCTTATCTTTTAAAAATAGACCTACTTTTATTCTAGGTCCACTAATTACTCAGGCTACTACCATTCCGTGCATGGGGGAGTTTCAGACAACTAGTTTCAACTCAACATGACGACCTTCATTCAGAGTGTTGATTAATCAGTTGTAATTGCTTTTTCAGCAATTCTCCTATTTCGTGCTTTGGCACTTATAAGGAAACGTTTCGCACAGAACATTATTTCACAATCTCAATATTTATTTTAACATAAAATTACAATTATCTTTTAGGTTTACCAAATCAACATAGTAAAAATCATTCCAATTAACACAGTGATTAACACGTTGTCAATAGTTGTTGTCAGTGTGTTATTTGGGTTGCGATTTCATATTATAATTCATATGTTAAAGTCCAATAATGTTGATATACAAGGAATAAGAAAGACCAAATCATATGTTATTTGGTCTGCTAATTATTATATGCTATTTAGTATGTGTCTCCACTTTAACGGAACTACTTATATCAATAGAGCCAACCTTTTATGTCATTTTTAATTTCAGAGCATAGTGTGTATTAGTAAAGGGGGAAAAAATGCCATGAATTCGAACTATCTAGAGTTTTTAGCAGCCTTTGGGATTGGTGGTGCCCACCCGGGGGGATTAACATTAACAAAACAGTACTTAATGCATGAAACATTTCAAGAATCAGCTATTGTCCTTGACGCTGGATGTGGTACAGGTCAAACATCTGTTTATTTAAAGCAAAACCATAGCGGCAATGTCATTGCGATTGATAACCACCCAATCATGGTTGAGAAGGCAGAAAAAAGATTTAATGACTTAAATTTAGACATTGAGATTCTAGAAGCAAATATCGAAAATTTACCTTTTGAAACAAATTCATTTGATGTGATTATCTGTGAATCCGTACTATCTTTTACAAATATTGAAAAAAGCCTTTCGGAATTTTCAAGAGTATTAAAACAAAATGGAATTCTAATTGCTATTGAAATGACGAATGAAGGAGGATTAATTAAGGAGGAAAAAGAAAAAATTAAATCGTTTTATGGAGTTTCAGACGTATTAACTGAAAATCAATGGCTTAACCAGTTTAAAAAGGCAAACTTTAAGACAGCCACTGCAAAAAAAGTTTCCACTATATTAGATTCTGCAATTGAACAAGAACCTACCACGGACTTTTATATGAGTGAAGATATAAATATAGAGTTGTATGAAGTGCTAGATCAGCATCAAAAACTAAATGTAAAATTTCAGAAAAAATTAGGATTTAGAATTTATAGGGGCATTCGATAATTAATTATGTAAGTTTACAATCATACCCTTATTGATATAATTTTGCGTTTTATGTACATTTTTAAAAAGGTTTGCTCTTGATTTAGAAATACTGACATTTATCCCTTTATTCCGCAATTGTCCTACTAAATCTTGAATGGTCTTGCTTTTAACCTTATTCAATATCATTCACTCCTTTATTAAATCATACCATTAATTGGACTATTTAGGACCACTTTTTTACTAAAAATATAATTTAAGTATTTATGAATTCTAGCTAAAAACTAAAAAAGAGCCTCCTATTAGGTAAGCTCTACATTTTTCGAGATATAGGATTAGATTTTTTTTACTCTATTGAAATATTCCTCTAAGGTTATGTTATGCTCGTAAATAATTGTTGCAATTTCTTTTCCAACAAATCTTAAGTGCCATGGTTCGTATTGGTAGCCTGTAACGGTTTCTTTACCTTTTGGATAACGAATAATGAAACCAAATTTATGTGCATTTTGTTTGGTCCAATCTCCCTCAAGCGTTTCACCAAATTGTTCTGTTAGTTCAAAATTTACACTTTGACTCGAAATATCCATTGCTAGACCTGTCTGATGTTCGCTCTGTCCTGGATAGGCAACCACTTGTCTAGCTTTTTCTTCGCCTTCTAACCTCACCTGATTATTAAACAAAAACTGCTGGGTCTCATACGCTCTATATCCAGAAACAGCATAAAGTGTCATGCCTTCTTTTTCCGCTTGATAAAACATTTGCTCTAAAGCTATAGCTGCATCTTTTCTAATAAATCTTTTCGGGATATCCTCATCACCGAAAATGAATTTCACATTTGGTGGAACCAATTCCTCAGGTATATAGGATGCTGGTAAACTCTTTTCTTTGTTTACAACAGTCAAAATATTTTCCGGATTTAAAATAACAAACAAATCATCTATCTCTTCTACTTTCGTAAAAAGTGCCTCTTCTAACACCCAATCGTTCTGGTTATTTTCACTACTCTCGTCAGTAGATTTATTATCTTTTTCTTGGTTCTCATTATCTTCATTATCTTCATTATCAGGTTCAGGTTGTGTAGTTTTTACTTCTTCTGTTTTTTTCTCAATTTCTATTTTTTCTTCAATATCTTCAAAGTTGTTGTCAACTGAAGGTTGTCCTAAAGAACGGTTACATCCAATAAGTACTATGGAAAGAGACAAGATAATTAAACTAGAATGTATAAAATGTTTAAACATGGTTCCACCCTTCATAAATGCAAGATGATTTGTATACTCGGCTGAAGTTAATTAACGTATAGTCTTTCAACAGATAATATTATTTAATATTGTATCATTAATAAAGAAATTTGTCGTATTAAGAAGGTATTACATTTTTGGGATAACAAAAAGCCCTTGTAGTGTCAAGGGCTTTTTGTTATTGGTTATTTTAACATGGCTGCATTGAGAGCAACTTCAATCATGTCATTAAATGTTGTTTGTCTTTCCTCCGCGGTTGTTTCTTCACCAGTTAAAATGTGATCACTTACTGTTAAGATTGATAAAGCATTTCTCTCAAATTTAGAAGCCAAGGTATATAATGCGGCAGTTTCCATTTCGATTGCTAGGATACCATATTTAGCCCATTTTTCTAATTCAGAATTATCATTGTAGAACATATCGCTTGTAAACACATTTCCAACCTTTAGATTAAGACCTTTCGCAACCCCAGTATCGTATGCTTTCTTTAGTAGAGGAAAGGATGCTGTTGGAGCATAGTCTACTCCTCCAAAAGTAAGTCGGTTCATAGCCGAATCTGTTGATGCACTCATCGCAATAATCACATCACGAACTTTAACATCCTTTTGAATCGCTCCACATGTCCCCACACGAATAAGATTTTGAACACCATAGCTTTGCATTAATTCATTTATGTAAATCGAAATCGATGGGACTCCCATTCCAGTTCCTTGGACAGATATTTTTTCCCCTTTATAGGTACCTGTATAACCAAGCATTCCGCGAACTTCATTATAGCAAGTTGCACCTTCTAAAAAGGTTTCAGCAATGTATTTTGCCCGGAGGGGATCACCCGGTAATAGAATCGTTTCTGCAATTTCATTTTGTTTTGCTCCAATATGTATACTCATATAAACCTCCAATAAAAATTAGTCACTATATTATTCCCTCTAACTAAACAATATAGCATAATTTTATTGATAACGAAAATATTGCTTGGAAAAAGTCTCCACAATAATTTTCGGTAATTAAGAAAATAATACAAGAGAATTAAAGATGAAGATGGCAATTTCTAAACAGATTAGGAATTCAACCAAAAATCATGTAAATTTGCTTAAACAAAAAGGAAATAGGCATTTCAAGGAGGAAACGGAATGGGTAAAAAACACAGAAATAGAACGAATAGTCCGAAGAAAAATAATCATATCCCACCAGAGGCAATAGCTGCAGAGGAAAATGCTCACGCAAAGGAATATTCAGCTGCTAAGCGAAAAAATAGTCCTGGGCATAATGAGTAATTAAGAAAAGCGTAGGGCGCTCCCGAGGATTGCATAAGGCGGTTCCTATAAGAAGGTGTTTTTCCTTCTTACTAGGAAATGGCTTATAACATAGAGACGGGTGGTGCCCTGATCTTTCTTACCTTTGTACAATACCCTTTAGGAAAATCCAGGGTTTTAATATTCGTTATGAAGGATCTACTTCATCATTTCTTACTACTGTAACCTTAGTTGATTCTCCTTTTGCTATTTCTTCATTTGTTGCATTAAGCTCCAATTCTTCATCATCATCGATACCATTCGCAATGTTTGCTTCTTGTCTTTTTTGCACCAAGCTAATCCCCCCTTCACTTCTTACAATTTCCTAGAGTGTAATGGTCTATTCTTTGATAGTAAAATTGGGTGCTTTCCTGCTCTACAAATCAACGAATTAAAAAGCGATTAACTTTTTTCCAACCCCCTGTACACAATTTATAATATGAATGGCCATTTCTACCCTCATCAAAAAACAAAATATCTCCGGTGTTTATGTATCTAGCTTGGTAATCCTTAGGCATTAAATCATTGATATTGAAAATTCGATAGACGTAATTAATCGCATCATGATGGTTGCTACCCTCAACATACAATCGATACACTGGTTTATAACCTGTTTGTTGCCCATACGCAGGGGTTTGAAAAATGGTAATATCATATTTGAATTTGCGTCTTGTTTTTATTAAAAAATTAGTAACCATAAGTTTCCTCCCCATTTTTATTTCTTACCTTATATTTTGATTTTTATGGTGTCGAATCCTTTCTCTAATTCACACTTCTTTTGTCGATTGGAAGGATATAGTCAAGTTTTTTTGTATAAAAACCAAGGAATTGCATTCAAAATTATGTTTTACGCATAGCATAGTACAAAGGACTTACAATATCATAAAGTCTATAAAACTAAAATTTCATTTTATACTTTTATTTCGTTTTTTTCCTAAAATTTAGAAAGGTGGAATGCTATGTATAAATTTATGAATGCGATTGTCTTGTTCATATTCTTAGTAGGTAATATAATTCCCTTTGTAATTCTACAGAATACTGCAGATATCAATTACATTAAAATTGCGCACCGTGGTGCATCTGCCTTTACACCTGAAAATACATTTTCTGCATTTAACAAAGCACTAGAGATGAATGTGGACTATATTGAACTAGATGTTCAAATGAGTAAGGATCGTCACCTAGTTGTCATACATGATAAGAAAGTAGACCGAACTACTAATGGTAATGGTTTCGTTAAGGACTTTACCTTGGCAGAATTAAAAATGTTGGATGCAGGAAGCTGGTATCACGAGGACTTTGTTGATGAGAAGATACCTACATTACAGGAGGTATTGTCAACCTTTGGAGATAAAGTCGGACTATTAATTGAAATTAAATATCCTTCTCTTTACCCCGGGATTGAAAAAAGACTAGCAGAAATGATTGACTCTAATCAAAATAGTTTACTAAATTCCACGAACATTAAAGTACAATCTTTTAATATTCCTTCAATCCAAAAGTTCCAAACACTCCTCCCGATTATATCCTCTGGAATTGTTCTAAATGAACAAACTTCTTATAATCAGTTAAATACGATTGCAAGCTTTACAGATTTTATTAATATGCATAATAGCTCATTAACAAGTAGTTTTGTAAATTATGCACAGCAACTGGATTTCAAGGTATATGTATGGGTTGTAAATGATAGGAGAGTAATAGGTCAGCTGTTACTATATGGTATAGACGGGATTACTACCGATGACCCAGACATATTCACCTCTTTACAAGGAAATAATAAAAAGCTTGAGCATCTATAGGCTCAAGCTTACCAATGTTTAACTAAATCGTTTAACTAGATTATAAATCTTCTCTGAGAGTTGCGGAAGGTCAGATGTAGCTACAGTAAACCGTACAACTGATTCATCCATTTCAAGTGCTTCTGCTAAAAAGCTACCCAAGCCCCTTGCTCGGCGGTCTACTTCCATTATTACTTCAACTGTTTGACTTGACTGAGGGAAAAATATAACCTCAATCTCATCTAACTTTCCACGAAACTCTCCACTTGTAGGTATAAATTCAAACTCCTGGATAAAAGGCAATCTTTTTCTTAACTTATATGGGGCTTCTTCACATTTCGCTTCTCTTAAACGAAATCCTAAATCAGTTAAAGCGCTTAAAACACTAGTTACTAACGGAGAAGGCTTTACCTCTATAAAGTCCCGATCAGTAGGGTCGATTGCATTTTTAATGTCTAACCCAGTTTGAATCCATACCTTTGTTCTACCCATAGTAATTGGGCTATCAACCGGTAATCTATAAGTAAATGGAAATTCTCTTTTTTCATTTGCTCCTATTGTGAAGCTTTCTGTAATTTGAAAAGTATCGATAATCGCATGTTGATTTATCTTAGAGTCATTTCTTTCCTTAATATAATTGGTATTTAAAGACAAATAAATTTCATCAATTTCTTGAGCAATGTTTCCACCCGTTATTTCTACTACCCCTCGTACTTCCTCACCAGCAGTAATGTTTCCCTCATATAGTTTTGTATCAACCTTCGCTGATCCAATCCCAACACTAGCAAACACTTTATTAAACAATGACATACCTCTTACCCCCCATTAATAGTGTCCTCGTAAGTATATACGATTCTAATCAAAAAAAGTTTCTAGATTTAAAATAATTCTTTCATACAACATAATAGTTTCGACGTGACAATCGCAAATTAAAAACGACGGGATTAAATCCTCGTCGTCTGGTTTAACTATTTTAATAATTTAATAATCAAACTCATCCTCTTCTATTTCTTCATCAATAATACTTTTCTCCAGTAAATACTCAAAGGTTATATCAGCTATTTGATCAATTTCTTCCTCAGTCGGAACGTATCCTCGTTTTATTAGTTCATTGTAAAAGAACTCTGCGATTTCTTCTGTATCAATAACAACCTCAATTTCTTTCACAATACCGCCCCCTTTATTTATGTTTTATGTTCAAGCGGTAAAACTTATGTCAAAAGAATGACAAGATCATATTCGTATGAAAAGCGCATGGCTCCCGCTTATCGGCGCGTCGATTAAAACCCGCCACGTCCTGTGGCGAACATCGACATCAGCACATCCTGTGCAAGTCAAGCATAAGACGGTTTATTCAAGAAGGTGGTTTTTCCTTCTTAAAGGAAATGGCTTATGACCTAAGGTCCGATTGCGCCCGGAGTTGGACACTAAAACTAGGTACAAACTTTTATATTTTCTTATCTTTTTAAAAAAGATATTTTAAATTATTCGAATAAACCTAAGTTCATTGTCATAGCATGTAAACAAGTGGACAAGCCTTTAACTAGGAGGAAATAATATGATAAACAAGGCGTATACCGTTAAGATAAGTAATAATAAAAATAATAATGAAAACAATGGTTTGATAAATATATTGGATAGTGAAAAGTTTGACAGTTTATTAGAGAAGTTTATTAGTGGCATGTTTTGGGTTATTTTAGTAGTAGGTGTGCCGTATTTCATCTATTTTTTAAGTCAGTTTTTCTAATCTTTAGTTTCTTAATTGAAAATTATATGGATAGGATAATTGCAAAAGCCTTCGTTTTTATTTAAATGTCGGATAGGTGGCATTTTTAGAAAAACGATAATTGACGAAGCTTAGTAGAATGGTTAGGTACGTGTGCCATTTTCATTTATTTTTAAGCAGATTTTCTTGTTCTGTTAATCTGTCCATTTACTATTTGTAATCTTTTCTAAATTTTTCAATGCTAACGCCATAACATCCTTGTATTTTTCATCTTTAAACATTTGATAAAGATATCCATAGTCGTTATATACATCTAACAAGCCATCGATTATTTGCTTACGTTCATTTTTTTTATGAAGGCGTTCCTTTTCAAATTTACGAAATTCCTTTTTCATCCCGTGCATCTCCAAACTCTTAGTTTCTTTCTTAGCTAAGTAAAGCTGTGAGATTTTTTGAAGGAACGCTTCTGCATTCTGGTGATCTGCTAGTAATGTTAATTCTTCTTCTCCAGCTTCTAGCCATTCTCCGTCTTTAATTCTTGATAATTCATAAATAACCTCTTCCCAAGAATCCTCTTTATATCTCCAAATTTCTGTTCGTATGCCTATAATTTTGAAAAGTTCTTTTTCGTAACCAGCAACCAATACTAAGTCACCAAAGTAATAATTATATTCAATTTCAATCTGTTCCGTCTCAATTACTCTTCCTTCATATTCAGACAATAACTTTAGGGTAGTCTCTAAATAGAGGGCCTCACTATGATTTACCTCGTATATCCATAATCCATTCATTTCCTTAATACTAGTAATTGTCCCGACTGTTCCATATAAAATGATCACGACTATATCTCCTACTCTAAACTTTGGTTTATTATTTTCCATAAGATCATCTCCTTTAGAAAAGTCGTGATGAATTGTTACGTTATTATATGCACGCAATTAAAAAATCGCTATTATGTAGGGTCAAGGAAAATGAGTAACTTCCTAAATAAATTTAAAAGAGACGAACCAAAAATGGTCCATCTCTTTTTTGAAAAAAGTCTTGTGCTTAGTAGGAATTACCTATTTTAACCTATGCCTCATTTTCATACAGGTCCCATGCTTCATCAAATACAGTCATGCTTTTCATATATTCACCATTAAACTCAAGATATGAGCTAAGTTCGTGGTAATCACTAGACCCTTTAGGAAAACTGTGATCTTCATATATATCGTTTGCAAATTGGCTTATCTCATTGTGAGCCTTTGCACTACGGTACTTTAATATAAAATGATAAAATGATTTTGCCATTTCTATCCCCTCAACTATGATAAGTGTTTAATCATTTTATCATACTTAAAAACATTTTTAAGTATAAAAACCTGGAACCTAGGAATTCAGCTATCATGTGCCCAATTTATTTAGAAAAACTAAAAATAAAAACTGCTCTTTTCGTCTAGTGATAGGATAAACGAACATATTAACTGTTCTGTTGCTTTAACGTCTTCTAAATCAACAACTTCTACAGGTGAGTGTGCATAACGAGATGGAATCGATAAGACACCAGTTGGAATTCCTCTGTTGCTTAATGATACCGCTCCACCATCAGTTCCAATCCCCGGAAATACTTCATATTGAAATGTAATATCGTTTTCTCTAGCAAGTGTTACCAGGCTTTCCTTCACAGTCGGATGTGCAATCAAACTAAAATCAATAATTTTAATGCCTGTCCCAGCACCTAGAAATAACGAGTTATCCATCGTTTCTTCAGGTGTATCACTTACCGCAGTTGTATCCACAGCTATTGCTACATCTGCTTCAATATTATGCGCCGCAACTTTTGCTCCCCTTAAACCAACTTCTTCTTGTACTGTGAACAAGAAATAAATTTCTCCCGCAAATTTTTTCTTAGAGAGTTTTTCTAGTACAGATAGCAACACCGCACAACCTGCTCGGTCATCTAAGCCCTTCCCTACAACTCTTCCAGTTCGTAAATTGCCAAGTAATTCCAAATCACTCGCCCATGTAATAGGAGAACCAATTTCAACACCCATCTTGAGTACTTCTTCCTTAGAACGGGCCCCAATGTCTATATACAGGTTTTGATGTTTTCTCACTTTTGAAGCGTCATCAAATTTTACATAATGAGCCGACATAGTACCAATTACACCTAGTAATTCTGTATCGCGAGTTCTTACCTTTACCTTTTGTGCTAAAAGGATTCTATCATCATGGCCTCCTAGCTTCTCAAACCGAATTAGCCCATTATCTTCAATCTTCTTAACGATAAATCCTATCTCATCCATATGTGCAGTAAGAATTACTTTTGGTCCAGGACTGCTTCCTTTTTTCAATCCGATTACATTACCGATCGGATCGATTTTCACTTCATCTACTAAATCCTCTACATAACCCTTTATGAAATAAGAGATTGGTTGCTCATACCCACAAGGACCATGAAGACTTGTTAACTTTTTCAATAACTCAAACATTCTATCCACTCCTTTAGCTATGTGAAATATTTCACTTCAGTCGATTAATGTTGTAACATAGTTTAGTATAATGAATGTTTTCAAAATTATCAATTTACTAGGAAAAAGTGTATTTTAATAATAGCTACCATAACCGCTACAATTCTCACTTGAACAGGTAGAAAATTTAGAAAATGGTCAAATACTACTGACGTCAGGAAAAATCAAGGTGATTGGTCAAATTTCATTTGGTTAATTGAAGGAGTATATTTGAAGACAAAACAGTATATAATACTTGCTTAAATTAAAAAGTTTTTATAAAGCTATGGTCGAATAGCCAAAAAATTGTTAAAATCAACTAGACTAAAACAAAATGATAGGGTGAATAAACATTGGTTATTACTAACGAAGCTCGTGAGCTTTTAAAGGAAATGTTCCAAGAACAGAACGCTAAAAATGTTCGTATTTATTTTGCTGGCTATGGCTGAGGAGATCCAAAAATAGGACTGGCTCTGGATGAGCCAGCAGCAGATGATTCAATCACAACGATAAACGAAATAGTAGTGGCGATTGACCCAATGATTGAACCTAATACTAAAGACCTAATCCTTGATATAAGTGGGGATAAAAAAGGGCTTTCGTTGTTGGGTAATACAGGGAATTGTTGTTAACACACTAGAGAAAAGAGGAGCTAATCGCTCCTCTTATTTTTTCTCGCTACCGTGCAACTTTTAACTGCATAGGACGTTTCACTTGTTAAACTTCAATAATAATTGGAAGGATCATTGGCTTCTTTTTAGTTTTTTGATAAATATATTGTCCGACTGTTTTTCTTATATTTTGTTTCATAACATTCCATTGGTTGTCTTGTTGATCGTTAATGGTTTTTGTAATAAGTCGATTTACTTCTTTAATGAGTTCCTCGGAGTCTCTAACATACACGAATCCACGAGAAATTGTGTCGGGTCCAGAAACCAGTTTCTTTTCTCTTTTACCCATGGTTAAGACAACTACAAGCATTCCATCCTCTGACAACTGTTTGCGATCTCTTAGTACAATGTCCCCAACATCACCAAGACCAATCCCGTCTACATAGGTATTTCCTACAGGTATCTTTCGTGTTTGACGGGCAATGGTGTGTTCAATATCGAGAACATCACCATTTTCTATGATAAACGTGTTTCCTTGCTCGACTCCAACGGATTCGGCCAACAGACGATGTTTGTGAAGCATTCTATATTCACCGTGTATGGGAATAAAATATTTTGGTTTCATTAATGTCAGCATTAATTTCAGATCTTCCTGATAGCCATGACCGGATACATGCATTCCTGATGAACTTCCAGATCCATAAATGACTTTTGCCCCAAGAGAAAATAAGTTGTCAACGATACGAGTGACATTACGTTCATTCCCAGGGATTGGACCCGCTGCAAAGATAACTGTATCTTCAGGTAATATTTCGACACCTCGGAAATTTCCAGTGGAAAGACGTGCAAGAGCAGCTAATGGTTCACCTTGACTTCCTGTACACAGAATAGCTACTTTTTCAGGAGATAGCTCATTAATTTGATCTGGTTCAATTAACATTCCATCGGGAACATTTAAATAACCTCGTTCCATTGCTACCTGTACAACATTCACCATACTTCTTCCTAATAATGCTAGCTTACGGTTTGTTATTTGGGCTGCATCCACAACTTGCTGAACACGATTAATATTTGAAGCGAAGGTAGAAAGAATGACTTTTCGTCTTGCCTTCATGAAAGCTTCTTCCACATGTTCTCCTACCATTTGTTCAGTTGGGGTTAAGCCTGGACGTTCGGCATTTGTACTCTCAGACAAAAGAAGCAAAACACCTTCACTGCCGATTTTAGCCAGTTTATGAATATCCCCATGTTCATTATTCGCAGGAGTTAAATCAATCTTGAAGTCCCCAGTATGTACAATATTTCCCTCTGATGTTTTAAAGACAATACCTAGGCAATCAGGTATACTATGGATCACTTTGAAAAAGTTCACGCCAATTCCACCTAGTTTTAAGTCTGAATTGGAGTCAATTTCAATCAATTCAGTCTCCCTTAAAATTTTATGTTCTCTTAACTTTAATTCAATTAAACCCAGTGTGAACCGTGTTGCATAAACGGGTACATTTAATTTTTTTAAGAAGAATGGAATTCCCCCGATATGATCTTCATGCCCATGTGTAACAATTAATGCCCTGATTTTATCTTTATTATCTAGCAAATACGTAATATCAGGAATAATCAAATCAATTCCAGGTAAACTCTCGTCTGGAAACTTATTACCACAGTCGATGATCAAGATATCGTTTGCTTGCTGGACTGCATACATGTTTTTACCGATTTCATTCAGGCCGCCTAAGGCAAAAATAGATAACGCATTCTCTTTTATGCTCAATTTTATATCCTCCCACGTTAAATGATAGCCTTAGTATACCCTTTTGATTACCCTTTATTAGAGGCTTGGATCACTTCATCAACTCTAGTACCCGGTTAGCTTAAACAAGAAACAAATTCTATTTTAAAACTATATAATCTTTTTTTAGAATAGAATATGTCGCCATATCCCGAAACTTCCCTTTGATAAACATCTTTCTTTAGATACTCCTTCTAATCTCATTCCTAATTTTTGCAGAACTTTCTGTGATTGAGCATTTTCAACCATACAAGGGGCTTCAATTTTATTTAATTCCATGTTTTCAAACCCAAACTGTATTACCTTAGAGGCTGATTCAACACCCGAACCCTTTCCCCAATACTCCTTTGATAGAATAAAACCTATTTCAGCTCTATAATGGGTAGTTTAGACCAGAGGGACAGTCCCCCTGGTCTATTTTAGCAGTTGATTTTGATAAAAGCAGTTGGAAAGATGAATAAGTAGTTCAGATAATGTGGAGAAAATACAAATTCACATTAAAATTATCATTTAAAAAAACTAAAGAAAAAGCATTGGCATTAACAGGTAATTTATCATTTAAAAACGCTTAGATCAAATTCCAAGCGTTTTTCATCATGTTTAATTTTTTCATCTCCAACCAAATTTCGACTAACAAAATAAATATTAAGCACTTTTATACATTACTCTCAATATTATTTTTGAGAGAATAAAAGAAATTATAAAAACAATAACAGCCGTAATAATCCACATAATAAACAAATCATCACTAAATTCTTGTATTTTTTCCCCAAGCGTTAATGCCCTTCCATCTTCATTTCCTGTTGGTTGAAAATAAAGAACATGGTCAGCAATCAAATCAAATAAAGCAAGAACCCAAAAAAGGAAAAAACCTACAAAGGCTGTGCTCCCCTTAGCAGCGTCGATTTCACCTTTTTTCTTAAAAACATGCTTGTTATTACTGTAATTACAGAAAGTGCTACGATAATTATAAAAAATTCATTTAATTCTACATAGCTTGATTTTGTACTGAGTAGAGCTAATAATGTTAATAGACCAATTAACCCTAATACCTTTTTCATTTATGTTCCTCCATTCCTTTAAAACTAAATGCTTGGTTAGTATTTTAGTTCAACATTTAAAATCTATAAACTAATTTTAACATAAATTTTCCATTTCCTTTTCAAAAATAGTTCGCCTGATTTTAAGCATGGGGGTATATAGCTCAATCATGTGTCTTTCATAATAAACAATACCATTCTGGTAACGCTTATTTGGATTACAGCTACGTAAAATGATGGGTTTCTTTCTTAATTGAATTATTATGTGATTACCTTTTAAAATTGATGGTATAAGGGGTTTGTCATGAAGCTATGAGAGTGTAAATTACTGTGGTAATTTTGTGGTTAAGGGGATCATCATTATATCTTAAATAATCTTCACTTCTTAATAAATTTTAAGTACTCCGGTTCAGATTTCGTTCAGCTGTTAATTATGTTACTTGAATTCTAATCACTCCCATCGTTGGTATAATAAAATTTATTAGAAAAGCACTTCTTCAATTATTTATAGTTGTTCCTCATTTTCTATTTTCGATATATTTCCTTATAATCCTTTTTCAATTCTAAAAAAGTTGTGAACAATTCTATTAGAATAAAACTTTACGTTTGCACAGCGTAACGGGACGAGGTACCTGTCCCCTAGTCCCTCAAGCATCTGTAACAAGGACATTATCAGGTGTCAGTTTAGAGCCAATCATATTATCAACCTTAGATTTGATAACACGCCCCATACAAGCAACCTTTGAAACAGTTGCTTTTGTACGGTCTCGTGCGACAAGAACACAGACCTGTTCGTGACTAATCCCTCTGTGTTTAGACTTTCCACCACGTTTACGAGATTTACGTTCAGAAATACCACGTCTACCTTTTTCAGAGTATAGGAAATAGGTTTCGTCAACTTCAACGATACCTTCAAATTGCTCAAAATCCATTTGTTTTAATGCACTTAACAATTTGTGCCTCCAATAAAAAAGAGTAACCCAAGTAACCCCTATGATTTCAGCAGATTTTCGCAGGGAATAGCCTTTGAACATACAATCAACAAACGTAATCCATTCATCGCCTTTTCGAGTGCGATAAAGAACTGTATTAGTTGTATCAGTAAAGGTCTTATTACAACACTTACAACGATAACGTTGGCGACCATTGTATTTCCCGAACCTAACAACGTGTTCAGATGCACAATGAGGACATTCAAATCCTTCATTGAAACGAGTTTCTCGCATCTCATTAATTAGACGACCACCGACGGAGGAAGAAGGTTCAACGTAGCGTTTAACCCATTGAAACACTCGCTCTTTTTCTGTATGTGACAAATTGCCAATATGTTTTAATAGATTACTGAACGCTTTGCTCAACCTTTCCACCTCCCGAATGTTTGTTCCTATGTTAATTATACTTACATTTTGGAGAGGTTTCAAATATCAACATTTACCTTTAACAGAGCCATTGAGTAAAAAACTGCAAACCAAGAGGATTAGTATTATCTGGTTTGCAGTTTCAAATAAACATAATGTTAAAAATGTCATTTGACTAATTAGTTGTTTCCGTACTCAATATGTGCAGAGTGTATGTGGCCACACAAGAGTGATGGTGGGTTTATTACTTTCTTAAGACCTTTTTCTTTTTAGAAAATAGACTTTATCAATACAAAAGTTACCGGCTGCAATGGATGAAACTTAATGAAATAAGTACACATAAGTTGATGTGATTCATTTTTTATCTAATTTTTTGAGAGTTACATCATTTCACTGTCCCCGTTTCATCAACATTCTTTTCCAAAGTTATCAAGCAATGCACGCACTTCATCTGTTGATTTCGTGTTCATCAATTGATTTCTTAATTCACCAGCTCCACGGAATCCTTTGACATAAATTTTGAAAAAACGATGAAGCCCTGTGATTGAACGTGGCAGTGCTTCCGCATATCGATCTTGAAGATCAAGCTGCAATCTTAAAAGACCAAGGTATTCTTTACTGCTATGTTCTTTTGGCTCTTTTTCAAAAGCAAAAGGATTTTTAAAAATACCTCGCCCGATCATAACGCCATCGATACCATATTGCTCAGCAAGCTGCAGCCCAGTTTGACGGTCAGGAATGTCTCCATTGATTGTTAGTAGCGTATTTGGTGCGAAACGGTCACGTAATTTTTTAATTTCCGGAATTAGCTCCCAGTGCGCATCTACTTGGCTCATTTCCTTTCTTGTACGTAAATGAATAGAAAGGTTCGCAATATCCTGTTTTACAATATGCGTTAGCCACTCCTCCCACTCATTTACATCGTTATTGCCAAGTCTTGTTTTCACGCTGACAGGCAGGCCGCCCGCTTTTGCAGCTTGAATAAGTTCTGCGGCAACATCTGGACGCAGAATAAGGCCACTACCTTTCCCTCTCGATGCCACATTCGGTACAGGGCATCCCATATTAATATCGATGCCTTTAAATCCTAGTTTTGCCATGCCAATGCTCATTTGACGGAAATTTTCGGGATTATCCCCCCAAATATGTGCCACCATTGGCTGTTCATCTTCTGTAAAAATCAAACGGCCACGCACACTTTTCATGCCCTCTGGATGACAATAGCTATCCGAGTTTGTAAACTCTGTGAAAAATACATCCGGTCGACCTGCTTCACTTATAACGTGACGAAAAACAACATCTGTCACATCTTCCATTGGTGCAAGTACAAAAAATGGTCGTGGTAAATCACGCCAAAAATTATCTATCATTTCAAACTCAAATCCTCTCACTATGGATACAACTTCAAACTCTCGGTCCAAAAATATAAAGCCAAATGTTCCACTTCTTTTACACTTATATCATGCTTAATAACTTATTATCAAACACAAGTACATTTGGACATTCATAATTTGTTAAAAACTATTGTGAAATCGCAATGTTTATTTTAACTAAAATCGGTCCTAAATATTAGGATAGTGCTATCCTCCACTTGTGCAGAAGTCATGTTGTGATCAAACTTTCAACCTTTAAAAGATTTGGTTTTTGAGGATGAAAGATTAATTGGAATAGAAGCAGAAAAAGATGGTCAGCCTTTTTTCATCAAAAGTAAAGCTGTCATACTAGCAGGCGGTGGCTTTGAACGAAATCCCGAACTTCGTAAAAAATATCATAATTTAGGAACGGATTGGACATCGGCAAGTCCAGATAATACAGGAGACATGCTTTTAATTGCTCAAAAGCATAACCTTGATACAGCATTATTAGACGATGCTTGGTGGGGGCCAACAGCCATTGGTGCAGATGGATCGCGAAAATTTATGGTCTATGACCGCTCCATGCCACACTGTATCATCGTGGACCACACGGGAGAACGTTATTTCAATGAATCGGAATCCTACACGGATGCTGGTCACGCGATTCTTGAAAGACAAGAGAAGAATGGCAAGGCAATTCACTCATGGCTCATCATGGAAAGTCGCCACCGTGATCGATACTTGTTCGGTGATATGATGCCTAAAAGAACTCCTAAAGAAGCGATTGAGAGCGGTTTCATAGTGAAGGCAGACTCTATAGAAGAACTAGCAAGAAAGTGTGAGATCGATTATAAAGGTTTAACAACTACAATTACACGTTTCAATACATTTGTAGAAAAAGGCGTTGATGAAGATTTTGGTCGTGGCAACTCAGCTTACGATAACTATTATGGAGATCCAAAGTACAAAAATCCAAATTTAGGGGCAATTGAGAAAGCGCCGTTTTATGCATGCAAGATCTACCCTGGTGATTTAGGAACTAAAGGTGGTATTGTAGCGAACGAATACGGTCAGGCACTCCGAAATAATCAACCAATCGAAGGACTATATGCAACTGGCAATTGTTCTGCATCTGTTATGGGGCGTGTTTACCCTGGACCAGGCTCTACATTAGGACCAACTACTGTTTTTGGATATATTGCAGCAAATCACATAAAAGAAACTTTATAACAATATTTTAGGAGGCATTATAATGAAAGTTTTAAACAAAGTAATAGTCGTTACAGGTGGGGGTAATGGAATTGGACGTGAATTAGTACTTACCCTTCTTTCAAAAGGAGCAGCCAGGACCAGATTAACAAATTATTAACACCAAAACTAGCATCAGAAGTAATTATTAAGGGTATGGAAAATGACCAATTTAGAGTTTTAGCGGGAAAAGACTCACAACTAATGGATTTATTCTATCAATTTAATCCGAAGTGGGCCGCTGATTTGATTGCTAAGAAATTAAAAGGTATGTAAAAAAGTAACAGGCTTTTCCAGAAATGAATTATTCTGAGAAAAGCCTGCCTTTTTATTTTACTTTAACTCTTTACTTCCTTCTATCTAAGCGTTTGAGTTCTTCAGGGACGAGATTAAATTTACTATCATTCATAACCGCAGAAATTCCAACATTCTTTTTATCTTATCGATTTATCCACCTTAGCAATCTCTCAACATTCTTTTTATTCACTTTTCCACCTGAAAAGCGGTCAATTTGCCTAAATGGCATGTTAATAACAAAATACACGTTATTTGCCGTTAATGGATTTCCAATCTTTTTAAAGAAAAAGTGGAAGAACATAATGGTATGATAAAGCAATTTTCCTAACCCGTTTTTATACTGGGCTTGATTAATCGTGTCATTCATTCCTAAATCTTTATGGCAATCCCAATTTTTAGGTGGAAGTTTTCCCCCTAATATTTTTTCAAATTCTGAATCAGGAATTTGCTTTACATTAGCCTCTGCGTAGTTTGGAAATTCAGTTTTTAAGAATACAGTTGGAGTAACACCATCCATCTCAAAGGTTTCCTCTAAGTGAATCTCTTGGATTGAACTACCTACTAGAATCTTGTAATTCCCTGATTCAACCTCCCAATCCTTAATTTCAGGATTATAGTAAGAGAAATCCCGTTTCGTTAATGTTAGTGTCACTTGCTTCGTTTCACCTGGTTCCAAGTAGACCTTATCAAAAGCTTTCAATTCTTTTTTTGACCGGATAATTTTCGAATCTACCTTTTCAATATAAAGTTGAGCAATCTCTGCTCCAGCAACTTTACCTGTATTTGTCAAAGTAAAACTTACAGTTAAGCCACCTATCACAATATCACTGTATTCAAATGTAGTATAAGATAGCCCATACCCAAATGAGTAACGCACTGGTACATTTGCAGTTTCAAAATATCTATAACCAATGAATAGCCCTTCTTTATGTTCACTTGTTGCTTGATGTCCAGGGTAGTACGCGGAGGATGGAACATCAGTGTAACGAATTGGGAATGTTTCACTTAACTTACCACTTGGATTGTATTTGCCAAGCAATATATCAACGACAGCTTCACCCCCACCTTGTCCAGAAAGATACGTGTGTATAATTCCTTGTACCTTATCTGCAAATGGTAATTCAAGGGCACCACCACCAGATAATACAACGATAACATTCTCATTTACCTTAACTAAAGATTCAACAAGTTCTAACTGATTTTGAGCTAGTTTTAAATCTTCTCTATCTACACCTTCTGCCTCTTTGCTTTCATCAAGACCAATAAATAAAAGCACTACTTCAGAAGATTTTGCATCTGAAAGCTCATGTAAAATCTCCTCGTTGATTTGTGTTAATAAATCTTGAAAATCATGATAATGCAAGTAAAATGTTGTCCTGTTTAATCCTGCTTTGGCTGCGACTTTTTGAACCGTTAAATTTGAAATAGTGGAATCCTCGCTTAGAAGAGAAATGACAGCATTTTTAAACATCTCTCTTGAACGAATGGTTCGAGGATCTTCTTTTTTTGTATAGACATTCCAAGCTCCTTTATAGATTATTTCCGACTTTCTCAACATCACATATTTTCATGTCGATTAGTGAACATTTTGAATAAAACTGTTCATGGTCAGGAACGTATTATTTTTGTTAGTATTAATTTTATCGACATAGTGTCGAGGTTGCAAATCTAAAATATATAGATTTCCATCGTTCATTAAATAGGATCAAGGAAAAGTTAAAAAGTCAAGCAAAAGAAAAGGAGTTTATATATGGAAAACGAGAGAGAAGAAATAAAGAAAGGTATATTATTATTTGTACTCATATCGGGTTGTTTTTTATCGGTATTGAATCAAACATTGTTAAATGTGGCATTAAGTAATTTAATTGACGTATTTGAGGTGACAGCCGCAACTGTTCAATGGCTTTCAACAGGTTTTCTGCTTGTAAACGGAGTGTTAATTCCAACAACAGCATTTTAATGAAACGTTTTTCGACGAGACAATTATTTATCAGCTCGATGCTATTTTTATAATTGGGTACCGTTATTTGTGCAATAGCTCCCAACTTTTCGATTTTACTAATCGGACGAATGATTCAAGCCGTTGGAGCTGGGATTATCATTCCTCTTATGATGAGTGTGATTCTGTTTATTTTTCCTGCTGAAAAAAGAGGTAGCGCAATGGGCTTAATTGGGTTTGCTATGATATTTGCCCCTGCCATTGCCCCGACTTTGGCTGGCTTTACTATTGATTATGTATCATGGCGATGGTTATTTATTGGTTTGGCACCTCTTATATTCATGGTTATTTTATTAGCATTGAAGTTTTTAGTGAATGTATCCGAAACAGCTAAATCAAAACTAGATTTTGCAAGTGTCATTTTATCAACCATTGGTTTTGGCTTTATATTATATGGTTTCAGTAGTGCTGGTAATAAAGGCTGGAGTGCCCAGGTTGTTATCTTTTCATTAATCATTGGATTGTTGTTTACGGTTTTCTTCTGTATTCGCCAAATAAAATCAAATGATCCAGTATTAAATTTATCAGTATTCAAGTATAAGGTATTTACTTTAATATCATTACTCAATGTGTTAGTAACCATGTTCATGTATGCGGATTTGATATTATTACCTATTTACCTTCAAACGGGTAGAGGGTTTACTGCATTTGAAGTAGGTCTTTTATTATTACCTGGCGCTGTCATTAATGCCATGTTATCTCCAGTCACCGGTAAATTATATGACAGAGTTGGTGTAAAGCCATTATTTATTATTGGGCTTTTATTTATGATTCCTTCGATGTGGGCTGTAACGGATTTAACAGCTTCAACTTCTTTCATGTATTTAATGATACGTACGATCATTTTACGTATTGGTTTAAGTTTCATTACGATGCCACTTAATACATCTGCATTGAACGCATTACCTAAGCAGTTAGGGTCACATGGCTCTGCAGTTGTTAATACTGTACGTCAACTTGCAGGAGCAATCGGAACAGCTGTAGTGGTAACTATTTATACAGCACAAGTTACGAATAATACATCAGAAATCATGAATGAAAATCCAACAGCTTCTACTGGGCAAATTGAAAGCCTCTCTTCTATACTAGGTTCAGGTGATGCTTATTTCTTTATGATGACATTAGCAATTGCCGCACTTCTTTTAACTTTATTTATGCCAAAGAAAAGTATTGAAAAAGATGAATCTACAGCATCTAAATCAGCGTAGGCTGACACTAATAAAAATTTTTGCACAAATAAAACAAGCCCTTTCATCTGCACGAATGAGGTTGTTTTCTCGTTAATGGAGAACTTTATTGAATGTCAATAAAGTTTCTTTTTTTAAAAAAATGCTGTTGTATTTTCAACGCTTATTGAACTAACCTTCCCGTTAGTTTGAGTGAAACCCTTCACAAAGTCCTCTAAAACAGAAGGTTTTATTGTGCAATATGTGTCTACTACGCATTAAACAAATGAAGATTTTCTTATTCCACATTACCCTTTAATTTAGTGAGTTGATTTCACAAACTAGTTCTAACCTAGATAGATTTTTTCCACAATAAAAGGCACCCATTCCTGAGTGCCAATATTAATTCATATGAAAATATTCCTAAGAAGAAAAATCAAAATAATTCCTCTTCAACAATCTAGGTAATTCCAATAGTTCCTTAAAACTTATCGAACTACCAATCTTTTTTGTATCAACTAAAAACAACTGATCCTCAATTTCCTTAATGATGTCTTCATTCTGATACACCATTTCACATTCGGTGCAGACAACAGCTGGTGTCATCGTAATTTCAATAGCCCTTGACCCATCAGGCAGCTCCCAATAAACCGTGTTTTCTCCGTTACTCGCTTTTCCTCCACACCACTCACATTTAATATCCATCACCTCTCACCTACTCATTAACCGTTGGTGTTTTTCCTTGTTCACCAATTTCGGTTGATTTTTGTTGCTGGGACTTAAATTTCTTTTCCTTCAGCTCATCTCTTTTTTCCCGCTTATCCTTTAAGGAAGAATGATTCTGATCTGCCTGGTATTTTGATCTTCTATCTAAGCGTTTAAGATCATCCGGTACTAGATTAAATTTGCTATCATTCATAACTGCAGAAATTCCAACATTGGATTTATGCTTTTCATAATCAGGGTATACGCTCTTGAAGTAATCTTCTGCTTTACCTCCTACATAATTTTGTGGTTCTGGGTAAGATGTTATTACACCTTCAAAATTCCGTAACACAACTTTTTCCGCACTTTGCGAAATTATATAATTCGGCTGCACCGCGATCTTACCTCCCCCACCAGGAGCGTCGACCACAAAGGTTGGGACTGCGTAACCCGACGTATGACCCCTCAATCCCTCAATAATTTCTAATCCCTTTGATACCGGTGCCCGAAAATGACCTATTCCTTCAGATAAATCACATTGGTAAATGTAATATGGACGTACACGGATTTTTACTAAGTCATGCATTAATTGCTTCATGATTGGAACACTGTCATTAATCCCAGCTAAAATAACGGATTGATTTCCAACAGGGACGCCTGCGTTTACTAGCATCTCACATGCTTTTTTTGATTCCTCAGTTATTTCAATTGAAGTATTAAAATGAGTGTTTAGCCAAACTGGATGATATTTCTTTAAAATAGTACATAAATTTTCGGTTATCCTTTGCGGGAAAACAACTGGTGCACGTGTGCCAATTCTAATAATCTCGACATGTGGAATAGCTCTTAAACTCTTTAAAATATATTCTAGGATATTATCATTGATTAGTAAGCCATCCCCACCAGAAAGTAAAACATCTCGAACCTCTGGCGTATTTGCAATATAGTTAATAGCTGCGTCTATCTGCTTTTTAGGAACACCCATTCCGATTTGTCCAGAGAATCTACGTCTCGTGCAGTAACGGCAATACATAGAACATTGGTTCGTTACTAAGAATAATACTCGGTCCGGGTAGCGGTGAGTTAGCCCAGGTACAGGAGAATCTTCATCTTCATGTAGAGGATCTTCAAGATCATATTTTGTTTTAAATATTTCTTTTGAAATTGGAACAGATTGCATCCGAATTGGGCAGCGATGATCATCAGGATTCATTAAGGAAGCATAGTAAGGTGTAATATTTAATGGTATTGTTTTAGTAGAAATTTTAACCCCTTCTTCTTCTTCAGGTGTAAGATTAACCACTTTCTTTAGATCATCTAAAGTTCGGACAGTATTCGTTAACTGCCATATCCAGTCATTCCACTGTTCTTCTGTAACACCTTTCCATAACTCTATATCTTTCCAGTGTCTTTTAGGTTTATAAAGGTTAAACATAAAATCTCCTCCCTTTATAAAGGATTTATGCAATTTTCATGCCAAAACCAGTTTAAAAAAAGGAAAATAGACACCTATCAACTATGGAATACAACCACTCGACATATGCTATAGTAAAAAGCACTTGATTTCGTTAACAACATAGAAAAAATTGGGTTGCTAAGCTTTTTTGCGATTGCCTTATTTCCTTGTACATTCAGAAGTAAGGATAAACGAACAAAAGCGCAGGGCGCCCGCCTATCGGCGACAAGCATAAGACGAGCCGTCTGGAAGGTTGTTCTTTAACCTTTCGGACGGATTGGCTTATACCATAGAGCCGATGGCGCCTGGAGCTAGAAGTAGATAGACAAAGACACGAAGTTATACACAACCTTACAATTTTATAATTTCCTAAACAATAAAAAAAACCGCCAATAAATTGGCAGTTCCTACGATTTCATTTTACTAAGTTTATATTGTAATGTTTGTCTTGGAATTTTTAATAACTTTGCTGCTTGTTGAACATTCCCGTTTGTTTCTAAAAGAGCTTGATTAATAAATGATGTTTCAACCTCTAAAAGTAGTTCCTTTAGGGATTGGTCTCCTAACGAATGAACCCTTTCTTCCATTGAATAATTATTTTTTATATGGTTAGGTAAATCATCTTTCCTAAAAAGTTCACCATCTGCCATATTCATAGCATGCTCAATACTGTGTTTAAGCTCACGTACATTACCTGGCCATGAGTAGTTTAGTAATGTTTCATATACTTCATTATCCAATACCTCTACACTTTTTCCGAATTTTCGATTAAAATGTTGCACAAAATGGCGTGCCAACAAACTTACATCTTCTTTTCTGTTTCGTAGTGGTGGGATATGTAACGAAAATACATTTAACCGGTAATATAAATCTGGTCTTAAGCGATTTTCCTCTAAACATACATTTGGAGGTTCATTCATTGCACAAATTACTCTAACATCCACTTGAAATTCCTTTGTGCTTCCTACCCTTCTAATGTACCCATCCTCTAACACTCTCAATAGTTTTGACTGTAATTCTAATGGCATCGAGTTCACTTCATCTAAAAACAATGTTCCCCCATGTGCGAGCTCAAATAATCCAGCACGATCAACAGCTCCTGTGTAGCTGCCCTTAGTTGTACCAAATAAAATGCCCTCTAGGAGTGATTCAGGAATTGCTGCACAGCTTTGAGCTATAAATGGTTCAGTTTTTCTTTTAGAACTATTATGAATCCCCTGAACAAACAGCTCTTTTCCAGTGCCCGTTTCCCCATAAACCAATACGGTTGATGAAGTTTTAGCAACCTTTAATGCTTGTGATTTCATATTTATTAGTTGTTCACAATTTGTAATAATGTCATCAAACGCATATTTAGCACCGTATATCTCAATAGGTTTCGTTTTTTTCTTTTTAATTTTGGACTGTAAATCGATTAATTTATTAGACAACATTTTAATTTGAGATAGGTCTCTGCCAATTTCCACTGCACCTATAAATTCATCCCTAACTACAATGGGTAAGGTAGTATTAACCGTATCAATGAATTCTCCACGAATGTTTCTATAGGTTTGGGGTAAATGGTAGATCGGTTGTTTCGTTTGGATTACTTTTAAAAGAGTGCTAGTTTCACTTGATAAAGAGGGGAATACTTCTAGAATATGCTTTCCGAGGACTTCATCAATTGATACACCATCATGCTTTGCAGCAACTTCATTATAATAAATCGTTATTCCTTGATCATTTACTGCATGTATAGCTTCATCGATACTTGATAAAATTGCTTTTACCATTTCTTCTGTGTTCAATTGTTGAAGGAACATTGTATTCACCCCCCATTTAGCTGCATTACTGCTGAATTTTCAGCATCTAGCTGATGAAATATCAGCAGTTGAAAGATCTTTTACCCATACATTCATATCTTCAAGCTTATCATATATATAACAGTTATTGGTTAGTCTACCGTTATAAGTATATCCAAGTTGATAAAAAGCAGCGTTCATTCCAAAGGATAGCGCTCTAGCGATGGAATATGAACAATAAATCTGGTTTTCTATAAGCTCTAATTCTAGTTTTCTTAAAAGGATTTTCATTAGTCCATGCTTTCTAAACTCCAACAGGGTTGCACAGTCTGTTAATTCTGCATTATGATATTTTTCATTAACTTCAGCAGAGGCAGCACTGACTATTTTCCCCTTGTCATTTTCAATAACATAAAAAATGGTCCCTTTGTTTATTACTTCCTCAATATAGTCTGGTTTATTTAAAGGGGTAGGATAAATCTCAAATACTTTCGCATATAACCCCGCTAACAGAATTGCGTCTTCAATTTCACCTTTACGAAGCCTGAAATGATCAGGTAGCAGATTACTTAAAGGGGTACTCGTAAGTTTTTTCACTTTACTTAGAATTTCGTCTTCTTTAATCCATTTATCACTGTGGCGACGAGTAGGTTCATAATACTTAGTCATGATATATGCATCGTTACCAGAAAAATAACCTCTACATATTGCTTCAAGAGTGTAACCTTCTTCAATAAAAAAAGAAACATGCTCTACCCGTGAATTAATTATCGTCTTAGCATACGCATTTTTCATCACAATGTTCTGAAGTTCAGTTTCGATCAAATGTAGGTTTCCGCGGTAATCATCCACTTTTAATCTGTGGTTAAAATGATCTTTTGTTATTTGCAGAGTATAATGTTCATTGCTGATCTTCTCGTTATTAAAAAATTCGTTTGTTCTTGTCATTACAAGTTCCCCTCTCCACATCTTCTACTTTATATCTACTTTACATTCTGGAACATTATGAATAAACCTTGTTGTCTTATTGCTTATCACTATAGAAAATATGCTGTGCAGTTAATTCCCCCCCATTTACCGAGATAAGACCGTAGGAGTATTGCTTTTGTCTTCTTTTATCCGTCGGTGAACCTGGATTAAATAGAAGAATATCATTTATAGTTTTATTGACAGGGATGTGTGAATGTCCAAAAATAATACAATTTAATGTTTGCTCTTTAAATTCGTTTAAGACTCTTTGTTCAGTAGTCCTTCCTTTTCCATGTCCATGTACTAGCCCTATTTTAAAGTCATCTATTTTCAGTACTTTTTTATAACCAAATTGCTCAATAACTTCTACAGCATCAACATTCCCCGCGACACCAACAACAGGTGCAAGGGCTACTAACTCTTTATACACATCCAGCATTTGCCAATCACCTGCATGAATAATCAAATCGACACTTTTCAATCCATCTATTAAAGCAATTGGAAGTTCTTTGGCGCGTTTAGGCATATGTGTATCTGATAAGATTCCTAGTAACATGTCCTCACCTTACTCTACAATTTAAAATTACTCATTACTCTGTTCATTAATATAATCTGTAAGAAAGCTCTTACTTCTAATACCTGATCTTCGTATATAAATATTTGCGCTAACCTCAACTTCAGCACGCTCGAACTGCTCATCCCAATTATTTTCAAGTTCTTTATACTTTTTATAATTCTTCCTTTTTAACTCTTCTCCAAAACCAAAGATATCAACACCGTATTTTTCTTGAACCTTCTTTATTGTTCTTTTAATCTCTTCCTCAATAAACTGATTTGTACTTTCTTCTATTTGATTATAGGTAGCCAGTTTTTCTAAATCCTCTATACATTGTGTTCCTTGTAGACGTGCATCACCAGAAATATTTACCTTGATAACTGGAGAATCATTTATCCACTCAACATTCTTCTTAGAATGAGCGCTGACAATTTTCACATCGATATATTTCCCTGAATTATCCGCACTACAAGGTATAGTAAGTGTAGTTGTCTTTAATTTTTTCGTCCATAGGTAATTCCTTATATCTTCAACTGTCAAATATCCAACCAACTTATCAAAACTAAAGACTGCCAATCCAACGATTTCAACCCTAGCATCAGGATCTACTTTTTTATTATTATCAATACTTTGACCTTTATTTATATTACCCCGAATCGTGACCGCTTCTGCAACGGGCTGTCGTCCTTTATTAACAATAGCCGAGATAAAATCAGTTAATTTCACATCAGGGTCACCACCCCAATCTTTTTCAAAGGCTTCGATTTGGGCATGTAATTTTAAGGACGGGACCCTTTGAACAGCATAGGTAATTTTAAGGATATCTGATGCTTTAACATCCTTTGCAATAAGAATATTAAAATCATTCCGAAATTCTCCAGTTCTCTCAAGAAAATCTAAAAATTCTGCCACTCCTTCTCTTGCTACCTCCTCATCAATTACAATAACCCTCGTGTGTGAATAAATTAATACTCTACTTAGACCTATGTTCATTTTATCTGATAACTCAGAGATTGAATTACCTTCTTGATAATATACAAGAGCTGGGGTATTACCTCCTTTAGCGTCTTTTGATAATTCCGTCGCATTTATTACCTCAACTGTTAATTTGTATTTATGCTCTTCTCCTTTTTCAATTGCAATTCCTGACACGATAGATAACTCATTTAATTCAATCCGATCCCAACATCCACTTAAGACTAATAGGAATAGCAGAGAAAATGTTAATTTAATCCAGTTAACCATCAAACTTCACCACCATTATTTCCTTCTGGTGGGGCGGGTGTTTTTGTTTCTTCACTAAATTTTGGAGAACTACTCTTTAAATAAGCTGGTCTAGAATGAAGGTTCCAAATCGGAAAACGGACAAATAAATCCTTTTGATCCTCGATAATAAGCGGGGCTACTGGAGTTAAATATGGCACTCCAAAAGAACGTAAGCTAGTTAAATGAACAACCATTAAAATTAATATGATAAGAATCCCATATAAACCCAATAAGGATGCACCAATGATTAATACAAATCGTAGTAACCTTGTTGAAATCGAAAAATTATAAATAGGTGATACAAAGCTTGCGATTGCTGTAAATGCAACAATAATGACTAATACATTCGAGACTAACCCAGCTTCCACTGCTGCTTGACCAATAACCAAAGCACCAACTATCGAAACAGTTTGACCAACTGCACGTGGCATTCTTATTCCAGCTTCCCTTAGCACCTCAAAGGTTAATTCCATCATAAGAATTTCAAAAACCGCTGGAAATGGGACTCCTTCGCGTTGAGCTTGTACACTAATTAATAATTGGGTGGGCATTAGCTCCTGATGATATGTTGTAATTGCCACATATAAAGAAGGTAATACCAGAGCGATCATAAATGACATATACCTTATTAACCTAATAAAGGACGCCATAAAGAATGGCTGATAATAGTCTTCAGAAGACTTGAAAAAGTCGGTCATAACACTTGGCACTTGCAAAACGAACGGACTTCCATCTACTAGAATCGCTATCCTACCTTCTATTAGCCCCGCAGAAATGGCGTCTGGTCTTTCCGTATTATTTGACATAGGAAACGGTGTAAAGCTCTTGTCAGCTATATACTCTTCGATATTTCCCGAATCTAAAATTGAGGAGGTTTCGATGGCTTCAACTCTTTTTGTTACCTCATCTAAAATATCCTGGTTCGTTATCCCCTCAATATAACCAATTGAAACGGACGTACGAGTATCTTTGCCTATTACATAGGATGTAAACCTTACATTCGGATTTTTAATTCTTCTCCTGATTAAGCTTATATTGGTTTGAAGGGATTCTGTAAAACTATCCTTTGGTCCACGTATAATCGTTTGTGTACTTGGTTCTGTGATTGGTCTCTTCTCAGCATTGCCAATTTCAATTCCGATTGCCTCGCAAATCCCATCAACTATAATGACCGCATACCCCGATAAGATGCACCAAGTGAGTTGGTGAAAATTCGTTATCCTCTCTGATATGAGTCCAGATAAATAATCTTTACGAAAAGATTCCAAATCCCCCGTAGTAATCATTCCATTTTGATTATTAAATTTTTTCAAAGGCGTAACAACATACTCAGCGAGAAGATTTTTGTCAATCATAGTATTTAAATACACAACCATTCCATTCGACTGTCCCATTAAAAGAGGTGTAATTGTAAAATCAGATGAGTTACCAAATTGATTTTGAATATTCCTTTTAGTTTCTTCAATCCTCGAAAAGTCACTTTGACTATTATCTGAAGAATATAGTTCATCAGTTGTAGTATGACCACTATTTTTATTAGCCTTCCGTTTAAATAGTGTTTTTGAATTGAACATCATTTTTTCTCCTTTTTTGCACCTTTCTATTTTTAAATAATAAGATTACTAAAATAACAGCAGGAATGACAAATTGGAATGGAATGTGAAATAGATATGGAACAAGTACTAAGCCTTCTTCTATATGTTCAGCAAAATTATCAGAAACAGTTATTGAAATTAACCCAATTATTGTACTCATCGGAAGGATAAATAATCTATATGGACGATTAAAGACTAGTTCTAATCCTTTTAATCCTCCAAAAAAGAAAACACTAACTTTTACGATGATTCCAAACATCACCACAAAAACAATTACGAGATCGACCCTTTCAATAAAATCTAACAAAGATATTTCACGCGCTGCTGAAAGCAATGGAAAATTGGAACGACCTTTCATCTCAGCCCCGAGCGTAGCAATCTCCACCATCGAAGCATACATTAAAAATAATCCACTCAAAAAAACAGCTATCATACTGACTTTGCCGGCATACTCAAACCTTGTTACATATGGAATGATTAGAGTAAACACAATCATCTCTCCAAACGGAAAGGTTAGTAACGTCGGGAACATTGCATCAATAATCGGTGAAAAACCTTCTGCAAGAACAGGCCGAAAGTTAGCAAACTGCATTTCACCTGAAAATAGAATAAATATACCAACCAATAAAATAAACACAACCAAGTAAGGTAAGAATATTTCAGAGGTTCTGCTCAGCACTTCAAGACCAAGATAAACAATGTAAGCTATGACTAAAATCATTGTTAAAGAGATAATTTCAGTTGGTGTAAGGACAAATATTGAGGAAACTATTAATTCACCAAAATCTCTAAGGACCCTTGAGGCAATATAAAAAAAATAAAAAATGTAACCCATAATAATAACTTTGCTAAATAGCTTACCGAGGCAGAACTCTATAATCTCAAACAAATTTTTACCAGGCTTACGTGTAAGTAGATACCAGTAGAAAAAAGTTATCAATATCCCGATTAGCGTGGATAAGAAAACCGCTAACCACGCGTCCTGCTTCGCTTCATTCCCTAAACCAATTACAATTGCACTTCCAAGTTCAAAAACGTAAATTAAAATAAAAAGTTGCCAAAGTGAAATCTTTTCTATTAAATGGACCCTCATTGAATTAACCTCGCATAAAGAGTTGATTAATTGTTTTGTTTGTACCTATAATCAATAATTAGACTAGAAATAAGCCCAAATAACATCCCTAACTCTACAATCCACCGTCTCGTACCTTCTGTTCTAAAAATAACAGTTTGAAAGGTCTCTATGAATGATGAAGTGTATAGATAACTATCTATTATTGCGAGAACGCTTGAAAATATTGTTAGTACAATTAAAAATGCAAATGTAACCATCGATACCACCACATTATTTTTCAACTTATCTAAAGTATTACCATTAATTTCTCAATTATGTTACTTAAGTGTAAAGTAAACTCGCCAAGTGGTGAGCCTTAAAGGCGAAGACAGAGGTGTAGTTACACTTATGCGTTTTAGAATTTATGGATATAAATTCTGATTAGGCAAGAAAAGCGCAGGGCGCCCGAGCTAGACACTTAAACTAGGTACAAAATTTTCTTACATAAAAACACCTAGTCTAAAACGACTAGGTGTATTGAATTTAGTATTTTTGAATTCAATTATCCTCTTCATTGTTAGTTGTTTCTATTCCACACCAGTTTATTAACGTTAAGGCGATTATTTCCGCATATTCAAATATTCGTTCTAAGTCAATGTATTCATTTGGATAATGGGCAACTTCAGTTACTCCTGGACCGAAAACGATTGTTGGTATATTTGCTACTTTTGTAAATAAACCACCATCCGTCCCCCATGGTGACGCCTCAATTATAGGGTCTGTTTCTCTAACTTTTTTGTAACCAGCTATTAAACTTGTCATTAACTCATGGTCCATTTTAATTGTTCCAGGTACCCATCTTGCACCAAACCACTCTACCTTAATAGGATGCTCCCGGAACCATGAATCGATTTTAAATAGTCCTTCCAACCATTGTTCAAATTCTTCCTTTACATCCTCTATCTTTTCTTCAGGAGATACTCCAATTCTCCCTTCAAACGATACCTGATCTGGTACAGATGACGGCCATGTGCCACCATGTATTTTTCCTATGTTAATTGGTATTGGTATTGGCACGTCTTTATAAAGAGGATCGTTTATTTTTGCATTTCTTCTCATTTCAAGCTTTTCAATTTGTCTTAGGACAATTGTACTTTTTTCAATTGCACTTACCCCTTGGTATCTTGTACCGCCATGTGCAGATCTACCTTGCACAATACAACGAAACCACATTGAGCCTTGTTGCTTTGGGAATATTTTCATATTAGTGGGTTCAGGAATAATTGCACCATCTGCCTTATACCCTCTCAAAATGGCCGCAAGCGTCCCTGCACCACCACTTTCTTCCTCAATAACACTTTGGAAGATAACATCACCCTGAAGTTTTATTTCTAATGATCTGATTGCATCAATAGCTAAAAGTAATGCTGTGTTTCCACCTTTCATATCAGTTGAGCCACGACCGTACAATTTCCCATTTGTAATTTCTCCTGCATAAGGGTCATATTCCCATTGAGCAAGCTCACCTTCTGGAACTACATCAATATGGCCATTTAAAATGATCGACCTTCCTCCACCTGTTCCTTTTAATACACCAACAACATTTGGACTGTTTGTAAAATGATTTCGTGGTGAAACAAAATAAGGGTGACTAAGTAAAGTTGTACCTGCTGGTTCCCAAATATCTATGTCTAATCCCATTTCACGACATTTTTCAACGACAATTGCTTGAGCACTTCCTTCATTCCCCTGAATACTTGGCTCTTGAACTAATTTCTTAAGCAATCGGATACCTTTTAAACGATTATCAGTAATCCATTGATGTATTTGCTCCTTATAATCATTCAATATCGACCACTCCTTTCACTAAGAAACTACAATTCTATTTTTTTATTGTTTTAATAGGAAATATTTTCAATGGTCTCAGCTAAAATTAACTGTGCTGACGTGTTACTAACTACTTCTGCTACGGTATATGGCTCCATCACTTCAGTTAATCGTAAACCTTCATTAGTAACTTGAATTACTGCCATTTCTGTAATAATTAAATCAACACATTGTTTACTTGTTAAAGGTATAGTACATTCTCTAACAATCTTTGATTCTCCTGTTTTACTTGTATGATTCATAAGAACAATGACCTTTTTAGCTTTCTGTGCTAATTCCATTGCCCCACCCATTCCAGGTACTCGTTTTCCAGGAACGATCCAATTAGCTAAATCACCCTTTTCACTAACCTGTAAAGAGCCAAGTATCGTGATGTCAATATAACCCCTTCTTATCATTCCAAATGCAACCGAACTATCAAAGTAAGATACCCCTTTAACAGTACTAACTGGGTACCCGGCAGCATTACATAGATTCTCATCCTCAAGCCCGTTTGAAGGAGTTGGACCAATGCCTAATATGCCATTTTCGGCTTGAATCATTACATGCATGTTTTGTGGGAGGTGGTTTGGGACCAGTGAAGGAATGCCAATCCCTAAATTTACAATCATTCCCGCTTTTATTTCTTGTGCTGCACGCTTTGCAATTCGATTTCTCGTATCTATTCCCAAACCCATTGCCAATTCACCCCATTACTTTTTACAATTAGATCTACATAAACACCTGGTGTTATAATCTCTTCTGGCTCAAGACTTCCGAGCGGGACAATTTCTTCAACTTCGGCAATCGTGAATTTTCCAGCCATTGCGATTAGTGGATTCATATTTCGTGCACTTTTGTCATATACAAGGTTTCCAAAAGGATCGCTTTTTTTAGCAAAAATAATCGAAACGTCAGCAGCCAGTGGCTTCTCTAAAAGAAACTCAGCCCCATCAACAGTAACCCTTTGTTTGTTCTTTGAAACAATTTCATTATCCATTCCAACATCAACTAGGATCCCTCCAAGGCCAACGCCGCCAGCTCGTATTCGCTCTGCCAGAGTACCTTGAGGAACAAATTCTACATCTATTTCACCAGCTGTCATTAATTGACCGGCTATAGGATTTGAGCCAATGTGAGATGCAATAATTCTCTTTATACGTCTTTCCCTTACTAATCTTCCTATTCCTATGTTCGGAAAGCCTGTGTCATTCCCAATAATGGTTAGTTCATTTATTCCTTTCTCTAAAATCCCGTCTACTAGGCTCGGAGGGGTGCCTATTCCACCAAATCCACCAAACATTAGTGTAGACCCTGATTTTATATATGATAATGCCTCTTCTAAGCTAGCAATCTTATTAAATTCATCTTTTATCATTTGCTCCACCTCTTTTTACGAAGAAATAATTCCTTTTAGTTGCAGGTCATGTTGTAATTGATTGATTGTTCGTTCGAAAATTTTCACTAATTCATCTATTTGTTCCGTCGTAATCGTTAATGGAGGAGCTATAAGGATCGCATCCCCGCCAACTCCCTCTATTCCTGTTGCGGAGGGATAGAGTAAAAGACCATTTTTCTGTGCTTTTTCTATGACCATACTTGTTAAGGCAACTTCACGACTAAATGGTAGTTTCTTTAGAAAGTCAGAAACAAATTCAACTCCTATAAGAAGCCCCATCCCTCTAACATCACCGATGATAGGGTAAAGTTTCCGTAAGTTTCTTAGTTTATTTAATAAATATCTTCCATTTTTTTCAGCATTTTTAACAAGGTTGTTTTTTTCAATATATTGGATGACTGCAAGTGCAACTGCAGTTGACTGAGGGTTTGCGCTATACGTATGACCACTCATGATTAATTTAGATCCTTTTGAAATCGTTTCGATAATTTGATCACTAACAATTGCAGCCGCTATCGGTGTGTACCCTGCGCTCATGCCTTTCCCAATCGTGACGATATCAGGCTTGGTATCCCAATATTCCATCGCAAACATTCTCCCTGTACGTCCCATTCCAGACATAACCTCGTCGGCAATAAACAAAATTTCGTTCTTATCACATATTTCTCTGATCTTTTCGTAGTACCCTTCAGGTGGGACAATTGCACCTGCAGCCGCACCAACTATTGGTTCTGCAATAAAGGCTGCGATATTCTCAGACCCTATTCGTTTTATAGCAAGCTCTAATTCTGTCGCGCACTTAAGATTACATGAGGGGAAACTAGAATCATATGGACATCGATAGCAATATGGTGGAGAAACAGATGGATAATCTTCTAATATTGATACAAAACGTGCTCTTCTGGACGAATGACCTGACATTGAAAGAGCACCAATCGTAATTCCGTGATAACTCATCCATCTTGATAGAATTTTGTTTTTTCCTTTTATTCCTCTTTCCTGCCAATATTGGATGGCAATTTTCATAGCTGTTTCTGTTGCTTCAGAACCACTATTTACAAAAAATGAGTAATTCAAATCACCTTGTGCTAACTGACTTAGCTTTGTGGCAAGTTCTTCAGAAGGTTCGCTGGTAAATTGTGAGCGGTATACGAATGAAACTTTCTTAGCCTGTTCCGTAATGACTTCAATTATTTCAGTTACTCCATGCCCTATGCTTGCCGTTACCGCTCCTGAAGAGCCATCAATGTATTTTTTTCCTGTTGTATCAAATAAATAAATACCATCACCATAGTTTACAGTGGGATAATCTTGTTCTAAAACAGGCTTAATTAAATGGGATTTATTCATATAGATTCCCCTCCAGTCAAATCAAGCAAATTGAAAACGCTTACAAATTTAACTTCCTCATACTTACATCATATGTAAGACAGTCTCGATAATTTCGTTCTAAGAACAAAATATCGAGACCCTTCTACCCTGGCTAATGACAATCATTGATAATGCTCTTATGCATCCAAATCGCAGCCTGTATTCCATCACCCATTGCAATTGTTACCTGTTCTGAGTGAGGCAATATATCTCCAGCTGCCCAAACATTCAAAACATTAGTTTCTTTCGTTCGAAAATTGATGTTTAAATGCTTATTCTCTAATCTTTCTACTCCTAGCTGTGTTGCGAGATCTGTTCTTACTTCGTTTCCACTAAAAGCGATGAATGCCCTATCTCCCTCAACATTTTCACCATTATTTAGCTTTACTCCTTTAAATTCTGAAGGTTCCTCTCCTGTAAGCACTTCCTTGATACCCTCTTTTAGATACCGGATACCTTTTTTACCCAATTTCACTTTAACGTTCTCATCAATATCATGACCATCGTGGTTAATATATGTAATTTTAGAAGTCCAATATGATAATGTGAGTGCAAGGTTAGCCCCTGTTGCTCCAGCACCAAGGACAATAACTGATTTGTCCTTAACCTCATAGCCATCACAATCTGGACAAACGTAAATCGAAATCCCTAGACAAGGAAAAATGTTGGGAATATCGGGTATACGATCCATAACCCCTGTTGCTAATAGAATTTTTTCGGCTCGATATGTACCCCCTGATTCACATTTTAATGTAAATAGACTGTTGTTTTTTGAAGCATCTGTGACCCGATCATTGATAAAATTCACTCCATATTTTGCAGCATGAGATTTTCCAAGGCTACGTAAGGTTTCACCACTTACCCCATCTGGATAACCCAAAATATTATGATAGCTTCTACAAATCGTTGATCGACCATCATTAGAATCAATCACCAAAACATTATGATTATACCTACCAAGTTGAATGGAAGCTTGTAAGCCTGCAATGCCTCCTCCAACAACAATACAGTCATATGAGTTATTCATAATAAAACACATCCCTAACATAGTATTTATTTTAGGATGTGTACGATTTTAAAGAGCTATACAATCAGAATAAAAACTAAAAACAGTTACTCTCCGATAAAAATGTGAATATTAGTCCTGTTATTGTCCAACATCATTTCGCTTATTCCACTTTTTCAGAACACTTTTTTCTTTTAATGGATCAAGCCCAGCTTTTCGGTCTTCTTGTTTTATTTGTCTTGTATTGTCCCAGTTTAGTGTGTCAAGAACTGTCTCAGATAGTGGTCGAAATAATAAACCATTTGAAAGTGCCTTATCAATACTAACCGTTAAGAATCCCTGCATATTTTCCTTTGCTGGAATATAAAGTGGAAGTTCCACCCAAAAACCAATGTTTTGTTCAAGTAAAAATTCATCCTCAACCCACACAAACTCGGCATCACTCTGAGTTGCTTCTTTACACACTTCAACAAAATCTTTAAATGAAAGTGTTTCTTTTGGTCCAGTAACATTGTAGGTTCCTATTTTTTTCTCCTCAATTGCTTTTAATATAAAAGTAGCAAGGTCTCTTACATCGATAAATTGAACAGCGGCATCCGAATTACCAGGTACTACTACATCACCACCCAAAGCGATTCGAACAGGCCAATATGTGAACCGGTCTGTATAGTCATTTGGACCTACAATCAGCCCAGGGCGGATAATTAATGCTCCTTCTGGAAAAGCATTTCTTACTTCATTTTCGGACAATGCTTTTAAAGGTCCATATGTCTCACCATTTACCGCTTCAATACTTATATCTTCCAGTTCACCTACTTGTGAATTTTCATCGACCTGTTTTGAAAAATCTTTATAGACCGAGATACTAGAAACGAATGCATACATATCACATGCTTTTGAAAGAAGCTGTGCAGAGTCTTTTACGATTCGTGGAACATAACCGCTTGTGTCAATAACCGCATCCCATTTTCTTCCTTCTAATGCAGATAAATTACCTTCACGGTCTCCGAATAATTTTTCAACTTGTTTCGGTAAAAATGATGAATCTACAGACCCACGCGTGAATATCGTTACTTCATGTCCTCTATTTAAGGCTTCCTTTACCAAATGTAGACCTAGAAACTTTGTTCCTCCTAGTATTAATAGATTCATAAAGTATTTCTCCTTTTAGTTATTTATGACTATCATTCTACTATCGGACATAAAATACCTTTTAAATGTGAAATTTTTTCTAAATCTAAAGTCTATGGTAAAAAAACGATGATGCTTGGTCATCTGTTATTTTCTTCCTGCTAGAACTTTCCGCAGGTTCCATCCGTTTTTCCACATTTTACCTAACTCCAATAATTACGCTTTTCCTCTTCATAATTATGGTATTTTAGCAGTCACTATGTGTTCCCTTTATTCCGATTTTAATTAACTCTTAAAGCAAAAGGATAGTAGCTTCCGGCATTTTCAGGTTTAATTCATAGCAGGAAAAAATCCCAGCAGGGCCTGCACCTACAACGATAACATCGTAATTCGTTTTCATATCGAAATACCTCCGATGATTATAAAATCACACGTTCTTCTATTTCCATATGTAAATATAACAAAATATCTATCACAGGTCAACTAAAACACGAACTATTTTCAACCACAATTAGTTAACGTTCGTGTTTATAGCCTGAAGCTAATTAATTTCAGCCATAAAAAACTCAGATAGTCACAGGGGCTACCTAAGTTCAGTGGACAATTAACGTGCGAATGCTGCACCAACGATTATTAACAGAATAAATAGTATTACAATTAATACAAAGCTATGACCGCCTCTATAACCGCCATTACTATACCCAAAGTGGTTGTGATACCCATGATACATACAACACATCTCCTTTTTGCGAATGTAAACGTTATACAACTTAGGTTATGTGCCCATAGCTATTATGTATGTGCGAATGCCTAGATTTTAAAAATAATTACTGCTTTTATTTTACGCTAAATTAAATTCCTACCAACTGTAACAATAAATAAACAGCCACACCCCAAATGATAATCGCTGATATTTTGTTTATTACTCTTACCCAACTTCCGTTTTTATCAAATCTTTTAACATACCGTCCAGTAACCGCTAATCCGAAAAACCATAACCAAGATACTGTAATGGTCGCAATCGCAAACATCAACTTTTCAATTCCGATGTAGTTTAAGGAGTTAGTACCGATAACACCAATTGTATCTAAAATAGCATGTGGATTTAGTAAAGATACGGAGGCCGCAAATGAAATTTGTTTTCGTACTGACATTTTTTCATTTACTCTCTCATTTGTTGCCGGATCACTTTTCCAAATTGTATAGCCCATATATAATAGAAATAAGATGCCAACTGAAAAAAGAATGAGCTTGAACCAAACGAACGTCAATACAAGGACGGAAACTCCTACTATCGCTAGAATAATTAACACTGTATCACACACTGCTGCGGTAATTACAACGGGTAGTGCATTGCGAAATTTCAGATGACTTGCCCCTTGGTTGAAAACAAAGACATTTTGAACCCCAAGAGGTAAAATTAGGCCAAATGCTAAAATAATGCCGTGTATTAATGCTTCAATCATACTATGTCCCCCTTTAAGAAAAATATGTAACATGGAGGTAACCCACTATGAGTTATCAAAAAAGATTAAGAGATTACGGTATAAAAATAGGCATTCTAGAAACAGGTACGTCAAATTCCATTACAGATGTTGAAGGAATTACAGTAGGTCATACAACAATAAGTAACGGACCAATCCAAACTGGCGTAACCGCAATTATACCACACAGAGGAAATATTTTCCTAGATAAAATCATTGGTGCAACCCATGTAATTAATGGGTTTGGTAAAACAATTGGCACTATTCAAATCGAGGAGCTAGGCATAATTGAATCTCCAATTCTGTTAACCAACACTTTAAGCATAGGTGTTTGCACTGATGCCTTACTGAAGTATATGATTAAAGAGAATACCGCTATCGGAAGAACTACCGGTACTATTAATCCGGTCGTCTGTGAATGCAATGATATGTTCTTAAATGACATTCGTTCATTTGCAGTTACTGAGGAACACGTACTGAGTGCGATCTCAAACGCTTCCACAATTGTAGAAGAAGGTGGTGTCGGAGCAGGTACTGGAATGAAGTGCTTCGGTCTTAAGGGTGGCATAGGTACGTCCTCTAGGATCATCAATATACATAACCAAACCTATACACTTGGTGTGCTAGTTTTATCTAATTTCGGAAAATTATCAGACTTTCAATTACAAGGTAGGCCACTTGGGCAAAAATTAGAAAAGATTATCCCTCATCAATCCGAAAAAGATAAAGGTTCAATTATTATCATTGTTGCTACAGACCTTCCTGTATCTGACCGACAGCTAAAACGAATCATTAAAAGAGCCTCTATAGGTCTGAGCAAAACTGGTTCATATATTGGGAATGGAAGTGGAGACATTGCCATAGGTTTTTCTACAGCCAACAAAATACCACACTATAGCACTGGTAGGTTAAACACTATTTCACAACTTCCCGAGGACGAAATGGATCAAGCTTTCGTTGCAGTTGCAGATGCGACAGAAGAAGCCATAATTAATTCTCTCATTACCGCAAATACCACTGTTGGTAGAGATAACAACGTGTTATACTCGTTAAAAGATTACATAGATATGAATTTTAGTTTTTAAGTAAATTATAAATCGGGCGTATAAGGGCGAAAATCCCGCGGTCAAAGTTTTAATTGACTTCATGCGGAATAAAAATCGGTTTCATTATATACACCTCAGGTCATAGTTAGTATGGAAAAATCCCTTCAACCATAATTATTGGATCAATTTTGAAAAGTAAAGTGATTTTTAAGTATTTAATGACAATATTCCAACATTTTATTTCAAGTTCGGTCTATTGATCAAATAAAAAAACTCCTTTAGGAGGTAAGAACAAGAGATGGCACAAGAATAGTCTTGTCTCATTTAACTCGGTGAATGCCGGGAGTCTATTAATTATTATAGGAGGAAATTTAATGGAAATCGCTTTTTATGGTGACAAATTTGTTGATATTAACGAAAAAGTTATTCCAATTCAAGAAAGAGGTCATCAATTTGGAGATGGGATATATGAAGTTATCCGCGTCTACAATGGAACCCCCTTTCTACTGAACGAACATCTAGAAAGATTAGAAAATAGTGCAAAAGCAATTATGTTACAGTTACCAACCACTATTGAAGAACTAAAACAAATCATTAATGAAGGATTACAAAAAACCGAATTTACGGAAGTTGAGATCTATATTCAAATTACACGTGGAATTGCGCCAAGAGCACATCTTTTTCCAACTGTATCTTCCGAGCTTTCAATGACTTTTAAGAACGCTCGCATAGTTGATAAGGATAAACGAGAAAAGGGCGTTACAGTTACGTTAATGGAAGATGAGCGTTGGAAGAACTGCTACATCAAATCACTCAATCTATTACCTAATGTGTTAGCTAAGCAAAAGGCTGCCTCAGAAGGGCATGAAGAAGCCATTCTAGTAAGAGATGGATTTATTACAGAAGGTTCTAGTAGTAATATCTTTGTTGTTAAAGAAGGTACGTTATATACAACTCCAGCTTCAATACAAATTCTTCATGGGATTACAAGAGCTGCTGTTATTAAATTAGCAAACAAAATGAACATCCCATTTGAAGAAATGAAATTTGATGTATCTTTCCTAAAACAATGTGATGAAGCGTTTATTACAAGTACGTCTGTAGAAGTACTACCTATTTCTAAAATCGATGAGGTCGAACTTTCAGCCGATCGTCCAATTGTAGATACACTTAAGGTCGAATTTCAAAACCTGTATTTATAAAGGAAACTTCCCTCAGCGGGGGGTCTTACTGCCCGTCAATGTGGGATAAAATCTGTACTTCAAACAACCACAGAGCCTATTATTCCTGTGGTTGTTGTTATCTATTGTTCACCTTAAAATATTCGCAAACTTCTCTAACTTTTCAACTGAAAAGATATCTTCTTCAAACAAAGGTACATATCTCAATTTTTGTTTCGAAAATTTAGCTTTAATTATATTTAGATATTCACTTTCCTGCTCTTTTCGCTTTCGAAAAAAGTCTCCGTCATTTATTTCAGGTAATAGTTTATTAATAATTAATGTTGTAACATGTAGATGATAGCTATCTAGAAGTTCAATTGCTCTTTGTGTTTCTAAAATTGGCAGTCTTTCAGGGTTTAATACAAAAATAAACTTTGTTTGGGATGAGTCTAACAGTATTTCTCGCACTCTAGCAAACTTTTGCTTTCTTTTTTGCAAAACCTCATAAATTGGGTCTTCAACCGGTTCACCATCATTAAGAAGCTGGGAATAGTTTTTATTAATCTTTTTTCTTCGTTCGAGCATTCCATCTATCCAAACACTCATTAATTCCGGTAAGGATAGTAAACGAACCGTATGTCCAGTAGGAGCAGTATCAAATACGATTCTATCGAACTGCTCACCCTCTTCAAGAACGATCGAAACGATTCGATCAAACAGAGCTGCCTCCTCTGCCCCAGGAGATGAACTTGCTGTATCGATCTGACGATGGACTTCGTCAATCATTGTTGACTTAACTAAACCCTTTAAATTTTCTTTTACACCACTAATATAACGTTTTGATTCATCAATGGGATTAATTTCTAATGCTGACAGCTTTGGATAAACAATGGTTAACTTATTTCCTACATCTTGATGGAATATGTCACCAACATTGTGTGCCGGATCAGTTGATACTAATAATGTTTTCTTCCCTTGCCCAGCCGAAAGAAGTGCAATTGCTGCAGCACTAGTAGATTTACCAACCCCTCCTTTTCCCCCTACAAAAATAATTTTCGCATCATTTATTTCCATTTTTAAAACACCTTCTTGTAATGTGTGGCTTTAGGTTACAATTTGTTGTATTTAATAAATAGTATTCTAAAGTAACTTGTATTTTCTAAGTACTATTGTTTTCTTTTTACAAATAGCACATTTTCTTAACAACAACGAATTCCTGTTAAAGGTGATTTTTCAAGGCCCATTCTTAAATGCCATTCATGGAATTTCTCGATAATATATGGATACAGCTCTAAAGTATAGTAAAAAGCCGGATTCGGTATTCCTAACATCTCTGAATAACATAAAAGCATAAAAAGATCATCTTCATCACGCAATTCCCTTGCTATTTCGGCTCTATGTGGTAAGCGAAGAACTTCATCGTAATACATAAAGAGTGTCTTTAACGAGAACTTTTTATTTTCCACCTAACTCCCCCCTCCATATAGATTATGAAAGCAAATAGGGAACAGACTTCCTGTCCCCTATCAATCCTTTTACATATTGTGATTAATATCAATCGGATCATTCTTTTTTGTAAGTGATGAGAACGCTACCAGTATAATCCATAATGCGAACACCAAGATTATCCCACCTAAAATGAATAAAAACATATTTGCATCGCTCTCTCCGTACCCTGACCATTGGAAGACGACTTGTTGAACCATTGCCCAAATTGTCATCACTAATAAGAAAATCATCGGGATAAAGGTTACTAAGAAGTTTCTACCTTGTCTTTTTAGCCAAATGGATATAAGCAGAAGACTTATTCCAGCTAATAATTGATTAGATGTACCAAAGAGCGGCCATAATAAGTACCCACCCGAACCAAATCCATTTGGACCTTTTGGTAATAATACAAGGGCAGCACTTGTAAAAACGGCAACTGATGTCGCTACATGTGCCTTTGTAAGTGACTTAATTTTATATTCCATGCCTAATTCTGCTATGATATATCTCATTAATCGCACCGATGTATCAAGTGTAGTTGCTGCAAAGCTAACCACAATAACAGTAACAATTGTACTTGCAACATCTGCAGGAATTGCTAAACCTGTTGCTAGCTTAGAAGCCCCACCAATGAATGCCCCTAAACCTCCACCATTCGCAGCGGCAAAACTACTGTACGCTTCTTTAAACTCTCCTGCTGACCCAAAGAAAGTTACAACAGCAATAATAGCAATTAAAGCTAACGCACCTTCTCCAACTGCACCCAAATACCCTACAAATCTTGCATCAGTTTCTTTGTCAAGCTGTTTTGAAGAAGTACCAGAAGAAACCAACCCGTGAAAACCTGAAATTGCACCACACGCAATGGTAATAAATAACAGCGGGAACCATGAAACATCAGTTGCAGATGAATTTGTAAGTGGTGCTGTAATTTCTGGTTGCGTGATTAATAACCCAGCATAAAGAATAAATAAACCCACTACCAATTGATGTGAATTAATATAGTCCCTAGGTTGTAATAGCTTCCATACAGGTAAAGTTGATGCAATATAGCAATAAATCATTAAAATAATAATCCATACAAAGAATGACATTGCGACAGCATCAAGCCCAAATAAAACAGTGTTTTCTGCTCCACCAAAGTATTTAACTAAATCTATTTGCAATGCAGGAATCTTACTGGATAGCACTGCTGTACCATACATTACAAGTAAGGCAATAATTGAAGGAATGAGCATCTCTTTTTTTCTTTTGTAAACAGCATACCCAATCCAAATCGCTAGTGGAATTTCAATGAAAACAGGTATTACACTTGCTGGGAATTTGATAAATAGGTTAGAGATAACCCACGCAAACACAGCATTAACCATTAAAACCAAGATAAGAATAATAAATAGAAATAAGATCTTCGCTTGTTTTCCAATTAGCGTATTGGCTAAAGTTCCAACTGACTGTCCTTTGTTGCGTACTGATAAGACAAGTGTGCCAAAATCATGAACCCCAGCTGCAAATACTGTACCTAGAATAACCCATAAAAACGCTGGTAACCAACCCCAATATACAGCAATTGCCGGACCCACAATTGGTGCCGCTCCTGCGACAGAGGTAAAATGATGTCCCCATAATATCCATTTGTTTGTTGGAACAAAGTCAACACCATCTTGGTATTTATGAGCTGGGGTCACATAATTTGGATCTAGTCGGTAAATCTTTTCTGCAACAAACTTAGAATAATAACGATAACCCAGCGCAAATACAACCATTCCAATGATCGCTAACCAAATACTATTCACTCGAATTCCCCCTTTATATTATGCTATCAATTTGATAGTAGAAAATAATGGAAGAGTTGTCAATATTTTTCAGAAAATTTTTAATTTAAAAACATTATTAGATCATTGCACATAATCCATTTTGCCCCTCTTTTAACTAGTTACACGAAGAAGTACATGCGGTTTTAGGGACGGATACAATAAATGATTGATTGGGTGCTAGTTCACCTTATGTTTGTTCTTTTTTATATCATAAGCAACATTGTTCGTGATTGATGACCGTGTTCTTGCTTTTACGAAGTTCACGACCATCATTCAGTGGATTTGAAGACCGTGTTCTAACTTTTGCGAAGTTCACGGTTTACTGCGTTACTTTTGCTTTTTCGGCTCTACGTTTTTCAACTAAAGGCATTACTTTGTCTGAAAACCGTTTCATTTCCTCTAGTTGCGGAGAGAACTGAAGCAATAATAAATCTAGTCCGGCCTCTTCGAATTCAATGATTTTATCAGCAATTTCTTCTGGAGTACCAATTAGATTCGGACGTAGGCCGCGATTTGAAACAGAATAGTCATAAAGGCTTACTTTTTGTTCAAGTTGAGATTTTGAAGTAAAGTCATTAAAACCTACATATCCTGCAGCGTTTTTGACATCTGTTATTCTATTTAACTCTTGTTCTACCTCAGCATTTGTGTCTCTACAAACAACATACGCAGCCATTCCAAAGGAAGAAAACGGTTGGTTTTCTGTGTTTGCACGTAATTCCTTCATACCCGCAATTTTTTCTCTAATTTCTTCTACAGTACCTCCATGCATAACGTAAGCATCACAATGGTTGCTTATCATCTGTTTTCCACGAGGACTTTCCCCTCCAGCATATAGAACAGGATTTGGCCTTTGAACAGGTTTTGGAAATAGCTTGGTATCTTGAATTTGATAAAATTGACCATCATATGAGAAGCTATCATTCTCCCATAATCCCTTTAGCACATTAATAAATTCCTCTGTTCGATCATATCTTTCATCATGCTCTGTGAATATTCCACCATATTGCTTCGCTTCTTCCGCCCACCATGCTGATACAACATTTAATGTGAAACGTCCATTTGAGATCCTATCAATATTAGCAGCCATTTTCGCTGTTACAGCTGGATTATGAAATCCCGGTCTAACAGCGGTCATGATCTCAATTTTTTCCGTTACAGAAGCTAATGCAGCCGCGGTTGTCCACGCTTCTAATGAATCCGCCTCTACTCCTTTTATGTCATTTAAATAAAGTTCAGCGATAAGAGTTGTATCATACCCCCATTTTTCAGCAGCTTGAATTACTTCTTTTGCATATTCAAATGTTGGTGGCATTCCTTCATCCTCAACGTTTCTTAACCATCCTCCAAAGATTGGTAACCAAAATCCGTATTTCATGTTAGTATTCTCCCTTCAATTATTAAGGCTATTTTTTCGTATATCTTATTGCTTTACTCAATTAACAAGGACAAACATAGCCATTGTTATAACTATTTTTTATTAATTGGACTGCTGGCTCAGGATCGTCTTTATCGATTACCGCATCAAGTAAGAACTCATTTGGTAGCTGTCCAGTAACTATTTTTTCTAATTCAACGTCAGTCAAATGTCCAAATGTACTACCCGCTTTTTTCTCTTGTTTTAATTTTAGGTAGTCCTTAAAATAGACCCATTTCACATCGTCCCTTTGAGTGGTCTTTGTCTCAACATCTTCTCCAATTGCTTCAGAATATGCCATTAGCGGCAAATTAATCCCGGCCTTTATTGGTAAGTCAATCCATTTCCATGTTCTTGTGTTAATGTCTAATAATTTGTATGTATGATCCCTTGAATCAAAAATAAATTCAGATTCAGAGATACCTTGATAGCTAAGAATTTCTAATATTTCAGAGCCATCTTTTACGATAGACTCAATATATTTCGAGATTACTAAACACCCTGTACCAAACGATATTGGGTACTGTTCTATTTTTTGACCGACAAAGGCGCCTTTGACACTGCCGTTTATTCCAACATATGAACAAAGTGAAAAGAAATCTGATAATGACTCGCCGATTATTTCCTGAATTACGACACCATGTCCAGCTACCTTAGATAGTGTTGTAAGTAACTTTTCTTTATTCTCTATTTCAAATACTTTTACCCCAAAGGCGTCATAAAAACTTCTTTGCTCTACTGGTTTAACAATACATGGGTATGGAAGTGCTTCTGTTAATTCTTCCTTTGATTCCCATTCTTCTGGATACCATGTTTTAGGTATTGGGATGTTTAGCTCTTCAGCTTTTTTATACAAATGTTTTTTATTTAAAATTTGATCGATAATCTCCAATTCAGAAAATGGAAAGTGGTAATATTCTGACAATCTTTCACGATGCCTTGAAACGGCAAAAACCCACTCGTCATTTGACGGAAATAAAACACCCTTTTGCGGGAGATGTTTTCCTATTTCCTCTAATAGTTCAATAAATGATAATTCATCAGTAAGCGGATTTGGACAATGAGCTGCTATGTGAACATACTTTGATTGGAGCCCATAAGCCCTTCCATCTCTGTCTAGCGCTATTATCGGTACACCTTCTCTCCCAAGTGACCTAGCGACCGCAAGTCCAGTTATATGGGAGTTAAATAGTATAGCTGGTGGTCTATTTGTAGGAAGCTTCGAAACCGCACTCCATAATTCCTTACCAGGGATAAAAATTTCCTTAACCATAATTTATATTACTCCTCTCTCTTTACTTGGTTTTAAAGGTAAATCTGTAGCTGAATAGTAAGCAAAGCTTGGTTTAAAACGCTATTATACAGTTGTTAAGAAAAGCGCAGGGCGCCCGGAGCTAGACACTAAAACTAGTTATACTTTCTTATCTTTTAAAAACAAAAAAACCTCATCTTATGAAGAGAGGCTGTTAGCAACATACTCTCTTCTCATCTATCAAGCATTAACTGCTTGTAGGAATTGGCACGGTGTTCTAACTATATGAATCCGTTGCCGAAGCTTCATAGGGCCATGTCCCTCCGCTTCTCTTGATAAGAAGAATAATGAAATTTTTAACTTATTAAAGTGATAATACGTCAAACAACTAAGTAATGTCAATAAAAATACTTAAAATTCAGTATTAATTACTTTCACAAATGAAGTATTCAAGTATAATATGTTTAACTTATTTTTAAAAAAGGAAAGTGATTAATATGGTTTTAATCAGAGAAGCTTCAGAGTCTGATTTAAATGAAACACTTGTAATTTATAATGAAGCTGTAGAATTAACTGTAGCCACCTTCGATACAGAGCCCCGCACCATAGTACAACAGGAAAAGTGGTTTAAGGATCACGGTTCTACCCACCCTGTAATTGTAGCTATAGCTAACGGAACCGTTGTAGGTTGGGCCTCGTTAAGTAAATGGTCTGACAGAGCTGCTTATGATGGAACGGTAGAAATATCTTTCTATGTGTTAGAAAAGTACCATGGTAAAGGGATTGGCAAAATATTAATTCATGCCATTACTAAGAAAGCAATCAAACTAAATTACCATACAATTATATCTAGGATTACCGAAGGAAATGATGCAAGCATTCACCTACATAAAATAAATGGATTTGAATATATAGGAGTGATGAAACAGGTTGGAAGGAAGTTTGGCAGACTTCTCGATGTTCATCTATACCAAAAGTTGTTAAAGTGATGTGGCTAAAGGCTAATAAATATAGTAATTTAAATAGATTATTAATTAATATTCTTGTATAATTATTCATAAAGACTTAATTAAGATGGAAAGAGGTAATCAAATGAAGGTTAAAATAATTGAACAAATAAACCATTATTCCCAAGACTTTTACCGTATTAGTAAATTCATAGGGGAAAACCCTGAATTAGGGCATGAAGAATTTAAGTCGTCTGAAATACTTGCAAATGAACTTAAAAAACATAACTTTGAGGTAACACTCGGAACTGCTGGGCTTCCAACAGCGTTTGAAGCTGTATTTGATAGCGGTTTACCCGGCCCAACAATCGGGTATATGGCAGAATATGATGCCCTTCCAGAAATCGGTCATGCCTGTGGACATAACTTGATTGGAACAATGGCAGCCGCAGCAGGAATTGGCTTAAGTAAAGTTTTACACGAATGTGGTGGTAAAGTAATTGTGTTCGGTACACCTGCTGAAGAAACAAAGGGCGGAAAGGTTACAATGGCAGAATTAGGCCTATTCGATCAACTTGATGTCGCAATGATGGTTCACCCACTTAATCGCCACGAAAAGAGTGGTAAATCCCTCGCTATGGATGCGATACAATTTGAGTTTTTCGGAAAATCAGCCCATGCTGCAGCTAGTCCACATGATGGAATAAATGCTTTAGATGCTGTTATTCAGGTATTTAACAGTATGAATGCCTTACGTCAACATATTAAACCAGACGCTAGAGTACATGGCATAATCCCTGAGGGTGGAAAAGCAGCAAACATCGTGCCTGATTATGCAGTCGCCCAATTCTATGTTAGAGCAAATGAAAGAAGCTATGTTAATGAACTTGTCGAGAGACTTAAGAAAATTGCAGAAGGTGCAGCACTAGCAACTGGATGTGCTGTTGAGTCCTCATTCTATGAATTCTCGTATGACAATATGGTTACAAATGAAAATCTCTCAAATGCTTTTAGCAACTCACTCCTTGCTTTAGGAATAGAGAAAGGTGACATTAACGAGAAAAATAGTGGCTCCGGTTCACTTGATATGGGAAATGTAAGCCAGGTTGTTCCTTCCATTCACCCCTATATACAGATTTGTACTGAACCTTACGCTTGTCATACTAATGAGTTTAGAGAAGCGGCAATGAGTGAAAAAGCGCAAGAATCAATGATTTTAGGAGCAAAAGCAATGGCACTAACAGGTCTTGATGTGCTAACTAATCCAGAGTTACTTTTACAAATAAAGCAAGAATTTAAAAAGAATTTAAATTAGTACTTCAAAAAAGTCACCTTTAGATTTAGGTGACCTTTGCCCTTTACTTTTTATTGGTATCAATGCCAGGGCACCTAGACACTTTCTTGCTTAAAAGTGGAAAAAGCAGTTCCAAAAATGGAACTGCTTTTTTATATTTACGACTTCAAGCTTACAGTTTTGTAACGTTAGCTGCTTGAGGTCCACGGTTACCTTCAACGATTTCGAAAGAAACTTCTTGACCTTCTTCTAATGTTTTGAAACCTTCACCTTGGATTGCTGAGAAATGTACGAATACATCTTCTCCACCTTGAACTTCGATGAATCCAAAGCCTTTTTCACTGTTAAACCATTTTACTTTACCATTTTGCATGTGCATATGCCTCCTAAAAATTAACACACAATGTCTTTGTGTATCCCAAATATTTGACCCTTACAGTTACATAAAATTAATACAATGAATCTATCATACTATCGTATCTTCTTCTTATATTAACACTTGTATATGTAAAACGGTCATATTAAGGATACCATTTACAAAAGACTTTAGTCAATAATACACACTTTGAATTACTGAAAATTTATCTAGCTAAAACATTTTTATAAGGCTCTGTCAGACCATACTTTTAGGTTCTATACTTCCATCTTAGTGAATACGCTTAAAGTAGCGTTTAGTTCAGCTTGTTTCATCTTCATTAAAGATGTAGGAGGAAAAAGAATGATTTATAATAAACCTGGAACAGTAGGCTCTAAAGTGGAATTTAAAAATAGGTATGACAACTATATTGGCGGGGAATGGATTCCACCTGTTAATGGTGAATATTTTGAAAATGTAAGTCCTGTTGATGGACAAGTTTTTTGTGAGGTTGCTCGTTCAAATAATCAAGATATTGAAAGAGCACTTGATGCTGCACATGCCGCTAAAGATTCATGGGGTAAGACAGCTGTAGCTATCCGTGCAAATATCCTAAATAAAATTGCCGATCGCATGGAAGAAAATTTGGAAATGCTTGCTAATGCAGAAACCTGGGACAATGGTAAGCCTATCCGTGAAACACTAGCTGCTGATCTCCCTCTTGCCATTGATCATTTCCGATATTTTGCTGGATGTATTCGTTCACAGGAAGGAAGTTTATCGGAAATAGATAATGATACTATTGCCTATCATTTTCAGGAACCGCTTGGAGTTGTTGCACAAATCATTCCATGGAACTTCCCTTTATTGATGGCAACATGGAAGCTAGCACCGGCACTTGCTGCAGGTAACTGTGTAATTTTAAAGCCCGCAGAACAAACACCAGCTTCAATCATGGTATTTATCGATTTAATTAAGGATTTATTGCCAGCTGGTGTTCTTAATATCGTTAATGGGTTTGGTGTAGAGGCTGGAAAACCATTAGCATCAAGTAATCGTGTGGCAAAAGTAGCCTTTACTGGTGAAACAACAACAGGTCGTTTAATAATGCAGTATGCTTCCCAAAATATTATTCCTGTGACATTAGAACTTGGTGGAAAGTCCCCTAACATTTTCTTTGAAGATGTTATGTCAGAAGATGATGCCTTTTTAGATAAGGCAATTGAAGGTTTTGTTATGTTTGCATTAAATCAGGGTGAGGTTTGTACTTGTCCTTCACGTGCGCTCATTCATGAATCCATCTATGATCGTTTTATGGACCGCGCAATTGCACGTGTAGAACAAATTAAACAAGGCAATCCTCTTGATACCGATACAATGATCGGTGCTCAAGCATCTTCAGAGCAAATGGAAAAAATCTTATCTTACTTTGATATCGCAAAGCAAGAAGGTGCAACTTGTTTAATTGGTGGTGAACAAAACAACCTTGAAGGTGACCTTACTAATGGTTACTATATTAAACCAACTGTTTTTAAAGGGAATAACAAAATGAGAATCTTCCAGGAAGAGATTTTTGGTCCAGTAGTCTCAGTTACTACTTTTAAAGATGAGGAAGAAGCATTAGAAATAGCCAATGATACATTGTATGGCTTAGGTGCTGGCGTTTGGACGAGAGATGTGAATAAAGCATACCGATTTGGCAGAAATATTGAAGCTGGGCGTGTCTGGACCAATTGTTATCACGCCTATCCTGCACATGCAGCGTTTGGTGGATATAAAATGTCTGGGATCGGAAGAGAAAACCATAAAATGATGCTATCTCATTATCAACAAACTAAAAATTTATTAGTTAGTTATAGTCCGAACGCACAAGGTTTCTTCTAAAATGAATGTATCTGCAACTGAAGAAGCCCTTCAGCTGATTGAAGTTCTTAAAGGAAAACACGGTCCTCTCCTCTTTCATCAATCTGGTGGCTGTTGCGATGGAAGTTCACCAATGTGCTTTCAACAAGGAGATTTTCTAATTGGTGAAGTAGATATTCAAATAGGTGAAATTGGAAATTGTCCATTTTATATGAGTAAAATGCAATATGAGTACTGGAAGCATACCAATCTCATTATCGATGTTGTAAAAGGCCGCGGTGGAATGTTTTCGCTTGAAGGCCCTGAGGGTAAAAGATTTTTAACAAGATCAACCATAGGCTAATGATCGAATCAGGCTAGATTATTTTAGCCTGATTCTCTTTCAAAGAATAAAAAACGTAGCGCGCCAGGAGCAAGGCCCAAAAGACCAAGTTTAAACATAAACTTAAAACACATGGAAAAAACTCCCTATTGAGGTTTAACGGGTTCCGTTGAGGGAGGGAAAACCTTAAATCACACCCCAATTTAGCAGCAGAAATAGCGATGTAAATAGCACTATATTAAACAGTAAAAAACCCAGAGCTAATGCCTCTGGGTTTTTATGTCTTTATTAACTTCTTATTCCGTTAAAGCCCCCGTTAGTTTAACAATTTATGCTTTTTTTTATTGGTATGAATAGGGGTATTAAGTTCTTCATATTATTTAGGTAAATTTAGTTGCCACGAAACTCCATAACGGTCATTTAGCCAGCCAAATTTCTTACTGAATCCATAATCTCCTATTGGCATGAGTGCTTGTCCACCTTCAATCAGTTTCTGATAAAGATTGTCAAGTTCTTCTTCAGTATTACAAGTAACAAATATTGAGAATGAAGGTGTGAAGGAAAACTGATGTTTAATATTGCTGTCTATGCACATAAATTCTTGACCGTTTAAGGTGAAAGTAGCCTGCATAACAGTTCCTTCATCCCCACTTTCATTTGCACCATATCGAACAATATTTGTAATTGCTGAATCCTCAATCAGAGATGTGTAAAAATTCATTGCCTCTTCTGCTTTGCCCTCTTGAAACATTAAAAATGGTGTGACCTTTTCCATTATAAATCTACTCCTTTTAGAATCTATTTTCTAAATAATAATTCAAACTATACTATAATATCCATTCTTTTACTAACCTGCCCTTTAATGGAACATCCATTATTTACAATTGTATCACACAATTCCTCAATAGAGGCTCATATCGCAAGAACAGGATGCGAATTGACAAGTCATTTAACCTCCTAATTAGCACCTCATGTTTTACCTGTACAATAATTATTGTACGCTTGTTAATTAAGATGCTATTTGATGTGCTAATTCACTCCCAAAACGAATGAGAACATTGTTATAACAACAAATAAAGCAGGCTAATTCATATACGGATTGGCCTGCTATTTATAATGCTATTTGCTATTTTCTCTCCCTAAACGGAACCCCTTAATTGAGGTTAGGGTGTTTTTCATTATTCTTACTTAAATAATTTAATATATTGAGAATAACCTTCTTTTTCAAGGTCTTCCTTTCGGATAAAACGTAACGCAGCAGAATTAATACAATATCGCAAACCTTCAGGCCCTGGTCCATCGTTGAAGACATGACCCAGATGTGAATCAGCAGTATTACTTCTAACTTCAGTCCGAATCATCCCGTGAGATATATCTACCTCTTCTATTATTTCTTCTTCACTGATAGGTTTTGTAAAGCTAGGCCAACCACATCCAGCATCATACTGTTCATTTGAACTAAATAATGGTTCTCCTGACACTATATCTACATAGATGCCCTCACTTTTGTTATTCCAGAATTCATTTCTAAAAGGTGGCTCAGTACCTTTGTTTTGTGTTACCTCGTACTGCATTGGTGTAAGCCTAGTTCTTAAATCTTCTTTATCAATGCTATTCCAATGTTTTTTAATAAAATCCACTCTCCCTGAACCCTTTTGGTATCGATTATAATGAGCCGGATTTTTTTTATAATAACCTTGATGATATTCCTCGGCTTGGTAAAAAGGTGCCGCAGGAATAATCTGTGTCACGATAGGCTTACTAAATCGGCCACTTTCATCTAATTTCTTCTTCGATTCTTCAGCTATTAGTTTTTGTTCATCATTGTGATAAAAAATCGCTGTTTTATAGGAGTCTCCCCTGTCATAGAACTGCCCACCAGCGTCTGTAGGATCAATTTGCTGCCAGTATACATCTAATAATTTACTATATGGGAAAATTGTGGGATCGAATGTAATTTGTACTACTTCATAGTGACCCGTTGTTTCTGAACAAACCTCTTGATAGGTTGGGTTCTCTGTTGTGCCACCAGAATAGCCAGAAACGACCTTGATAATACCAGGCTGCTCATCAAAGGGTTTCACCATACACCAGAAACAACCCCCGGCAAATGTTGCAAGCTCTACATTATTTTGTTCCATAAAAAATCAACCTTTCCTATATATCACTCTATATCTTATTATAGCATCGTTTATGATTACTCCAAACAGTATGTATTTCCCGAGGAGGTTTTTATTAGAGTTTGTTCAAAAAGGACAAAAAGCCCCTGAATTTCGAGGAACGAGCATAGTAATAAGCTAGGGCTGTGAAAACATTACACAGCCCTTAGTTTTATTTTTTTCTTATTCACTACCTTGATCAGTATTAAAGAACAACTGCTCCTCTTTATTTTTGATTTTCTTTGATTCTTGTTTGCTCTTGCCCATCTTCCCATCAGATTCATAACTTAAGCTATATGGTTTCTTTCTGTGTTTTGGCATATGTGATCCCTCCTCAAGAATAGTTTTTTCACTAATTACTTTTCATATTCAAAAACAAGGTCAACTAGTAGTTGATGATCCTGGTTCAAGAATGCCATAACCTATATTTAAAGAAATTGCTTAAAATCTTTATTATTGCTGAATAATAACCGTAGCTATTCAAGAAAGGAGTGGATAACTTTGTTAAACAAGAGAATTAACCGTATTCTTATATCGGTAGTGGCCATAACACTATTATTAACGGGGTGTAATGGTGCAGCACAAGATGATGAAACAACTAGAACAAATGAAACGTCTGGAGGAAGTGGTGGAATGGAAAGCGGTACTGGAAATGGAGGGTAAGGTGATCAGTGCCCCAACGTGATAAATTTTATAAAGGACATCACCATCAATGAGGCTTCATTCACCTGCTGATGTGATGTCCTTTATCCTAAACCCGAATACCTAGGGTGGTAGTGCCTATATAGAGGGATTGTTCACTCCTCCAAATCTTCCTTAGCAACTATTTTTTTTATAACATTTTGTAGTTGTTCTGGTTTTAGGAATTCAACAGGTGAAAACCCCTTTTCAAACGAAAATAAGTCGCCTTCTACAAGTAATACGAATTTATCCTTTACTTTTGCGATATGTATGTTATCCCCAAAATCAGAGAGTAGTGCCTTTATCGAAATATGATCTAGCTTAAACTTTAGCTCAAGATCTGGTACTTGCTCAATAAGTAAGTGCGAAACCTCCTTCACTTGCTCAGTTGACCATTTTTCTTGCAACTCACGTTTAGGAGTATTAGCCCATGCCTCCATATACTCTTCCTCTTTCAACCGAACTTCACTATTTTCCTCAAAAGTTTGGGCAAGGTGTTGCTGAGCCATTTCGATAACATGTGTTTTTACAATCTCAGGCATTGACCTCTCATATTCAACAAATTTTAGGAAATCCTCAAAATACCTAGCATGTGAAGCTTGGTGGATTTTAAGCTCATATTCTTCAAGTATTCCCTCTTCAGGCATATAGGGATATTGTACAGATTTCATGTTTTTTGTGCTAATCGCCATTTCTACATGATTAATTAATGTTTTTTCATCCGTAATTGACGCAACCTTTGGTTCAAAATCACATTTCAACAAAAATACAAAGGGTTCATCAAAATATTTCGTGAATTTCGCTCGAGTAACAATGAAAACACCACCTCTTATTGCACTCGTATCTAAATAGTGTCTCACCAACGTTTCACTGGCTTCCTTAAAGCCGTCTATCGCTTCAGCAATTCTAATTTTATTGAACATATTGTAATTTGGATTGGAGGTGAGATCATGACCATCTTCGACCACGAACCTACCTATTTTTGTAGGTACTTGTTCGGACTTTGGGTTTCTTTCCACTTTCCGCTTCACTATTTTCATGAGCTCGCCATCCAAAAAACCTTTTAACTCATTCTCTAAATACTTTTCTTCATCTAATGTTTGGAAATGTTTCATTTGTTTTGAACTATTACCACCATCAGAATCGACCTTTATTACATAAAATGATAAAAATTCTATTTGAAAGTCCATTTATATCCACCTATCATTAAAATCTTTTTCTAGTATAGCGCTAATCCGCAAATTAGAAAAGATTGAAAAACCCACCTAGAAGGTCTCTAGGGTGGGTTTAATTATCGTAGGTAAATTAATACCTAGTTAATTTTGTAGGTACTGCTTAGCACCAAGCTGCTCCTACAATGATCAACAATATAAACAATACAACGATCAACGCAAATCCGCGACCTGCACCATAACCTGCACCTGCTACAGGAGCTGCGTAACCGTAACCACCACATCCATATCCATAGCCCATTAAATACACCTCCTTTAAAGTCTATACTTTACCTTATTCAACTAACGACTTTAGGTTAGGGCTAATGCCTATTAAATAAAGAAATAGATATGTAACTTTCTTTATTACCTTTATATAAATAATCTGGTGTATTCTTTTTTATATTTGGGGAAGTGTACAGATAAGGAGGTTTTTTTAATATGACCAGTTTATTAATGAAAATCATTATTTGTCCTCTCGTTGTGGCTTTGTCTGCCGCTTTTTTGCCAAATGTTAACTATACAAATTTTCTTCAGCCTATTATTGTGGGGTTAATCCTTGCAGTTACAGGTGTATTAATGGAATATTTATTTTTAAGGGAAGGCAAAGTATGGTTTAGTACTGGTATGGATTTTATTGCCGCAACCTTAATTGTTTATTTTATAACTAACTTTTTTGCCACGGCATCAGCAACATTACTTGGTGCTTTGATCGTTGGTCTTTTACTAGGTGTTACAGAGCACTTTACTCATTCATATTTAGTACAAAGTGGTAGAACACGAAAATCACCAGCATAAGTTTATTTAGAGCTTACACTAAAATTTTCGTAACTACCGGTAAATGGAAAATCATTCTAAAAATATTTTCCATTTTATTGACTACAATAAATAGCGTATCGAAAATTATTTATAGATAAATGGGAGGGTTCATTTTGGCTAATAATAACAATGAAGAAATTCAAAAAGAAAATCTTAAAGTTGCAGGTAAGGTTTATAACCCGTCCGATTATAAGAGTAATTCAGTTGTTTCAAACGGAATTGCAATCACACATGAGCAAGCTAGTGACACATGGACGGAAGGGACAATTGAGGCTACTATTGACGATCTTAATGGAGAAAATGTAAAAATTCCCCGCACTGGTTATGATGAAGATAAATAAGTAAGAAAAGCGCAGGGCGCCCGCTTATCGGCGACAAGCATAAGACGGTTCCTTTAAGAAGGTGGTTTTTCCTTCTTAAAGGAAATGGCTTATGCCCTCGAGTCGATGGCGCCCGGAGCTAGACATTAAAACTAGGTACAAACTTTTATACTTTCTTACCTTTGAACAAAAGCGCAGCACGCCCGGAGCTAGAAACCAAAACAAGGTACAAAATTCTATACTTTCTTATAATTTAAATCCATACAAAAAATCACTCGGCATATGTATGCCAAGTGATTTTTTATCATTACTCCACAGGTACAACTAATTTAAATGAAATATCATCATTTTCTAAATCAAAGGTATTCACTTTAACCTGGACATCACTTCCTAGTTTCATGTTAGTGAGTGACACATAAACCGTATTATCTTTTGGATTTATAGCAACCCATTCAGGTAAAGCATACTTTTCTTTAATGTACGTTAAGACAAAGGAAACAGGGATACTAAGTTGACCTAATGAAATTGACTTTTGCTCTAATAGTAAGTCACCATTGGGAGTAGCAACTGGGACAAATCTCAACTCTAGATCTATTTCCTTATTAAACGCTTTAATGGTACCTATTAACAAAACATCTTTATCTAATAAAACCTGATATTCAAGTGGTTGATTCTTTGATTCTTTTTTTAAAAAGCTATTTATTAATCGTGTTAACTCAATTTTATTTGTAAAAACATCTAATTCAACACCACTACTAGGTATTTGATTTTCACTATCAATACTGTCCGGTTTTCTCTCAGGCATGAATACAGCTATTAATAAAACACTTATAATGATTATATTAACGGCTACTAATCCCCAAAAAGATAATTTCCATTTCTTCATATTCTACTCCCTTATTGCAGCTTACTTACTAAGAATCGTTTCTAAGTACTGATTAATTCTTTCAGCCATGAGCTGATAACCTAACAAATTCGGATGGAACTCGTCAGTGTACAGTAGATTTACTTCACTATCCATGAAGATATCACTTACCTCCACAAAAGTAGTCCTCTCATATTGCTGTAATACTGTGTTACTCCCTTCATTCCAGTTGGTAATGACTTGATCTATCTCTGGTAAATCACCTAACAGAGTAAAAAATGGGTTATATACACCAACTAACACAATTTGTGTATTTTCATTAATTGCCCTTATTTGATTAATTATCACCCTTAATCTGTTTTCATAGCTACGTTGCTCACTCTCGAAGGCTTCAAATGAAAGAGATAGAAAATTATCTCGAACAACTTTCATTACATCATTTCCGCCAACAGTAATTATTACTATATTAGCAGTAGAAATTGACGACCTCACGTCATTTGTTTCAAGTCTTTTAATAAGATGACTCGTACGATTCCCTTTTATACCTAGATTTGTCATCTTTACACTTTTAACACCCTTATATTCAAGTAACATCTCTTCTAATAGGGGAACATATCCTCCTCTATTCGTCGTATCACCTATGCCTTCAGTTAGAGAATCCCCAAATGCCACAATATTATAATGTTTAGGGAAAAATGACTCGGGTACCGACTGCTTTATGGATAAGGACACGTCATTCGATTGAACAGTACTCACACCTGCTGTTTGAAAGGAAGAACAAGAAACAAGTAAAGAAATGCATAATAAAATTAGAATAGTTTTGATCATCCTTGTTTCACCTTCTATACAATGTGAATATCGCAAATTAATTTTATAGTATTATAGCATATTCTGAAACTATGCATTATTGACTTTGCATACTTTTTATATTTTTAAAAATGAACATCATAAGAAAAGCGCAGGGCGCCCGCCTTTCGGCGACAAGCATAAGATGGTTCCTTTAAGAAGGTGGTTTTTCCTTCTTAAAGGAAATGGCTTATGACCTCGAGTCGATGGCGCCCGGAGCTAGACATTAAAACTAGGTACTAACTTTTATACTTTCTTACCTTTCAAGAAAAGCGCAGGGCGCCCGGAGCTAGACACTAAAACTAGGTACTAACTTTTATACTTTCTTATCGTTTTGAAAAAGGACACCATAGGTGCCCTTATACAGCTTTTGAAGCTATTTTACTTTCAAGAGGTTGCATATTTATTTTGTGAATCGTTATTTCTGGAAAACTACCAATCCGAATATTTACACCTGTTTGCCCTAAGCCTTCACTAATATAATAGGGTTTACCATTTACAGTATGAAACCCTTTAATAATGTTTAAGCGAGCAAGTTTTCCCATTTTCGCTAAGTGATAGGGCTTCGGCCAATGAATTTGTCCACCATGAAAATGCCCTGATAATAGATAGTCAAAATGATATTTATCCATGTGTAAGACAACATTAGGGTCATGGGTTAACACTAAATTATAACCTTCGCCTAAATTTTTATAGGATAAATCTAAGTCACTACGCTTCGTGCTAAAATCATCAATTCCAATAATATTTAGCTTCTTACCCTCAACTATAATAGTAGCATTCTCATTTTGCATCGTTTTACAACCATACTCTTCCAAGGTTTTTTTTAATGTAGAAAAATCCCTTTTCTTTAGGACATAATCATGATTTCCAAAAATAGCATACATTCCATACTCAACATTAAGTTTATTTAACACGTTAAGATAGGGTATTAGTCTTGGAATACTACGTTTTCGATCAAGAAAATCACCTGTTATAGCAATTAAATCAATTTTTTCAAGTTCAAGCTTTAAAAATAATTGTTCTGGTGAAATTGAAATATTTTCTAAGTGTAGGTCTGACAAGTGAAGTATAGTTATAGATGGGGATGTGACATTTGTTGGTGCATTTAAGTTTTTGTTTACATCTATTTTATTTATCACAACATTGTGAGTGTTTTTGTTTGCTCGGTAGATAACAATTGATAGTATTACAAAAGATAGAAAAATAGATAACAACATAGTTTATCCCCCTCCCTCTTTATAATTATAGTAAGTTGGAGGAGGATTTGTTAGTGGTAATTACTGGACTATCCCTTTTGAAGGTATTGACCTAGCAAAGTCTTTTTTGACATAAATAAATATTTAGGTGGTCTTTTTAAGCTTTTAGAACTAATTTTTGAAACTGATAAACAATACATTGGTATAAAGACAATCTGTTTGATAAGTTTATATATTCGATTCTTAATTGGAAATGTTTCAAACCCAAGTCTGTTGCAGCCTTTGTGTAACATCGTTATACCGATAACCCCCTTAATTTCATTACTATTAGGATGTTCCTTTACATATTCAGCAAGACTAGGTAAACCACTTCTAACATGTGTGAAAATTAATCTTCCTTTTTTTGTTTCACTATCTAATCCATGCATTTCCTTCATTAAGCGAACATTGTGCAAGTGTATTTTTATTAACAAATCATTTTTTTTAACATAGGTCCCATCAGATAATAACACATCTCTACCTCTGTAGCGTGTTAACCTTATGCGGAATACATTTCTTTCTTTGTCACAATCCTCCAAATAGGTTAACCTTGTAAAAAGATAATAGATCGGATCTAAAATTGACCATATTGATAAAAAATAGAGTCTCATCTTTAGCATTTTAGTGGTTTTAATGCTCCTTTATGATGGTGTTATTATCATTTTTTGAATAAACGATCATATATATTTATGGAAATTCGAGGGATTTTTTCTGAATAATTATCAAGACAATTAAAGACACTATAAAGTGTAGTCTTGATTAGAAATTAAATCCTACAGATGAGCAGTTAAGGAGAAAATCTACATGAAGAAGGTTCTATTCTTGCCTTTCTTACAAATACCTTCAGGACATCATCAGGTTGCCGATGCACTGCGTGAAGATTTAGAACAATTGAATACCAATGTTATTTGCGAAAAGATAGATATTCTACACTATGGATATGGAAAATTAGAAGCCTTAGTTTCGTCCATATATTTAAAGTGGATCCATTATTCCCCCGGGTCCTATAGTTGGTTATACAAAAGGTCTGTATATAACGGGCTAAATAATCAAAAAAATTATCGGTTATACGAATTCTTGTTTATGTATTTTATAAAAAAAATGTTAACTGAAAGAAAACCTGATATTGTAGTATGTTCACACGCTCTGCCTTCCTATATGCTTGATCACTTAAAAAGACAAGGAATTATTAAGGTACCTGTAATTAATGTATATACTGACTTCTTCATTCATAGTTTTTGGGGAACCCAGCACATTGATTATCATTTTGTTTCTCACCGTCACATGAAGGACTATCTTCTTCAAAAAGGTATTTCAAGTGAAAAGATACAGGTCACAGGAATTCCACTTCATCACAAAATAGTAAAGAATGAGATTAAGGATTTCACTCAGAAAGATCAATACGAATGTACAATAATGGGCGGAAGTTTAGGTGTAGGAGCTATTGAGGAGCTTCTAAAGAAACTGGGGCCAACAGGCAAAGTACATTATGTTATTTTATGTGGAAAAAACAATAGGTTATATGAGCAACTAAAACAGCTCAAACTCCCCTTTATAAAGCCGATGCCTTATATCTCATCTAGAGCCGAGATGGACGAAATTTATGAACGGTCAGACTTTATTATTACAAAACCTGGTGGTGTAACTATTAGTGAGTGCCTTATGAAGGGTATCCCAATTTTTATCTATCATGCCCTTCCAGGACAAGAAGAAATTAATTTAAACCAATTAGAAAAATTAGGCGTCGTTTTCCCTTTAATTGATTGGCATTCCAATGATCAGTTAGAGCAGCATCTTTTATCCCATTTTGATGATAAGGATAGGCTAGTTAAATACAGACATTCGTTAAATCACTATCATGATGAATTCTCAATCGAGCCTGCAGCTAACATTATCAATAAGCTTCTACATCATTTATAGAGGAGTGAATTTATATTGAATAAAGAGAAAGATAATAAAAACAACAATCGTGACCATACCCAAGACCAGTTTAAAAGTGTTGATATCGATTATTGTCACACTGACATAGCCAATAATCTATTTTGGCAAGAGCTTAAAACAATTGCTGAAGATGGTGTAAAGCAATAAAGAAAAGCGCAAGGCGCGTCGATTAAAACCCGCCACGTCCTGTGGCGAACATCGACATCAGCACATCCTGTGCAAGTCAAGCATAAGACTAGCCTGCTGGAAGGTTGTTCTTTACCTTCCGGACGGATTGGCTTATGACCATGAACTGATGGCGCCTGGAGCTAGACACTAAAACTAAGCACAAACTTTTATACTGTCTTATCTTTTAAATAAAATGAATCAAAGGTCCATTTTATTATTGGAGAGATTTAATATCCTTGATCATTTGATCATACGGAGTATCTGATACCCCACTATAACTTTGCTTTACCACACCTGACTTATCAACTACATAAAAAGATGTACCGTGGTTTACTTGATCATTACCCTTTGGCTTTTGTACTAATGTTTTAAAGTTTTCTAATGCGTATGCTTCAATTTCAGCTTGAGAATATCCTGTTAAGAAATGCCAGTTTGTTAAATCCGCATCAAATTTAGAGGCAAACCCTTTTAAAACTTTAGGCTTATCTACTTCAGGATCAACTGAAAATGAAACTATTTCAGCTTTAAGGCCTTCATCTTCGATCATTCCTTGCAATTTAGCCATATGAGCGGTCATCGGAGAACAAACGGTTTCACAATTGGTAAAAATAAAATTCGCAACCCAAACCTTTCCATTTAATTCCTCTAATCCAAAATCATCACCATCTTGATTCCGAAAAGAAAAGTCACCTAGTTCCCAATTAGTAGGGTTTTCAATTTCATATCCACATGCAGATAATAACGCTACTATAGAAAGTATTATAAACTTCTTCATGTAATTCTCACCTTTCAATTAATAAATAAGAAAAACTTAACTCCACCCTAAATTCCTCTTATAATTTCATAAATTATCTATTATAATCATAGAATGGACAAGGAGAGAACAGTTGTCCAATTATGGGGGAATCTATTATTATGATCAATCGTGAACCAAACTTCGGGATACAATTTTCATATTTCCATACACCATTGAGAGGTTACCCTTACAGTGCCCTCTAAAAAAGTAATTTCGTACATATGTATCATTCTAGGCGCCATTCTCCAAGGGGTAGCAATGGCGGTATTTCTTTTCCCACATAATATTCCCTCTGGTGGAGCCGCTGGCCTTGCAATTCTTATTAATTATTGGTTACAACTACCCTTAGGCCTCTCATTATGGATTGTGAATTTTGCTTTTTTAGTACTTGCCCTAAAGTATTTCGGTTATACCTGGACTTTTAGAACAATGTTTTCGGTAACCATTACCTCTGTCACTGTAAGCTTAATAACATCTAACCTTAATAGTGGCGGCTTGTCATCCTTTTGGTTAGACCTCTTAAGTGGAGGTATCTTATTTGGGATTGGTGTAGGGTTATTAATACGCAATGGTGCATCAAGTGGTGGTATGGTTATTCCAGCACTCATGATAGCAAATTACAAAGGCACCTCCCCAGGCAGAGCTATGCTTTGGCTAAATTTTTTTATTTTCCTTTTAACTGCAACTGTAATTGAACTACCTATTGTCATATATGCGATTATTTGCCAGTCCATTTCTACGAATATAATCGACTTTATTTACCATCTAAAGCTACCCTATACATATTCCCCAACATTAGGTTGGAGAAAAAAATAAAATGATGCGAACGAGACAATAAGATGGTCTCGTTCTTTGTGTGTTTATTCAGATAATATGGTGCTCCTGCAGATAACCTACAATTACATCGACAGATTTTTGCAAAGATTGTTTATCCGTTTCAATAACGATCTCAGGTTCTAGTGGTTCTTCATAGGGAGAGCTTATTCCGGTAAACTCACGTATTTCTCCAGTTCTTGCTTTTTTATAAAGCCCTTTTGGATCTCGTATCTCACAAACATCCAGAGGACATTTAACATATATTTCAATAAACTCACCCTCTGGAAAAAGGTTCCTTACACTATTTCGATCTTCACAAAACGGTGATATAAAAGCAGTTGTTACGATTTGGCCACTATCTACAAATAGCTTTGCAACCTCGCCGATTCGGCGAATATTTTCTTGACGGTCATCTTTAGTAAAACCAAGCCCTTTGTTTAATCCATGACGGATGTTGTCACCATCCAAGACATAGCTTCTCATTCCAAGTGTGTAAAGTTTTCTATCCAATGCGTTAGCTAATGTAGATTTTCCTGATCCTGACAATCCAGTAAACCAAAGTACACAGCTTTTATGATTATTTAATTTTTGTCTATCTTCCTTGTTTATAGCTGACTTATGCCATGTTAAATAAGGACGATTCCCCATCTTTATTACCACCCTTTAAATCTTTGTATACGTGTCCTGTAATCCCTTAATTAATACCTCAACAACTTCTGGTCTACTAAATTCCTTTGGTGGTTTCTTCCCATTTTTAAGCATCTCTCTCACTTTAGTACCAGAAAGAATGATGTGATCATCTTTATCATGAGGACAGGTTTTTTCAGAAGCCATATTGCCACATTTTTTACAATAGAAACTATGTTCAAAAAATAGCGTCTGTATTCCAAGCTCCTCGTTTGAAAAATTGCTGAATATTTTTTGTGCATCATATGTTCCATAGTAATTTCCAACACCAGCATGATCACGACCTACTATGAAATGTGTACAGCCATAGTTTTTCCTAACAAGAGCATGAAATATTGCCTCTCTTGGTCCAGCATACCTCATTGCGGCTGGAAAAACGGATAAGAATACCCGATCTTTTGGATAATACTTTTCAAGAAGTACCTGATAGCTCTCCATACGGATCTCACTAGGAATATCGTCAGACTTTGTTTCACCCACTAATGGATTCAAAAACAACCCATCAACAATCTCTAAGGCCGATTTTTGGATATATTCATGTGCTCTATGAACAGGATTTCTAGTTTGAAACCCAACAACCGTTTTCCAACCTAATCTATCAAAGAGATTTCTTGTTTGTACCGGATCTAAATAATAGTTTGAAAATTCCTTTTTAGGGCGACGAACTAAGTTAATAGGTCCAGCAATATATACATTTGGACGTTTAAAAAGGTTCATTACTCCAGGATGTTGTCTATCATTTGTTTTATATACTTTAAATGCTTCGATTTCTTTATTAGGGATATATTTTTCAGTTACTGTAATAATTCCGTATGTTTCGCCATTTTGCACGAGCCTTACTTCTTCACCAATTACGAGTCTGTCAGCTATACTCTCCTCAACTGGTAGTGTTATTGGTATTGACCAGGGTTCCCCTGTCGTAAGGCGCATGTTATGGATAACAGACTCATAATCCTTTTTACCTAAGAATCCAATTAATGGACTATACGCACCAACTGCAATTAATTCAAGGTCACTCAATGCCATATTATCTAGTTCAATTTTATTAACAACAGCATCTATTTCACGCTTCTCATCGATTCGGTTTATTAATTTACCACCATGTGGTTTACTTAAACCCACATCTATTACCTCCAATTTACCCTTATAATAAAGTTATTAATCTTGCATATTTAGTCTTGATGTAATCCACATTCCGTTTTTGTATGGTTTGCCCATCGGCCAGATCGTAAGTCGCCAAGTTCTTTTACCTGAAAGGTACAAGGTGCACACCCTATACTTGGATAGTTGTTATCATGTAACTGATTGTATGGTAGGTTGTTTAATTTGATATAGTTCCAGACATCATCCCAGGTCCAGTGAATTAAAGGACAGATCTTTATAGACTTGAACTTCTCGTCTTTATTTATATATTGAACATTGTTCCTTGTTGAAGATTGTTCCCTTCTTAGACCAGAAATCCATGCTTTTGCACCTGACAGAGTTTCTTTCAGCGGTTCAATTTTGCGAATTTGACAGCATAGATTGGGGTTGGATTTCCACAGCTCTTGTTTATGTTTTTCCGCTTGCTGTTTTAATGTGAGGTTTGGTTGTTTCAGCTCAATGTTTAATGTTGGAAAGGCTGCCTTAATTTTGTCAACTAGTTCATATGTTTCGCTAAAATGTAATCCTGTATCTAAGAAGACAATTTTGGCATGTTTGTTAACCTTGCTAATTAAATCAATTAATACAATTCCTTCTGCACCGAAGCTGCATGCGTATACAAGCTCATCCTTATAAGAACGATAGGCCCACTTCAATACGTCAAAATAATCTTTCCATTGAGAATTTAGATTATTAATTTCACTTTCGTTCCAAGAATCATATGTTGGTACTTTGGACAATTTTATTACCCTCCTACTAGGAATCATCCCTTCTTTTGATCAAATTCAAGTATGATAAAATCATTATTGTGAACAGTTATCTGGTTCATCATGTTAATGTCTCCACTTTGTTCTAGTGACATTGCAGCCCTAATCCATGAACCATGGCCAAATGCTAAAATGCTTGAATACATTTTATACTTTTCTAAGAACTTACCAATCCGGTTTTCTAAATCAACTAGAGGTTCGCCTAAAGTTAAGTTTCTTGGTTCATTCAACCAGTCATTATAATTCTCTTCAATAAGTAAATTCTTTGGTTTTCCTTCATATAAACCGAAATTTAATTCGTCTAATAAAGGTTCTTTGTGAAACGATGAAAAACCATACACACTTGCTGACTGTTGAGTTCTTATTAATGAGCTAGTCAGAACTCTATCAAAGGGTTGATGCTCGCTTATTTTTTTAAAATTATTTTCAATCTTTTTCTTGTCACTACTTGACGGTTCCAGAATTTCAATATCTCTTTTCCCTTGTAAAAGACCTAACTTGTTCCATGCTGTTGGCAAGTGTCTTATAATGGCAAGTTGCATTCATTTTCCCCCAAGAAAAATGTTTCACTTCTAAGGCCCTGTCTTTGGGCTTCAAGCACTAATACATCTTGTAACTTAACATTACCTAGGTTTACATTTGTTCCAAATTGATTGATGAAAAACATCTGACTTTTAGGTGTTGGAGCTTCAAAAATAACACTACGTATGTCGATGTTCTTCATTAATCTCTCAACTAGATCTATTTTGATTTCACCATTACTTTCATAAATACCCGCTGTGCCTGAATCTCTTCCCTCTGTAATTACATACTTACATCCAGCATCCAATAGCGATTGGAGCTCATCTTCCCACTTTGCTAGAGGCATTTCTTTTTCCGTATCTTTCGAACCAACTTCTCCAATGACATTAAACTCACTTTTCACGGCAGTTATGATCTCTATCCTAGATTGTAATGGGATGTCTAACGTTCCATTTGATATTTCAATCCATTCAACCCCAAAGTTTTTCAGGGATTTTATATAATCAACGAGCTTCCCTTGCAGATAGCACTTCTCAAATAATGTCCCGCCAAAGTAAGGTTTCACATTATATTTTTTATATAATTGAATCTTTTTATCTACATTTGGAGTAACATAAGCGGAACCTATACCAATTTTAGCTATATCGATTAGTTGATGATAATCCGCTAAAATAGTTTCAAGCTGGCCTAGTGGTGTTCCAAAGTCGGCTATTGAAGTAAGTCCATATGACCGTTCGCCCTTCGTTCTTTTTGGTAATGTCAAAAAATCCATTAGGATAAACGCCTCCTTTACTTTACAGTTGCTATGTTATTCAAAAATAGGTGAATGGTGTATAGAATGGGCTTTCGCGTTATTGCATTTACATTATATGGTAAGCATATTGTGTTCTGATTTACCCGACAATATAAAGGCAATTAATTTTGTATAAGGAGTTGTAAGTTACTTGTCCAGTCAAAAAAATACAGGAATGACGATTGTTGCGATTGGGTCAATTCCCCTTATCCTTGTACTTGGAAATTCCATGTTGATACCCATATTACCGCAAATGTCCAAGGAATTAGGGATTTCACAATTCCAAGTCAGTCTTGTTATTACAGCTTTCTCCGTTGCTGCTGCTATTTCGATACCCATTCTTGGCTATCTCTCAGATCGGTTCTCGAGGAAAGCAATAATAATACCTGCATTGACATTATATGGCGTCGGTGGATTGTTAGCTGGTATAGCTGCTGCTTGGTTCGACAATGCCTTTACATGGATCATGGCTGGGCGTATTATGCAAGGTATTGGTGCAGCTGGGACAGCACCAATTGCGATGGCTTTAACTGGTGATTTATATCAAGGAAGCAAACAAAGTAAAGTATTAGGACTTGTTGAGGCTTCTAATGGTTTTGGTAAAGTTGTTTCACCAATTATAGGATCATTGCTTGCAATACTTTTTTGGTATGCTTCGTTTTTCGCCTTTCCACTATTTTGTCTAATCTCAATCTTATTAACACTATTTTTTGTGAAAGAAAAAAAGCAAAAGAAAGAACCGCCTCCTGTCAGTCAATATGCAAAAGGACTAATGACAGTATTTAAAAACGAAGGTAGGTGGCTCTTTACAGCATATTTAGCTGGTGCAACTTGTCTATTTACTTTATTTGGAATCCTGTTCTATCTTTCAGACGTGCTAGAAACAACCTATAATACAGACGGAGTTCTAAAAGGTGCCATACTTGCTATTCCTTTATTATTCATGACAACTACCTCCTATATAACAGGAAGTAAGATTGGGAAAAAAATGCCTTTAATGAAAAAACTAATTGTTTTAGGACTGTTTTTAATGACCTTTTCTTTTTCAACACTTGTATTTTTTGAGAGTCTTACCCCCTTTATTTCCATTCTAGTGCTAAGTAGTATAGGGACAGGTTTGGTGCTTCCATGTATTAACAGTTTTATTACAGGTTCTGTATCTGCAGAAAAAAGAGGATTTGTCACATCCTTATACGGATCCGTTCGTTTTTTAGGAGTCGCAATAGGCCCTCCAATATATGGGGCGCTAATGGCTTGGTCTCGTGGGGGTATGTTTTTTATAACAGCAGGACTCACTTTAATCGTCGGTTTACTTTGTATGTTACTGATAAGAGTACCGAAAAAGGAGACCAGTGAAAGTGAATCAGCAGATGATTCTTTATTTAAAAAGATGCAGTTAACTTAGATTATAATTTTGAACTACTACTATTTTTAAGGAGGAAGCATTTTGCAAATTTTTTTCTCACCTGAATTAGTTACAACTGATTGTCAAGTTCTAAATATTGTGGATCCAGATGAAAAAGCTGTTGGTTATGTTGCTTTCTTATTTGATGAAAAAAAAATGTATATTTATGGACATTGCGAAGAAGAAGGCGTTAGTGAAGACTATAAAGATTTAGTTACACATTTTATCCAAGGAATGTCAAAGGCAAAGGCCGATTTAGATGTCTACTCTTATTTATCAGTTGCTGGTAAAAAGTTGGATATAAAGCTAGAGAAACAAAAAAAGTCATAAGTGGCAGAGAGAAAGCGTTAGCAAACACACCCTCCTAAAATTGAGGGTGTGTACGACTGACTAACTCTCATATAAAGGAATCGAGATCGTAAAAATTGTCCCTTTACCTTTTTCACTTTCTACTTTTATTTTACCCCTCATCCTGTCAACAATTTGATAACATACCATGAGACCAATACCTGTACCCTTTTCCTTTAGTGAATAAAAAGGAGTTCCTAGTCTTTTGAGTTCGTCAGTAGTCATACCAATACCTGTATCTTTGATAATAAAATGCACATACTTATTTTCACAGAAAAGCCCGGCAGTAAGGACTCCTTCTTTTTTCATAGCCTCAACTGCATTTTTCATAATATTAAGAAGGACTTGTTTCAACTCTGAATTATTCCCTTTGATATAGTACGTTCCTTTTATTTCCATATTTATAGAGATGTTGTTGTTTAACAACGCATAAGATGATATTAAATCAGTTACATTTTGCAAGGCTTCACTGCAATTAATTACTTCGGATTTTTCTAAATCAGGCTTTGCAAGTGATAAATAATCATTAATGATTGTTTCAGCACGATTCATCTCTGCAATCATTAATTGGATATATTCTATTTCCTCTTTAGTCATCGACTCTTTTGATTCAAATATTTGAAGAAAGCCTTTAACAACTGTCATCGGGTTACGAATTTCATGTGCAACTGAAGCAGCTAATTGACCGATTGCATTCATTCTTTCAGCCCTTTGAAGCTCAGTTTGGAGTTTGCTTTGTTTAATTATATTCTCCATATCCCCAAGTGCCTTTTCAAAACCTTGAAGTTCTTGTCTCTGTTGACTATTATCACCAAACTGTTCTGAGGTTACGGCAACTCTTTCGAATAAGATGTGTAGCTGCCGAGTCATATCATTAAACATCTTGCTTAGCTCACCAAGTTCAGAATCATCTGTTTGGACTAATTTCACATCAAAGTTCCCTTGACTTACTTGATGAATCCCCTGAAAAAGTCCACGGAGTGGTGCCATAACTTTTCTGAGTCCCCATTCTTGGATAATAAAAAAAACTGTAAATAACACTATACAAGAAATTAATAATGATATCATTAAATCTAATTGAAAATCATTTAGGATGCTAGCATCGATGTCGACCCCAAAAACCGCAATGACTTCACCATTTTCTGCAAATATAGGTGAAAAGGCAGAAATCCATGTACCATATTGATCAGTATAGATATCCGTATATGTACTTGTTTTGTTTAGTACGGTATGTTCAAATGCACTAAAAAACTCATCTCCTGCAACATAAAGGTCAGAATAACCAAATCCTTGTCGAACAAGCGAAAACGGGACAGCAATTGGGTCAAACGCTCTATTTTCTGGTATTTCAGATGTGAAAATATAACCTTGTGAATAAACCGAGTTCTTTTCATGTATTTTATCAATTAAATATGTAAGTTTTTCTACTGATGGGTCGTCTACATTTGCAGCATTTTTGGCAGCAATAATATCTTGACTAGGTATTGTTGTTTTCCAAAGATTCGCTACACTAACTGCCTGATCAGACAGAATTTGTGTTATTGCATTACTTTGTATTTGATAACTAATAACAGCAGTTGCAAAACCGACCACCATGATAATACAAGATGTAAATAAAACCGTTTTCTTAAAGATGCTAAAATTTTTAATTCGTTTAATCATCTTATACCTCAGAATCCCTTGTAATAATTTCGAATAATAAAGTAATTCGACCTTTTTAGAAAATAATCCTCTATTTTTCTAATTATTGATTATATCAGACAAGAGTGGAGTCAATGATTTAATGTTAAAGGTTGACCGAAGCTAAAACGATTTGTGAATAGTATCATCATTCTGAGTAAAAGAAAAAAGAGCCATATCACTTTTTTGTGTGATATGGCTCATAATACTGTAGCATTAGGCATTATTTTTTAGAATATTCGTTTCAAAAAGTTGTTCATAATCACGCCATTTTAAAACTTTTTTTAAGTAATGTCTAAATGAGTAGACACTTTTAGGGTTTCTTTCAGCACAAATTTGTGTCATAAAAGTTTGTAAACGAATACCGAGCATAAAATGATACGTATTGCCTTCTTCTAGTACCGGAATATCCACGACTTTAACCTTCTGTCCATTATAATGTTTGAACTCTAGGCTTTTAAATAGCAAAATATCAATCCTCTTTTTTACCCGTTTCCTATATTATACCCTAATTGTTTATCGAAGTGTGTCTAATTATGTAAACAATAATGAATTTTTTATAAAAATTTTTGCACTCAAATTAACAAGTGAAACAAATTACTTTCTTTGTTTATTTCCGTAAATGAAAAATTTTTCTTTTTCATTCTCTCTATTAAAGGGTTATAATCCTCTTTATTTTTTAATTCAATTCCAACTAGAGCTGGTCCATTTTCTTTATTATTCTTCTTTGTGTATTCAAAACGAGAAATGTCGTCCGTAGGTCCTAAAACCCCATCCAAAAACTCACGTAGTGCACCTGCCCGTTGAGGAAAATTAACAATAAAATAATATTGAAGACCCTCGTAAATAAGAGATCGTTCTTTGATTTCTTGCATTCTACCAATATCATTATTACCGCCACTTATCACACATACAACTGTTTTACCTTTAATTTGGTCTTTATAGAAATCTAAAGCGGTAATTGGGAGAGCTCCCGCAGGCTCTGCTACGATTGCATTTTCATTATATAGATCTAATATCGTCGTACAAACCTTTCCCTCAGGAACAGTAATGATATCATCAATAACCTCTAGACATAATTTAAATGTTTTCTCTCCTACTGTTTTAACCGCTGCTCCGTCAACAAATTTATCAATATGATCAAGTGTTACAACATTTGATTGCATGATAGATTCCTTCATGCTAGCTGCCCCAGACGGCTCTACCCCAACTAGTTTAGTTAATGGAGAGATACTTTTAAAATACGTTCCGATTCCCGAAACAAGTCCACCACCACCAATACTTGCAAACACATAATCAATTGGTTCGTCAGCATCATTTAAGATCTCAACGGCAACAGTTCCTTGACCTGCAATGACATCGTAATCATCAAATGGATGTATGAAGGCGCGAAGTTCTTTTGAACTACAAGCAATTGCTTCAGTATATGCGTCATCAAATGTATCTCCAGTTAAGATGATGTCAACATATCCTTTGCCAAAGAGTTCTACTTGAGACACTTTTTGCCTTGGTGTTGTTGATGGCATGAACACCTTACCATGAATTTTTAAGGCTCGACACGAATAAGCCACTCCTTGGGCATGGTTTCCAGCACTCGCACACACTACCCCGTTAGTAAGTTCGTCTTGAGAAAGGTTTTTAATTCGATTGTATGCACCACGAAGTTTAAATGAACGAACTATTTGTAAATCTTCTCGCTTTAACAATACATTGCATTCATATCGTTCTGATAAAAGGTCATTCCGTTGTAAAGGTGTATGGTTTACAACATCTTTCAAAAGATGATTTGCAATAAGTATATCCTCAACTTGGATCCCAACGTTTTGTTGTTTAATTTGTTGTCCCATATTGCCTCTTATCCTTTCTTAGTGAATTCATGCTTTAAAGTGTTACGGTTATAATTTGTACATTATAACACGAATTTGATTCTATAAAAGTAAATTTTCTAACAATTTTATATTTTTATTTCGGAGACTTTAAAATATACATTAAAACCAAGCAGAAATTATACTTTTTAAAACAAATCTTATCCTTTTGGTTCCATTTAGTTCTAATTGGGTGTTATAATTAAATTAATCTTAAGAAGGTGGAGTTATATGAGCGAAGAAAATAGTCTTATTTTAATTACTGATAATGAACCATCTAGAATGAAAGTCCATGAAATTTTAAAATCTATTTATGGAGATTCATCGATAATTACTAGTTTTTCTGCGGATACTAACCTTTCAAGTATTTTGAAAGACAAAAATATAATTTTATCCAAAGATGGTATCCATATTGAAAAAACAACGGCTAGTCATCGTGGTGAAAATGATAAGCAATATGAACAAGGCGTGGTAGCAAGGCACTCATTTTCTCATATTATAGGTAAACATCCTATTTTAGAGGAAACGAAGATCATCGCTCAAAAGTTAGCAAAAACAAATTTACCTATTTTAATTGAAGGTGAAACTGGCACAGGGAAAGAGCTGTTTGCACAAGCGATTCACAATGAATCATGGCAAGCCCCGGGCCCATTCAGAACTGTAACCTGTAGTACATTATCTAAAACCCAATTTGAAAATGATGCGCTTTTCGGTTTAGATGACGTCTCAGCTACTGCTGATGCAAATAATTCACAGACACAAACTTTAATTAAACGAGAAACCGGTGGTACGATTTTTTTTGATGAAATTAGTGATTTAAATCTAAGATCACAGGCGCATCTACTTCATTTGCTGCAGGAAATGGCGACAGCTAAAGTCCCTATCAATCTCAGAGTAATTGCTGCTACCAATAAAGATTTACTAATGCTGATTGATGAAGGGTCATTTAGGGAGGACTTATATTACAGATTAAATGTACTATCCTTACGTCTTCCTTCATTACGAGAAATTTCATCGGATATTCCAGGATTGATAGAACATTTTATTTCTAAAAGCGGTAAAACTATCAAAGTAGATAAGGCAGTTGTTACCAAACTGTCAAAGTATTTGTGGTACGGAAATGTACGTGAGCTTAAAAATACGATTGAATACATGCTAACCGTTTGTGATGGACATTCTATCCAACTACATGATATACCCCCTGACAGATTTAAGAAACAAAGCCAAAAGAAAACAAAGGCTCCGGTAGATCGAAAGGAAAAACAAGAGGGTTTAAGTATAATGGAGAAGAAAGAACATTATTTTATTCTCGAAACAATCATGGAATGCAATGAAAATGGTGAACCTGCTAGTAGACGTATCATAGCCGATAAAAGTAAAAAAGGGACTAACCCTTTGACAACTCAACAAATTCGCCATCGACTCGATTTCTTAGAAAAACATGGGTTTGTTACAAAAGGTCGGGGCCGGGCAGGAACCAAAATTACATCTGAGGGATTGGATTTCTTCCAGTCTTTAGAGACCTATATTATTTAGCAGGAGGTATTTAAATGCAATACTCAATAAAAGAAGAAATTGCTAATGCAATTACCCATGGAATTGGTGCATTACTTAGCATTCCAGCACTCGTTATGTTAATTATCTTTGCTGTTAAATATGGTGATGTATGGCATGTAGTCAGTTTCACTATCTTTGGAGTTTCAATGCTACTGTTATATTTATTTTCCACCTTAGTACACAGTATTCAACACCCTAAAGCAAAGGATGTTTTTGAAATTCTAGACCATTCGGCAATTTATTTTCTTATTGCTGGTACCTATACTCCTTTTTTGCTTGTCACTTTACGTGGTTCATTAGGCTGGACATTGTTTGGAATCATCTGGGGACTGGCAATTTTAGGTGTCATTCTAAAAATATTCTTTGTTAAACGGTTTATAATCTTATCAACGTTGTTTTACATTTTGATGGGGTGGATGATTATTATTGCTATAAAGCCACTCTATCAAAGTTTAACGACTGAAGGATTTACGCTTCTTCTAACTGGAGGAATACTTTATACAGTAGGTTCAATTTTTTATGTATGGAGAAAAATCCCCTATCATCATGCAATTTGGCATGGATTTGTATTAGCAGGAAGTGCAGCAATGTTCTTCAGTATATTGTTCTACGTGCCAGATGTACCTTTTGTCTAAATTTAAACTTATCTTTAGAAGCAACTTAAGAACCCGTATACCATATTTTGGTTTACGGGTTTTATTAGCAACTTATCTTTCAATTTAAATTACGTTCATAAACAACAAAGGAATAAGCATACGGGTTTTTCTCATTTTTTATTCCAGTTTCTTTTGAAACCAATTTCCACTCATTCGTTGAGAACTCTGGAAAAAACGTATCCCCCGTAAAAGCTTCATCAATCTCTGTGATATATAGACGGTCAGAGAAGGGCAGTATTTCTTTAAAAATTTCAGCACCACCAATTATAAATAACTCTTCCGAAGGATTATTCATGGCTATAATCTCTTCAATTGAATGAATAACTTTACAGCCTTCCGCTAGATAATCTGGATTTCGAGTTAATATAATGTTTTCTCTACCAGGAAGGACTCGTCCAATTGATTGATGAGTTTTTCTACCCATAATAATCGGGTGTCCCATGGTAATTCTTTTAAAATAGGCCAAATCTGCTGGCAAATGCCATGGTAGGTCATTGTCTTTTCCAATCAAACGATTTCGATCCATCGCAACCAACAAAGATATCATACACTCACCTCTCCTTTAATGTGTGGATGGGCTTCATAATTCATAAGTGTAAAATCTTCAAACGTGAAATCAAAGATAGATTTAATGTTAGGGTTTATTAGCATTTGTGGTAATTCTTTTGGTTCTCTAGTCAATTGCAGCTTTACTTGCTGAGCATGATTTGAATAAATGTGAACATCCCCAAAACTATGAACAAAATCCCCAACCTCTAAATCACATACCTGGGCAATCATCATCGTCAACAAAGCGTAAGAAGCAATATTAAATGGAACACCAAGGAATACATCGGCTGACCTCTGATAAAGCTGACATGATAACTTTCCATCTGCCACGTAAAATTGGAATAAGCAATGGCAAGGTGGAAGCGCCATATTGTCAACATCGGCAACATTCCAAGCACTTACTATTAGCCGACGTGAATCAGGGTTATTTTTAATTTGCTGAATTAAGTTAGAAATTTGATCAATAGTTTCCCCGCCATTAGTTGGCCAAGAACGCCACTGATGCCCGTATACCGGTCCTAATTCCCCATTCTCATCAGCCCATTCATTCCATATACGAACGCCATTGTCCGTTAAATACTTTATGTTCGTATTGCCACTTAAAAACCATAGCAATTCATGAATTATCGATTTTAGATGTAGTTTTTTCGTAGTTACAACAGGAAAACCATCCTGAAGATTAAACCGCATTTGATAACCGAACGAACTAATTGTTCCTGTCCCTGTTCTATCATGCTTTACCGTACCATTCTCCAGAACATGTTTACAAAGATCTAAGTATTGCTTCATTAGCGCACTTCCTTTACGTAATTCTAATAAGATTTAATTATATCAAATCTTACTAACGATGTGTTGCAACATTTATCCCTGTATCCAAATCAGCTTTTTCCAATCTTTCAAATAACTGATAGGTTAATGGTGCCTTATTTTTTAATTTATCTTTTGTTTTGGGATTCAAATAATACATGACAAAGGTTTCAGCAAAGTATTCCTCTGCGTACTTAGTAAAATAATTTCTTTTGGAAAATAACTGTCCCGCTTCTTGCCTCCAAATATCCTGAAAAATTGTATCATCTCTTATTAAATTAAAGACATACCGATCAACAGAATGTGCTAGCTCGTGTAATTCTAAATTAAGTGAACCATGACCCTGACCTATGTTACTATAACCTATTTTTGCAAGAACAATTTTTGAACCACCAATTCCAGGGACTGAATCCCACGTTTTGAGTTTACTTGTGTAGCCTCTGGGTGTAATTCCTTTCAGATGTATTGTTGATGGCTCATCTGTTAAAGTGCCTGTGAAGAGCTTAATGGTTACACCCTGAACAATTAACTCCCGAAGGATGGATGGATGCACAAAACCAAGCCGTCTAATCATATTAAGCGCTTCTGTTTCATTAAAATTCTCTTCTGGCAGGACAACAATATCTCCAAGTAATTGGTAATTAGATATTTGCTTACTATTCACAAAAAAAGTTATTGAAGAAAAATCCTTAAGCATAATCCCATTTGGTGAAGCTTGCATGTCTTTTTTGAAGTTCGGAACGAAAACGAGGGCTATTGTTAGTAGGAAGACTAAGGTTTTTTTCATAAGGACCGCTCCTATTTATGTTTGTAATAATCAATGATGAAATTTATAAAATTAAAATGTAAATATACTAATATTAAAAACTATTTACTATTTAAATAGTATAACAGAATAATAGATTAATGTGAATTGCATGAAAAATATAGAAATTCCCCAATCCAAATAATCTATCCTTATATAATATGAAAAAAGAAAGACAGACATAAGTGTCTGTCTTTCTTTTAATACGGTATTTTTAAGCTTAGCCTTACTTGCAATACTCTTATTCTTTATATACCCAAATGTTAGACTCACAACAAAGCAATAAGGTCCCCGCTTCCCAGATAATGGTTCACCACTTTTAAATAGATGCTATAAGGACGTTTTTTCTCTAAAGTATCGAACGCTAATCTGTAAACTCAAATGGATACTTTAAAGTAATCACAACGTTTAGGATACAGTATCCACGTTGCAGCCTACAACGCTCACTCTCGCCTAAGGTTTTAACTCAACCACTGTGGAGGGGTATTTTTAGCCCAGTATATCTTACCTAGTTCGTGATGAGCTTGAAAAGCATCATGGTGGGTGTGGTAATGAAAGTTAAACCAAAACCCTTCCTGCGGTGGGTTGTCACGTCTGACGTGAAAACGAATAGTATCTTTTCCACTTGTTTTATCATAGATATGAAAAATTTTCTCACTTATTCCACCAGTAGGTTGTTCAGTTATAACTAAGTTATTTACAGCTTCATAAGGATACAATTCAGATATAGATAAAATTACTTCCTCAATACGTGGTAATATAACAGATCTAAACTCATCTTCAATAACAGGTCCAATTTTTTTCCCAAACTTTTCTAAAGATAATATTTCAGCTTGGTTAATAGCAAAGTCAACAAAATCTGATGTACTATCCTTTTCAAGATTTTCTATAGAAAATCTTTGAGACTGTGACGAATGTCTTTCAATTAAATCTGGCTTTAATGGTTCGTCTGGCTTTGTCTGCTCCATCGTTAATGCCGAAGGTGGTGTGACTAATCCAAACGTCATAATCGTAAAAGTTACTACGAGCGCTTTCCTTAACCATTTTTTCATGGTATTTCATCCCTTCAAATGCTATGTAAACAAGTGGAATAATTTTAGTAAAAGAATCTAGATAAAAAATTATTTATTCTATTTTATCACATTTCCAGAATATTTTTAACAAGTTTCTTTCTAGTAGAAGCAGAAATCTAAAATTTAGCTTTGAACCTATTATCCACTATATATACTACGAAATGAAGATAATCTGGTTTTTTTAAATATAGTTTGATAATATGTTCATAAAGTATTCACAATTTGGTAAAATAAAGATAAACAACTATGATGCGAGGTGAGGGTGGATGGATTGGTTTTTTGCAGTTGCAAGTTTTGTTACGTTAGGATTCTTAGTTTACTTAAATATAGCAGATTAAACCATTTATAAAGTGGCGACTGCCTAGTTGCCCTTACAAGGTAAGCAAGTAGTTCTACACAGATAATGAAATAAAACCCGTAGAAGTTCTACGAGTTTTTTTCATTATTTTCTTTTTGTTTTTCTTCTAGCTGAATCTTTTGATACATTGTCGTATTCTTTACTTGTAGTCCCTTGACCTTCAACAGATGGTGCACTTAATCCTACCTTTGAAGGATCTTTATGACGCTTAGGCATTCTCTTCACCTCCATAGGTTTACCTTGTCCAATCAAAACCATTATTATAATAGAATTAGCTCCAACCTAGAAAAGCCTCATAAGAGATTTAGTACACCGAAATGAAATTTTGATGTTTTTCTTTTGTTCACTTTAAATCCAAATTTAATAAATCGTTCACTTTTCCAATGATCCTTTAAAACAATTCTATTTTTAGCTACCCTCCTTGCCTCTTCTATAATCTCAAAAGATAAATCACGGTAAATAGCCACTTTCTTTAAAGCCTCTATCCCCTTAGATTCTGCTATATTTTCTTCAAACATAGGATCGAAGTATACTACATCAATGCTGTTAGATGCAGAAGACCTTAAATAATCAAGATGCTCTGAATAGATTACTTCTATAGTTTGCATTGCTGCATTTATTTCAGGTATACCTGTGTCCCACGTTTTTAGACCAGTAGCAACCAGATAGGAAAGATATCGATTCCCCTCTATCCCAATAACAGATCCAGTTTGACCTGTAATAAAGCTAGCAACAATACAATCTGAACCTAAACCAATTGTACAGTCAAGAAACGTCATCCCTTTTTGCAATTTAGTTGCCTCTAAAAAAGGATCATCCTCTCCTCTTATTATCCGTTTTAATCGAAACATAGCAGAATTAGGATGAAAGAATAGGGGTTCTTTTCCATTTAAAACGTACAATTCCAATCGACTTTTTCCAACTACTAAAACATCATCATTTATTCGGGATTGAAGTTCTGATATTGACGTTTTATTTCTAACTATGAAGGTTGATTCAAGATCTTTTGCAATACCTTTGGCCTGCTCTATCATATGCGAATCCGTTCTTCCTGCAGTAGTAACAATCAAGTTTATCACCTTTTCGTCCTATAAAGATAAAGTAAACTTCCCTCAGTGGGGGTTTTCTTTCATCCCCAACTGAGGGTTAGTTGAACTTATCGGGCTTTTACGGGCTGTTACCCCGTTCATACGAGGACTAATCCTCGTTTAGAGGAAGCGCTCGGACGAACCCGATTCCCCCTCTTGATTTCCCCCACTTAAACTTCTTCGAATTCGCAAAGATTTGAAGTGGAGGTCTTACTGCCCGTTAATGCGGGGTAAAAAAGTAAAATGGATGTCAAAGACACCCATTAATGTTAACAATATTTATTAAAAGCTGTTATTACATTTTCCATAATAGCTTCCATTGAATTAGCTTCAATATCATGTCTTGGTATAAAGTGAACAACTTCCTTACCTTTTAATACAGCCATTGAAGGTGAAGATGGTTCAAAGCCAGCAAAGTATTCTCTCATTTTTGCTGTTGCCTCTTTATCTTGTCCAGCAAATACTGTTATTAAGTTATCAGGTTTTTTATCACTTTGCAAAACGGATTGTGTTGCTGCAGGCCTAGCTAATCCTGCTGCACAGCCACAAACTGAGTTGATAACAACAAATGTTGTACCAGTTACTGACTCCATATATGCCTCTACTTCTTCACTCGTAGTTAGTTCTTTAAAATCTGCTCGCACAAGTTCTTGTCTCATTGGAATTACCATTTGTCTCATATATTCTTCATATGCCATCGACATTAAATATCCCTCCAAAAAATAGAATTACCACTTAGAGCATACTATAAGCTATGTAAAAAAATCAAACAATGAGTAAGTGCATAATCCTAGTTTCGTTTGAATAAAGGCATTTTTCTACTAATTTTGCCAAAAAACTCTATCTATCTTACGAAAAATATACTATATTAATAGAGGATTATAAGATAGAAAGGGTGAAACTCCATACTTACTCCTATGATAAAACGATACTTTCACCTCTATACATTGATAACAGTCCTGACCTTTTTGTTATTTCTTGGTTCCTATGAATTAGGAGGTATCATAAATAACCAATCCACTCTTAAAAACGCAATTGTTTTAACTGTGACCGCACAGGAAAAACGGGTAATACCTAGTGTAAATATATTAAAAACAAATCAAACCAGCCCCGCTAAAAAGGCACTAGCTGCTATAACAGAGTCAAATGCCTTAGAAGAAATAAAGAATGTTTATTTAACTTTTGACGACGGCCCTACGAAATATACTGAAGAAATACTTGATACATTACTAGAAAACCAGGCAAAGGCAACTTTTTTTCCACTAAAAAATAATATTGATAGATATCCTCAGATTGTCAAGAGAATCGTTCGTGAAGGAAATGCAATCGGATGTCACGGTGTAACCCATGATGTTACACAATTTTATGCAACCCCAAACACAACCCTTAATGAAATACTTAGTTGTAATCAAAGCTTATCTGATGTAACTGGGAATACTTCAAAGCTCATTCGCGTCCCCTTTGGAAGCTACCCTTATATGAAAGAATCTCATAGGGAGCTTATCAATAACGCTGGATTTATCATGTGGGACTGGAACATAGATAGCGAGGACTGGACTTTAACAAGCGATGACCAAGTGAAAAACAGTGTGGAAACACAATTAGCACAATTAGCCAAAAAAAACATTACACCTGTCATCCTATTTCATGATAAAAAAGTAACTAGTGAAGCGCTAGAGCTTATTATCAAGTTATTAGACGATCAGGACTATACATTTTCAACTATTACAGAAGATCTAACTCCCCTACAATTTAGACCAGCAGATTAGGAAAAGCGGGGGCGCCAAAGAGCTTTAAAAAGACAAACTATTCATAAGAATAACGGGTTCCCTTTTAGTGCAAAAGGTGAAAAACAGGGTATATAACTTACAAAAAGGCGTGGCAATTCGCCATGCTTTTTATATTTCGTTAAACCTAAATAAAACCCAAAAATTTATAGTGTTTAAGGTTTATAAATAATGTCCTTAAAATCAAGGCTCTGTTATTATTCATTGTTGAATTTCGTGTAGGAATAAGAATTCATAGGCGGAGAATTTCCTGCTAATGTATATAGTGGAGGCTTAAGATGCAGATATAAGCGGAGATATTCCGATTAACTGCTCTAAATAAGACAAAATCCAAGGATTTGGATAATATAAACGGAAAAACTTCCCTTATTTTTAGGAAAATATGCGTATTTACCAATTTAAACGGAATTTTATTTAAACACGGTAAGTACAGCATTTAGTTATAATAGAGCCAAAATTTCCGATAATCCGATCTTATACATAATTCAACATAGTAATTTACATCTATTTGCGAATAGCAATTATCAGATAGAGAATTGCTATTCGCAAATAGTTATTTTTATCATGCGATTTTATATGTTAAATTGCAAAAAAACATTGATCTAGCAAAAAAAAAAAGGGTGAGAAAATCACTATGATTTCGCACCCTATTTGCATTGTGATTTACTGTTTTGCACCTTTAAAGAGAACCCGTTATTCATAAGAATAGCCTTGTCTTTTTATTTCTATTTATTTTCATTACGGCTTTCTGTCATTTGCTTCCAAACAGAGCCTTTTGCTTCTTCCCCACCTTCAATACGTGCAATTGCAAGTTTAATTTGTAGGCTCACTTCAAATTCCGGATCATCTTGCGCTTGTTTTAGTGCAGGGAGTGCGGTTTCATCTCCAACTTCATATAAGTACATTGCGGCACGCCAGCGGACAAGTTTATTTCGGTCTTGAAGCGCATCAACCATTGGTCCTATCGCATCTGGATTACCGATATCGGACAAACAATCTCCAGCCGTTCTTCTAACCGTTACTGATTTATCCTTTAATGCCAGGTATAGCAACGGGAGGGCTTTGGGTGTTTCTATCATCCCTAAATATACAGTAGCCAAACGGCGAATCGAGGCCTTTTCATCAAATAGTGCATTTTCTAAAACAGGAAGATCATCCTCTTTTGGATCCATTTGTTCTAGTGTGGCATATCTTTTGGTCCAGTCTGGATTAGCTAACATCTCCATTGTCACCTTATAGCTTGCACGTTTAGCAACAATTGAATCTTTTTCTCTTGATGAGTTCTTAATAAGTCTGTCTAATCGGTCATCACTGTATGCTGCAGAAAGTTCCTCTACAACTTCCTTACCTATTTCATCTAATTTCCCATAACGAACCCCCTGCTCATTCCAAGTCCGTTCCTTTACAACATTTTCACTGTTTTTTTGAACCTCTATTACAGCATTTACAAAGCGCTCAGGAAGACCAAACCGAGCCTCTTCATTGCCATCATTTAGTTTAACCTGCATCGGTACACCATGTATCATTTGAACGAATACTTTAACCTCGCCATAATCGCTTGAACTTCGATTTTCTCCGTTCATACTCTCAACGTCTTCACCAAATGTTTTGCGAACTTCTGGTAATATATCCTTCCAATCGTACTTTGCATTTCGTTCAATTGCTAAAAAATCTGCAACGTGATATACACCTTTGATTCCTTCAATTGACATGATATCTTGGATAAGTTTTGGAGCTTCTTCTCGATTTTCTTTTTTGTAATTATTACTTTTCCCACCTGGAAGCTCTTGATCCAAGTTTATCTTCATTGTATTTGGACTTGGAGTCGGCTCTATTGAAGTAATCTTCACTTTTATCAGCCCCTTAAAAATTTGTATCTTTCTGGGTTATAATTCTAGATTCTATCATAGACCATTAGCAGTTTCCATTTTTACAACTTAGGAAACATGTCATAAAAATAGCGTAATTCGGGTTTATTTTATGACAATTTTCTAATTACCTTCAACTATTTCAGAAAGCTCTGTCCAACGTTCGATTAGCCATTCAAGCTCCTCACTCTTACTTTGTTGTTCTAGTAATAGGCTTTGTGCCTTCTCATAATCACTACCCGCTTGCTCAATTTTCTTATTAATTTCGACACACTCTTCTTCAAGCACAGCTATTTTCCCTTCAATTTCTCCCCACTCTTTTTGTTCCATATAGGTTAATTTTATTTTCTTTGTCTGTTTTTCATCTGCAACCACTTTAGATTCTTGCTTAGGCTCTCTCTCTTTTATCGACAGGTCCAATTGCTCTAAATAGTCAGAATAATCACCATAATAATGACCAACATTTCCATTCTCATTAAAAGTAAGCAGCTGTTTTGCAATTTTGTCTAGAAAATAACGGTCATGTGATACCGTTATAACAACTCCAGGAAATTCCTCTAAATAATCTTCTAATACTGTAAGTGTTTGAGTGTCAAGATCATTGGTTGGTTCATCTAAGAGTAATACATTCGGCTCAGACATAAGTACTTTTAGGAGATATAATCTCCGCTTTTCTCCACCTGAGAGTTTTCTAATTGGTGTACCATGCGTATGGACAGGAAAAAGAAATCGCTCTAACATTTGTGAAGCTGATATTACTTTTCCCTCTAAGGTTCGAATCACCTCTGCCGTTTCTTTAATATATTCAATCATTCGTTTATTTTCGTCCATATCATCGTTCTCTTGTGTATAATAACCCATTTTAACCGTTTGTCCTACTTCGACCTCTCCACTATCAGCACCCACTCTTCCCGCGAGCATGTTCAGGAGTGTAGATTTTCCACTTCCATTGTTACCCACAATTCCAATTCGATCACCTGGTTTAATTAGAAAGCTAAAGTTGTCTAAAACAGTTCGAACTCCAAATCTTTTTGAAACATCCTTTAATTCTATTACTTTTTTTCCAAGACGACTTCCACCAATAGCGATGTCAACTTTTTCCTTATCAACAGGACCACTCGTTTTTTCAAGTTCCTCGAACCGATCAATCCGTGCTTTTTGTTTTGTTGTCCGTGCCTTTGCACCACGTCTTATCCAAGCTAACTCTCTTCTAAATAAATTTTGACGTTTTGACTCACTCGCCTGTTCTTGCTCTTCTCTTAACGCCTTTGCTTCCAAAAAATCACCATAATTACCGGTATAACTATATAGATTGCCTTGATCTATTTCTAAAATTCTATTTGTTACTCTATCTAAAAAATAGCGATCATGGGTAACGAGTAATAATGCTCCGTTGTATCTAGATAAATAATCTTCTAACCATTTTATGGTTGAATAATCTAGATGATTTGTCGGTTCATCCAAAATTAACAGGTCAGGAGTTTGGATTAAGCATTGCGCCATTGCCACTCGCTTTTTTTGTCCCCCTGAAAGCTCACCAACAACCTTTGAAAAATCTGTTATACCTAATTTTGTTAGGACTGCCTTTGCATTAGAATTAGCTTCCCACGCATTTTCGGCATCCATCTTCTGTTGTACTTTAAATAGCAGATCTTGAACACTTGGGTTTGCTGGATCATGTTCAAGTTGTAAAAGAACAGCTTCGTATTCTCTTAACAATCGAATTAATGGGGTATCTCCAAAAAACACTTGCTCAAGTACCGTATTATTTTCATTAAACTCCGGTTGCTGTGCTAGATAGCTAATGGTATAGCCCTTCGAACTAGAAATAATTCCAGAATCTGAGTCTTCTACCCCTGCAATTATTTTTAAAAAAGTAGACTTTCCAGTACCATTAACACCTATGATGCCAATTCTTTCATTATCCGTTATACTGTATGACACATTATCGAATAACAATTTTTCGGCATAGCTTTTCGACAAATTTTCGATTGTTAACATTTTCATTTTGTTCCATTCCATTCTTTATAAAATTGGTCTAAATAAGCTTCCATAAAACGGTGTCGTTCCATTGCAATCTCTTTAGCGGATTTGGTATTCATTAATTCTGAAAGCTTTAGTAATTTTTCATAAAAATGGTTTATTGCTGTGCTTGTTCCATTTCTATATTCAGCTTTTGTTAAGCTTCTTCGAACAGGTATGGAAGGATCATAGATAAGATCTAAACGGGAACCTGCATAGGCAAATGTTCTTGCTATACCAACTGCACCAATTGCATCAAGACGGTCAGCATCTTGTACAATTTTACCTTCTAAGGTTGTCATAGGTTCACCATGACCACCTTTGAAGGACATCGTTTTAATAATTTCTATAATGTGGTTACTATCATTTTCATTAAGGTTCAATTTTTTTAACCATTGGATTACTTTGTTTATGCCTGCTTGTTCATCACTATTTAGCTTCTCATCAGCTACATCATGTAATAAAGCCGCTAACTCGACAATAAGTAGTTTTGCATCTTCCTTCCTAGCAAGCTCTACAGCCATATTTCTCACTCGAAAAATATGCCACCAATCATGACCACTGCTGTCATTTTGCAATATATTTCGAACGAAAAACTCCGTATTTTCAATCATATCATGTCTGTCCATTACATTACCTCACTAAATTAGTATTTTTATTTTACCATGTTAACTAGGCAATTGTGGATTTCTTACTCATGTAAATAGCAAAATTGACTCGGAAAGCATAAGATGAAAGTAAAAATTGGGTAGCTAAACTAGGGTTCTAATTAGTGGTTGATAAAGAAGGCGGCTGAGATTGTTCTCAGCCTTATAAATGAGGTGAAAAATATGTATGGTTATCGAAATTGGTCTATCCGGCCGGAAATTGGTACAGCTTGGTATGGTCGGCATGTCGTTATTATAAGATGTAATCCATATTTAAATAAGTTTTTAGAAATTGCTAAAAGCTTACATGCTCCTACCGAATTACCTAATGAAAATTGTGCCGAAACACTCGCACAATACTTTAGTATTGGCTATGAATTATTGGAAGTGACAGCTATTTCACAAAATGAGGTACTTTATATTTTAAGAAAATAAATCTTAATCAAATCGCTGCGTTTCGGTTTGATCAACAATTTCTTCTAGCTCTGTTAGAAAGTTTAATTGCAATGGACCAGGTATTTCTTCAATGAGTTCTTTTATTTCGGGAAGTTCCTCAGCCTCTTCAACGGTTTGTGGTCGATTTTCTAATGTATTGAACCATTTTTTTAATTCCTCAATGAACAAGTAAAAGTGATGCTCAAACCTCTCAGCCCAATGCGCACCTTCATCATCGTACGTTTTACTCATCATTTCCCAATCTTCCATTGTGGTTTTAAATATTGATCGAACATTTAGAAACAAGGTTATTCCTCCTTAATTCTTTTACAACAACATAAATTGGTTTACTTATAATGTGAACCTTTACCAATTTTTTAAGGAGGGGGGCTTAATGCTCCTTAGGCGTAGGACAAAACCAACTGATGCCGATTGTTTCTTCACCAGCATGAACCCCTATCGCTGTACCTAAAGGACAAATTTTAATTTCTACATTTTCAGCAAACTTCCTAATTTCTTCCATAAGTAGTTTTACCTTATCATCACGTAGTCCATATAATAGGTAAACTTCCTTTATCAAGTTATTATTATATGCCTTTTCAAACATTTCTACAATTCGGGCCGTCGCCTTCTTTTCAGACCTAACTTTTTCAACAACTGTAAGACTACCTCCAGTTAGTGAAATGATTGGTTTTATCTTTAATAAACTTCCGAGGTAAAATTGTGCACTATTCATTCTACCACTTCTATGTAACTGTTCTAAACTTCCTATTAGTACATATGTTTCATTACGTACTGCCATCTTCTCTAGATATGTACCGATTGCTTCAATACTATTACCTTCTTCATGAAGTCGAATTCCTTCTCTTATCATAACACCCATTGGGTATGTTAAAATCTTTGAATCAATCACTGTTACCGGGATATTTACAAGCTCCGAGGCCTGAAATGCAGAAAAAACAGTTCCACTTAGCTTACTAGATACATGTACTGAAAAGATATGATCATACTCTGCTTGTAATGTTTCATATAACTGAACAAACATTCCAACAGACGGCTGTGACGTTTTAGGTGGTATTGGAGCTGATTTTAATTTTTTATAAAACTGATCGAGGGTAATATTGACTCCTTCTTGAAACTGTTCAGTTCCAAAAATAATAGTCATAGGAATTGTATATACGTCAAACCGTTCTTTAATACGATCATCTAGATAAGCTGTACTATCAGTTACCCATGCAACCCGTACCATATAAACACCCCTTTTTCTATTATTCTATTATATTTTTTATGTTTCTACTACATAACTATTAGAATTTTTCGAAATAAGCTACTTTAAAGCACCTAAAACACGGTAAAACTACCGTGTTTCAATGTACTTCTCAATTTTCGGGAAAACCTTTAAAGCTGTATTATAAAATACATCATCATGATATTGCTCAGGTATTATATTCTTAATGAATTGGATATATGGCTTTATCGGTATTAGCGGCCAATCAGAACCGAACAAAAATTTATCATAGTTATCACAATAGGTAAGTGCATGTTGTAAATGATCAAAAAACCTAGTTTCTTGATGACGCTTCACATCTACTTCAGTTCCAACAATTAATCCTGAAAGATCAGCATACATATTAGAATTTTTATAGACCACTTCTGCTCCATCTAACACCCATGGATCCCCAAAATGAGCCATCATAAAATTAACATCACGATGCTTCACTGCTACCTCATCTAAAGCAAGCGGATGAGAATATTTTAATAGGCCTCTTTCAGAATAAGTATCACCTGTATGGAACACAACTGGTAAGCTATATTTTTTGGCTAGTTTATAAACCGGTTCATACACATCGTCATATGCGTAAAATGGATAATAGCCTAGATATATTTTAATTCCAACGACATTCGGTAATTGGAGCTCCTTCTCAAGCTTGTGAAGTGTCGTTTCGTTAATGTCAAAAGGATTTACACCAGCACAATAAACGATATTTGATGGTATCACTTCAGAAAGGTCAATTCCCATCGGAGTTGTTGTTTCGTTATCAGGAAAGCCCATACCATTTGTTTCAGTTAAACCCATGGCAATCCCTAATATGACATCACATTCCTCATACTCTTTTATTATACCGTCATATGAATAATCTACCTTAGATAGCTCTCGTGCGGTTGTATGGAAGCTTTTAATGTTTGAATAGTGCATATGAGCATCAATAATTTTCATGTTTTTCCACCTTTTAAAACGAAATTCTTTTCAGTTGTTCAAACGCTGAAACCGGTAACAATTCATCATTAATCATAAAGAAGATTGGCGCAGTAGTAAAAACTTCTCCATCTTTCAGGTCAAATTTATGTCCAATCTGACGCATGATAACCTCCTTATTTAGATATGTTTCGTTATTTTTTATGTTATTAGGGACTACAACCTGTAACATATCAGTCTGATCGGTCGAGCCAACACCACTAATATCGTCATGTTGAACTGAATATTCTCCTTTACCTGCAAAAATATAATTGTCATTGTGTAGAGATTCATCCTTAACCCAACAACGCTCCAATTTATGACTTGGTTTAAGATATATATCTGTTAACCATTTATTATCCTTTAAATAATGGCCTGTATTTTGAATCACTTTTGAGAAGTGACATAAAAGCGGAACACCTGGTAACGTTATGAAATATTGTTCTACTAGAATACCTGTATATTTTTCATGACTACTATAGGTAGTTTCAATTTTTATGCCTGACCACAAATTCTTATGCTGGTCTTGAGTAGTAATAAATTCAGCACTTGAAGACTCTTTTGTTATCGAATTATTACTAATATCATTAAATATACTCTTAATTCCTCCTGACCATGGATTCCACCATGATTTCGGTGACAGGGATGGATAGGATGCATCTAACCATTGGACACCATCTTTTTTTAGGGAGAATATACTTGGGAAGAATGCTGGAGCAGCTTTAAATTCAATGACTCCATTGTGGACAGTATGAACCTGTTTACCATCTTTCTCGCTCGTATCGTACTGCACAATTCCGCCTGACTGTGAAGTTAAAACGACTACTGATTTTTTGAACTGAGCACCATTTATCTTTGCGTGTAAATGAATCATATCAATAGGTTTCATAGAACCATTTCTAACACTCTCACTTATTTCACTTATGTTTAAGCTTTTGTCATACTGTTTAGTAAACAAAATTTCGTTCTCTGTAGAAACATGGATTAAGCCATTAATTGGACTGGTTCGGTAGTCACGCAATTTTATTAGAAGATGATCTGACAAACAAATTGGATTATCATCATTGACTGAAAAATGCACAGGCTCTACAGTGCCACTTAAAATGTTCTCTTCAGTTTGCATGGCAAATTCCCGGAATTCCTGCCACGTCTGGTACGCACCAACCGAAACAAATATTGGCTTCGTCTTAACGACCTCTTCAACGCCCAAATTCTCTACTTTATGCTCTAAATAGAAATACCAAGATTCAAAGTTTAATCTGGCTTCTTTTGGCCAACAGATTCCGTGTGGATAAGAACTATACCTGGAAAATAACCAGTTTTCCGTGAATTTCCCGCTATTCCAATATCCATATTTTGTCTGGACTGGGTCATCGCTTTTTACTATTTCATGCTCAATAGGGAAAACAGGCTTATTTAATTGGTGGTAAACCGGCTGTATTATCCAAGCTTCGTTGCATTGATGATGACCTGTGGAATTAGAAATTTCATAGTATTGTTCCATAATTCCCTCTGAATAAAGGTTAGCAACAATTGTAAGGTTGAGATTGTTAAAATCAGTTGAATTATATAGAGCTCGAATAGTGACTGAATTACCATTTGTTATGAAATCGACCGTTTTAGGTCTCTTTTTAGAAAACTCACTTGAGTACGGTTTTCCCAACTTTGGGTACATTGTTATCGTTTTAGGTGCATTTGAAGTAATTCTATCAATTATTAGATCATTATCAAATTTACTAAGCGACATTTTATACAAGCCATTATACACATGCCAAAAATCCTCTGTTTCTCCCGTAAACTTCGCTCCAAGACCTGAAAAACCGATACTAACCTTGCTGGTAAACGTTTGCGTTATACCACTTTCTCTTACTGTTTCTATATCTATAGTAGGACTATAGAAGCCGAATTCCTTTAATTTATAGTGTATTGGAAGTGATACCTTTTCTTTCGCTTTTACTTCTACCGAAATGGATGGCTGAGTAATGTCTACCATTTTAGTAGTAGGAAGTTCAAAATTAAATATTGCTGTCTCAGTAAAGTTATTTTCAATATTCAAATAAAATGTAGCGTGTTTGTCGATATAACACTGCCTGCCTTGCAGAGTGGGCGAAATTTTAGCTGGTTTTTTCGGTAGTACTCCTAGCTTAAAAAAAGCTGATTTTCCATTGATGCTCAGTTTTGTTATAACTGATGGATGTGTGCGCCAATTACTTTGTTCTTCATCAATTTCTCCTAAATGGAAAATTGCATCTAAGCTTAAAGAGTCAGAAACAGTAATCGTTTTTTTAAAATCAAACATAATTTCTTTATGGTTTACCCCTTCAAATGATATTTTGAGCGGGTGTTTACTTTTATTTTCAATGTCATATGTTATTTTATAATCATTGCCTGCTACCAGAGAAAAATGATCTATCCTTGCTCTTATTAAATATTCTGCTGTTTCAATTAGTCTTAGTCCACGGCTCGTTCGTTCGAATTCCATGCTCAAACGATTGCCTTCATTCTCCCAAGAGTATTGATAAAAGGTGAAATCATTTTCCTTGATCCCGTCAGGCTTTACCTCTATTATTCTACTACTCGAATCGTACCAATTAGTTTGTTCAAAAAATTCAGAGACAGCCTCTGTTTGTAAAACAGTTGGCATAAAGTTTAGCAGATGAGTTGTGTCATCACGGTCTTCCCAAAAGAAGCCACACTTTTTGTAGAGGGGAACAGCTTTCGTGTTTCCAGGCCATGTATATAAATCTAATCTCGGCCATCCTAACGCAACAGTCCTCTCAATCGCTTTTTGGACAAGCATTTTACCAATCTTTTTGCCATGATAATCAGGGCGAACATTTAACAACGGAATATACAAAGCACCTTCATCTTCTCTGTATTCGCTAAGACTACAATAGCCGATAACCTTTTCACCTTCTTTAGCAAGAAAAAGATGAAGATTACTAGAGTTAGCTTCCTGCGTTTGTACCTTTTCTGCCGTTGTTTTTTGTGAATCTCCTCCCCATCCATCCCGGCTATCATTCCACATTTCAGCTACAGCACCTGCTAAGTCATCATTATATTCAACGATTTCAATCCGTTGTTTTTCAATTTGATTCATATATAGTATCCCCTCGAATTTTATTTTAAATATTAGATCGTTACCTTTTCACTATGTATCTACAAATCTGTTATAATGAAAATCGATATTTAAGTTTAATTTTTCAAATTTTCCCATTTGAATCCCTCCCGTTAATAAGAAAAGCGCAGGGCGCCCGGAGCTAGACACTAAAACTAGGTACAAACTTTTATACTTTCTTATCTTTTAAAAAAAGACCACATACATGGCCATATACATACCTATGATAAGTTGTGCATTATATTCGAAATTGTCGATAAATTACCATAATTTTATAGTATCGAACAGCCTAAAGCAAGTAAAGAAAATTTTAAGCTATTAAGAAAAGGATGCAATTACTGCACCCTTTCATTTATTCGCAATATCAATACTATCACTTCGGTTCGTCACTAAAAAGTCACCCGTTAGGTCGAGATCATATACTTCTCCTTCAATGACAACCTTTAGATTATCGAAAATAGTAGGGTCAAACACAAATAAACAAATCCTTTAAAAAGAAGTATTTTAGAATAACCCTTGTGCTTTGCCATTCTCATCAACATCCATGTTTAAGGCAGCAGGAAGTTTAGGTAAACCTGGCATAGTCATGACATCGCCTGTTAATGCAACGATAAACCCTGCACCGATTGAAGGTTTAAGTTCCCTAATTGTAATAGTGAAACCAGATGGTCTACCAAGAAGAGCCGGGTTATCAGATAAAGAGTATTGGGTTTTTGCCATACATATTGGGAAATTGCCCCAACCTTCCCCTTCAAACTCTGCGATTTGTTTCTTGGCTTTTGCAGAGTATTCTACCCCGTCTGCACCATACACTTTTGTAGCTATCGAATTAATCTTGTCTTCGATTGAGTCTGATAACTCGTAAAGAGGTTTAAATTGATTATCCCCTTTCTCGATTTCTTCTATTAGCTTAGTAGCAAGATCCACTCCACCTTCGCCACCCTTTTCCCAGACTTCTGTTAGGGACACAGGAAATTGATTCATTGAACACCAATTCAAGAGTGTATCTACTTCTTCTTTTGTGTCTGTAATAAATCGGTTTACAGCTACCACAAATGGTAAACCGAAGGCTTGCACTGTTTCGATATGCTTTTGCAGATTTTCTATTCCTTTATTTAGTGCTTTAACGTTTTCTTCTTTTAAGTTATTCCTTGGAACACCTCCATGCATTTTTAATGCACGAATCGTTGCTACAATAACAACCGCTTCCGGTTTAATTCCACCAGAACGAGCTTTTATGTGTAAAAACTTTTCTGCTCCTAAATCAGCTCCAAAGCCAGCTTCAGTGATTACATAATCTCCTAGTTTCGCTGCCATTTTGGTAGCAATAACACTATTGCAGCCATGGGCAATATTTGCAAACGGTCCACCATGGATGATTGCCGGTGTATGCTCAAGAGTTTGTACTAGGTTTGGCTTAATCGCATCCTTTAAAAGTAACGTTAGAGCGCCTTCTACCCCTAAGTCTCCTGCAGTTACTGGTTTTTTATCATAGTTATAGGCAACGACAATTTTAGCAAGTCTACGTTTTAAATCTTGCAAATCAGTAGCCAAACAGAAGATTGCCATTATTTCAGAAGCTACAGTAATATCAAAGCTATCCTCACGTGGTACACCTTGTAGAGGGCCTCCAAGACCAACAATTACATTTCTTAGTGCTCGGTCATTTAAATCAACCACTCGTTTCCAAACGATTCTTCTGACATCAATATTTAATTGGTTCCCTTGATGAATATGATTGTCTAGTAATGCAGCAAGGGCATTATTAGCAGTGGTAATCGCGTGTAAATCCCCTGTGAAGTGAAGATTTATATCTTCCATTGGTAAGACCTGCGAGTGTCCACCTCCAGTTGCTCCCCCTTTAATTCCCATTGTAGGACCTAAGGAAGGTTCACGCATTGCGATTATCGCTTTTTTGCCAATTCTATTAAACGCCTGACCAAGACCAACTGTTACAGTTGATTTTCCTTCGCCAGCTGGAGTTGGACTAATCGCCGTTACTAAAATTATTTTACCATCTACCTTTTTCTCTAATCTTTTTACTATATCTAAAGAAAGCTTTGCCTTATAATGACCATATGGTTCTAATTCGTCTTCTTGTATAGATAAATCATCAGCTATTTGATTAATCTTTTTCATCGTTGCTATTTGCGCTATTTCAATATCTGACTTAACATTGGTTGATATATTCACCGTAAAGACCCCCATCATGAATTTTGTTTTTATATGTACTGTTTTACACCTTGTATTTTACCATGTGATAACCGCAGTAACTATATATTCCTCATAAATTTATAAGCAAACAGAAACATTGAATAATATTTTAAAAATTCCTATAATAAGGTATTACTTAATCTATAGGATTGAAACTTGTATTGTTTGAAAAACGTTGACTATAAAAAAATTGGAGGGAGATTTTAATTGCCAATTACCATTCCTAACAACCTACCAGCGAAAGAAATTCTAGAGAGTGAAAATATTTTTATTATGGATGAGGAGAGAGCCTTCACACAAGATATACGTCCATTGAAAATAGTGATTTTAAATATAATGCCCGAAAAAGAAAAAACAGAAACACAGTTACTACGTTTGTTAGGAAACTCACCTCTGCAAGTGCACGTAACATTTATTAGCCCAGAAACACACGAATCAAAAACGACACCAAAGCTTCACTTAGAACAATTTTACACAACATTTTCTGACATCAAACATAAAAAATTTGATGGAATGATAATTACCGGCGCACCTATAGAACATTTAGAGTTTGAGGATGTTACATACTGGACTGAACTTAAAAAAATCATGGAATGGACAAAAACAAACGTAACATCGACCCTACATATTTGTTGGGGGGCACAAGCTGCACTTTACCATCACTACGGGGTACGAAAATTCCCATTATCTAAAAAGTGCTCAGGTGTATTCTCACATCAGTTACTAGTTAAAACTAGTAAACTAGTGAGAGGCTTTGATGATATATATCATGTTCCACATTCTCGCTTTACAGATGTAGTGACCGAGGATATTCAACAAAACAAAGACCTTGTGATCTTGTCAATTTCGGAGGATGCTGGTGTTTGTCTTGTTGCAACGGATGATGGAAAAAGGATTTTCCTTACCGGCCACCCTGAATACGATGTTACCACCTTACAAGAAGAGTTTTTAAGGGATAGTGAAAAAAGTTTAGCTGTTGAAGTTCCAAAAAATTATTTCATAAATAATGATCCAAACCAACAGCCTTTACACACTTGGAAATCCCATGCTAATCTTTTATTCTCGAATTGGTTAAATTATTATGTTTATCAAGAAACACCTTATAATTGGGATTAGTAAATTTTATCTGTAGGGTAAGTTAAGAGGCTAAAGAGACTATACTCTTTAGCCTCTTTTCATTTTCACATGCCTTTACTGCTGTTGCGCTAAGTAAATCTCTTCGAACGGTTGGACAACAACAAAGCCATTTCCGGCAAATTTCATTTGAATGGACTCTCCGCTACCCCTACCAAAAAATGTCTTTAATGTAATATCCGTTACAAACTCAGGTTGAAGATTACCTGACCAAGCAACTGTAGCATTCGGGTCAGTTATAACAGGATTATCAGGTGTCACTAATAATGTTAAAGGTTCATAGTGGGAAGTTATAGCAACCATTCCAGTTCCCTCAAGTCTTACATTAAAGAGGCCTCCTGCCATCATCCCAGCTACTTTTCTCATTAATTTTATATCCCAGCCAATTGAAGGTTCAAAAGCTAGCAAATCATTACCATTTACAAATATGGATTCACCATTAAGATGTAAAATCGATATTTTCTTACCTTGATCAGCTAAGTATAGTTTTCCATTACCATTAGCTTTCATGAGAGAAGTACCTTCACCTGTTAGGGCTTTCTTAAACATTTTTCCTAGACCATGTTCAAGTATACCCTCACGTTCGAATTTAATTTGCCCACGGTATGAAACCATGGAACCCATTTTCGCCCATACCTGACCATTTAAATTTACTTCTAGCATTCTTGCCCTTTCAAGCTCAAAAAAACCTTCTCCCTTGTCCTGCTGCTTCGTCTGATTAATAAATTCATCAATTGAATATCTGCTCATACTTATTCATCATCCCTTTTCTTTAAAATAAATAGCCACATAAACGAAAGCGCTTGCTTTAATTCAAGTGGTAGTTGTCCTAGTTTTGTTTGGTCTATGGCACTTTTATATACTCCTTGCCCACCAATTACCTCCCACCCATTTTCGAGCGCTAACTGCTGAAATTCCCATGGCATCATTGTGTTACAAATGACTTCTTCACCATACAATCGTCTATATGCGCTTTGTCTAGGTCCCGCTGTTGGACCTAATAATCCTACGCAAAAAATCCCGTTTGGTTTCATTATTCGTTTAATTTCATTTAGCGCGGTTAATGGTTGTGCTGTCCATTCAATCGAGTTAATTGCCATCACAGCTGGAAATGAATCTTTATCAAAAGGAAGGTCAGTTAAATCAGCTTGTACAAATTGAACATGGGCGGCCCCTTTCCTATTTTTAGCTTTATCAATCATCTCTCTCGATAGGTCTGCACCTATGACGGAAAAACCCTCTTTATCCAATTTATATGATCCATATCCATCACCACAACCAGCATCAAGTATTTTCGTTCCAGCTTGTATGAATTCTTTTAAAAATGGAATAATTGTGCTACGACTTCCTTCTTCCCACATATTTGCGGAATTTTGGTTCCAGAAATCCGCTCGGTTATCCCATTGCTTCTCAACTTCTTTATGCCAATCAAACGTACTCATCTTTTCACCGACACCATCCCTTAATAATCTATTCATACTATAGTATTTCTAGAAAAAGAAACAAATACCTTGAAATATTTTAAATAATATCCAGTAAAAACAATGATTAGTGCTATTGTATATTTACTTTCAGAAATGGAATATTAATTTATATACTACATTTGAGGGGTGAAGGGCATGACAAACAAGTTTAACAATGGTAGCAAAAATCAGAATTCACCGAAGACTGGTAATCAGACAGCTGAATTTGCGAGTGAATTTGTTAGTGGCGACAATAGTAAGGGGAATAAACGCAATAAGGATCAAAAAGATAAAACTAATTCGTAGGAATAATTATTATTATGAAAGGTCCTAATTAATCGCCTCATTCAGTTGCTCTGATGATGGCGATTACTATTTTTCAGGTTCATAGGCATCACTTCCGGTCCATTCGTTCCCGTAACCGTTTTTTCTCAGTAAAATAGGGCAGCATCCCAGCGTTTTCTAAACGCAAGAAAAAAACGGACCTACCTTGTAAGTCCGAAAATGCTAGTTCATTATTTAATAGGTTTCTTCCAAAATCCTACCATAAGTGCAGTAACAATAGATCCAACCAAGATTGCTACTACATAAAGTAGTGGGTTTCCGTTTACAAGTGGAATTACAAACATCCCACCATGTGGTGCAGGTAATCCAATTCCAAACATCATTGTTAACGCTCCTGCAATAGCTGAACCAATAATAGCAGAAGGAATGACTCGACCAGGGTCCGCTGCTGCAAATGGAATTGCACCTTCTGTAATGAACGAAGCTCCCATAATATAGCACGTTTTTCCTGCATCTTTTTCTGCTTTCGTGAATTTATTCTTAAATATAGATGTAGCAATTGCTAAACCTAATGGTGGCACCATCCCACCAGCCATAATAGCTGCATGCGGTGCTAAATTGCCTGCATCAATCATGGCAATACCGAAAGTGAATGCAGCTTTGTTTATTGGTCCACCCATATCAACAGCCATCATTCCACCTAAGACTAACCCCAGTAAAACTAAGTTACTAGTACCCATTCCTGCTAACCATGTACCCATTGCATCATTAATTGCTTTTGCAGGATCATTGATAACAAACATCATTAACAATCCTGTTATTAAAATACCGAATAAAGGAAATAATAATACTGGCTTTATTCCTTCTAAGGATTGAGGAAGACCAGAGAATAGCTTTTTTAATCCAACAACGATATACCCTGCCAAGAAGCCTGCTATTAAGCCACCTAAAAATCCAGCTCCACCAGCGGCTGCCATAAATCCACCAACCATACCTGGTGCGAAACCTGGGCGATCAGCAATGCTCATTGCAATAAAACCAGCTAGTACCGGAATCATTAATGCAAATGCATTTCCTCCACCAATTGTCATTAGCGCTTCTGCAATTGGATTGTACGATGGATCGTTTGGATCTGAAGCGTTAATTCCAAAAATGAATGAGAGTGCAATTAAGATACCGCCACCTACTACAAATGGCAGCATGTTTGAAACACCATTCATTAAATGTTTATAGAATCCTATACGTTCGTTCTTTCCACCGCTCGACTCGTTATCTTCAGTTTTTCCAGTACGCTGATAAATAGGCGCATCTTGATTGATTGCTTTCTCTAACAACTCTGTTGGACGACGAATCGCTTGTGCTACAGGCACCTGAATGACCTTTTTCCCGACAAAAGGCTCCATATCCACTTTAGTATCTGCCGCTACGATAATTGCTATTGCGTTTGCAATATCTTCCTTAGTTAGCTGATTTTTTATTCCACTTGAGCCATTCGTTTGGACTTTTATTGAGATATCCATTTCTTTTGCTTTCGCTTTTAATGAATCAGCCGCCATATAGGTATGAGCAATACCTGTTGGACAACCGGTTACAGCTAAAATTAAAGGTGAATTCGTTTTCTTGATATCAGTATTTATCTGCTGTTCATTTTCTTGATTCACTTCGGCTTCCTTCTCATCTATCAAACGTAATACTTCATCAACAGATGTAGCATTTAGAAGTGATTCTCTAAATCCTACATCCATTAAAAGTGTAGATAATCTTGATAGTGTTTCTAAATGGGCATTATTAGCACCTTCACTTGCCGCAATCATAAAGAACAAATGGCTTGGCTGTCCATCTAGAGACTGATAATCTACTCCTTGCTTTGAAAGTCCAAACGCAATTGCCGGAGTCTTTACTGCACTAGTTTTGGCATGTGGGATCGCAATTCCTTCACCGATCCCTGTCGTACTTTGAGCTTCCCTTTTTAATATCGCTTCTTTAAAGTCAGAACGATTATTTAATCTGCCAGCACTGTCTAATTTATTTACTAACTCATCTATAACCGTTTCTTTTGTACTTGTTTGTAAATCTAGAATAATGGTATCTGCTTTCAACAATTCTGTTATTCTCATGATACTTCCCCCCTTTTATTTTTACTCACTAGGATTTGTTCACTAAGTCCATAAACCTCATCGCGTGTACAAAGGTCTGTTGAAAAGGCTGTAGCACTTCCTGATGCCACACCGAATTTAAACGCATCCTCGAGGTTTTGCTTTTTGATATATGTTCCGATAAACCCAGCCACAACTGAGTCTCCTGCTCCAACAGAATTTTTCACTTCGCCCCTTGGTACATTTGCGTGGAGGACCATATCTTTATTAATGAAAAGTGCGCCTTTGCCTGCTAAAGACACGATTACATTTTCGGCACCCAATTCGATTAACTTTTGTGCGTATGGTATAGCTTCTTTTGCATTGTTTATTTCAACATCAAAAAGTTCCCCTAATTCATGATGATTCGGTTTAAGTAAGAATGGTTTATGCTCTAAAACCTTTAGTAACATTTTCCCTGAAGCGTCAACGACTACCTTTACATCATTTTTTGTACAAAGCTTTGCAATTCTTTCATACAAATCATCTGGTAATGAGGTTGGAATACTTCCAGCTAGGACAAGAACATCTTCAGAAGTTAATTGCTCGAACTTTTTCATCATTTGTTCTAACTGCTCATTAGTAATAACTGGCCCTAATCCATTAATTTCAGTTTCAATGCCAGTTTTTAATTTAATATTAATTCTTGAATCACCATCTACTTTAATAAAGTCAAAATCTATCTTTTCCCTTTGTAAGTAAGATTCAATAAAGTTGCCTGTAAAACCACCTATAAATCCCAATGCCCTACATTCAACACCGAGTCTATTTAAAACTCGTGCTACGTTGATACCCTTACCACCTGGAAACTTTAATTCTTGGTCAATTTTGTTTAATTCGCCAAGATGAAATTCATTGACCTGAATAATGTAATCAATTGAAGGATTTAATGTACAAGTGTAAATCATGCTGTCACTACCTTTATTTTTGTTTTTGCTTCATATGACGCTAAAACATCAGGGTCAGTCTCTGTCGTAATTATTTTGGCTTTATTAATTTTTTCAATCTTCGAGAAAGAAACATCCCCGAATTTTGAAGAATCTGCAAGCACAAATGTTTCACGAGATAAATGAATTGCAGTCTTTTTAATTAATGCTTCTTCTGGGTCAGGTGTTGTGTAACCATATTGGTAATGAACTCCATTAACACCCAGAAAACATTTGTCAAATCGATAATGCTCTAAACTGGTAAGAGCACCACTACCAATTAAAGCTCTCGTCTTACTCTTAATTAATCCACCAAGTAAGTAGGTGGACATATTATTGTCAAGTAATGACTCAATATGCGTTAAGCCGTTTGTCACTACTAAAATATCCTTGTCCGTTAAAAATTGGATCATTTGGTAAGTTGTTGTTCCTGCATCTAGATAAATGCAATCTCCATCTTCCACAAGACTTGCAGCAAATTTAGAAATGGCTATTTTGTCTTGAAGGTTTTTGGTGGATTTTTCAGGAATGCCAAGCTCGATGCGCTTACCTTGTAAAAGTGAAGCACCGCCATGAACGCGTTTTATATACTTTTGTTCTTCGAGAATTTGTAGATCTCGTCGTATCGTGGACTCTGAAGAAGCCGTTATTTCAACTAGTTCTTGGATCTTTACAACTTCTTTTTCATTTACACGTTCTAGGATTAGTCGATGACGTTCAGGTGTTAACAAATATTCCACTTCCTAATTTTCGTTTTAAATTTAGCGCTGATTTAATTTTACCGTAAGCCCTTACATTAATCAATCAAATTCATTCAAAATCATTCAAAAATATTCAAATCAGATCAAAAAACATCGACAATATCAATCAATTACTTTCATAATCTAGTATTTACACGAATGCATTAAGAAAAGCGCAGGGCGCCCGCCTATCGGCGCGTCGATTAAAACCCGCCACGTCCTGTGGCGAACATCGACATCAGCAAATCCTATGCAAGTCAAGCATAAGACGAGCCCTGACTGAAGGCGTTTTTTGCCTTCGGGGATTGGCTTATGACCTCGAGCCGATGGCGCCCGGAGCTAGACACTAAAACTAGGTTCAAATTTTTATACTTTCTTATTTTTCAAGAAAAGCGCAGAGCGTCCGTTCAGCGACGTATGGACTGGACTGAGCCGACTGAGATAAAGGAAACACGGAGAGCGACAGTGATCCGATGTTTACTTATCGTAGGGAGGCGAGGGAAGTCCACTAGTCGCTGGCGCTCGGAGCTAGACGTAGATAGACAGAGACACGAAGTTATACACAACCTTACAATTTTATAAATTCCCACTAGCATTGCATTAAATAAAAATCAATTTGTCAAGACTAATTCAACATAAATTTATATTGAATTTTTTGTAATAATTGGTAATTTTTAGTTCAAATAGATACAAAAAAACCTTATAATTAGGTGGAAGGTAGGTTGTCCTGTCCAAATCCCAATTATAAGGAGAAATCTATGGACAAGAATACCATAAA
>NZ_JARFVC010000020.1 GCF_029193815.1 Cytobacillus sp. S13-E01
TGCCCCTAAACGATGGAACCATTCACCTTTGAATTTTCTTCGATTAAATCGATAACAAAATTCGTCTAGGTAGGATTGGAGATGCTTGGAGTCAAGTCCGTGATACGTTCCACCAACAAATGCTTTAGCATTTGAAAGAACAGTGTGTAGCCAGTGAAGATGGTCTGGACTTTCTTTGGCATTGAATACTTGATACTCATGTTTAAAACCAGCACCTTTGAGTGATCGGTACGAATGATAGGCATCGCTGCTAATTGTTGAACCTTTTTGGATGTTGTTCTCTGCAAAATCAATCAAGGTTTCCCGCTTTATGTTAGGGACGACCTTCATTTTTAGAAAAAGAGGATGTCCTTGTTTGTTCAAGGATAAACCTACTAATACCTTGGTTTTGTCTGTGCCTCTCCCGCGCTTTCCGCCTTCGGACGGCGCACCAAAGAAGGCATCATCTAGCTCTACGATTCCTGCTAGCGTATAGTTTGCATCACGTTTTCTCATTGCTTGGCGAATCTTATGAAGCATAAGCCAAGCGGTTTTATACGTTACTTCAAGTTCTACTGAAAGCCTTGTCGCAGATACACCACGTTTATCATGAGCGATCATATAGATGGCTAAGAACCATTTAATTAAGTCAGTTCTTGTTTTTTCCATCACAGTTCCGACAGTGACAGTAGCTTGATACCGGCACTTTTTACATTCATAAAGCTTGTGCTTACGCGTTTTTGTTTCAAAATACATCCACGGGGCAAGCCCGCGTGGTTTTACGGGCTATTTCTATAACAAGACCACCAGCTGCTGCAAATCCTTGTAAAAAACGAGCTCCAATAAAAAGATAAATAGATGGAGCAAGGGCGCATATTACGGAAGCTAGTAAATATAAGAATAGAAAAATAAGCAATGGCTTCCGACGACCTAGCACATCACTCATTGGACCAATAAATAATTGTCCTATTCCTAGACCCAATAAACATGTCGTTAAGCTGATTTGTACTAGGGATGCTGTCGTTCCATAATCCTCCACAATCGTCGGAAATGATGGTAAATACATATCGATCGTGAATGGACCTAATAGTCCAAGTGATCCTAAAAGCAGTGCAAGTTGTAAACGTTTCGTTCCTGTAGGTTTATTCATGTAGTTTTCGCCTTCCTAATCTGTGTTTAGGACAAGGGAGTTGTCCGTCGGTACCACTATGTACGATTTTCTTATCGTAACAAGCAACAGATTTATCCGTCAATTTTTATGGACTTTAACATATTTGAAAAAGTCGAGGCGATGGAGAAGATTTTGCGGAAGTAATAATTGAAATTCCGATTACTCGAAAATAGCTGTCTTAAATTATCGGATTGAGTTGCACCCTAGTTTAGCTAAAGATGTATGTTAGTAGAATAAAGGCCATAATAAAAATGCACATCTGCAGTTATTTTATATTAACAGATGTGCCATTAAATGTCTTATGAAAATAGTAACTGGAGGAGCTATTTTAATCGTTAGCTTGCTCAACATAATTTTTAAAATTATTCAAAATAGCCTGCCATCCTTGTTGTTGAAACTCAATCGGATGTGTAGTCTCGGCATCGAAAGTTTCAATTACTATGGTTTCGTTTTCCTGATAATTAAAATTGATTTTTACTTTTCTTCCATCGCCCATGGTGTAAGCAATAACCTCATGTATTTTTACTTCATCATAGATTCCACCAAAATCGAAACCAGCACTACCATCTTTGGCTTCCATTCTTGAAACGAATTTTCCACCTGTTCTAAGATCATTTTCAGCAAATGGAGTGTACCAATCTTCTGAAGCATTGTTCCATTTTGTTATGTGATTTGGTTCTGTCCAATACTTCCACACCTTTTCTAATGGTGCATGAACTGTTGTTTCCACTGTGATTTTTTTAGATGTTTGCATTTTATTTCCACCTCTACAAATACAAAAATTTAATGAAATTTGTTTACATAAAGTGCCTGGATATATTATAAATGTTCCCAAGTGTTTTGACTATTATAAATTGGGAATAAATAATTTGTAAAACTTTTCTTATTTCCTTTGCGTAATATTAAACGAGGTGGAGAAGTAGTTGAGGAAAGCTAATAATAGATAGGTATTATTTTAGCCAAAGACAAACTCAAGGACCAAGAGATGAGGGAATCAGCATGGTTTAATAAATAAGCGGAGAAATTTCTCTTAATTACGAAATAGCACTTAAAATAGCTTAAATAGACGGAAGAATTCCGGCTATTTACACAAAAAACGTCAAAATGGATCATTTTGCATTGCTTAAGCGGAATACCTCCGCTTATATACCTCGAACCAAGCCTTATTACGCAGTTTAACCGGAAAATCTCCTCTTATTTTAACGATCACTGGTTACTAAATTCAGGAGATGACTTCTGATGTATATGGAAATGTATTTCTACGGGTTTTGATCGAAAGTTGGGCTAAGACTTACCCTTTGGTCATTACATGTTAAACAAACTAATTTTTCTTCATAATCTGGGCAATGATTAAGTTTGAGATGCCGTTTATGCTAGACATGGAGGGGCGGAAGGAAGAATATAACACACCATTAGGGGAACTAATGGGTGTAATTATCGTCTCTCACACAGTAGCTAAGTAACTACTACTATAGCAGAGTTTATCTTTGTAAAATCTAGAAAAAAATAGTATAGTCTATTAAACAGAATATACAAAAAATTAATTTCAAGATAACCCTAGTTATACTTTATAAAGAGGGATGATATAAGATGGAAAATAAAAATCTAGAATTAGTAAAACAGCTCCGTCATGAATTGTATCAGCATCCTAAACTCTCCAACCAAGAGGTATGGACCAAAAAGCATTAAATTGAATTTCTTAAAGAGAATACACAACTGGAAATCGTAGACAAGGGTAAGTGGTTTTACGCGATTTATCAGGCAGGAGAAGATAAAAAAAACATTGCATTCCGTGCTGATTTTGATGCACTTCCGATAGAGGAATCGTTTGACATTCCACATGCTTCACTGTTCTCTGGGATATCGCACAAATGTGGACATGATGGCCACTCTGCATGCCTTGCTGGGTTTGCACTAGAAATCGATCAAAAGGGTGCAGATCTTTCTATTACTCTAGCAGAAAAGTACGGTCTCAAAGTGAGCTTTTCGTATAATGATTGTTTCCCAGAAACAGTTAATCACAAGGAAAGCTCTGATAAGATACATAAAGTATGTCAAACTAAGGGGATTCAGTTAGTTGAAATGAAGGATGCCTTCCGTGCGTCTGAAGATTTTGGTTACTATTTAAAAGAGACAAAAGGTGCAATCTGCTACATCGGGAACGGAGAAGATCATCCTCACATCCATACTTCAGAGTATGATTTCCCAGACGAAATCATCGAAACAGCAGTTGAACTTTTTAAAGGGCTAACTGAATTGTAATTCAATCGACTTAATAATTTCTTTTTCGATAAATTCCCCGACGGTAATTGACAGAATCTTTAATATATTGTCAGTTCCTGCGCTTGCCTAGGAAATATATAGTAAGTACTGAAGCTGCAATCGTATTGATTAAAACGTTACTACGAAACAAAAACTAGTTCAAATAATAGAATAGGAGAGTATCCATGATAATAAATAATATTGTAATAGTAAGCCCGATGTATAAAGAAATTCAAGCTTTAATAGAAAGTGCCCAACTACAGAAAGAATTTCGGTATTTACCTGAAGATGAAGTAACAGATAAAGATCTAGAGTGGGCTGATGCGTTTCTTTCTTTTAAAACGAAAAACACCTATGATTATAGCAAATTCAAATGGGTACATTCTCTAGGAGCAGGGGTTGATAGCTTCTTATTCAAAAAAGAGTGGGATGAAAATGTCCTGTTAACAAGAACAATCTGTTCATTCGGACAACGGATTGCAGAATACTGTTTGAGTTACATATTAAAAGATTTACAGTTTCACGCTCAATTCTATCAGTTGAAAACTGAAAAGAAATGGAATCCTATTACACCAAAGCTTCTACATGAAGCAAAAGTCATGATCTATGGAACAGGAGAGATTGGTCAAAAAACGGCTCAAGTTCTTTCTTCATTAGGGGTAGAAGTGTATGGTGTTTCATTAAGTGGAAAAGACAAAGAATTTTTTAAAGGAGTATTGCCTGTTGATTCACATGATTCACTTTTAAATAAGATGGATTATGTTATTAATACCTTGCCACTAACGGAAAAAACAGAAAACCTGTTTAATGAACAAATCTTTAAGTTTTTAAATAATGTAGGTTTTATTAATGTAGGGAGAGGTGCTTCCCTAAATGAAACAGCCCTTTTAGCTGCAATGGATGAAAACCAAGTAAGATTTGCAGTTCTTGATGTATTTGACCAAGAGCCACTACCAGTAGATAATCCTTTATGGAATCATCCAAACGTGACGATCACACCGCATATATCAGCTGTAACAACACCTTGTGAAGCAGTGGATTGTTTTATTGAGACACTTGAAAACTTAGAATGGAATAAACCACTTCGTAATAAAGTTGATGTTATAAAAGAATTTTAACAGAAACATTGGGAAACAAGGGGGACGTCTCTATTGCTCCCTTTCATTCTTCAGTTTTGTACCATCGAAATATCGGTGCCAATCAGCATTACTTTAACTTACTGGTGATAGGTACCATTTTTTTGAAATTTTCATTTCTTTGGTATCAATTAATAGGCTTATTTGCCGACTTCACTCTGCGAAAGTTATGTAATAAGTGGGAATTATGAAGTGAATTTTTCATTTTTGAATGATAAGAAAGTATAAAAGTTTGTACCTAGTTTTAGTGCCCTAGCTCCGGGCGCCATCGGACCTAAGGTCATAAGCCAAACCGTCTTCTTTTAATAACCTTCTACAATATGTTACGATTTAAAGCGCTAAAGTGGATTAACAGAAAATTCATTTTAGCATAGGTCTGTATCTATCTAAGTAAAGAGGTGATTACATCGCCTTTTTCGTGTAAATAGGAGGGACTAAACAAAGAGGTTCATTAATGGTGAACTAAGTCAATCATGTATGGGTAGATACACTAGAAGGAGCACAACATGAAGCTGGGGATCTTATTCAACCAGTTGAAGCTGAACTTTATTCCTAGGATAGGTGTAAGTGGCGAGATCGCAGGACTAGTAGCTGAGTAAAATCTGGTCGAAATCACGATTCAGAGATTACATTATATAAATCGGTAGGTGTATCCTATATGGATACCATTGTAGCTCCCAGAGAGTATGAAAGGGCGGTTCAATAAACTATTTATACGAAATCAGCTTAAATAGGTAGTAGTTAAAAAAAGAGTATTCCTAAAACAAAAATAACCCTCTAGGCATGATTAGGTGCCGGATCATCACTAGTTTAAAACCTAACCTTTTCTTACACCAAATGTTCTAAGAAAAGTTCTGACTAAATAGGAGCAAATTTATAAATTATGGCTTGAATAATATCTAAAACCATTATAAAATTAAAATAATCAGATTAATATAATAAATAAAACACTATGAACGGGAGTATTAAGGAATATTTATTGTATAGAGAGCTGTCGGCTGGTGAAAGACAGTCAATAAATTCCCCAACTCACCCAGGAGTGGTAAGTCCGATTTGTAGGTCTTAACGGTTGACTGCCGTAATATAGTCTTTTAGTGGGTTCGTTGTTTTTTTAATGAATCAAAAAGAGTGGTACCACGTAGGTAAAGCCTGTCGTCTCTTATGAGATGATAGGCTTTTTTATTTTTAATTAAACTAACTATCATGGAAAAGGTGGGAGTCAGAATGAAAAATATTGAAAAATATTCTAGAGGTTACTTTATGCCCCCAGTAAAAAGCCTGAAATGGACAGAGAAGGAATATATTATGGAAGCTCCTACATGGTGTAGTGTGGATCTTCGAGATGGAAATCAGGCTTTGGTTGTCCCTATGAGTCTGGAAGAAAAGTTACAATATTTCCAATTGCTTTTGGAAGTAGGTTTTAAGGAAATAGAAGTGGGTTTTCCCGCTGCCTCGGAAACAGAATACGCATTTTTACGTACATTGATTGAACAAGATTTGATTCCAGATGATGTGACAATTCAAGTATTAACACAGTCAAGAGAACACATTATCAGTAAAACATTTGAAGCACTACAAGGTGTGAATAAAGCAGTTGTGCACCTGTACAATTCCACATCTGTGGCACAGCGTGAGCAAGTATTCAAAAAGCCTAAAAAACAAATTATTGATATTGCTGTAACTGGAGCAAAAATGCTTAAGAAATATGCTGCCAAAACAGAAGGGGATTTTCAGTATCAGTATTCCCCGGAAAGTTTCACGGGGACAGAGGTGGAGTTTGCACTTGATATTTGCAACCAGGTACTTAATGTATGGCAGCCAACAGCCGATAACAAGGTAATTATTAACCTCCCAGCCACGGTGTCAATGTCCATGCCTCACGTTTACGCAAGTCAAATTGAGTATATGAGTGACCATCTTAACTACCGGGACAATGTGATCCTTTCACTCCATCCACACAATGACAGAGGAACTGGGGTTGCAGACGCAGAGCTGGGAATGCTTGCTGGTGCGCAAAGAGTTGAAGGAACATTGTTTGGAAATGGAGAACGAACAGGTAACGTAGACATTGTAACACTTGCATTAAACATGTATTCACATGGAGTAGATCCAAAACTTAATTTTGATAATATCCCTAAAATTATTTTTAGGTATGAAAAGTTGACAAAAATGATGGTTCACGAAAGACATCCATATGGAGGAGAACTCGTCTTTACTGCATTTTCAGGCTCCCATCAAGATGCCATTGCCAAAGGAATGAAATGGCGTGAGGAAAAAGAACGTCAGTATTGGACTGTACCTTATCTACTGATTGATCCGATGGATATTGGCAGAGAATATGAAGGAGATATCATCCGAATTAACAGCCAATCCGGTAAGGGCGGAATCGGTTATGTGCTTCAGCAAAAGTATGGACTTGATCTGCCTGCCGAAATGCGTGAAAGCTTTGGATATAGTGTTAAAAATGTTTCGGATCGTAAACATAAGGAGCTTATGCCAAATGAAATCTATGACATTTTCACCAACGAATATGTGAATATTAATACCCCTGTCGAGTTTATCAATTACAGATTTACTCAAAATGATCATTACGAAACAATTGTATCGATCTTGATGAATAAAGAAGAACATGAGTTTATCGGTGTGGGAAATGGTAGACTAGATGCTATCAGCAACGTTCTTCAAAACCAATTGGGTATCCATTACAAAGATCTAATCTATAAGGAGCATGCGCTAGAAATAGGCTCAGGATCAAATGCTGTATCTTATGTAGGGATTACCGCTATGAATGGTGATGTATATTGGGGCTGCGGAATTGATGCTGATATTATGACCTCATCTGTAAAAGCCCTGTTTAGTGCCGTTAACAACATGATAGTTAAATTACAATTACCTGTTGAAAAAAAGGTTATCTTTTCAAATGGCTCTTAAAAATTGTTGTTTTTAAATAGATTCTTTGAACAAGAACTGTTTAAGGTTGATAGAAGCGAAAGGTCCAGGACTCCTGCGGGAGAGCAGCGGGAAGGTGAGCCCAACAGGCGCTGTACGCCGAGTATGCTCACCGCCCGCCTCGCACAAAGCGATTCCTTTCGCCTCCAATCACCCATTCCCCACTATTTGTTAGAAAGCAACAAAATTTGTGGAAACAGCCTTTCAAAAAATAACTGAGAAATGTTTTCGGGGATAATTAATTTCCTTACCCTGATTGTTTAAAAACAATATTGATGTTGATAAAAAAAGGTAAAAAACTATATTATAGTAGTAAAATTATCGGCTATTTAATAGATCCTATAATAAAAAAGCCTGGAGTTTTGTTAATTAGGTAGTTCCTAAAATGTGGAGAAAAACTAAAAAAAGGGAGAAATCACCTAGTAACTTCTTGCATCGCTGAAGCCATTAGTTCAATAACCTCTGCATCAGTTTGATATACTTTATAAGGTGTTAACCAAACACCTGCCCACCATTAACATGCATCGTCTGTCCAGTTACAAATCTAGAATCATCTGATGCAAGATAGACAAACGTTGGTGCAACTTCAAATGGTTGGCCTTGGCGGTCCATTGGATTTCCAGCTAGTGGTACTTGATCTGCAGAAAAGCTTGATGGAATAAGGGGAGTCCATATTTTTCCTGGAGCAATCGCATTTACTCTAATTCCTTTGCTAACCAAGTTTCGTGCCAAAGCACGGGTAAACCCAACGTTTGCTGCTTTTGTCGCTGTGTAATCCATTAATTGTTCATTACCGTAAAATGCAACAACGGAAGCGGTATTAATAATCGAACTCCCAGCTTTTAAGTATTTTAGTGCTGCACGAGTAGTGTAAAAATGGGAGTAAATATTTACTTTAAAGGTATCATCAAACTGTTCATCGGTAATATCTAGTAAGCTATGTTGTTGGAATTGGATACCAACATGATTACAAAGGATATGAAGTTCACCAAACGTTTCAATCGTCTTTTCGACTATATCGATACATTGCTGTTTTTTTCTAAGATCACCTGGTAATAATAGGCAACGCTGTCCAAGCTCTTCAACTCTACTTTTTGTGCGATTTGCATCTTCATGCTCATCTAAGTAAGCGATGGCTACATCGGCACCTTCTTTTGCAAAAGCAATCGCGGCCGCTGCACCCATACCACTGTCACCACCTGTTATTAGAGCTACTTTGCCTTTTAATTTCCCACTGCCTTTATAGTTAGGATTCTCGATAATCGGTCTTGGTACCATTAAATTTTCGACCCCGGGTTGACGGTATTGACGTTGTTCAGGAACAGTAAGTGCAATGTCTTCATAGCGCGTTATTTTTCCGTAGTTGGGATACAATGGATATTTTTCGTTGGTTTTATCTTCAGCCATTTCTGGTCATCCTCCTAAATAAAACGAATGTCAGATTACATTATGTTAAATAGGCGACTATCGTGCTTGACTAGTGATTCAACTAACTAGTACAGGCTCATTACCTGAGTAGGCTGAATACGATTAAAAGAAATAGGATCTTAGGAGGGTAGCGTAATGCAATTTTATTACAATCCTGAAGTAAAGTTATTATTAATACCTCAGTCCAAAGAAATAGAAGAAATGATATATGCCAACAATAAGAACAAATTCAATGTTCCTAAAATCGGACCTAGACCGCCATACTATTATAATCCGAGGTATGATCAGTATTATCCGGTTATTTAGTTTTAAGGTACAACTAATGTTAGCGAGCGAATAATCAGTTTCAGAAACATGCATTACTCACTCAATTTCGAATTGTTTTGATAGGGAAGAGGTCAATAGTTTTGCTAGTCTGAATCCTTGTATTGTATCAAAGGGTTCAGACCTTTTACTCATGGAGAGAGTTGTTAATAAATACATACGCGAAAAAGTTTTTCAGAGGAAATTGTTTGAAGATGGTATAGAAAAAGTTATAACTACAATAAATTTATCGTGAATAAAATTGTGAATAAGTGCCAGTCCCTAGGGCGTTCTAGAGGGACTGGCATTTTTTTAAAGAATTATCCTAGTTGGTTCAATACTATTATTAATTTGAGTTAATAATAGTATAGCTCATCATTATGGGGCAACATCTATAGGGACAAAATAGAAAAAATCGATTCCTTTCTAATCAATCCAGAATGAGCTACACGTGTGTTTTTAATGTTTTGGTGTAATTTTCCCAAAGACTTATTTCCCTTACGAAACACTTTTATATGTAGTCCATTTATTTCAAACGACACAAAAATGTTACTATAGACCCACTCATATTTAATTTGATATCCTATTCAAGTACTGAATTTATATGGAGGGCGAAGGATGGAAAATGAAAAGTATCATGATCTGAAATTAGGCGAACGTGGAGCAATCATTAGTATTATTGCATATATCGTTCTTTCTATCATGAAATTAGTTATTGGCTATATGACTGACTCTGCTGCTTTGAAAGCAGACGGTCTAAACAATGCAACCGATATCATAGCATCTATTGCTGTACTTATTGGACTAAAGCTTTCACAAAGACCACCTGATAAAGATCATGGTTACGGTCATTGGAAAAGTGAAACAATTGCATCAATGTTTGCTTCTTTTATCATGTTAGCCGTTGGTCTACAAGTGTTGGTTGATGCTATTACCTCTTTGTTTCAAGGTGGAAAAGAGTCACCTGACATTACTGCTGCTTACGTAGGCATTTTTGCTGCAATAGCCATGTATTTTGTTTATCGTTACAATAAAAAATTGGCTATTAAAATTAATAGTAAAGCCGTGATGGCAGCCGCAAAAGATAACATTTCAGATGCTTGGGTAAGTATAGGAACAGCTGTAGGTATATTGGGTTCTCAATTTAATATGCCTTGGCTAGACACATTAACTGCCTTTATTGTAGGATTATTAATATGTAAAACAGCTTGGGAAATCTTTAAACAAGCTTCTCATGAACTTTCAGATGGATTCGATGAAAATAAGATTCAACTTTATCGGGATGTCATTTCAAAAGTAGATGGAGTTAAAGGAATAAAAGAAATTAAAGGGAGAAATTATGGAAATAATGAAGTAATAGATGTAGTGATACTTGTAAATTCAACTTTAGACATTAGAGAAGCTCATGATATCGCAACCCATATCGAAAAAGTCATGATAAAAGTTTACGGTGTATATGATGTTCATGTTCATGTAGAGCCACATTAGGGACGAAGAAAGCTCGTCTCTCTTCGGGAAGCAGGGACATTCCCTAAATTGGTATTACCTAATTTGCAAATATCATGGATGAGAGGTTGCCAGACGACAAACCTGTCCCTACGTCCCAAAAATTCAATGTGAAAGGTGAGTTAAAGTGACTAACACTACATACAACAATAAATTAGAGGAAACAATACTAAGTGCATATAAAAACAATCAGCCCCTTTCCAAAGAAACCTTTCCAGATGAGCTAGAAAAACCAGCGGCTTATCAAATTCAACACGAAGTCACTACTAGAAGAAGAACAATTAACAATGAGGAGCTTATAGGGTATAAAATCAGTTTAACGAGTAAGCAAACCCAAAGTTTGTTCAACTCAAATACACCTCTATATGGCGCGTTAACAACTTCTAATCTTTCTAATGGAAATATATTACTTAATGACATGTTCTCTCCTCTTATTGAAATCGAGCTAATGTTCCTTGTAAAAGCGGATCTTTCGACAGAGGATAGTTTGGATGATATTCTTGCTAAAACCAGTGTTGCACCAGGACTTGAAATTCCAGATTCCCGTTTTACAGACTGGTTCCCAAAGCTTACTTTAGGGCAGATAATTGCGGACAGTGCAGTTGCAGGTAAAGTAATTATAGGTACTCCTATTGAAGGACTTACGTTTGAAAAACTAAATGATGTGCCTGGTACCCTGAAATTTAATGGCGAAGTTGTTGATAAAGGATCTTCAAGTCAAGTTCTTGAGCATCCTATCAATGCGATAAAATGGCTGATAGACGAACTAGCCACCACTGGTCATACAATAAAGAAGGGGATGGTTATCTCATCAGGTACCTTTATTATGCCTAAAGTATTAGAAAAAGGAAGATACGAAGCTACTTATGAAGGGATCGGAGAAGTTAGCCTTGATGTTATGTAACAGGGACGGAGGGACAGGTTTTTTGTCCGAGTGAATTTTTTTCTTTTAACCAGATAATTAGGGGACGGTGTATCTTTATTTTAGAAAGGTTTAACTTGGGTGAAGACTACTTTGACAAACAGAAACAACAATCAATTGTACGCCATTCTCTTGCCTAACTTCTCGCCGAAGGGAATCTGAACTTGAAAAAGCCGGCAGTTGGGCTTTCTCAAAAGATAAGAAAGTATAATAGTTTGTACTTAGTTTTAGTGTCTAGCTCCGGATGCCCTCGGCTCTATGGTATAAGCCAAGCCGATAGGCGGGCGCCCTGCGCTTTTCTTATGATTCCCCACGGAAAATAAGTGCCTAGACCAGAAATCAACGGACAAAATTAATAGAACTATCCAAAATAACAACAATCCTTTAGACAACAGCCAAAAAATTATAAAAAAAACTGGTTCCTACCAATACAAAAACCATATATATAGAGTAAAAGCCTAACAGGAGTAGATATAGTTGGACAAACAAAATAGCCGATTTAGATGGGTTGTATTTGCTTCTGTATTGTTTACTTATGTGTTAATGTCAGGCCAACGAACCGCTCCGGGATTGATTACAGACCAAGTCATGTTGGATTTTAATGTAACGGCTACAACCATTGGGTTACTAACAAGTATTCAATTTTTTGTGTACACTGGTTTGCAAATTCCCATGGGGATTTTAGCCGATCGGTATGGACCTAATTTTTTTCTCATAATTGGTGCCATTCTTACAGGAGTAGGTACAATCATCTACAGTCTTAGTACGCATGAATTTATCTTGTTTTTTGCCAGAATTTTGACCGGGACAGGGGATGCGACCATCTGGGTGAATATGGTGTTAATTTTGAGCCAGTGGTTTAATGCAAAGGAGTTTACGAGATTAATTGGTGTGGCAGCGATGACAGGGAGCCTCGGTTTTCTATTGGCGACCGTTCCTTTCTCCTTAATGATTGACTTCCTAGGATGGAGGGCAGCATTTTTTTCACTAGGCCTACTATTATGTTTAAGTAGCATTCTCCTTTATTTTGTACTCTTAAAAAAACCGAACCAACTGGTATTTAGTAAAAGTGAAATACAACGTGAAAAAACATTCGTTTTACTACGAAGAATATTTTCGAATCGACAATCATGGTCTTTATTTTTATGTCACTTTGGGATTGTTGGAACATATGTTGGATTTATCAGTTCTTGGGGAGTGCCTTACGGGATGAATGTGTATGAAATGACACGTTTAGATGCGAGTCAGTTGATTATGATTGGTTTAATCGGGGCACTTATTGGAGCACCTCTAGCAGGTTGGATTTCTAGTCGGTTAGGGATGATTAAACGGCCGTATATTGTTGTACACTCTATTCTTTTGGTTAGTTGGTCAACCTTTCTTGTATTTAATGGCAACCCACCATTTATCTTGTTAATTATACTTTTCTTTATTATCGGCCTCGCATATGGGGCAAATGCTTTAACTTTTGCCGCTGTTCGTCAATCTTTTCCTATAAAGGAAACTGGCATTGTCTCTGGATTCGCGAATACAGGTGGATTTTTAAGTGCGATATTACTGCCAAGCATTTTTGGAAAAATATTGGACCATTCTGAGGCTGTTTCGGGTAGTTTAAGTGATGGATATTACTATGGTTTTATCACTCCAGTTATCTTCTCCATGATTGGCTTACTTGGAGTCATTCTATTAAAGGAAAAGCGTCAATTGGAGGAGGTAAAGCCAGGTAGCCACTAATCTTATAGTGTCATTAACAGACTGTAATCCTAGTTGTTCATATCTAAATCTATACATGTGTCATAGGAATGGGAGAGATGTAGAGAAACGAGCTTTAGCCTTGAAAATGCATGAGGAAGGTCTTGAAGTCTCTTTAGTGGCTAAGCTATCAGAATTAAGTAAATATGAAATTCAAGAACTAAAAAACAAAAGAGACTAGTATTCAATCATTACAGTTTTAGCTCTTTTTATCAGTATTTTTGATAATAGGTCGATTAATTGTCATACATAAGACGGAATACCAACGGTGAATAACCAATCTGTCTAAAATGAACAGTTCGAGAGTTCAGGTTAAGTTTGCTTGCCCTAGCAACAAAAGGAAAAGGTAGAGCAACTTAAGTTGTGGCTCTACCTTTTCCTTTATAGATGAAACTCCATTCCTTCTTTTGCCATTTTAAACCCTCTATTAATAAGATTAGCATGTTCTGAATTTGTTGAATTTAATACAGGGTTTGTATGATTAAAATGCAGGAAGTAAACTTCACAGCTTTTATTATCAACGACTTCCTGTAACAAATCCATTGAATTCGTTATATAAGGATGAGGAATTTCTTTATAATTTCTTCCTAATTGCATTAATTCATCGGCCGAATAAAATGTTGCATCGATAAAGCAATAATCCACATTTGAAGCCATTTCTATCAGGCTAAGATCCCAATCCTCCCACCGATCAATATCAGGGATATATAGAATCTTTTTATTTGGTCCACTGATAATAAAAGCAAAGGTTTCGGAAAATTCGTTTCGATGGGGTACATCTATTGGAGTAATCGTTAAATGCTCCAACGATACATCTTCAGCCACTTTTAAACGATTGATTTTAATATTATTTAATTCGATTAATTGCTTCCATGGAGCATGATCTGTTAACATTTTCGTGATTTTTCACCAGCAAGCACATCCAACTCTTTCGTTGACATTGCTTCTCTTCCTAGAAATATTATACCAGTGTAATGACCAATATGAGCGTGAGTTAGAAAAATACCATCTAATTTCATTGAATCTTTTTGTTCTTTATTTACCAAAAGTAATTGATCTTTAAAGTCAGGTGTGGCATCTATCAAATACCACTTTTTAAAATCGGGCAAAAGGATCCCAAGTGATGAAGCATATCTTTTACTGTCTGGATTATTAATCGCCTCTATACAATTGTTACAAAAACAATTTGGTTGTGGAATGCCACCATCTTGTGCTGTACCTATTATTTTGACTGTAATTGTTGATTCTACCAAAATGTTCACATCCTATATAGGTTAAATTGATTCTTGTACTGGCTGAGATAGTGGGGGAGTAGATGCTGTATCCACATAATCCTTTTTTGCGATTGAAATACCAGTATATCCATAGAAGATATTAATAAGAATGACTAGGTATGCAAAGAAGATAAATGGGATAAAGGCTGTAGGACTACTATTTATTTCCTCAGAACCCGCTAGATTTGGTGATGAATTGATTTGAACAATGGGGTAAGGGAGCCTTATTTTTGGGTAAAGATTGTGTTTACTGATACGTATTACATATAAATGGTGTCATATCACCTTTATAGCTAATGCCGTACTTATGTATTTCATCATTACGAAAGCCCAGTTTTGTTAATGTTTTAACAAGACTGGGCTTAAATACTATATTCTTTCAAGCGTATTCGGTTTGATGGGAAACATGGGGATGGTATTACTTTACCAGATAAATAAAGCAACAATGGTTGATATGACTAGACCTATGATAACCGGCTTGAAGTTTTTTCGAACAAGATCCATAACAGGAACTCCACATAACCCCGCAACAGCGACAAGGGAGGACCAGGCAATGATTGTTCCTCCACCAGTCCAAATCGAACCCATTTGTCCTATAGCTGCAAGGGTAGATGGATCAACTGAATTTGATGCTAATGCCCCTGATAATGCACCTGTTAATGGTAATCCAGAAAATCCAGATCCATCTAAACCGGTGATGATTCCGATGAGTAAAATCCCAAAGGCCGTTAATACCATATTCTCAGGGATGACCGTCTGACCTGCCTGAACTAAATCAAAAAGGAAGGCTGGACTGGCTTGATCTCCGAGAGATAAAATACTTGCCGAAAAATCTCCACTACCAAGGAAGAAGAAGCCTGCTATTGGAATAACGGGTCCCATTGCTTTAAATGCAAAAACAAATCCTTCCGTTATATGCTCACTAATTCTCTCTAAAGCTTCACTTTTGTCTTTTGTAAGAGTAGCTAAGGCGAGTAATAGAACGGCAACCCCGCCAATAAATGCAGCACCATCTCCACCTTCAAATCCACCCATTCGGCCGCCACTCAGCTTTGTGTAAATCATGAAAATCATCACTGCAAGCATCGATAAAGGAACTAAAATCGCAAAAAATTTACTTTTTACTCCCTGATGAACAGGTTTATTTTTACCAGCTTCATCCTGCTTACTTTGTAGTAGGATTAATTCTTTTTCGATAATAGGGTCATCCGATTTACGCATGTGCTTTCTGAACCCTAGGTAACCAAGTAGAATTGCGACGATACCGGCTACAAGTGATAATACTAGTGCCTTTTGGGCAACAAGGGCCTGATCAATTCCTGCGGCTGTAGCACTTAAGCCAGGAGCAACTTGGATGACATAATCTGAAGAAAGTGCCATTCCTTGACCAGCAAGGGCTACTGCCATAGCGGCACCCATTACAGGTAAACCGGCTCTTACGGCTGCTGGTACGAGTAATGCACAAATGAGAGGAACTGCTGGAGTAGGCCAGAAAAAGAGAGAAATAGCATATGTGACTGCGACGAGTGTAAAATAAGCAATATGGCCATTCTTCATCACCTTTTTTATAGGAGAAATCATTTGTTTATCTGCGCCCAGATCCTTTAATGATTGAAGTAAAGCAACCATAAACGTAATAATTAAAAAAATACTAAACAATTCTTTTGCAGCGGTTAAATTTGCGTTAAAAACGGAAGTGAAACCACCTACAAGACTCCCTTTATAAACCCACGCTACAAGGAACGTACCTAATAAAGTCGGTAAAACGACACCCTTCTTGAAAATCATGGTTAATATAACAGCCAAGGTAACAAGGAAATATAACCAATGAGCGAGTGTTAATGTCATCTAAAATCCCTCCTTTTTCACCTTATGTGAACCTCTTCAGGTTTGATTTATACTATGCACACATGCCTAGTTTTGTGATGTACAAAGAAAACTATCTTATCGATTTTTTGAACAAGCAATTAACAGAGGAAGCTAAACAGGTAGGAGAATACTAGGTAAGGTCCATGTTGATGTAGGGATAAGATTTGTCATTGATTCTTACTCTTCTCTTACAACGAATGACAATCTTCCAGAGAAAGTAACAGAATTGGAAGAAACCGAAGCAGAGTTTTACCATTCGCTTCACAGGTTAAAAGGTCTTATCGGGAGGTAATCATTTTGCGGATGATAAAAGGGTTAACAATCCAAAAAAACCGTAGACATCTTAAACTTGACTGAGGGTAAAGTGAAAATCACTTTATACCAAGCGTTAGAAGCCTAAAAACCAGATGATCAAGGAGGGCTATAATCATCAAGCGAATAATGATAATCCCGTTATTGATGAAACATTGACTAGATTCCAAAAGATCGAATTAAATGAAGAAGAGAAAAGGGAAATTCACTTGAAGATGATGAATTCTTTAGAAAAAACAAAGCCTCGGAAAAAAATGTGGGATGTGCGACCACCAGACCTTAGTACGGTTTTGGCTGGAATATTATTTATTGCTGGTGGATACCATTTTGCCTCAGAGACGATTTTCTTTAGAGAATGCAAAGCAACGTCTGTTAAATGAAGAATTGGACAATTTAAAAGGGGAACAAAACAGCAAAACGAGGTTGTCGGAAAAAGGTTGTAGTGATCAAATTAAAAGTAGAAATCCCATTTTGGCGGGATTTCTACGGGTTTAAGTCCAAAGTCTGGCTAAAAAACCAGATCCCAGGGACATAGATCCTTTGCGATCTGTTTTTTTCTTACTCTAATGTTTTCCTATAATATAATTTTTTATAATTACTAGTTTATGTTTTTTTACATTTGATAGGATAAATCTAAAAAAGGGATGGCAGAAGATAGTACGAAAGGAAATGTGCCAGGAGCATGAAATATTCACGCTCCTACGCTCTAAAAAACAAATCAATAATCAGTTTCAATTAACTTTCTATCTAAATAAGATTCTATGACTTCACTAATTTGGAATGAAACCTGAGGTAAATCATAGTTTTGGAAGACATGTTCACATTCGGTGTTATAAGCCATCGTTTTGTCATAGTAGTCCATATGGCGTTGAATAGCTAAATCATCGTCGCCACGTTCTTTTTGTCTTTGAATAACAGTATCCCTGTCTGCTGAAATAAAGATTCGTACAACCTGATCTTTATACAAGTCTTTTAGAAGCTGGGCACCTTCTATATTCATTGTTAAATAAACAACTTTATGTTTGTTGAAAATTTTTTTAATATCTATTTCACGAATACCGTAATGGTAGCCATGAATATCAACACTCTCTAAAAATTCATCTTGTTGCTTCATTTGCAGAAACGTATCCTCACTTACAAAGTGATAATCTTTTCCATTGTTTTCGAAAGGACGGGGGGCACGAGTAGTAAATGAGGGGACTGTTTCCATGTCGAAAGCTGTCGAAACCATTTTAGCTAACGTTTTTCTTCCTGATCCATCTGGACCTGTGTAAATGAATAGCATCTCTTTTTCTTTTAACTGATACATAGAATCCTCCTTAAGTATATGAAGTAATATTTGATAATTCTGTAAATTATTATACCATAACTTGGACGAAATATCATATTTTGTTTGTGAATGTTTGTTGTAGTGGAATCGTTTTTCGAGCAAAAAGAAAGCCCACAACAATCGTAACAACGTAATTAACGCGACACTAAAGCACAACTCTTTCGTTTGAACGACATCTACTAGGCCTTTTAATTGTCGTTCCGGCTCAAGTTTTCAATTATGGAGGAGAAGGAAGTCCATTAGTCACCTTAGGGCTTGGGCTAGACGTCAGTGGACATATAAAAGAAACTCATATGGTATGATTTTCTATACATGTAAAAAGCTAAAGGTACAAATTTCACCTTTAGCTTTTCTTGATTTTAGAAGGATTATTGACCTTATATAAAACAGGTTCCTCCACTATAAACTCTTCTTCCACGTCTTTTCCTTTAGGCAATTTCTTTTTAGTGATTTTCCCATCAAATTCAAGCATCTCCCCAGGCGCTAATTCAAACTTTTTCAAGGTTTTCGAATGAGAGCACCAAGCTAGTCCCACTTCAATTGGGTTCTCCTGCTCAATGATGACATTCTCCAAAACAACTATTTCGTCATGTTCTTCATTAAAGTGATTCCAACTTAATGCGAACTGTTTAACAGTCGCGGTGAAATGCAGCTTTTCTAGAGGTAAATCAAGTTTTGCTGGTTTTTCCTTTTTCACTTTCTCTTTCATTTCAGTCGTCTTTGCTTCTGTAACAGCTGTTTTGGATTCTTTAGTAGGAGTGGGAATTGATGGTGATTCTTTTTCAACGTGCGCTTCCTTGTCTCCTGAAAACGTAATTGCTTTACCGAAACTAGGTGACTGCATTTCCTTTAAATAAGCGGGGTGAATACAACTCAGATTTCCGTCTTGGAACTCGATGATGATGGTGTTAGAGTCATTTCCTGCCCCGTACACCTCATAGCCTTTGATGGTGACAAGACGCTGGTGTGTTGCTTCCTTGTACCAGAACTGTTTTTTGACTTCTTTCGTAGTTGATAAACCCCATTCTCTAACTTTTTCCGTATAGTGGGAATCATCAGTAAAGATTTCAAAATCTCCTTTTGGTGGTAAATACAATGTTCTGTTCGAATCTTCAATGTGAGGTAAAGTAATTGCCATCATTCCACATCCTTTCAAAGCTATTGTATACTAAGACGTTTTTTATCGGCAACCGTTACAAAGCAGGCCATAAGAAAAGCGCAGGGCGCCCGGAGCTAGACACTAAAACTAGGTACAATCTTTTATGCTTTCTTAGCTTTTTAAAAATAAGCGGACGTTACCTTTAATCGTTATTTGGATACAATCAGTAGTAAAGGGAATGAATAAAATAAATAGAAACGCACTATCTACGAATATCAAGGATAAGTAATTTACACAAATTAGCCAAATGATGAATGAACCCATCCTATCATCCTAGCGTTTTATTTTTAATAACTACTGAAACTAGATGTAAAACACTAGCGTTTCATCATATGTTATTGTTTTAAGGCCTTTCTCAACCTCTAATAATATAGCCTGATGACCGAATCACTCTAAAGAGGAGAGACGAACATGATTTTTTTATTGCTCAGTTTATTGACGATTGGCTTAATCATTAACTTCGTCCAAAAATACATCCTTCGCATTAAAGAACCAAACATAGAGGAACTTTGGGTAGAACTTGAACAAGAGCCATGGTTCAAAGAATTGATTCAGCAACCTAGAATTAAGGACTTTGTAAAAGCCTCTATGATTACGGGATTATTAAGGGACCCCCATTATGTGCGTAAAATCATTGACCAAGAAGGGCACCGGGATGGGTTTATTCAATATGTAATCGAAAATACGAATAAATAAACATCGGGACAGGTTTATAATCCCATCAAATAAGTCGATTCCCCTTTAACTCAAGAAAAGCGCAGGGCGCCCGCCTATCGGCGCGTTGATTAAAACCCGCCACATCCTGTGGCGAACATCGACATCAGCACATCCTGTGCATGTCAAGCATAAGACAAGCCGGCTGGAAGGTTGTTCTTTACCTTCCGGACGGATTGGCTTATACCATAGAGCCGGGTGGCGCCTGGAGCTAGACGTAGATAGACAAAGACACGAAGTTTACACAACCTTACAATTTTATAAATTCCTAAACAATGAAAAAAAGAGGAGAAATATCTCCTCCTTGACTCTATTTAATACTCAAAACCTTATTCTAAGCCTCTTTTTCAAGCTTACTATCTTCTACATCTTCCCAGCAGTCGGTATTTTTTAACCCTTTTATAGAAGAAGCATAGAACACAGGATCTTTGCCTTGTTTCCTTTGGTCAGTATAGTCCTTTAATACTGCTATCGCAACTTTGCCGAGAAGGAAAATCGCAATCAGGTTAATCAATGCCATTAGTCCCATAAATAAGTCCGCTAGATCCCATACTATCTGGATACTTGCTACCGAACCAAAAATAACCATACCGATCACAGCGATACGATAAATGAATAACCACTTCTTATTTGAATTAATAAATTCAATGTTGGTTTCTCCATAATAGTAGTTTCCTATAATTGAACTAAATGCAAATAATAAAATAGCAATGGCCACAAAACTGTTTGCCCATACTCCGATATGTGATCTCATCGCTACTTGTGTTAGCTCAATACCAGTTAAGCTACCATCAGTAAATGATCCCGATAATAAAATCATAAATGCTGTTGCACTACATATTAATATTGTATCTGTAAAAACTCCTAATGTTTGAATAAATCCTTGTTTAGCCGGGTGGGTGACATGGGCAGTAGCGGCTGCGTTTGGAGCACTACCCATACCTGCTTCATTGGAGAATAATCCACGTTTTACTCCGTTCATAATTGCAGCACCAATTCCACCACCAATTGCTTCATTTAATCCAAATGCACTTGAGAAAATCAGTGCGATAATACCAGGCAACTCTGTAATATTAATAGCCATAATGTAAAAGGCTACGGCTAAATAAAGTAAAGCCATAACGGGAACGATAATTTGTGAAACTTTTGCAATTCTTTGAACTCCACCGAAGATGATGAAAGCAGTAATAATAGTAATAATAATTCCAACTGTAAGTCTATCTACACCAAATGCAGATTCAAATGCAATTGAAATCGTGTTTGCTTGAACAGAGTTAAATATTAGACCAAAACCCAAAGTGATTAATACCGCAAAAACAATACCCATCCAGCGTTTTTGCAAGCCTTTTTCCATATAATAGGCTGGACCACCTCGAAATCCGTTTTTGTCTTTGACTTTGTAGACCTGCGCAAGAGTACTTTCTATAAAGCTTGATGCTGCCCCTAGTAATGCGATTAGCCACATCCAAAAAATAGCTCCCGGTCCGCCGATAGAGATGGCGATTGCAACACCCGCCAGATTACCAGTACCAACACGGGAAGCCGTACTAATACAAAAAGCTTGAAAAGAAGATATAGTTTTAGTACCTGTAGTTGATACGGTAGCTTTATCGGCTAATAGTCTGAACATCTCACCGATATAACGAAATTGCACAAAATTTGACCGTAAAGTAAAATAAATTCCTAAAATAATTAGTAATGCAATAAGTAAGTACGACCATAGTATTGTATTTCCAGTTGAAATTAGTGACTCAAATAACATTAATTACGCCCACTCCTTTTTATATGACATAAAATATTTTAATATAAAATCATTATATAATAAATAGTATTCTGTAATAATATTTTCTTTTTTTTAAAAAGCCTCTAATTGTTAGCAACAGCTAGATAGAAATTTTAGATATCCGTTTTTTCGAACAAAACAATAGAATAAGATCAATCTTATAATTCTACATAATTTCAACAGTATTTCTTGTTTATTTTATAATCTGGTAGCTCATAAAACTTATATGGTTAATAATGTATTAGTATTATACAGAGAGTGACGAGGAGATAAACAACAAGTTGAGCGCTGCGATAGATTGGTTGAGTAAATATTAGGGTATGGTCGAGAAAACTGGCAAACAATATTATACTTACCATTAATACAGTTACATTGTTGATGCGGAAGTAAATTTCGGAATGAGGAGTGGGGGATGAAACGTGGAATACAGAGGAGCAAGTGTGTATAATCAGCAGGATTTTCTATCAAATTATTTAAAAAGAAGGGAGAGGAAAGACAGTCCTAATAATGCAATTGAAGGACCAATCATTTACGAAATGATTGGGGATTTTTTTGAAAAGAACATCTTAGATTTAGGATGTGGTGATGCTTTATTTGGGAAGGAATTATTACAACTAGGAGCAAAATCTTATACTGGCTTAGAAGGCTCTGAGCAAATGGTTGAATTAGCAAAATCTAACCTACAAGAAAAAAATGCTGAAATTCTATGTGAATCAATGGAAACGTTTGACTATCCAATCGGAAATTTTGACCTTGTTACCTCCCGCTTTGCGATACATTATGTTTCAGATGTTAATCAATTATTTCAACAAATATATAATACATTAAATGCAAATGGACAATTTGTTTTTAGTGTTCAGCATCCTCTAACAACTTCTACATTTGCTAGCAAACTATCAGGAGATAAACGAAGTAACTGGATAGTTGACAATTATTTTAATGATGGTGAAAGGAAGGAACCTTGGATTGAAAAAGTAGTCGTAAAATACCATCGTACGATTGAACAATACTTTACATCATTGACACATGTGGGATTTAAGGTCATAGACTTACGTGAAGGTACACCAAAACGAGAACATTTTAGTAATGAAGAGGAATTTGTAAGAAGGAATAGAATTCCAGTAGTGTTAGCATTTTCTTGTATAAAGTAATTTTCAATTACTATTCAATCACTTAAAGTTGATATAAAAAACATTTTAACATTATCAGCAAAAGAATCCTTTGACCGTTTATTGAACCTACTTCTATCTACTTTTGAAAGCGGGAGTTTTAAAGAAGCTTGTCAAAACGTTCAAGGAGAAACAGCCTTTTTATGTGTAGTGCGAAAGGACAAATTTCTTTGGTGTCGATTGGTGATTGTATCCTATATCTAAATCACCCAGAACTATCAGTCCTAAACGAATACCAACAAAATCACCGTAGCTTTTATGAATGGATTGGAAAAGTTAACACTTTTGAATTAGAGGTTCCCTGATTCAGTACTGGTAGAAAGGAACTCTGGCAAGGTAGAAATCATATATTTCTAACCACAGATGGGCTTGTTGAATGTCCTAACGTGAACTTTGTAAATCCAATAGAAATATTTAAACCATTTGAGAGGTTTACTAATGAGGAAAGCGTATGGACTTTATTGAACGAAATTAAAGAGAAAAATGTCCGAGATAGTACGACAATTTTGTCGTGGTTTGTTGACATTGATAAAGAAGGTAGTCAACCAAGTAAATGAGTAAAATGTTCCCAAGAAAAAAGGAATTTCAATAGATTAGCTCGACCCTACAACAGAGGAAGGCCCAAAAACATTCCATTAACCCTGGTAGTGTACAATCTATTATTAGATAAGTCTTTAAACCATAATAAAAACAAAGAATTACAAAAGAAAAAATTTATAAAGGAGAATGAATGTGTTAGAAACCTTATCTTTTATAGGTGATCGAGTAAATAACAAGAAAATTACTTGGGGAGTTGGTGGTTCACTTCTACTTAATTTTCATAAATTAATAGATAAACCTAATGATATAGATATTTTAGTGGATGAAATTAATGCCGATCATTTAAATGAAATTATATCACCCATTGCGAGAACTATAGAAGCCAAACGTTCTAACCCCTTTCGAACAAGCTATTTCACTAAATATTGTATTAATAATATTGATATAGATATAATGGGTGGATTTGCAATACAACATAACGAAGGGGTTTATAAATTATCGCTTAAAGAGGAATCAATTGTAGCCCACAAAAAAATAAATGGGGTGGATATTCCTTTATGTTCACTGGAAGATTGGTATATTTTGTACTGGTTAATTCCAGACAAACAAAATAAAGCAGTTCTTATTGAAGATCATTTAAGAACTACTGGCGTAAAACATCCAAGATTGTTAGAAGAGGCTCTGCAACAATCTTTACCACTTGAAGTGAAAGATAGGGTAGTTAATTTATTGAGCTAATAGGCGCGATCGCGTAAATTTGAGTTAGGGTTTGGTTTGTAATTCCCGAGGAAACGCTTTAACAAATATCGGGTAGCGTTTTCTTCAAAAATAGAGTTTGTTTATTGAGATTGGAAAGAGATTATGAAGAAAGGACCTTATTTTGGTTAAATCATAATCACTTAACATCAACTGAAATTCAAATTCCTAAACAGTAAAAAAATGATATATATCACGTTTTGTCAATATGTTGAAATTTACTTGAGATATGGTGGAGAATTTTAAAGATACTGGTGATTAATATCACGGCTTTAATATTTAATAAATGGTACGGTGTTTATGAGAGATATTCTCACTTGTAGTGAAAATACAATTCCATACCAAAGGAGAATCCCTTATGAGTGAATTCATAAATAACCGTGAACAACAAACGACTACTAATTTAGAACGTCAAGCGAAGTTAAAACAAATCTTTACTGACCTTTATAACGGAAAAGATGTCGCTGAGGTAAAAGCTTATTTTGATAAGGCTCTTGGAAAAGTCACCGTCGCGGAAATATCACAGCTCCAACATCATGAAATGGAAGAGAGCGGTATCTCGAAAGCTGAAATGCAACGCATATACTCAGCACACACAGAAATTTTTAAAGGCTCAATCGAGGAAATTCAGAGATCCGAAAAGCCCGAAGATCTTCCAGGTCACCCGGTTCATACTTTTAAACTAGAAAACCAAGAAATTAATAAGCTCATAAAAAACCAGGTCCAATTGCACTTAGAACAGTTTGAAAAAGAAGATACAGATCAAAATGTGTATCAATTAATAGGAGATTGCAATCTTTTATTTGACATTGATAAACATTACAGTCGTAAAGAGAATCTATTATTCCCCTATTTAGAAAAATACGGAATATTTGGACCTACCAAAAATATGTGGAGAATTGATGATTACATCCGTGATGCGATTAAAGATGCGAAACATCAGTTGACAAATTACAACGGATCAAAGCTGGCTGTTATTGATGTTGTTACATATATCATTAGAGAAGTAGGCGACATGATTTACAGAGAAGAGAACATTCTCTTTCCGATGGCCTTAGTGAATTTAACAGAAGATGAATGGGTAAAAATAGCGCATGAAAGTGATGAAATTGGATTTTGTTTAACAGGTCCTGCAGAAAAATGGATGCCTGAAAGGAAAGCACTTGATGAGAAGGCCATTTCTGAAGGATATATTAAGATGGAAACTGGGATTTTATCCTTAAAACAATTGGAGCTGCTGTTAAACCATTTGCCAGTTGATATTACATTCATTGACGAGGATGATATTGTCCGCTACTTTTCTCATGGAAAAGAGAGAATCTTTGCCCGAACTAAAGCAGTAATCGGCCGCACCGTCCAAAATTGCCATCCACCTAAAAGTGCCCATGTAGTTGAGGAACTATTGGAAGACTTCAAATCTGGAAAGAAAGATAGCGAAGACTTTTGGATAAAATTTCGCGATAAATATGTGTATATTCGATATTTCGCGGTTCGCGATGAGAACGCAAAGTATATCGGTACCCTAGAGTTCACACAAAATATTGATCCAATTCAAGTAATTGAAGGGGAAAAGCGAATATTATCTTAAAATAAGTTTTTGCACTACAACCGGCGCTATCCTTCGAAAAGGACAGCGCCTAGTCTGTATCGTTAAACCATTCCTCTAGGATCTAAAAGTTTTTCAATCTCAGCTGTTAGTAAACCTTTTTCTTGAAGCACTTGTTTTATTGTTTTATTTTCTTCATCTGCTTGTTTGCCAATTTGTGAAGCAACATCGTACCCCATCTTAGGACTTATTCCCGTTACAAGTGACAAACTTGCTTCCATCCACTTTTTACATTGTTCTTCATTTGCCTGTATCCCACTAATGCACTTTGTTACAAGTGTAGGAATAGCATTTGAAAGCAACTCAATTGAATGTAGCAGGGTATACGCGATTACTGGCATCATGACATTGATTTCCAACTGACCTGCCATGCCCGCTGTTGCCATCGCGGTTTCAAAACCGATGATTTGACAGCAAACCATATGTGTCATTTCTAAAATAGCGGGATTGACTTTTCCAGGCATAATTGTCGAGCCAGGTTGAACAGAGGGCAGTGTGATTTCCGTTAATCCTGTTCTTGGACCGGAGCTTAGCAAGCGTAAATCACTTGTGATTTTAATTAAATGGATAGAGAACTCCTTAAGTGCTAGCATCATCCGAATGGGAGCATTTCTATTTTGCATAAATGAAAACATATTCTCGGGTTCACGAAACGGTAATTTGGTGCGAGTACATACTTCCTTAATCACTTTGGAAATATAGTTTGGGTCTAAGTTGATTTTCGTTCCGATAGCATTACCACCTAAGCCAATTTCGTAAAAAGCATCAAGTGTTTTTTCAATCTCAGCATACGTTTCTTTAATCGTTCCTGCAAAACCTGAGAACTCTTGTCCTAGCCGTATTGGGACAGCATCATGTAAATGAGTACGTCCAGATTTTAATACCGTCATGAGTTCTTCCGATTTTTTCTCGAGTCCCCGCTGTAGTTGTGAAATGGCAGGGAGGAGCTTATGTACAATATGATCAGCTGCTGCAAGATTTAAGGCTGAAGGAAAGGTGTCATTTGTTGATTGAGACATGTTTACATCATCATTTGGGTGAATAAGCTGATTATCCAGGGAACCGCCGAGAAATTCTGAGGCCCGATTTGCAATAATTTCATTTGCATTCATATTTTGAGATGTACCAGCGCCAGCTTGATAGACATCGACAACAAAGTGTTTATCCCATTTTCCTTCAATGACTTCCTCAGATGCTAATAAAATCGCCTTCCCTTTTTCTGATGATATTTTACCCACTTCCATATTTGCAACTACTGCCGCGGCTTTAATGATTCCTTGTGCTTTTATAAATGAACGAGGTAACCTTGTTCCGCTTATCTGAAAATTATCAATAGCCCTTTGTGTTTGAGATCCATAATACGCTGATATTGGAACCTTTATTTGTCCCAAAGAGTCATTTTCTGTACGGTATAAATCAGAAGATGCCATATTTCTCTCCTTCATATCTCATAATTTAGTATGTGTCACATAACTTTGTCTTTATTGTTTCCAGTGGGTGTGTGTAATAACCAAGAATTCCATAAACCACTTCGCAATCTCTATATTTTTTACATTGACATTAGATTCATCATCGTACATAATATGGCTAATCAATATCCTAAAAATTCTAATATAATTCTATATATTTATAGTGTTGATAGGGACCTAATAAGTAGAAATCAGGTAAAAGAGAGTGAAATTCGAGAGGCTGAAAGATTTCACAACTTGCTAATCTACCGAACCTACCCCTTGAACTGTTAGGCAAAACCTAACCGTTTTCCTGCGTTAATGGAATTTTAAAGTGGGCATTAGAATAGGTCTAGTGTCAATGAAGGTGGTACCGCGAAAGACTAAGTTCTTCCGTCCTTTTTATAGGGATGGAAGGGCTTTTTTTATTTTTAAAAATCGGGGGTGATAGGTTGTGAAAAAAAAGAGAATCGTCGTCAAAATAGGAAGTAGTTCACTGACGAATACAAATGGTGGACTTTGTACCGAGAAATTACATGATCATGTTGATGCCCTTGCTCGCTTAAAGCAACTCGGTCACGAAGTCATTTTAATTTCATCTGGAGCCGTTGCAGCGGGTTTTACGAAACTCGGTTATTCATCACGCCCAGTCACGATTGCTGGCAAACAAGCCTCTGCAGCAGTTGGGCAAGGGTTATTGCTTCAAGCTTACACGGAAGAATTTAAAAGACATGGGGTTGTTACGGCACAATTACTTTTAACTAGACAAAACTTCCTGTACAAAGATCAATATAAAAATGCGAGTGCAACACTATCAGAGCTTTTAAAAAGAAATGTACTGCCTATTATTAATGAAAATGACTCCGTGTCGGTAGAGGAACTAACATTCGGAGATAATGACATGTTATCAGCACTCGTTGGCGGGCTCGTTCACGCCGATTTCTTAATAATCCTTACAGATATCAATGGAATTTATGATAGCAATCCACGGACAAACCCAGATGCTAAGAAATATAATTTCCTTCCGAAGATAGATGACGAATTGGTAGATGCCGCTTCTGGGGCGGGTTCTAAGGTAGGTACTGGTGGGATGAAATCAAAGGTAGAGGCAGCAAGAACAGCATTAGCAGTGGGGGTCCAAGTGTTTATAGGAACTGGTACTGGTTCAGGAAAGCTTGTTGATATCCTCGAAGGCAAAGGGGATGGAACATATATTGGCGATACACAGCAAGCAAGTGTAAATACGTCGAAACAATGGTTGGCACTACATTCTATTCCTAGTGGAAAAATCGAGGTAGATCAAGGTGCTGCACTTGCCATCTTAAAACAAGGCAGAAGTCTACTTCCAGCTGGTGTCACAAACATTGTTGGTCATTTTACTGTCAATGATGTTGTTGAAGTTGTTAATCCAAAAGGAGATATTATTGGAAAAGGCCAAGTGAATTTTTCTTCCAGTGAATTAGGTGAAATAAAAGGCTTATCTAGTGAAGAGGCAATGGTAAAAGCAGGAAGTGACCACCGGGTTGTTATTCACAGAGATCACTGGGTAAGTAAGTAACGAGAGGAGCATAAAGAATGAATAAAGTCAATCAACCAAGTAATGAGTTACTTCAAAAAGCCGTGAAGGCTAAAGCCGCAGCAGCTGTACTAGCCAAGATGACAACTACACAAAAAAATACTGCCCTACAGCTTATTTCAGCACAATTGACCGAAGAACAGGCTTTTATTTTAGCTGAAAATAACAAAGATTTAGAAATTGGAAGAGATAAGGGAATGAGTGAATCCCTACTAGATCGCTTGAAATTAGATGAAATTCGTTTAAAAGATATGGCTGAAGCTCTCGTCCATTTAACGAAACTTAATGATCCAATTGGTGAAATACTAGAACAATGGGATCGTCCTAATGGCCTAGACATCTCTATGGTTCGAGTACCGCTTGGAGTTATTGGAATGATCTATGAGGCTAGACCTAATGTAACGGTTGATGCATCTAGTCTTTGTTTAAAAACAGGAAATGCGGTATTGCTTCGTGGCAGTTCAACGGCGATTCATTCAAATAAAGCGCTCGTTAAGGTCATTCATCATGCTCTTGAAAAAAGTGACCTACCTACCGAGTCTGTACAACTACTTGAAGATACTAGTAGGGAAACAGCCTCTCTGATGTTCAAGTTAAACAAATATCTCGATGTTTTAATTCCACGTGGGGGAGCGAAGTTGATTCAAACAGTTGTCGAAAACGCGACTGTTCCAGTTTTAGAAACTGGCGCTGGAAATTGTCACGTTTACATTGACGAAACAGCTGAACCGAAGATGGCAATTGAGATAGCGATAAATGCCAAAACACAGCGACCATCTGTATGTAATTCTTGTGAAACTATACTGGTACAGAAAGATTGGGCATCTCATCATTTACCAGAATTACTTAAAGCCCTTCAAGATAAAGGGGTTCACATTCATGGGGATGAAACGGTACAACAGCTAAGCAATGATATCATTCCCGCTACTGCTGAAGATTGGGGCACCGAATATCTGGGTCTAGAAGTAGCACTCAGAGTCGTTGAAAACGTTGATGAAGCTATTAAACATATCAATCAGTATAGTACAAAACATTCCGAATCTATTATTTCTTCTGCAGATGAACATGTAGTGAAGTTCTTCACCGAGATTGATTCTGCCGCCGTCTACCATAACGCCTCAACTAGATTCACTGATGGATTCGAGTTTGGATTCGGTGCTGAAATTGGGATCAGTACACAGAAACTTCATGCTCGTGGACCTATGGGATTACCTGCCTTAACCTCAACGAAATATATGATTAGAGGAAATGGGCAGGTGAAATAGGGTTTTGCATCTAAAAGGAACTTGGAGAAAGTTTTATTCTTTTCTAGATATATAAAATTGCTCTTTGCTAAAATAAGTGAAGTTAGTGGCAGGTCTACCGAAGTTTAATATTTAGAGCTTATCCAATTAGGGTAAGCTTTTTTTGTGAATTAAAGTAAAGTTCATAGTAAATTCATCTAACAATCAATTAAGGCATCTACGATTCCTGCTAGCGTATAGTTTGCATCACGTTTTCTCATTGCTTGGCGGACTTTATGAAGCATGAGCCAAGCGGTTTTATACGTTACTTCAAGTTCTACAGAAAGCCTTGTCGCAGATACACCACGTTTATCATGAGCGATCATATAGATGGCTAAGAACCATTTAATTAAGTCAGTTCTTGTTTTTTCCATCACAGTTCCGACAGTGACAGTAGCTTGATACCGGCACTTTTTACATTCATAAAGCTTGTGCTTACGCGTTTTTGTTTCAAAATATGCATCGTGACCACGCTTTTCACAACAAAAGCCATTCGACCACTTCAATGAAAAGAGATAATCATGACAAGCTTCTTCGGTCGAAAACTGTTTTTGGAAAGAAATCAGACTCATTTTTTGGTATCTGGACATACTAAACACCCTTTTAAGAACGATTGTTAGTAACCATTATTACCAAACATTGGTTCTTGGTATACATCCTCAAAATTAAGTGTCAATTGGGATGTCCATTCTTACACATTTCCATATACATCAGAAGTCATCTCCTAAATTTAGTAACCAGTGATCGTTAAAATAAGAGGAGATTTCCGGTTAAACTGCCTAATAAGGCTTGATTCGGGGTATATAAGCGGAGTTTTTCCGCTTAAGTAATGCAAAATGATCCATTTTGACGTTTTTTGTGTGAATAGTCGGAATTCTTCCGTCTATTTAAACTATTTTAAGTGCTATTTCGGAATTAAGAGAAATTTCTCCGCTTATTTATTAAACCATGCTGATTCCCTCATCTCTTGGTTCTTGAGGGTTCGCTCTTTTTTTTTATTTATGGGTGTCAAAGAGGTGTCAAATCTGTAGTCAGACTGCACGCCTTTTTCATTGTTTAGGTTATAAAATTGTAAGGTTGTGTATAACTTCGTGTCTTTGTCTATCTACGTCTAGCTCCAGGCGTCATCGGACCTGAGGTCATAAGCCATTTCCTTTAAGAAGGAAAAACCACCTTCTTGAATAAACCGTCTTATGCTTGACTTCCACAGGATGTGCTGATGTCGATGTTCGCCACAGGACGTGGTGGGTTTTAATCGACGCGCCGATCAGCGGGCTTCTTGCGCTTTTGTTCTTGTCATTTATAGGATTTGCACCTCAAAACGGAACCCTTTAGCAAAAGAAACACCCGTTATTTTGAGGTTATTGTGGACTATGAAGGTGTGGGAGAAGTGAAATTATACTTCAGCCGATTTCCATATCAAAAAGATTGGAAACTGCCTTAATTACTTTGACCATAAGGTGCCTTTTTGGCACCTTATTCATTTACGATTTTTTTACACTTACAACAAATCAAGGAGAGCATCTTACAAAGCCTATTTTAATTACTGGAATTGGGCTTCTACTCATTTAACTGAATTACTCTCTGTCTTACAGGAAAAAGGATTTCAAATTCATGGTGATGAAGCTGTACAACAACTACAAAATAATATTATTCCCGCTACTGAAGAGGGTTGGGGTACAGAATATTTAGGGCTAGAAGTAGCACTAAGGGTTGTTGGAAACGTTGATGAAGCCATTACACACATTAATCAGATATATGAAATACATATTCAAACTAATTAAAATTTACTGTTTACTAGCTTGATGTTATGATTAATATAGTAGGAAATAGGGAGGGAAACTAGATGCAATGGGAAGAAGTTAGACAAGCTTATCCAGGTAAATGGGTAGTGTTAGAATCAATTGAAGCGTACTCACAGGATAATATCAGAGTAGTTAAGGATATGGCTGTACTTGATTGTTTCGATGATTCCATGGAAGCATTACGCAGACATGCTGAGTTACATAAACAAAAGCCAGATCGAGAGTTTTATTTTTTTCATACATCCCGTGAAACCCTTGATATTCATGAGAAAAAGTGGACTGGATTAAGAAAAATATGATGATCATTAATGAAATAAATTGCTTACCTTTTGTTGAAGCTACAGTCATATTCAGAGGAAGGTCCCTACAATTAAACCACTTATTAATTGATACTGGTTCAGCTGGAACAATTCTAAACGTGAATAGTTTAGAAAAAATTGGTGTTAAACCAGAAGCAAATGATGTTACACATACCATATATGGAGTGGGTGGAACTGAGTTTGTTTATACAAAACAAATGGATCAAATATGCCTTTCAAAAGATATTAGCATAAGTGACTTTCTTGTTGAATTAGGCTCTATGGATTATGGTCTTGAGATAGATGGAATTATTGGATACGATTTCATGAAAAAAGTTGGCATTGTTATAGATCTTAATAAACTGAGCCTACACATATAAGTATTACATACATTTCCCCGCTAAAATAATTTTTCTTCGATAACAGTTAGCTCTTCTAACCTTTTTCTCTTATTTTACCTATTTCAAAAAGGAAAGCCTCCCCACTGTATAAAATGGCGGGGGAGGCTCCCGGTGTTAATTTACTACTAATTCTCCTACCATCCCATTTTCGGCATGACCAGGTATTGAGCAATAAAACTTGTAAACACCAGCCTGTAACGGGGTAAATGTGAGTTCAGTCTGACTGTTTGCTGTAGCATGTAAATGCAAAACTCCCTGATCATGAGAATCCACTGACTCATTAGCGTCTGAATTCATCTGAATGCTAATGCCTTTTATTTCTATATCATGTTCAAGAGAATCATGATTTACTAGTGTGATGGTTACAGCTTGATTCTTTTTTACAATAATTTTAGATGGACTATAAGAAAAAGATGAAGGATGTACATTGACCGTTATCTGCTGTGCCTCAATATCGGTTGATTCTCCTTGACTTCCATGGTTACTGTGAGATTCTCCGGTGGAGGAATCTGATTTTGAAAATGCTAGATTTTTTTCAAGATGATTACCAATGAGGAGAAAGGAAGATAGAAAAACAAACGTTAGAATTGGCTTTAAAAACCACCTTTTATTGTTAATATCATTCTCATTTGATTGGGTATTCGGCAAAATTAGAAAAAGTAGTAACGAGCTGATTGTGAGCGTAAGCAAAATGTTGACCATAACACCTGATTGCTCTGTAGTGATCATTTCTCCTAGCATCGCTCCCATCATTCCACCCATTAAACCAGACATAAAACCTTCTAAAGTAGGTAGTATTCCTAAACGGCCACCACAAGCTAGACCAGCAAGTGAACCAATACTCATTGATAGTATTGTAGAATAGTATAAATCACCCTGATAGAGAGCTCCTAACAGGACTCCTGATGTTAATCCAACATTCATACCCATCATCATTGCAATTATCATTCCTTGCATGTTCGTCAATCGTTTTTTTAGTTTGACAGTTAGTATTACAGCTAAAAATGTGCTAATCATCAGTGTGAGTACCACAAAAAAAACAAACAAACTCATCGATTTCTACCTCCTTGTGTTTGCTAAATAATATGTGTTAGCGAGACAGGCCATGCAAAAAATATTTTTAAAGTTTTTGAAATCCAAAAAATTTTTTAAAAGGTAAAAAATTCTCAATATTTAATGTTTACAAAAATTCAAAATAGTAATAGTATAGTTTTAATACCGCAATATACGATAGTGGGGTATTGTAAATTATTAGGGGGGTTAAAAAATGGCAAAGGGTCAAAAGGTTCTTTTCCTAGGTGTTTACGGAATGGAGGTAGTTGAGTGTGGTGGTGCTTTGGCTAAAAATGTTCTAAGTGGAGGAGAATCGTATGCAACGATTATGCTCTGTCGAGAAACAAGTCAACCACAAGTTAGACAAGCAGCAGAAGTGTTAGGCGTTAATGTTTCTTTCTTAAATTTTCAGTATGGGACAGTGGATTTAAGTCTAGAGTCAAAATTGAAACTTATTAAAGTTATTCGTGAGGTAAAACCAGACATTATTATTACTCAAGACCCTGAGCATTCTTTTCATGATTTAGATCCTGACCGTCGCCCTGCAATGACGCTTTTACTAGAATCTATTGCACTTTCAAGCAGAGACTTCGGTTTAGAAGAGTTACCGGGACTTAGTCCGCATCCAATTCCAACCATCTATTACATGACTCCTCATCATCCAAATACAGTTGTTGATATTGCAGAAGTATGGGAGAAAAAAGAAAAAGCAATGGATATGCTAGAGAGCCAAATGGAATTCAGTGGAATGCACTTTGATGAAATGCTCGATTCAAAAACGGTTGAAATTTTATCACCAGGATTTTCTCAACTATCGAATTTCCATGAAAAGGGAAGAGCGATACACAGAGTACTTGATAAAGCTGTTCATGTCTATCATGGACTTGCTACACACGGTCATTTTGCTCTTGCTGAGGCGTACCGTAGAGAAGGTAATTTTCACCTGAATGAACTAACCGTGTAGGAAAACTAAAAAGGAGGAAACATAAATGAGGAAATTTTTGTTAATGGGACTTGTTTTTATGTTCTTGTTTTCAAATGCAGCACCTAGTTTCGCTCAAACAGATGTTCAGTCACTTAAAATAGGAATTATCGGTGATGAAAGTACACTAAATCCTTATACGTATAACACAGGCTATCCTGGTCTTGATTTAGTAAGCTTACTTTATGATACTTTGTTTCAACTGGATCAGGATAATAAACCAATTCCTTGGCTTGTAAAAGAATATACAATAAGTGAAGACGGATTAACTTATAACCTTAAGCTAAACGAAAATATTAAATGGCACGATGGGAAGCCATTGACAGCAGAAGACGTGAAATTTACGATTGACTATTTTCTAGAATATCCGAAATCGAGATTCACTAATCCACTTAAAACTATTTCTTCTGTTACAGTTGAGAATGAAACAGATATTACACTGGTTTTAACTAAACCAGAACCAAATTTTATGATACAGCCACTTGCTGACCTTCCAATTCTTCCAAAGCATATTTGGTCAAGCATAACAACACCTGATAGTGAAAGTAACGCTATAGGAAGCGGCCCATACATCTTAACTGAATATACGGCAGATCAATACTATAAAATGACAGCAAATCCTGATTATTTTAAAGAAGAGCCACCTATTAAAGAGATTATTTTTCCGATTATAGAGGATACAACAGCATTATATAATGCTCTTAAATCAGGTGAAATAGATGCAGTAACATCAAACATCTCTCCAGAATTAGTGAGCCAATTTGAAAGTAATCCATCCCTTAAGATTGCAAGAGGGGCAGGATTTAGTACCACTTTATTTCAGATAAATGCTGAAAAATATCCAATGACAGAAAAGCCTTTTAGACAGGCCATTAATTTTGCGATCGATAAACAGAATCTTGTAGACACCGTTTTATTAGGTTTTGCCGAAGTAGGAAGCCCTGGTTTTATTCACCCAGAATCACCTTTTTACAACAGTGAACTTAAGCCTGTTTACGATACAGAAAAGGCAAAGCAAATTTTGGAAGATGCAGGTTTTAAAGATACCAACGGTGACGGCTTTAGAGAAGATCCTAATGGAGAAGAAATTGATTTGACGACCCTTGTACACTCTAACAATCCGATAAGAATTCGCGTGGCTGAATTAATTTCAGAGTCCTTAAATGGTATTGGTATCAAAAATACAGTTAAAGCATTAGATGATACAACTGTAATTAGTTTAATGTGGCCTGATTACGATGTCAGCAAGGGAAGAAATTTTGACTTAGGTATTTTCGGATGGTCAAATACAATGCAGCTATTCCCAGACCGTATTGTAGAACTCTTTTACTCAGACCCTGCAGTCGGCGCAGTTAATATTGGTGGGTATAAGAATCCTGAATTTGATAAGCTTTCAGATCAGCTTAGAGCCACTTTTGACGAAGTAGAACGTCAAAATCTTATAAAGGATCTTCAGTCCTTCGTAGCCGATGAGGCTCCTATTGTCACACTATACTATCAAGAAATAGTCAATGCTTATAATCCGAGCATCTATGATGGATATGTATTCCAAGCTGGGAAAGGGATTATTAATAAATTATCCTTTGTTGCTGGTGAAAGACCTGTGGATGCCTCTGAAAATGAAAATCCTAGCGAAGTAGAGAAAGATAAGTCAACAGATAGCGATACTGCAGGGGAAAGCAGCACAGAAAAGAATAATAGCGGGATCCTACTATTTGGTGGACTTATCATATTAGGTGTCATTATCTTCTTTATATTAAAGAGAAAGAAGAAATCAGCTAATAACGATGATTTTGAATTCTAATCATAATTGTATTCCCGTAAAAATATTTTGCGGGAATTTTTTTCAACAGAACAGGAGGTGCTGGATATGGGGAAATTTGTAGCCGGAAAACTACTGCAATATGTAATCGTCATTGTACTAATGTTAACTTTAAACTTTCTTTTACCTAGACTGATGCCTGGTAATCCGCTTGTCTTTCTAGCGGGAGAGGATGTTGGACTTATGTCAAGTGCTGAAAAGGAAGCCATTTTGGAAAAACACGGATTAAATGATTCTCTCTTGGAACAATACTTCACTTATATTAAAAATATTTTTATCGGTGATTTTGGATTCTCTTACCAGCAGAAACGACCTATTACCGATATACTCTTAGAACGGCTTCCTTGGACTATGCTGTTAGCAGGTCTGGGTTTAGTGCTTTCTACTATTATTGGAGTGATGTTCGGGGCGATTTCAGCCTGGCGTAGAGGGACAAAAACAGATGCTAACCTACTAACGTTATTCATGTTTCTAAGTGCCATGCCCTCATTTTGGGTAGGTATGATCTTAGTGTCCGTTTTTGCTACTCAACTAGGTTGGCTCCCTGTATTTGGAGCAGAGCAAGCATGGGCGAATTTTTCAGGGGTTGACCGACTATTGGATATTGGGAAGCATTTAATCTTACCTTTGACAACTCTTATTCTTATTTCTGTAACAAGTACATTTATGATCATGCGTTATTCCATGTTAAACGTGTTAGGTGAGGATTATATCATGATGGCGAAAGCAAAAGGGGTAAAAGATAAAGTTATTAAATATAAGCATGCGATGAGAAATGCACTTTTACCCGTTGCAACTGTTTTTATGTTGAGTTTAGGTTTTACATTGGGTGGTGCAACAGTTATAGAAACGGTATTTGCATATCCTGGTGTTGGAAGGTTAATGTTCGAATCTGTATTGAGTAGAGATTATCCACTTATTCAAGCAACCTTTCTAATCATTACCTTTAGTGTTGTCATAGCGAATTTCCTTGCAGATTTAATTTATCCTTTATTGGATCCAAAGGTGGGAAGTAAAAATGGGTAAACAAAAATGGGGCCGATATTGGAAGGTTCTTACGTCAAGTAACCTTGGTATGTTTGGTTTAAGCCTGTTGGCTATCTTTTTATTAATTGCTCTACTTGCCCCTGTAATTGCTCCTTTTGATCCAACAGATCGTGTAGGTACACCTTTTTCGAAACCTAGTGCACAATTTTTATTAGGTACAAACGATGTTGGTCAGGATATTTTAAGTGAACTTTTATATGGAACAAGGGTGTCTTTATTAATAGGAGTCATTGCCGCTTTTATATCTATTTTATTGGGATGTCTAGTTGGTATCATTGCAGGTTATTATGGAGGGAAAGTTGAAGCATTATTAATGAGATTAGTAGATTTAGTGCTTGTGATTCCTTTTTTACCACTTATGATATTATTAGCTGCATTTATCGGGCCAAGCTTTTGGAATATCATTCTCGTTATAAGTTTAATTTCTTGGGCAAGCCCGGCAAGGGTGATTCGCTCTCAGGTCTTAACTTTGAAAACAAAAGGCTATGTCGAGGCAGCAAGATCGATAGGTACAGACATTAAAGTCATTCTTGTTCGCCACATATTACCTGGTGTTATTCCAATTGCACTGTCACAATTCGTCCTAGCTGCAAGCCACTCCATTTTAATCGAGGCTTCCTTAAGTTTTCTTGGTCTTGGAGATCCATTTACGAAAAGCTGGGGAACGATTTTATACTATGCTCAAGCAAGAGGGGCATTTTTAACAGATGCCTGGATATGGTGGGTCCTTCCACCAGGTTTATTAATTACAACGCTTGTTATCGGTTTTGCTTTCACAGGATATTCTTTAGAAGAAATTTTAAATCCCCGTTTGAGAAAGGAGCATTAAATCATGAGCACTGTACTATCGGTAGAAAACCTATCTACTTTTTTTAAAACGGATAAAGGCATTGCAAAAGCTGTGGAAAATGTCTCCTTTTCAATTAATAAAGGTGAGATGCTTGGACTAATTGGCGAATCTGGTTGCGGGAAAACTACTGTTGCCCAGTCAATTTTACGATTAATAGAATACCCAGGAAAAGTTGTATCAGGCAAGGTACTCCTAAATGGCAAAGACTTGTTAAAAGCATCAGAATCAGAGCTTTATTCCCTTAGATGGAAAGAGATTTCTGTGATTCCACAGAGTGCTATGAACGCCTTAAATCCAATTTATACAATAGGGGACCAAATCATCGAAGCGATTCAACTTCATGAGAATGTAACGAAAAAAGAGGCTATAGAACGAACTAAAACCATGCTTGAATTGGTTGGGATTGACGGGGATAGGTGGAAGAGTTATCCTCACGAATTTAGTGGAGGAATGAAGCAGCGTGTAGCAATCGCAATGGCCTTGTCATGTAATCCGAAGCTAGTAATCTCTGATGAGTCGACAACCGGTTTAGATGTATTAACACAGGCACAGGTTATTGCACTTATCAAGGATCTTCAAAAGAAAATGAATACGTCAGTTATCATCATCTCACATGATCTTCCAATGGTAACAGCCATTTGTGACAGGATTGCCATCATGTACGCTGGGAAAATTGTAGAGTGGGCTACAACGGAAGAAATAGTAAATAATCCAAAACATCCATATTCTCAAGCACTTTTAAAGGCCACTCCCGATTTAGCGGAGCCAGATCGAGAAGTGATTTCCATCCCAGGTAGTGTTCCAAACCTGATCAATTTCCCAACTTGCTGCCGCTTCCATACCCGATGTCCTTTCGCATTTGACCGATGTAGGCAAGAATCACCTGAATTAAAAGAGGTGAAACCAGGGCATTATACTGCTTGTTTTTTGGAGGAGGAGGAAAATGGATAATACAATTCTTATTAAAGTAAACAACTTAAAAAAGACGTTTGTAAAAAAATCAGGTTCCTTTTTAAATAGAAAGAAGACCGATGTTTACGCTGTAAATAATGTAAATTTTGAAATTAAAAGAGGAGAAATACTTGGAATCATCGGGGAAAGCGGCTGTGGTAAGACGACATCTGCGAGAATGGTAATGCGCTTAATGAAAGAATCGAGTGGTGAAATATGGTTTGATGGGAAAAATCTTTGTACATTAAAGGAATCAGAGACCAATCGATTGCGAAGTAAAATGCAAATGATTTTTCAAGATCCTTACGATACATTAAATCCCGGTATGAGAGTTCTAGATCTCTTACTTGAACCGATCAATGCCCATGAAAAAGATCTACCTTATAATGAAAAAGTTGAAAGAGTAAAAGAGGCAATCGAGTCTATTGAATTAAAGCCTGCTGAGGACTTTATGTACCGTTTTCCTCACCAATTAAGCGGAGGGCAAAGACAGAGAATCGCGATAGCAAGAGCGGTAATTTTAAAACCAGCCTTTATTGCAGCCGACGAACCTACCTCAATGCTTGACGTATCGGTCCGGGCAGGAATTCTTAATTTGTTATTAGACCTTAGAAAGAAAATGGGCTTGACTATGATGTTCATCACCCACGACTTAACAACGGCTAGCTATATGTGCGATCGAATCGCCGTGATGTACCAGGGGAGAATTGTAGAAATTGGAGAAACGAAGCAAATTATCCAACGCCCGTCACACCCTTATACGAAAGCACTTGTTTCTGTAGTTAAAGACCTAAACTATTTTATTGAAAATAGAGAAAAGCTGATCCTCGACGGGGAGGTGGATTCCACAAAGAATGATATAGGATGTCCTTTTGTTTCTAGGTGTCCTCATAAGGAAAGCGTTTGTCATACCCATAGTCCCGAGTTGGAACTATTGGAAAATGGCCATTCTGTTTCTTGTCATTGCCACACTCAACTATTAGAAAAATCGTCTTAAAGCTAGAAAAACTCTTGTTTCAACGATAAAACATGTAGGTACGAATGTGTAGTAATCTAAAGAAAAAAGTATAGATATAAAGCGTGACAATTTTGTCTTGTGAGTAAAAGCTGATGTTAAAAAATGACAAATTATGATTAGTGTGTTATAATGTAATAGGCAAATGATTGCGAATTTTTTAAAAAATAAAAGATATGTACCAAAATATTTTTTTAGCTAATAATACGTTCGCCCTTTACATACTGTATAGGGGTATATTATAATTTCAACTAAGGAGGGAAGATTTGTGCTTTCTGAAATAAAAAATGATCCCTTGTACGAAGAAGACGACTGTTGTTCAACCTCAAGTGACAGAAAAAGCCATCACTCCGATAAAGTGAAGAAAAACCTCGTCACTCGATTGAATAGGATAGAAGGGCAAATTCGTGGGATAAAAGGTTTAATCGATAAAGATACGTATTGTGATGATGTTATTACTCAAATTTCCGCTACACAATCTGCTTTAAACAGTGTAGCCAAAATACTTTTAGAAGGACATTTAAGGGGCTGTGTAGTAGATCGGCTTCAAGAAGGGGATCTAGAAGTTCTGGATGAGGTCCTTATAACCTTCCAAAAATTAATGAAAAAATAAGGGAGATGAATGATTATGGAGAAAGTGACATTACAGGTAGAAGGAATGTCTTGTGGGCATTGTGTTAAAGCTATTGAAGGAAGTGTAGGAGAATTAGCTGGCGTAGCAAACGTGAAAGTCCATCTTGAAAATGGTACAGTAGATGTGGAATATAATACAACTGATGTTTCTTTGGATAAAATCAAAGAAGCAATTGATGATCAGGGCTATGATGTGAATTAAACCGTAATCGCCGACAAGCATTAGCTAACTGCTGACAAAAGGCACACTTTGACTTCCAAAGCGGTTGGCGTATGACCTGCGAGTGGATGACACCTAAACTAAGGATAAATTTTTATACTAGGAATAGTAAGTAGTACCAAGAAATATCGTAAATAGCATACTAATTACTTGAGTTTCGCACCCTTAATAAACAGGATTTTCTAACTCATAATCCTGCCTAAACCCTTGTTATATAAGTCTTGTCTATTATTCCATTTTAATTGCCAATGCAGCTTTATCCTCTTGAAATAATTGTTTACCTAATAATTAGTCTTCAAATAACTCCCTTTAGAAATTGATATTCTGGGGAGTTTTTGAACTCTTTGATGTCGACCGTTTCAGAGTCTACTACCTGCCGTGATCACTACCTGCAGAAGCTCCTCGAACATATCCCATAACCTTTCGGCTAAATTTTTTTCAATCATCTCGTCTTTGTCATGTTCAAATAGGACTCCAAGTGTCTCATAATCATTGACCCTGCGAAAATAGGAAAGAAACACACAGAGGATATAGGTGGTGGTCACACGGCTAATTTGGGCGTCAAAATCCTGGGATTGACACTTTCCAAACTTCAGATATTGGTTGACCTCAGAGCGAACCCTCAAGGACCAAAAGATGAGTGAATCAGCATGGTTAATTAATAAGCGGAGAAATTCCTCTTAATTATGAAATAGCACTTAAAATAGCTTAAATAGACGGAAGGATTCCGACTATTTACACAAAAAACGTCAAACTGGATCATTTTGCATTGCTTAAGCGGAAAACCTCCGCTTATATACCCCGAACCAAGCCTTATTACGCAGTTTAACCGGAAAATCTCCTCTTATTTTAACGATCACTGGGTACTAAATTTAGGAGATGACTTCTGATGTATATGGAAATGTGTAAGAATTGACATCCCAATTGACACTTAATTTTGATTGTCCAATAAGCATTGTCCTTTGACTTTCTTGCTTTTTTGTTCCTATTAAAATAAGGGATAAATCGCATTGTTGCTAGGTGCGAAACTCAACTAATTAGTAGACCAAATCACATATTGATTTGGTCTTTTATTACATCAAAAATTAACCCACCCGACTTCTTCCAAACAACATTTTATCCTTTTTTTAAAATCAACCCTTATTTTCCCCTTGAAATTAAACTATACTAATAAAGAAATATAGTAATTTAGAGAAATGGAAGTAATATGATGAGAAAAGTTATTTATTTAAATTTAGTGATTGTTAGTTTTATTATTATGGGTTTAGAGATGACTGCCACTCGCTTTATTGCACCAACTTTTGGGAATACCGTTTACACTTGGGGGATCATTATTACAGTATTTTTAATTGGTTCTTCAATCGGTTATGTTTTGGGTGGGTGGATAGCAGATCAGAATGAGTATTTAAAAATCCTACTCGTTCTTTACCTGGTAAGTATGTTTTTCATTTCGTTTATACCTGTTGTAAAAGACATGTTTTTTCCATTATTAAATTCTTTTTCAAGTGAATTCGGGACATCCTTAGGCGTCATACTTTTATATTTTATTCCAAATTTATTGTTAAGCAGTATTATCCCTATACTGATGAAAGTAGGGTTAGAAAATGAAATAAGTGGTACTATTATTGGCAAATTACATTCTTCCTCAGCAATTGGTAGTGTGCTTGGGACAGTTGTCACAACATTTTGGATTATTCCGTACACAAACATCAATTCGGTTATTAGTATCCTAGTCTTTATTCTGTTTATTGGATTTTTAGCCTATTTTCATAAGAATAAGGTAGGACATAGGACGATGTTACTGTTACCAATACTTATTGTTATTTTCCCTTTCTATTCAGCTAATAATATAAAACCAAATGTGATATATCATTCTACAAGCTTATACCATGATATCTATGTCTATGAATTGAATGATGAAAAAAATGATAGTCGTTATCGCTATCTAACGTTTGGAAATAAGGATACCATTCAAGGAAAAATGAATGTTAATAATCCGGATCAACTCGTATTAAATTATTCGCAAGATATTTGGGACCTCTCGAACGAATACAAAGACAATAGTAAAAATGTATTTATTGTCGGGCATGGAATAGGGTCAATCGTTAAAAAATTTGAGACAGAAGGAAAGAAAGTAAAAGTAGCAGAGATCGACAAAACAGTTTTAGAGGTTAGTCGAGAGTACTTCCAATATAATGGGAATAGTGTAATTATTGGTGATGGGAGAAAAATATTAAATGATGAAAAAATGAAATCAGACATTATATTTTTGGATGCGTATAACAATACAACCCAAATACCATTTCATTTAGTTACAAAAGAATTTTTTAAATTAACGGAATCAAAATTAAAACAAGATGGAGTCCTATTGGTGAATGCAATAGGTAAACCAAAAGGCGATGAATTTATTAATTCCCTTTACAGCACTTTAGGAAGTGTCTATCCATATGTTAAAATATTTGGGAGGCTCGAACAGGGTCAACAAAACCTCTATTTTCTAGCAAGTAACACACCGCTAAAAGAAAGTGAAATTGAAAGATTGAGGGAGCTAAGAATTGCTAAAGGTGAAGTAATTTTGGATACAGATACAAAATTAAAAGAATTGAATTAGTGACTTGCATAGAGAAAAAGATGAAATTTTACAAAATGGATGCATTCGCTTAAAAATAATAAAAAATTTATTGAATATCATGACAAAAAAAAGATATAATCATATTATATAAGTAAAAAGTTGGTCTCGCTCAAATTATTAAGCTTGAGTAAAAAGAGGTGGGGTTATCAAAGAGTCAAGTTTGATCCCGTATTAACGGGCAGTATAACCCACACTTCATCAAAAGAATAAGTGTAAATCCTTAAAAAATGAATAATGAGGTGAATTTATGTGTATTTCTACTAATTTTATAGAGCAACAAGCATACGAAATGAGTGAAAAAATAAAGAAAAATTCGTTATATAAATTTGTAGGAGTAGCTTTTTCGGGCAGTGATAGTTCTAGCTTTAACCAAAATCAAAATTGGAATGGATCAGGTCTCATCACGAAGGTGAATTTAGAAGATAAGGACGGAACATCTTATATTATAGAACCTAATAGTAATGGACTTAGGTTTGCACAAGGTGAAATAACATTTTCTGAATACAAAAAGTTACAAAGAAAAGAAAATTATTTTGGATACACTCTTATTTTTATGATATTGGGCTTTTTTAGCGTGATTATGTTTACATTGATGAAATTTGTAGCCTGACTATCGATATCAAATAAAAAAATTATTTTTCAAATGTAATATTCTGTAACTATTGAATGCTAATATTTAAATGAACTAAGGAGCCAGCCTGATTGTAGGACACTTATACAATTTAGGAGGGTTCCTTTTCACTTATTACATGAAAATTGTTTATCTGCCGTCCATTTTGTCCATCATTGTAAGTAAAGAGGGTGAAAATGTGAAAGATGGAGCAATTTCAACAGAGCAAATTGTAATAATTGTTACAGCGATTATAATCGGAACTTTAGCGAGAATTCTAACAATAAAAGAAGATTATCGGCAGTATCCAAGCTATCCGAATGGGTATCTTATACATCTCTTAACTGGCTTTGTGGCAGCTGCATTAGGAGCAGTCGCCATTCCAGCTTTAATGACCAAAAACTTTGTAGCAGTGACCTTTCTAACTCTTGCTATTCAGCAGTTTCGAGATGTTCGCAAAACGGAACGAGAAAGTTTAAAAGACCTAGAAAACACAGAATATGCTTACCGCGGTGACGCATACATTGATGGGATTGCGAAAACATTTGAAGCACGAAATTACTTTGCACTTATTGTTTCTTTTGCAACAGCACTTACCATTCAATTAGTTGATACAAAATTCATGTGGATTAATATCTTATGTGGCACAATTGTTGGTTTTATAGTTCTGTTTGTGTTAAAACGCTTTTCAAAAGGAAAGACCGTAGGAGATATTGCAACTGTAAAAAAAGGAGAGGTTGAAATAAAGGGCTCCGAGTTATTTGTTGATGGTATTTATGTATCAAACCAACTTGGAACCGAAAACGCCAGAAATTTGTTTGAAAGCGAAGGCGTAGCAGTAGTTATCTACCCTAAAGAGGAACATTTTCGGATTACATTAGACAACTATGGCCAAAGACAAGCTATCCTATTTGAAGCAACAAGAGCAATTGGTGTTAAGAGATATCATTTCACAAGAAAAGACTATGAAAAAGGCTATATTGTGATTGCATTAGTCCCTATTGTTAATGATACTAGCAGACTGATTGAAACGGTTAAAAACACTCCGTTGCTTGAAAGTGCAAAGAAAAGCCATGCTGTGATGAAAACGAATTTGATGGGGAGAGAGTAATATGGGACGTGAATCAACGCAAAAACCAAACTACGAAATATTAGCATTTATTACGGTAGACAAAGAAAAAGTATTGGGTGGCACACCTCTTTCATTATTAGCAAAGGATGAAAAAGACGCAGAAGCCTTAACCGTAGATATCGCCAAGGCAATGAAGGCAGATGTGGTACAAATGAAATCCGGTGACTACCTTGTCATAAGGGTATAAAGAATATAAGAAAAAGCTGTCTACAGGAAGACAGCTTTTTCTTATATTTAAATAATTTGTTTTGTGTTAAACAAGTGGTATTTTCATACAAAATCGTTTCAAATTCAAATTTTCTGCATATTTTAGCGTTATGATAAGTGAAAAGGAGGGAACTAATGATGAACAGGAGAGATTTTCTCAGCAATTCGGTAAAAGGAACGGCTGGGTTATTTGCAATTTCCGTATTGCCGTTAGGACTAGTGGCCTGCAGTAATGAAAAAAAAAACATCGATAAAAGTTCTATGGCAAACCTTGGTCCTTTAAGTGAGTTAGAAAAGGGTGAGTTTCCGAAAAGGGTACCTTATAACGTTACGATAAAGGATGCCTGGACTGAACAAAAAATGGATGGATTTGTCTATATCAATAAAAATAAAGAAGATAATTCTTTACTTATTATGTCACCAATTTGCACCCATCTAGGTTGTATCGCAGGAGATGCTGAAGCAGAAATGAAAAATACAGGCATTCAATTTTATTGCCCGTGTCATGGAGGCCAATATGATGAATTTGGTATTAATGTTGGGGGTCCCCCACCACGACCATTAGATACCTTTGAATCTTATGTTCAAGAGGGCAATGTGTATATTTCCGTGCTAAGTCCAATCAAACGAGAAAAATCCTAAAATCTGGTGATAAAATGGGTTGCTGTCAAAATAAAAATGATAATAAGAAGAAAATGTCATCTGTGTACTTTTTCATCGTTTGGTTTCTATTTATAGGGTTTATAGGTGTTATTAGCTTTTTAATAAAGTGAGGCATAAAATGAAGAGAAGAATAAAAATAATTAGCATGCAAAAACGCTTGGGGAGACATAATGACCCAAGCGTTTTCTTTATAGTAATCGATTTGATGCAAATGTAAATCTTGAAGAAGTACAAATAGTGGAATGGGTGACAAAATGAAAACCGCCATATCTAAAACTACATAGGTAAAGGCTGACGATCCTTTTTATATGAGGCTACTAATGTTAGTGATAGCAAATTTATTAATTTTAATAGCAATATTTGCAGTTTCTATGGATTTTCACAATATTTATGATTTTGTCTTTCTTTTTTTACATAGTGATGCGAATCACTTATTAGATGGTGTGGAGTTATTATGCTAACGGTAGATTCCAAAAAGGAGGAAGCAAAACATGAAAAAAACAAAAATTAGTCTTATTATTTTATTGGTATCCGGGGCAATCCTTGCAGGGTGTAGTTCTGAATCTGATCAAAGTTCAGCTGTCCAAAAAGTGAAAGAAGAGACACAGACACAGTCTTCTGAGTTAGCAACAGATACTACTCTTTCCGAAACAGAAAGCATAAAATATTATTTTACTGGAAATGAAGGTGGAAGCATCTCAAAAATTGATGCATCTTCCAATGAAGTAGTAGAGACAATTGAAGTGGACGGTGCAGTTCACAATGTACAGGTATCTCCAGATGGGAAAATACTTGGCGCCACCGTTGTTCCAGCAATGAATAATGATGAAGAATCACATGGCGATATGCCTATGGAAATAAAAGGGCAAGCATTATTTTTTGATACAAAAACCAACGAACTCTTAAACACCACTGAAGTAGGGAATCATCCAGCTCACTTCGTTTTTACTGAGGATGGAAAATATGCGTTAGTTACCAATAATGAAGATAATACTGTTTCTGTTATCGATATGGGAAGCTTTTCTGTGATAGAAACCATTGATTCTGGAAAAGGACCACACGGATTTAGGATTTCCGTTGATAGTCAAAAGGCTTATATAGCGAATATGGGCGAAGATTCTGTCAGTGTATTAAACCTTGAAACGATGGAAGAAGAAAAGAAGATTACAGTAGGTTCCACACCGGTTACAACAGATATTACGTCTGATGGTAAGACGCTTGTGACTACATTAAATGCAGAAAATATGCTTGCCATTGTAGATTTAGCTACCGATCAAGTCGAAAAAGTAGAAGTCGGGAAAGGTCCTGCACAAGTTTATATTGATGGAAATAATCAATATGCTTATGTAGCCAACCAAGGTACTGTTGATGCTCCTTCTAATTCAGTTACGGTTGTTGACTTGGCTTCAAAGAAAGTAACTGCAACAATTGAAACAGGCAATGGTGCTCATGGAGTCGTATTAAGCTCTGACAATAAACGCCTATATGTAACAAATATGTTCGAAAATACAGTTACAGTAATTGCTACAGAACAAAATAAAGTGATTGATACATTTGAAGTTGGTGAAATTCCAAATGGTATCAGCATAATGAATTAATCTCCATAAACAGCCGTTACCTAGAAATAGGTAACGGCTGTTTAGCAAATTGAAGTATAATTTAGTGGAAGATAAGTACTCATCCGCTAATCTATTGTGCAATTTTTTTTTTTACGAAATAGTAACTTTACATAGGGTACTAGGGTATACTATAATAAATAACATAACATAGCATTTTGCAAAAGTTCCTTTCAAAGCTCATTTGAAAAATTGTGTTTTAGGGTAAAATTTCAGGAAGCCGATATTCGAAGTTTTAAATGGGTACTTGGAATAACTCGAAAGGATTAATGAAAAAATAATAGGAGATGATTGGAATGGAAAAAGTAACGCTTAATGTACAAGGGATGTCTTGCGGTCATTGTGTAAAATCAGTAGAAGGAAGCGTTGGAGAACTTAAAGGTGTAACTCATGTAAAAGTTCATCTTGAAAACGACACTGTAGATGTAGAATTTGACGCTAATGTGATAACATTAGATATAATTAAAGAAACCATTGATGATCAAGGTTATGATGTAGATTAGAAAAGGATGAACAGTTAAACACTATACACTCATTTTTTTCTATACAAATAAATCCTTATAGGTATAAACTAGAAACACTAAGTGATGATATTCAAAAACCAATGAAGATGAGGGGATCTTAATGTCCTCGATTGACCAAGTAATATGTCGCTTAAAAGAAAAAAAGATATTGGTTAGCAAAGTCTTGTCACGAAAGGAGTTAATGAAGCGATTAACAGACACAATCCAAAACGGAAACAAAAATAATAACACGGAAGGCGTTAGTGTTGAAGCATTTTTATGTGCTTCACATTTCAAAAAACTAATGCTAGGTGATGATAGGAGAGAATAGTTATGTCAGTACAGGCAAAGGCGATGGATCAACCTAATGTGGTCACTGGTGAAAGTGTCTCATTGAGCATTACAGGAATGACATGTGCAGCATGTGCCACTCGGATCGAAAAAAATATTGCTAAAGTACCAGGTGTTCAGAAAGCGAATGTAAATTTAGCTACTGAAAAAGCATCGGTTACTTACAATCCGTCCGAGGCTTCTGTTGAAGATATTATTGCTAAAGTTAAAAAGACTGGGTACGGTGTTCAAGAAGAAAAGGTAAAACTTAATATCATTGGTATGACATGTGCGGCTTGTTCAACTAGGATTGAAAAAAGTCTGAATAAGGTCGATGGGGTAACAAATGCATCAGTCAATCTTGCAACGGAAAAAGCAAATGTTGAATACGTTCCTGGCAATACAAATGTCGAGAAATTAATTGCTGCAGTAAAAAAAGCCGGGTATGATGCTAAAGTAATTGGTGAAGCAGATGGGGACTATGAACGTAGCGCCCGTGAAAAAGCATACAAAACTCAAGTGACAAAATTTACCATTGGTGCAATTTTATCAATTCCTTTTTTAATACAGATGATCTCGGATTTTACGATGGAATACGGCAATGGCGGATTTTTCCATATGGCTCCGTGGATTCAATTTTTACTTGCTACTCCCGTTCAGTTTTTTGTAGGCGGCCATTACTATCGTGATGCGTATAATTCCGTCCGTGGAGGCAGTGCCAACATGGCAGTGTTAGTTGTACTTGGAACATCAGCGGCCTATTTTTACAGTTTAGTCGTTACCATTTTGGGAACCGGGCAATTTCTATACTTTGAGGCGGCTGTCATCGTTATGACGTTGATTGTTCTCGGTAAATTGCTTGAAACAAGGGCAAAAGGACAAACTTCAGAGGCAATTAAGAAATTAATGGGGCTTCAAGCAAAAACTGCTCGTATCATTCGTAATGGTGAGGAAATCGATATACCACTTGAAGATGTTGTATCAGATGATGTGGTTTTCGTACGTGCTGGTGAAAAAATTCCGGTTGATGGAATACTTATTGAAGGTAGTTCGTCTGTAGACGAATCTATGTTGACGGGTGAGAGTATGCCTGTAGGCAAGAAAGTTGGCGACACTGTCATTGGTGCGACTGTCAATAAACATGGTTCTTTCAAATTCAAAGCAACTAAAGTCGGAAAAGATACAGCACTATCTCAAATCATCAAGCTAGTTGAAGAAGCACAAGGCTCAAAAGCGCCGATACAGCATCTAGCAGATAGAATCTCAGGAGTCTTTGTACCGATCGTTATTCTTATTGCATTAGCAACATTCGCCATTACTTATTTCGTTACAGGATTTACACCTGCTTTAATTAGCACAATCGCAGTACTTGTGATTGCATGCCCATGCGCATTGGGGCTAGCAACTCCAACGGCTGTTATGGTTGGTACAGGGAAGGGTGCTGAAAATGGACTCCTTATTAAAGGAGCCGAACATCTTCAAAATTCACAACGTGTAACAACAATTGTTCTAGATAAAACAGGAACTATTACAAAAGGTGAACCCGATGTGACAGATATCGTTGCTTACGGAAATTATTCAGAGGATGAGTTACTACAGATAGCGGCCTCAGCTGAAAAGGGATCCGAACATCCACTTGGAGAAGCAATTGTTAATGGTGCAAAAGAAAAAGGACTTCAACTTCAGGATGGCAAGAATTTCAATGCTATTCCAGGACATGGGATACAAACTGAAATAAATAACCAGTTTGTTTTAATTGGAAACAAAAAGCTGATGAAGAAAAATGATGTAAATATAGATCAAGCTCTTGAAACAATGGAAAAACTTGAAGGTGAAGGGAAAACGGCAATGCTTATGGCAGTTGAAGGTAGTCTTGCTGCCATCATCGCTGTGGCGGATACTGTTAAGGAAACATCTGCAGAAGCCATTAAGCTTATGAAGCAACTTGGTATTGAGGTAATTATGATTACCGGTGACAATCGCCTTACAGCAGAAGCAATTGCCAAGCAAGTTGGCGTTGACCGGGTGCTCGCAGAAGTTCTGCCAGAGGAGAAATCCGCTGAGGTAGAAAAATTGAAGCAGGAAGGAAAAGTTGTTGCAATGGTTGGCGATGGTATCAATGATGCCCCTGCACTTGCTGCCGCCGATGTTGGCATCGCAATTGGAACAGGAACGGACGTAGCAATTGAAGCAGCTGACATTACTCTAATGCGTGGAGATTTAATGGGAATTGTCGATACCATCCGACTATCAAAATCAACAATGCGTAAGATTCGCCAAAATCTATTCTGGGCATTTGCTTATAATATTATTTTAATACCAGTTGCAGCTATTGGTCTTCTAAATCCAATTCTAGCTGGTGGAGCAATGGCCTTTAGTTCTGTATCTGTTGTAGGAAATACGTTATTCCTGCGAAAATGGAAACCTGTACGTTAAATAATATTAATATATTAAATTATTATTGCCGTACATTAATGAGTTTAACGTATTTATAAATATTGGAATTCAGACAAGAAAAGCGCAAGGCTCCCGCCTATCGGCGACAAGCATAAGACTGTTCCTTTAAGAAGGTGGTTTTTCCTTCTTAAAGGAAACGGCTTATGACCTCAGGTCCGATTGCGCCTGGAGCTAGACGTAGATAGACAGAGATACGAAGTTATACACAACCTTACAATTTTATAAATTCCTTACCAATAAAAAAGAGGTCGACTCACAGCTTTCAATGTGAGTCGACCTTTTTTTATCTGATTTTATATGTGAAAACATAAAATTTTGTACCTTGTTTAAGGTGTCTAGCTCCAGGGCACCATCGGCTCGAGGTTTACATGAAAGAAAGATCAGCAAAATTCTTATCTTATCTTCTTCTCATATTGTGCATCAGCTACGGATGATTCAATTTCTATGTTTTCTAAGGTATAAAATGGATACCGATTATGGATAATAATAGACTGAATCGTAATTTTTTTATTATCAGAATTTATATGTGAACGTATAAAATTTTTTGCCTAGGTAATGTGTCTAGTTCCGGCTCCATCGGGCCAGAGGGCATAAGCCATTTTCTTTAAGAAGGAAAATGTTCTGCTGTTCTGTTAGTAACAATTAAGTTGGGTTGGAACGAAAAAAATAAAATTTTTTTTAAAAGGGTGACTTAATTTGGATAAAAACGAGAAAAACACACCGGAAAGCCTGCCTGGAGACCACCATCATAACCATGAAAAAGTACATAACCACCATGATCAACATACACATGAAAATCATCAATCAAAAAAGCACGATGAACAGATTGCACATCACCATGAAAAACACCATGATCATACCGATCACAACGTAGGAGGCCATGGGGGCCATGGCCACGATGGTCATCATGATCATATGGTAGCGGACTTCAAGATGCGATTTTGGATATCTCTTATTATCACGATTCCAATTCTAATTTTATCACCAATGATTCAAATGTTCTTGAATGTCGATTGGCGCTTTCAGTATGATTTGTACATATTATTTATCCTTTCTTCTTTTGTTTTCTTCTACGGAGGTCATCCGTTCCTTAAAGGGGCGATAGATGAATTAAAACAAAAAAGTCCCGGGATGATGACGCTGATTGCCTTAGCCATTGTTGTGGCATATGGATTTAGTACACTCGTTATTTTCGGGTTTTCCGGTAATGATTTCTTTTGGGAGCTAGCAACGTTAATTGATATCATGCTTCTTGGTCATTGGATTGAAATGCGCTCCATAATGGGAGCGTCAAGAGCCCTTGAAGAACTTGTAAAGCTAATGCCGACAGAGGCACATCTACTATTAGAAAACGGCGAAACTAAGGATGTTCCACTATCTGGACTTAAAGCAGGCGATCAAGTATTGGTCAAACCAGGTGAAAAAATTCCGGTTGACGGCGAAATTGTCAAAGGTAAATCAACGGTTGACGAGTCAATGTTAACAGGTGAATCCGTTCCAGTTGATAAACAGGTTGGGGAAGAAGCGATTGGAGGAGCCATCAACGGGGAAGGGTCGCTTGTTATCAGCGTTAAAAAAACTGGAGCAGAAACCTATTTATCTCAAGTTATAAACTTGGTAAAAGAAGCTCAAGAATCAAAGTCAAAAACACAGGACTTATCAAACCGGGCAGCAAAGTGGCTATTTTACTTGGCGTTGTTGGCAGGAATAGGGACGTTTTTCATCTGGGTAATGCTTGGTTATCCTATATCCTTTGCTGTAGAACGGATGGTTACGGTGATGATTATTTCTTGCCCACACGCCCTAGGATTGGCAGCACCTTTGGTAATTGCTGTTTCAACAGCGATTTCAGCCAAAAATGGTTTGCTTATCCGCAACAGAACTAATTTTGAAGGAGCAAGAAATATTAACGCTGTTGTTTTTGATAAAACGGGTACCTTAACAAAAGGTGAATTCGGAATAACAGATTTGCATCTTGAGAAAGGGTTTTCAGAAAAAGAAATATTAACTTTTGCTTCATCTCTTGAAGCTCAGTCTGAGCATCCAATTGCTCATGGAATCGTCCGAGAAGGAAAAAAAAGAAACCTGCCGTTTAAGCAAATAGACGAGTTTCAATCTCTCACTGGAAAAGGTCTTATGGGGGTAATTGAAGGTAGAGAAGTATTGGTTGTAAGCCCTGGCTACATGAAGGAAAAGAACGTTGATTATCCACAAGAAATTTTCCAACAGCTTGCATCCCAAGGGAAAACAGTCGTATTTGTTTTAATAGACAAGCAGCTTACGGCCATGATTGCCCTTGCTGATATCATCAGAGATACTGCCAAAAATGCTATACAAAGGCTAAAAGAAATGAATATACAGTCCATTATGCTTACAGGAGACAATAGACAGGTTGCCGATTATGTTGGGGAGCAATTAAATATGAGTGATATTTATGCAGAAGTTCTTCCACATCAGAAGTCTGATAAAATTGATGAAATTAAGCAAAAAGGGCTAAAGGTAGCTATGACAGGAGATGGTGTTAATGATGCTCCCGCTTTAGCAAAGGCTGATTTAGGAATTGCGATTGGAACTGGGACGGATGTTGCTATTGAAACTGCCGATGTCATACTTGTCAAAAGCAATCCAGAGGATGTAGTAAATTTAATTCACTTATCAAAAGCAACCTACCGAAAAATGATACAAAATCTATGGTGGGCTGCAGGATATAACATTGTTGCGATACCCTTAGCAGCAGGTATACTCTATAATTATGGAATTATATTAAGTCCAGCTATTGGAGCGGTATTAATGTCTTTAAGCACTGTAATCGTAGCGATAAATGCTAAGCTATTAAAAATATGATCGATCATAAATTGTGAAAGATGGTACGTGAACACAGTTTTAGGTTCTTAGTCGACAATCATTTATCATACATCATTTTAAATTAAAATTAGTGGCCCCTCATTTATCATAAGGGGCCCAATAGAAAAGGATAAAATTTTGAGCCCAGGTTAGGTGTCTAACGCCTGGCACCATACCACCGGTTCCGAGGGCCGGTACCATTTCCTTTAAAATATCAATTAAGACCTTGTTTTAGGGCCTGTATATTTTTTTTCATTAAAGAAATGTAGTCTTCATTGTTAGAACGATTTTGATCAGAAATTGATTCAAGATTATAAAGAGTTAAAATTTTTGTTCCCGTTTCTCTTTGCACCGTTTCAGCAATTTTTGTTGTAGAATTCTCCTCAAAAAATATATATGTTATGTTGTTTTCTTTCACCAAGTTTATCAAATCAATTAATTGTTTTTGTGAAGGTTCATCAGATGGGGAAAGACCACTAATTCCAATTTGCTTAAGTCCATAAGAATCTTCCCAATACCCGTATGCTGAATGTGATACTAAAAAATTTTTATTCTGAGCATTATTAACCATATTTATAAATTCAGAATCTACTTGTTCTAAGTCCATCTTTAAGGAATTAAAATTCTTTTCAATCTCTTCTTTTTGATCTGGAATTAACTGAACGAGTGCGTTTTTAATGTTTAATGCTGCACTAATCGAACGCTTAGGCTCTAACCAAAAATGAGGATCCCTATCCGTTTCTTCCTCGTGCTCCTCGCTATCTTCTTCTGCATCATTTTCGGTTTCCTTAGCCTTTATAATATCAACATTATTAGTTGCATTAACAATTAATACATCTTCATTTTTAACCGCATCTATTATTGAATTAGCAAAACCTTCTAAACCTGTACCTGTATAAATAAAAGCATCACTCTCAGCTAGGCTTACCATAGTCTTTGTGGTAGGTTCAAACGTGTGAGCATCAGAGCCAGAAGGAATGATTAGCTCAACATTTATATTCCCGCCACCGATTCGCTCAGCAAAATACTGAAGCGGATAAATCGTAGTGTAAATAGTACGTGTATCTTTATTTTGAGAATTCTTATTTAAGTTTACATTATTACTACAAGCAGATAATGCCAAAAAAGTTAATATCAAAAAAATGGGCGTTAGTATTTTCATTTTCATCGTTTTATCTCTCCTTTGATGTATAGGGTACATTTCGTATTATAGTAGGAATGATTACGATTTGCAACATAAATTTTTATTTTCATTCATTTGCGTTGCAATCAGTCACTTCAAAAATAATTTGACCATAGAAGTTATTATTAAAATTGGAGCGCTTTTTATAAACATGTAATGATAAGGCTTTTTCATTAATAGGATATTATAAATCCAAAATTGTTTAGGGGAGATTGAAGTGAATCTATGGGAAAAGAGAATGAAGATGCCTGACGGAAAAAAAGCTACGTATAAAAACTTCGAAAATGTCAGACATTTCAAATTTACTGCCCAGCTTATTTCGCAAAAAATACTAAAAGATATAACTTTAAATGCTATAGGCTATAACGGTACTACACCTGGACCGCTAATGATTGTTAAACAGGGGGAACTCGTTTCTCTTGAAGTCGAAAACAGGCTGGATGAACCAACTGCTCTACATGTTCATGGATTATCAAAACCAAATAGTCAAGACGGAATGCCCGAAATAGAACCTACACCAAAGATAAAACCCGGGGAGTCTTACACTTATAAATTTTTTGCTTGGCAAAGTGGGACATTTTTTTATCATTCCTCAACACCAAAGCAAGAAAGTAATGGTTTAATAGGAGCATTTGTTGTACTGCCAAACGAATTCTATCAAGTACCTAACCATGATTATGTTTTACTGTTACAACAATGGGAGATTGATCAGCCTGAATTAGGAAAGATAACCCCAGGAACGTATAAGCCCAAAAACTTTAATCGTAATCCAAACTTCTTCACGATAAACGGAAAAGCATTTCCAATAACAACACCACTTTTAACAAGACTTGGAGAAGTAATAAGAGTACGACTAATTAATAATTCAAACCAATCACATACAATGCACATACATGGTCATGACTTTAAAATAATAGGTGAGGATGCCTTCTTAAGAAATGGAAAAATGTTAGATACTATTAATGTAGCATCTGGGAAGAGATTTGATCTTGAACTTATCGCAAATAATCCTGGAATATGGCCAGTGAATGGTACTAAACCATTTCATAAAACAAATAATGGTGTTTCACCAGGTGGAATGCTCACTAAATTAAAATACGTTAAATAGTAAAGACATACATGAGATACAATTGATTGGTAGCAATCTACTATTCTTTTTAAAAAGTGGAAGTGCAGAAATTATCTGACTTCCACTTTTTCCACTTGGTTATTTTATTAGGACTATTAACGAAAGTTATTATAATCCTAGATAAACTCTATTAAAGGGATTTTTTCTATCATTTTCCTTCTAAATATATCGTTTTGTACATATCTTTTAATAGGGTAAATAACCATTATTCGATATCGGAGGTCATTATGTATAGCCGTTATAAAGCAAATAGTCACAATGCAACACTATCACTAAAGTCAGTGTTTACTATATTTATAGTACTACTATCATTTATATCAAGCACTATTGCTGTTATTTCTTCTTCCGAATTAAAATCTCATTTTACGAGTCAAACCTTAAATGAATGGATTGATGAATTTCCAACGGAATCGCTAGTATATTTAATAGGCTTAGAAAATAACTACTTTAAACAAGGCTTACCGTCAGAAAGTAGGCCCCCAAGTTTATCATCAATTGCGTTAGAACTTTTTACTAGTATTCAGTTTGGAGATATTCGTAGCCTATTGGGAAGTGAAATCCCAGGGTACAAAATCTATGACACAAAAATATTAGTAGCTGGGGAAGGAACAGACTATACAACCTTGCCTATTGAATCGGCAGCACCTTTAGAGGTGTTACTACAAGAGCGCGAAGCCTCTATTGAAAATTTGAATAAATTAGATACTAACGAAAACGAAAATACAAAACCAAAACCACCCATCAATACAACAAATGGCAGAAAGGTAGCTTATATATACCATTCACATAGTAGAGAGTCATTTTTACCTTATCTAAAGGGTGAAACAGATCCAGATAAAGCACATAACTCTAAGATAAATATAACAATGGTGGGACAAAAGTTAGGTGAAGCTCTTGAAGAAAGGGGAATAGGTACAGAGGTTGATACCACAGATATTATTAGTTTACTAAATACTAGAAATCTAAGTTATTATAATGCTTATAATGTTGCGAGAGAAGTAGTCGAAACAGCAACATCTGAAAATAAAGACTTGAATTTTCTCTTTGATATTCATCGAGATGCTCAACCCAAAGAGGTTACTACAGCTACTATAAATGGTAAAGCCTATGCAAGGTTATTTTTTATCATTGGAACTGATCATAAAAACTACGAAAAAAATCTAAATTTCGCAAAAGAAATCAACACACAAATAGAGAAAAAGTATCCCGGCATCTCGAGAGGGGTATTAGAAAAAAATAAAAGTCAGGGAAATGGAGTATACAATCAAGACTTATCTCCTAACTCAATTATTATTGAAATGGGGGGAGTAGGTAACAATTTAGAAGAGCTGTATAGAACTACGGAAGCACTGGCTGATGTAATTAGTGAGTATTATTGGAACGAGCAAAAAGTTAATGCCGAATAATACTAGTTGTAATCTCGTAATTGAAAACTGTCAACGAAATTATGCTTAGAGAATAAAAAGTAGTAGATTATAGTACCGTTTATCTCCAGGGCAACCTTTCCTGGGGATTTTTCAAACTAAACATAATATTTTTTATTAGATTATTCAAACTTTCTTCACATTTATTCAGTATAGTAAGGATAGGTTAACTATCAATTATTAAAAATTGACTAAATAACTAAGAAAAACTTTAAGTCTCTAGTGTGAGGTGAAATAAGTGTTAGGAAAAAGGTTTCCGTTGATACTTCTACTTTTATTATTCCTTTTACCTATTGTCATTATAATGTTCGAAAGTAGTGGATTAAATAAATAATAGTAAAATTTTTAATCGAAAATAGCAATTATTTAAATAAAGATTATTTTATATATTTCAATCTTCAGTATAATCTAGTAAAATAAGCCGAAGTAGTGAAACATAAAGTGGGTTATAATATGATAGATTTAGGTATCTTAATTGCAGCAACGATGACTTTATTAATTTCAATCAGTCTGTTGACAAAAAAAATAAGTCAAAAAATTATAAAAATAGCTTATTTTTATAATTTTTTATTTTTCCTTTTATTTTTATTTTTGATAAGCTATCGAGTCGAATTTGATCAACTATTTATAAAAAACGATCCAGGTAAAAAGTCTATAATCGTAGCGAGTAATCCTAACCAGGATCAAAATATTCTCAACGATTCAATTAATGAAAAACAACAAAAACCGCTGGTCAAGGCAAACGTAATGATTGATGCACCAATCGTTAAACAATATCCTGAGTTGCCACGGGGTTGTGAAGTAACAAGCCTTGCAATGCTTTTACTACATGCTGGTGTCCAAACAGACAAAATGGAACTTGCCCAAAAGGTTAAGAAAGACACAACACCATATAAAAAAATAGATGGGGTTATCAATTACGGTGACCCAAATGATGGATTTATCGGCGATATGTACTCTTTAGAAAATAGAGGATATGGAGTCTATCACAAACCAATTAAGGATTTGGCTGAAACATATTTACCGGATAAAATCCTTGATTTAACTGGTAGTGAATTTAATGAATTGGAGCGTCAATTATCAAATGGCGTACCGGTTTGGATAATTACAAATGTAACCTATAAGGAATTACCAAGTTCGTATTTTCAAAACTGGCAAACTCCAAATGGTCCAATCAAAATTACCTATAAGGAACATTCTGTCTTAATTACCGGATATGACCCTGATTATATTTATTTTAATGACCCTATTACAGGCATTAATAATAAACAAGCCTCAAAAGAAGATTTTATAAAAGCTTGGATACAAATGGGAAGGCAAGCAATTACGTATATTCCAGATAGTTAGAAAGACTGATGTTCCAAAAAAAAGCAATGATGTTAATCCTAATATAGGAGAACATCATTGCTTTTTTAGTATTTATGAACTAGCTTTAATCAATTTGTAATCGTCTGGCCTCTGTAAAGATCTTGAAAATTGTACTTGTTTCCAAAATATACTTAATGCCAAATCATAAAGATAAGCACTGCCCAAATTTTTCGACTATAATCGGCTTTTCCTTTACAATGATCGTTTAGTAATTGAATGATAATCTCTATATTTGTATGGGTTATTATACTGTTCATATCATGGAATGTATCTTTTAGTTTTTCGCTAGGTTCTATATCCAGTTCATGTATGCAACCAACGAATCCACACATAAGTAATCTTCACCTTTTTAGGAAGAATAAATTTATTAAAAAAGAAGTAAGTAAATTGGATGAAAGACTACGATTATTACTTTAGTTTCTCCTAAATAAACGTCTAAACGAATAGTGTTATATCTATCATGTAAATATGAAGAATTTGTGAAGTAATATAACCTTAATATATGAAATATGTGGTGATAAAAAAGTGGCTAAAAACATTTCAATTTGTGTTTACATATCGAAAGTTGTATGGCAAATTAATAGAATAGAGTTATTAGTTGCTTTTTTGATAGGGAATAAGAGGTAGTCTTAAACGAATAACATTTCCAAAATAAAAGCACGTAGAAAAGAGGTATAGTAAATGAAAATAATAGAATTTTTAGGAACACGCTGGGTAATTTGGGTACTTTTCATTATAAATACTCTTGGCACAATCTATGGATACATCTGGTATGAACCTCAATTATCAAAGACCCCAGAGAAGTTTCTACTCTTTGTTCCTGATAGTCCTACAGCGAGTCTATTCTTCGTCTTTGTATTGCTAGCTTTTTTATTAAAAAAGAACTGGCCAATTATGGAAGCACTTGCAATTGTTACGTTGTTTAAATATGGTATTTGGGCAGTGATAATGAACATTCTTCTGTATATTGAAACAGGTTCATTACATTGGACAGGTTATATGTTAATTGCTTCACATGGTGCTATGGCTATTCAAGGACTTTTATATGCACCATATTATCGTATAAAGATTTGGCATCTGACCATAGCAGCGATTTGGACATTACACAATGATGTGATTGATTATGTATTTTTCATGATGCCATGGTATGGTGTTTTAGATAAATATCTGCCTCAAATTGGATATTTAACTTTTTGGTTAAGTATTTCAAGCATCGCGATTACATACTTCCTATGTATACACAAAGAGCCGCACCAAATAAACCTTGGGCTAAAAAATAAAAATTAAGGACTGGAAATTAATTTTTGGCAGGTGATTACATGAAGAAAATTGTCGTTGCGATTTTTTATTTAATAGGAATAAACCTTTTTTTACCAACTCTTGCTATTGGTAATTATCAATTAACTATACCAGATATACAAAGTGAAGCTGTGATAGTTGTAGAAGGAAATTCAGGAAAAGTATTCTATCAAAAAAATTCAAGCCAAAGTATGTACCCCGCAAGTTTAACAAAAATTGCAACGGCAATATATGCCATTGAAAAGAGTAATCTCGAAGATCAAACAATAGTCAGCCTAAATGCTACTCAAGTAGACGGAACAAGGGTGTACTTGGAAGAGGGTGAAGAGATTACCTTAAAAAAACTAGTACAAGGTTTGTTAATAAATTCAGGGAATGATGCAGGTATAGCAATTGCAGAACATATGGGTGGAAATGTAGAAAAATTTGCTGAAAAATTAAATGAATATCTTATTAACGAAGTAGGACTTCAAAATACAAATTTCAAAAATCCACATGGGCTTTTTGATAAAGATCATATTACAACAGCAGAGGATTTAGCAATTCTTACACAATATGCCATGCAAAACAAAGTGTTTCAAAACATTTTTAGTACAAAAGAGTTAGAATGGAAGGGACAAGACTGGGAAACCACTCTTTATACTCATCATAAATTAATGAGAGAAGACCCTTATACAGGGATTACAGGTGGAAAAACTGGTTATGTTGATCAATCTGGTCAAACGCTTGTGACTACAGCTCAAAGAGATAACTTAAATATAATTGTTGTAACTCTAAATGCGTCATCTAAAAGAGACATCTATAACGATACAAAACAACTTCTTGATTATGCTTTTGAACATTTTGAAACAAGAGTCATACCAGAAGGGAAAGTTATAATTAAAAATAAAAATGAGTTTAAAGTACCTCAAGATATTTATTATACAACAGAAAAAGGAGAAGAAACGGTACAAAATATTAGCGAAGACGGTAAATTCGAAATCTTAAGTTCTAATCAAGAACTGCTAAAAACAATCCAATTGGATAAGGTTGAAAGAGAACAGCAAAATAAAGGATTATCATCGACCATTGAGAAAAAAGAACAAAATAATTACTTTTTATCAAACCTAACTGCTATTCCTGTCATCTTAACTTTAGCAGTTTTAACCTTGTATTATAGGCGAATAAAAAGGTATGGGTAATAAAGTAAGGTAGTTCAAGTACTGTGGAGTGTGGAGAAGGCAATATATCAAAATTTTTAATATATATGTGCTTAGAACATTGTAAAAAATGCGAAAGGCGCGCCCGCCTATCGGCGCGTCGATTAAAACCCGCTACGTCCTGTGGCGAACATCGACATCAGCACATCCTGTGCAAGTCAAGCATAAGCCGATCCGTCTGGAAGGTTGTTCTTTGACCTTCTAGACGGATTGGCTTATACCATAGAGCCGGGTGGCACCCGGAGCTAGACACTATAACTAGGTACAAACTTTTATACTTTCTTATCTTTAAAAAAAATATGAACAACTACCATAAACAAACACTATACCCGAGAGTCTATTAAGGGAAACTAATGAAGCCTCTTAAATTTAGTACATAAAAAGTAAGTGAATTGGGAATAACTAGAAATTAGTGATGCAAAATGGTTTGTTTTTTTTGCGCACACTCTCTGTACATATTCTTGGTTTATATTGTTGAACGTCTAAGGAGGAGTTATTAGCGTGTCGATTAGAAGATTAATGAATAAACAAGTATTATTTTTATTATTTGTAGCTTTATTATTAGTCATAGGAGGGTGCTCCAATGCTAATGATGAAAACACAGAGGACTCAGAAAGTACAGACAGCATGGATGGAATGGATCATAGTAATATGGACATGTCAAGCCCAGGTGATGTTCCTGAAGATTTAAAAGAAGCAGAGAATCCAACCTATAAAGTTGGTAGTCAAGCGATTATGGAAAATGATCATATCGCAGGTATGAAGGGTGCTGTTGCAACCATCAGAGGGGCGTATGATACTACTGTTTACACTATATCGTACACTCCGACAACTGGTGGAGAAAGAGTAGAAAATCATAAATGGGTTATCCATGAAGAAATTAAAGATGCTGGTAATGAACCGTTTGAACCTGGAATGGAAGTTACTATTAGTGCTGATCATATGGAAGGTATGGGAGGAGTATCTGCCGAAATTGATTCAGCTGAAAAAATGACAGTATACATGGTCGATTTCACTCCAACTACCGGTGGTGAAGAAGTTAAAAATCATAAATGGGTAACAGAAAGTGAATTGTCAAAACCGGAGTAATGTTTGTATTTCTTAACCATCATAAAAACTTTTCTTTTTTAATATTCAAAAGCCAGTAATTAGTCAGAGATAAGATACACACAGCTGCAAACAGGTTAGAAACAGGCTTTTGAGAAGTCTGTTTTTTTCTTTGTTTAGGAAATTACACTAGCGTTGCATAAAAAAATTATGAAAAAGTCAAGAGTGTAAAAAAGGTATATTTTTGAATATAATTCCAAAATATTACATAACAGAATATTCTGTATTTTTACTTTTAGGTTAATTGAGAAAAAAGGGTAAGGGGTCCTATTTGAAGGTAGTCCTTATCCATAATTTTACAAATAAACAGGGTCATATATTAATTCATCTAAATGCTGAACATCTCCTTTTTCAAACTGTGCTAGGGTTTCAGTGAAAACCTGTTCATGGTTTAGTCGCCTTCGACCATCTGATGATCGATCAGGCCTTTCAAAAAGTGCTTTTACAAAATTGAAGAAGCATTTCGACCAATATTCACCTAAAAACTCAAGCATATCAAGGAGGGTTCCTTGATAACTTACTTTTTTCTTCATCAATAAAGTTAGACAAAAGGTGATCATAGCTATGTAAATTTGATTGTAAACGGCATTTGCGCTTTTTCCATAACATTTTTTAATGACCAAATGCTG
>NZ_JARFVC010000021.1 GCF_029193815.1 Cytobacillus sp. S13-E01
CGTCAGACTTTCGTCCATTGCGGAAGATTCCCTACTGCTGCCTCCCGTAGGAGTCTGGGCCGTGTCTCAGTCCCAGTGTGGCCGATCACCCTCTCAGGTCGGCTACGCATCGTCGCCTTGGTGAGCCGTTACCTCACCAACTAGCTAATGCGCCGCGGGCCCATCTATAAGTGATAGCCTAAGCCATCTTTCAATAAGAAATCATGTAATCTCTTATATTATCCGGTATTAGCTCCGGTTTCCCGAAGTTATCCCAGTCTTATAGGTAGGTTGCCCACGTGTTACTCACCCGTCCGCCGCTATTCTTAGAAAGCAAGCTTTCTAAGAACCGCTCGACTTGCATGTATTAGGCACGCCGCCAGCGTTCGTCCTGAGCCAGGATCAAACTCTCCAATAGAGTTGATTAGCTCATAGCTAAAATAAAAATTTAAACAAACATTGACGCTTGTGTTGTGTTCAGTTTTCAAAGAACTTTAAAGGTAATAATGGAGCGGGTGATGAGAATCGAACTCACGACATCAGCTTGGAAGGCTGAGGTTTTACCATTAAACTACACCCGCGTATTATATGTTTTCCGTGGTCGGGAAGACAGGATTCGAACCTGCGACCCCTTGGTCCCAAACCAAGTGCTCTACCAAGCTGAGCTACTCCCCGTCAACATATATGGCGCGCCCGAAAGGAGTCGAACCCATAACCTTCTGATCCGTAGTCAGACGCTCTATCCAATTGAGCTACGGGCGCATTTATTAACTAACACTTGATAGTAGTTATCATTAATTTTTTTCAAATTAGCGACTTTTCTATATTAACATGTTTAATAATGTAATGCAAGTGTTTTTATTTTTTCCTGGTGCGGCCGAGAGGACTTGAACCTCCACGGGGTTACCCCCACTAGGCCCTCAACCTAGCGCGTCTGCCGTTCCGCCACGACCGCGTTTTTCAAAAAGTGCGGGTGAAGGGACTCGAACCCCCACGTCAATGACACTAGATCCTAAGTCTAGCGCGTCTGCCAATTCCGCCACACCCGCATATTCTGTTGAAAAAATGGTGAGCCATGAAGGATTCGAACCTTCGACCCTCTGATTAAAAGTCAGATGCTCTACCAACTGAGCTAATGGCTCTCTATAATATATAAATCTTCTTCGTGTTTTGGACTTCTTATTTCTTTAGACAGAGCATCTAATCAACGTCAAAATCTCAGGAAGTTCATGCAAGTTGCGGCTCGATTTTGACTCTGAAGCTTTTGCTTCGCAGCCTATTCGAACGTGCTCTACCAACTGAGCTAATGGCTCGAAGTAATATATAATTAATTAATTTATAATAATGGCTGGGCTAGCTGGATTCGAACCAACGCATGACGGAGTCAAAGTCCGTTGCCTTACCGCTTGGCTATAGCCCATTGAGAAGCAATCATGAATACTCTCTTTTTCGAATCACCTTCATGACTCCGCATCACAAGAGGATATTCTGGAGTATCTCTGAAGGAAATATTACGGATTATCGTCGACAGCCAGATACTATTGAAGAAGGAGTAAACACTTAAATCCAATGTGCTTTGGTATTTCAAAAGTGGCGGTCCCGACCGGGATCGAACCGGCGATCTCCTGCGTGACAGGCAGGCATGTTAACCGCTACACCACGGGACCAACTGAAAAGAAAATGGTGGAGGATGACGGGATCGAACCGCCGACCCCCTGCTTGTAAGGCAGGTGCTCTCCCAGCTGAGCTAATCCTCCATATGAATAGAATGGAAGTGGGAGGTAAGATTGCATTGAAACGCATCTCACTTCCCACTCATTCTATTAATTTTATGACCCATACGGGATTCGAACCCGTGTTACCGCCGTGAAAGGGCGGTGTCTTAACCGCTTGACCAATGGGCCATATATACGATATAAAAAATGGCGGAGAAGGAGGGATTTGAACCCTCGCGCCGCTTACACGACCTACACCCTTAGCAGGGGCGCCTCTTCAGCCACTTGAGTACTTCCCCGTATTGGCTCCACAGGCAGGACTCGAACCTGCGACCGATCGGTTAACAGCCGATAGCTCTACCACTGAGCTACTGTGGAATAATTAAACTTGTCTGCAACTTCCTTTATTATAAGAAGCGAAATTATGCTTGTCAAGAATCATAATTCAATTAAAATTTTATTGTTTTTTTACAGGTGCCTGCTTGCGACGGCTTTTATAATTTAACATATGTAAAATAACTAGTCAACCATTTAGTTTATATTCAATAATTTCCCAGAGCATTTCCCACAAACATATTTAGCCGTATCTACTTTTCTTTTTCTTGTATATCGCTGATTACATTTTGAACATTCGTATAAATATTGCGCCACGATTTTTCGTCTTTTTATCGACTTTAATGGTTTACAAAACCTCGGAGCGTCTACTTTTTGTAATAACATACGGAAGTCACTGTCTCTATGTTTGTAGCCTTTTCCTTCAATATGTAAATGATAATGACATAATTCGTGTTTAATGATATCTATTAGTTCTTGTTCACCAAATTCCTCATAATGTTTTTGATTTAATTCTATATTATGAGAGGACAAAAGATATCTTCCACCTGTAGTACGCAGTCTATTATTGAATTCGGCTTTATGCAGAAACGGTTTACCAAACCATTCTCGTGATACTTTTTCTACTAGTACTTGCAATTCTGTTTGATTCATTTTCTTTACTCCCTGTATAAAATCACATTGGCAATTATTATTTTAAAATAAAAAGAAACAGACGAACCGTTATTGCATACACTAAATAACACAGCATACTCCATTATATCGTTAAAGGAGGATTGTAGCCAATGCCCTCATGGCTTATGAGTCAAATGAAACGAGCGTACCTAGAAAAAAATAGATATCAAATAAAAATGCTAAATCAATGCTGGTTTTTTTATAGAAAGAAACACTGCTCTTAAATTGCAGTGTTTCTTCTTTTAGTTAGTTTGGTTGTAGCATCGTTAATGCCACTCTTCCTTTTGTAGAATCAACGTCATCAATCCACACGGTAACAACATCACCAACAGATACAACATCTAACGGATGCTTTACAAAATTGTTGCTTAGTTTAGATATATGAACAAGTCCATCTTGTTTTACACCTATATCAACGAATGCACCGAAATCTACTACGTTTCTAACTGTCCCTTCAAGTTCCATACCTTCACTTAGGTCCTCGAGTTTTAAGATATCTTTTTTCAGTAATGGTTTAGACAATTCATCACGGGGATCTCTTGAAGGTCGGATTAAAGAGTCCGCTATATCTTTTAGTGTTAATTCGCCAATATTTAATTCATTAGCAGTTTCTTCAATTGATAATTGAGAGATTCCTTCTTTCACCTTGTCACTACCAATATCACCAGTTGTAACACCGATTCTTTTTAGTAATTTTTCTACTTCTTTATAACTTTCAGGGTGAATACTTGTTCTATCTAATGGTTGATCACCATCAACTATACGCAAAAACCCAATACATTGTTCATAGGTCTTAGATCCAAGTCTAGGTATATTTTTTAATTCCTTGCGATTAATAAATCTACCGTTTTCTTCCCTCTTTTTGACTATATTATTTGCTACTGACTTCGATAAGCCCGCTACATATTGTAGTAGTGATGATGATGCTGTATTTACGTTAACCCCAACTTTATTTACAACCGTTTCTACGACGAATGTTAAAGAATCATTTAATTTTTTTTGCGATACGTCATGCTGATATTGACCTACCCCAACTGATTTCGGATCTATTTTTACAAGCTCCGCTAGTGGATCTTGAAGCCTGCGAGCAATTGAAGCTGCACTCCGCTCTTCAACCTGTAGATTTGGGAACTCTTCTCGTGCAAGGTCAGAAGCCGAATAAACACTAGCACCTGCTTCATTAACAATTAGATAAAAAATATCCTTATTAAGCTCTTTTAGTATCTCAGCAACAAACTGTTCAGTCTCACGTGAAGCTGTGCCGTTTCCTATTGCAACCATTTCAATCTTGTGTTCGTTAATAATTGCTTTCATTTTATCTCTAGCAGCATCTTTTTTCTTCACTGGTGGATGTGGGTAGATAACATCAACTTTAAGTAACTTACCCGTTTCGTCAACCGCAGCCAACTTACATCCAGTCCGATAAGCAGGATCTACTCCTAAAACCATTTTGCCTTTTAAAGGTGGCTGAAGTAATAAGTTCCGTAAGTTTTCTGAAAAGATATGTATCGCACGGTCTTCTCCTTTTTCAGTTAGTTCCTTACGAATTTCACGTTCAATGGAAGGTTGTATTAACCGTTTATAGCTAACATCAATGGCTTCTGTTACATGAGATACAACAGTTGAGGTGGTTTTTTTAATTACTTGTCTTTGCAAATATGTAAGAATGCTGTCTACTGGAGGTTCAACTGATACACGAAGAACATCTTCCTTTTCTCCACGATTCATAGCAAGCACTCTATGAGGAACAACTTTGCTGATTGGTTCTTCATACTCATAGTACATTTCGAATACTTTCTTTTCATCTTTTTCTTTATCTTTAGCGGTGGAGACAATTCTACCTCTTTTGAATGTTTCTGTTCGAATCCATTGACGGAAATTTGCATCATCAGAAATCCATTCTGCAATAATGTCTTTCGCACCAGTTATAGCTTCTTCTATTGTAGCTACTTCTTTAACTTCAGAAATAAACTCCTGTGCCTTTTCTTCAATATTTTCATTTAATGGAAACGTAAAGATCCATTCCGCTAATGGTTCTAACCCTTTCTCCTTTGCAACTGTTGCCTTTGTTCGTCTTTTTTGTTTGTAGGGACGATACAAATCCTCAACTTGTTGCAGTTTTGCGGCTTTTACTATTTGCCCTTTTAGTTCATCATTTAACTTTCCTTGTTCCTCTATCAGTCGAATGACTTCTTCTTTCCGAGATTCGAGGTTTTGCATGTATTGCCACTTATCTTGAATATCTCTTATTTGAACTTCATCCAAAGCTCCTGTCTGTTCCTTACGATAACGAGCAATGAAGGGTACTGTATTACCTTCGTCCAATAAAGCAATAACGTTTCTTATTTGATTTTCTTTAATCGTAAGTTCTTTAGCGATTGACTTTATCATTATGTCATCTTTATGTAATGTTTGTTCCAACGGCATATCCTCCTATGTTCAAAACAATTCTTACCTATTTTACCATTTAATCGAAGTTTACAAAACGTTAACTCGATATCGTTTTTAGTCGATGGATAACCACAAGGTTACATCTATGAATAATTACAAAGAATTTTTTCGTGATGAAGAATGGTAGTTGAAGTCCTAGAGGTGTTTATAATCGAAGCCCAATGTGGGTAGAGGTTTAAAGATTGTAGAAATCCCATCATACAGTGGACAAGACTTTACGTAATCACTTGTCCACTACAGTTTACATGCTAATGCACACACATTTTTTTCTGTCTTTTTCATGTTCTAAAATCACCGCATCTCTTAAATTTTTATCGTTTTACTTTAACTACGATGGGACTTTTACTGCTTCACGAAGTTTTCCTAATGCTTTTCGTTGTAGTCGTGATACATGCATTTGCGATATTCCAAGGAACTCGCCTGTATCTTTTTGACTCATATTATTCACGAAAATATGCTCAATTACCTTCTTTTCTCGTTCATTTAAAACATGAAGCACATTTTCAAGGTCTAGTCGTTGATTCACTTTGTCGTAGCCTTTTTCACGACTTCCTACAATATCAAGTAATGTCATCGCACTACCTTCTGAATCAGGTTCAATTGAATGATCCACCGATAATGCGTTGTAGCTTTTCCCCATTTCCATCGCCTCTAGAACCTCTTCAACCGACACTTCCAAATAGGCTGCTATCTCATCGACTTTCGGCGAGCGATATAGTTTAGGAGTTAGTTCTTCTATCGCATTCTTAATCTTTGGACCCAATTCTTTTATCCTTCTTGGGACATGTACACTCCAAGTTTTATCACGTAAAAATCGCTTTATTTCACCGATAATTGTTGGTATTGCAAATGCTTCAAAGCTTTTATTATACGAAGCATCATATCGCCTCATTGCACCTAGTAATCCAAGCATACCAACCTGTATAATATCTTCATGAAATTCTCTTCCCTTTGAATATTTTCCAGCCAATGCTTGTACCAAATTTGTGTAATGTTCGACTAGTGCTTGTTGTGCTTTAGTAGAACCACTTGTTTGAAAGTCTTCTATAAGTTCATAAACAGCCTCTTTACTTGCTCTGTGAGGTTGAGATTGTTGTTGTGTCATCATTCTCCACCTTCTCTTTCTGTAAATACTTTGTCATAAAGATCGTTACACCGTAATGATTAAAAACCTTTACATCATCCATAAGAGTGTCGATTAAATACAATCCTAATCCACCTTCTTGTAGATCATCTTCTTCAGAATTATCTGTTGAATATGGTCCAATCTCTTCTTTCGTTTTCTCAACATTAAAACTTTGTCCATTATCAGCAACCATTACCTCAAGTCGATCATGATATAAACCATATCCGATTGTGATTTCTCCGCCCTCATTCATTTCATAGGCATGTTGTACTGCATTTGTACAAGCTTCACTTGTTGCAATTTTTAAATCCTCAATGTCTTCATAAACATAGCCCATTCGACTGGCAACTCCTGATAGTGTTAAGCGAACCACTCCCACATACTCAGGTTTTGCTGGGACTTTCATTTCAATATAGTCAAATAGCTGATTCATTTTTACCCACCCTCATCTTTACTTGACATTCATGATGTCTACAATACCAGTTATTGAAAACAATTTATGTAGCCTCTTAGAAAGACCAACAATTTTCAATGTACCATCCTGCGAATTAACTTTATTTAAAATGTTAACAAAAACACCTAATCCTACGCTATCTAGATAAGTGACCCCCGATAAATCTATTACAATATTACTATTTGGATCTTTCGTTAAAGGGAGTAACCTATCATGAAGTTTGGGAGCCGTATAGACATCTACCTCACCCTCCACATATACGTGAAAATAACGTTCAGTTTCTTTAACTTCAACATTTATATTCATGTGTACCTCCTCTTAATAACCTTTACCCATCCTGCATATAAGGAAAACATTTTTTTCAAAAATAGTTTAGAAGGGCTTAATGATATTTCTATTATTTCACTCAAGTTTGTATATTTCAAACGATGCGGCTTATAGCTAAACCCTAAACCAATCCCTCCTAAAGCAGAGAAATTGATAAAAGGACTACTAAAACAGTAGCCCTTTTATAACGGCTCTTTTCGTAAAGTAAAACAAGATTTATGAAAAGAGCCTTAAAATCGATATTTTATTTATGTTTTCTAGCTAAGAGTGTAAATGTTTTTGGTAGGCCAATATCATGAAGCTTATGGTTTGGTTCTTCTTCTAGTACTTCGACATATAAACCTTGTTTCGCGAAAGTGGTAATGATTTCTCCTAACGTCCAATGACGCTGGTAAACTCCAGCTAAACTATTTTGTTCTTCCGTTGGCATATGTTTTGTAAATGCGACATTGCTTTCTTTTATAGATGGATCAAAATAATCACCAGTTATCTTATGTTTTTTCCCTGTTGAGGTAATTAATTTTGTGGATAGTGGATGAAATTCATGAAGTATATATACTCCGTTTTCCTTTAACAATTGATTGACGATCTTTGCTAAAGGTGATAAATCAATAAAATAATGGAGAACACCCAACTCCATCAAGACTATATCATGTGAACCATTCTGCATTTCTTGAGGCAAGGATAGAACATCTGAAACGATGTACTGTAATGACACACCCGCTTCCCTCGCTATTTCCTTAGCAAACCTCTCATTTTCTTTTGAAAAATCAACAACAGACACTTGACCACCGAGTATTGCTAATGCGACGGCCTTTATTCCGTTGGATCCCATTAAATGGATGATTTTCTTGTCTGAAACGTCATGTAAGTATTTGTAAAAAGGGTGCAAACGCCATTTCGGATTATCTTTTATCTTTTTAGCAACTTCTACTGCATTCCCATGGCGATTTACTAATGCTAGATAATTGTTTTGATTCCAAGCAGACTCATTTTCAACACTCATCTCTAATTGTTTCTCACGTAAAAATGTATGTATCTCCTCTTCGAATTCACTTTTTCTTGAATATAAGTAGGAGTATAAAGATTGGCACCACAACTCGTTTCCTTCTAAATTCACCATAATACGATAGGGATCGGTTTTAACTGTTTGATTGAACAAACATGTAAATGAAACTTTTAGTTCTTGTTCAAAAAAATGAAAGGTAGCTTCTGATTCATTTTTATGTACTTCTGATGGATTATTATTTAAAAATAACGTGTATGTTGCATCTAAAAAGTCCCATTGAAATACAATATCAATCTTCTTACTTTCAGGTAGAGAAACTCCTTGTAACTTAAGAGAGGTAGAGTTTGTAAATTGATATGGTATTTTCGCATTTGATAGTTGCGCCGCTAGTGCAACTACCACTTCATTAAAATTTTTCATGTCAAGCACCTCCTTATTACTTTTATTTTCTGCTTTAGGTTGTTTCACAATGATTGTCCTTATAAGTATTATCTAATCGTCGCAAAATAGTAATTTGTTCAATAAGAAAAGCGCAGGGCGCCCGCCTTTCGGCGTGTCGATTAAAACCCGCCATATCCTGTGGCGAACATCGACATCAGCACATCCTGTGCAAGTCAAGCATAAGCCAATGGCGCCAGGAGCTAGACACTATAACTAGGTACAAACTTTTACACTTTCTTATCTTTGAACAAAAGCGCAAGGCGCGCCCAGAGCTAGACACTAAGACTAGGTACAAACTTTCTTTTATTTAAAGAAAAGAAGTTGCCGGTTAAGGCAACTTCAACATAACAAAATAGAATTAAGAAAGATTTAGATTAAAAATCGATGAGTCCTAAACTAATTTGTAAGGCTTCATCCACTCTGTCCATCATCTCATCATCGAGGTGAGTGATCTTATCGGTTAAGCGTTGCTTATCAATTGTACGAATTTGTTCTAGCAGAATAACAGAATCACGCTCAAACCCATAACGCGCCGCATCAATCTCTACATGAGTTGGTAGCTTTGCCTTTTGGATTTGTGCAGTTATCGCTGCTACAATGACTGTGGGACTAAACCGATTCCCGATATCGTTTTGGATGACAAGCACAGGACGAACGCCGCCTTGCTCTGAACCAACAACAGGAGATAGGTCAGCAAAATAAACGTCGCCACGTTTAACAATCAAGTGATTACCCCCCGCTAACTAAGCGTTCTACGGTGTGGTCTGCCTCAGATTCAGCTAAAAAAGCCTCCGATGCGATGTTTAAATTAATCTTTGCCATTTCCATATAACCGCGTCTCATTGATTCACGAATTTGACGCTTTTTTCTTTCTCGAAGGTACATTTTTGTAGCTTGATAAATCAATTCATTACGGTTACCGTTCTCTTGGTTCACAAGTCCGTCTAACTCACTTACTAATGCTTGCGGTAAACGAATTAAAATTTCTGTTGTTGCGCTGGATTCAGACACAAACATACACCTCCACCATAACTACACACCAATTATTCTATTCTATTCCAATTTTAATAATACCACTATTATATCCAGATGCAAAGTGCTATCCAAGAATTCTTATCTATTATCAACACCTAAGACCATGGAAATACTTTACACCATTCATTCTAGTGATTCAAGATAACTCAGTTCAATTATACTCTCTTTTCCGAAAAAAATACGAGATAATAGTATTTTTCTTAATTACAAAAGGGAATATTTATTTCGAATTAAGATTACAGTGAAATAAGAAAAGCGCAGGGCGCCCGCCTATCAGCGAAAAGCATAAGACGGTACCTTTAAGAAGGTGGTTTTTCCTTCTTAAAGGAAATGGCTTATACCATAGAGTCGATGGCGCCCAGAGCTAGACACTAAGACTAGGTATAAACTTTTATACTTTTTTATCTTTCAAAAAAAACAGGCCCATCAAATGAGCCTGTATCCTATGCTACCTATTTTACCGATTGACCTTGTACTGAACGAGCTACAGAAATTAACTCTTCTTGCGTTAGGTCTTCAGATGCTAACATAAAGTCTACACCTTGATATGACCACGAAAGGGAATTTTCAGTTAGAGCCCCAACGGTAAAGCCAAGATCTACTGGTTCTCCACTAACAGCTGTAACAGATCCAGCAGGTGATACTTGCGAAATCTCTTGAATAAGAGTATATGACTTATCCCCACCAAAAGTCATAACGACACGATTACCATTTTCCGTTTTCATTTCTTTTTCTTCCACTAATTCTGCACCCGGAATTTCTTCTGTTGGGTACATAACCGCTAGTGGTTGATCACTTACCCCAGCCATTACCGGAACTTCTAACTGTGCTCCTGTCATGTTCTTCTCCATATCAAAAGCATCCTTATCAAAGTTTGCATTGAACTCTACATTAGAAAATTCAACAGTTAGTAGTGCATTTCGGTCCGGATCCATTACCTTTACCGTAATAGGTGCTAGATCCTTCTTGTTTAAAATAATTTCTTGTACTGGTAACATCTTATTGTTTTTGTAGTTGGTTTTTGTTTCAAAAACATAATGTTCTTTTGTTGCTGTGAATTTTGCTTCTGGGTCATCTAAAATGTCTTTTACAAGCGACTCATAAAGGTAAGCTTGAGAGCTATTTTGTGGCCAGTCACTTTGGAACCGGAAGCTCTTTCCTAAAGCAGGTGTTAGAACAAATACTCCTTCATCATTGCGTAAAATCATTTGACTTTGTTCTTTTTGAGCATTTTTCAGATTGACACGGTAATAGCTTGGCTGTTTATGCCAAATTTGCACATCGTATACTTGTGGCTCATTACCAGTTTGAAGTGTCATTTTTGCTTCTGCTTTATACCCAGATAAGTTACTAACCTTTTCATCAAGTGCACTTACTACATCCTCTTGCGATTTTTCCCCGCAACCAGCAAGAGCAAGGACAACAACAAGCCCTAATAATAACACTAACCAATTTTTCTTCATTTCTTCAACCCCTTTGCCTCATTTCGACGAAAATGAAGAGGTAAGGTAGTGGGTGATTAAGTTAAAAACAGAGCTGTTTCTTAAAACATTTAACGACCCGAAAACATTTTAAGTCATGAAACTTTTTCCAATAGCTTCACTATAGAAAAATTTCTAGTCTCTTATCTTTTATTGCCTCGCCGATATTTGAGGAATAATTGATAATTGCGCTAAATTTTTTTCATTTACCAGTCTATTTTTTACTCAAAATCACTTTCTCCAAAGTGATTCACACCCTTAAACACCTTGTCTCTCCTGCACATTAGAAATATATGAGACAAAGTGTAGTAATATGCAGACTAGCTTGACAGGCTTTCAATAATTACTTGTGCAACCGCATATGCTTTACTATGGCTTATAGAAAGATGGATACTTTCTTTTTCTTTTAAAGGCTTTATAATAGAGGGTTTGCCTGATTCATTTGGTTTAATTTCAATATCTAAAAAGCTTAACTCTTTCCCAATTCCTGTTCCAACTGCTTTTGAAAATGCTTCCTTAGCCGCAAAACGACCCGCTAGAAATTCGATCTTTCTATTTTCAGAAAGAACTATAAAACTGACTTTTTCACTCTCCGTCAAAATTCTATCGATAAATTTTGGTTGCTTATGTAAAATATCTTCAATTCTTTTTAGCTCAATGATATCTATTCCTATTCCTATTATCACAAATCTATTTCTTCCCTTCTAGATTCAAAAGTTCACTCATAGAATGAGTACAAATTTATTCTTCATTTTTATAATTTGTGTTACGATATTTATAACAAAAAAAGGAGCGTACTATGTTTACTAGAACTGAAAACTTCCAAACATTTTTGCGATTTTATCCTATTATATCAATTCTTGTAGGTATTCACATCCTGCTATGGCTTATCATCTTTTTACCCATCCCTGGCGGCAGGCTTGTACTTGAGCAAATGGTCGGCTTTAACTTTTGGATAGCTGAAGGGCAATATTGGCGTTTAGTTACACCGATATTTGTTCACGGTAGCTTTAGTCACATGTTATTTAATTCTTTTTCTCTTGTTTTATTTGGTCCAGCATTAGAACGTATCTTAGGAAAGACAAAGTTTCTAATAGCTTACTTTGGAACAGGAATCATTGCAAATATAGCGACATACATGCTTGAGCCCCTTCAATTTAGTCATGTCGGATCGTCTGGTGCGATATTCGGCCTATTCGGTATCTTTGTTTACATGGTATTGTTTAGAAAAGACTTAATTGACCAAGCGAATTCCCAAGTAATTGTAACCATTTTAGTGATTGGTTTAATCATGACCTTTATCAATCCAAACATAAATGTTGTTGCCCACTTATTTGGACTAATTGCTGGGACAATCATCGCCCCATTCGTTTTGGCTGGAAAAAAAGGTACTTATTCCTCATTCGGAGGTTACAGAGCGTCACCAAGGTCCACACGATTCCGTTTCCCTAGAAAAATCTCGGGACAACATATCTTCTGGATTATTCTCGGCCTTTTAGTGCTTATCGGACTTCTTTTTAGATAGATTCAGGACACTAAGTACTACGTTTAGATTTTAAAAGGAGTGGATAGCAATTGCGCTATTCACTCCTTTTTGCTTGAATACCATTTGAACATTGTATCACAGTCCGATTCTTCTAGATCAACAACTCTAAAAGCCTTACCGCCCATCATTGACTTAATCGATGTTTCAAACGAACCCAAATTTCCTCTTTTTTGGAACAATGATTGTTTTTTCTCAATTGACTGTATCCGATTCTTTTGCAATAAGACGGTTGTCTTACTAACTATTCGATATCGAATGTATACCTGCTTATCGTTTATTCCCCATCCAGCACCTCTATACCGTGAATATCCCCAAAGTATAAATAGTGGAATAAGCAATAGTGCTAGGATTCCCCACTTAGGAACAAATATTGAAACAGGAATGACTACCACTAAAAGAGGGATCATTAACCTAAATACATACCTATATAAAGCCCTATCTGGTATTTTTCCGAGCTGAACAGGCATCGTATAATCGGGTACTAATTTTGAAAGTAATTCACCTATTTTCTTTTTTTTAACCAATGGAAATAAAACCGTTGAGAGGCCTTCGCTTTTATCTGTGGCTCCTCCTGCATTTTCAACATATACCGTCGCATATCCAAATGGTTGCCTTACTATACTTTCAGAAATGCGGATAGCTTGAATTCTTTTGATGGGCAGGGTTAATTGCCTTTTTTCAATAATCCCCCTTTTGATAATAACCTCATCGCCGATTCTTACAACTGAGAAGTTCCCATATTTCAAGATTGTTATCACGGTTCCTATGATCCATGCAAGTAAGAAAATCACAAAAACGATAACCGAATAAAACAGAACACCAACTTTTACAACATCCTCAAACCTATCAAAGAGTGCTTCATAGGGTATTAATTCATCAAACTGTGTAAGGAAAGCACCTAAAGCTGAGAGAACAACACCTATACTCCCGGAGGTAGACGCTGCAATGAATAGTTCAGGCAGTGAAATTTCATATCCAGGAACAATCTCTATCCTTTCATTAACCGGTTCAGCATCAGTTTCACTCTTAATTGCCTGTTTTGATAATTGCTGCTTTAGTAATTCCGCCTCCGTTTCTGTGACTGCCGTTAGAACTGCTTCTGCTTTTGCCCCTCCACCAGCTGTTTCAACTTGGATTTTCACCAACCCAAATAAACGTTGAATAAGTCCCGCTGACACATCAATTGTTTGAATACGCTCAAGTGGGATATACCTTTTTTTTCTAACAATAACACCATATTCGATCCGAAGCTCTTCATCTTCAACTCGATATGTATATCGATACCAATGTAATACTCCTACAATCAATAAAATAATGATTAGTACACCGACACCTATAAAATAAATAATCTGCCAAAAAGTATCTTGTCCCTGACCACCAAAAAAGATAAATAAAACAACCGGAATAAACATTTCCTTCAATTGTTTTACAAAATTAACCAATGCAGCAACTGGATGAAGTCGACGCGGTTCAGACATCATCATCAACCACTGTTGCTAGTTTTGAAATATAATCTCTTAACTCATCCGCCTCTTCCTCATCAAGTGCAGGAATATCATGAACTCCTGCAGCTGTAGATATAGTCACAGTTGATAAATTGAACTTTCGTAAAATTGGCCCTTGTTGTGTATCAACATGCTGTACGCGAACCATTGGAACTAATCGTCTTCTAACAATAAGCACACCATACTGTAGATCAATTTCATGTTCATGAACTTCATACCGCCACCTTAGCCACCGAAGCTTAGGAGTAATCAAAATAGAAACAACGGACTCAATAATAACCAATCCTAATGAGGCCCACACGATCCATAAAGGCCAATCAAATAATAATGTAAGCGTCAAAATCACAGCAAATAGCACCCACCAAAGGAAGGAAGAGATAATAGCCGAGATTCTCCATACGGTTAGCGCCCTGTTATTTATTCTTTTTTGAGGAGCGGCTCTCATCATAAAACCCCATTTCGTTTATAAGCATTTCTTTAAGTGTAACCTATAAAAGCTCAAGGCGCGACCAGAGCTAGACATCAAAACTAAGCACGAAGAGTTTTATGCTTTCTTACCTTTAATAGATTTCTTCGGGAAGTCATTTTTACTTAATTCTAAAACTCGCTCCATCAAGAACTTCTATTTCGGGATATTGTTTTATGTCGTCCATCAATTTGAATAGCGCGTCATCTTTTTGCTTTGCTTCAATCATACAATCGATTTGCGGTACACTTCCTTTCACTTTTGAAAGAAACTTCATAAACATAGTACTATCGATAAAATCAGCGTGTGCCCTGAAATCTTTTTCATCTCTTGGACTTGATATATGCATCTTAAGTGGTAGGCGGGAATGCCGCCAAGTTTCAATAACCCTCTGCCACCCTTCCTCCCATTGCTCATTTTCATGATTTGCAAGATGGTGGTGAAAGTCAAACACCAATGGAATTGATAATTTTTCACAGAGATATAATGTATCTTGAAGTGAGAATGTAGTATCATCATTTTCTAACATAATCATTTCTTGGATCTTTCTAGGTATTAAGCCCCAGTTATGTATAAACTGCTCTAGCGCTTTTTCTTTATCATTGTAGGCTCCTCCGATATGAATGACACATCTGTGGGTATGATCTATATTCATACCTCGTAGCAATGCTTCGTGCATGCTAAGTGTTCTAATAGATTGATTCAATACATCTGGTTTGGTAGAGGTTAACACAACAAAGTGGTCCGGATGGAAACCGATGCGCATCTCCTTCAATTTACTATATTCCCCTAATTCATGAAGCGGTTCTTTAAGTGCTCTTAAGTATTGCCAATCCTCTACTTCCTCATGATTGGCTAGTGGAATCAATCTTGAACTAAACCGAAAAAAATAAATATCATGTGCGGCATTGTGCTTTAATAATCGTAAACAATTTGCTAGATTTGAGCGAGATATTCGTTTTAGTTTCGCTATTGCAGCCTCTTTGTCTTGAAGCTTTTGATATTGAGCGAACGTCATCGTTTGGGAAGGCGAGCTATTTTGCAAGTTAACACTCATCGCTACATATCCAAGTTTAATTAAAGTCAACTGGTACACCTCTTTTTGCAAGCTAGTATTGTTTATTATACCCAGCTTCATAACGGTCATGAGGATTAGCTTGCTTTAAATGTGATTTTCGGCTGTTTTAGCGTTTTCGTATTGGTCAATACTGTTTCATCTAAAATGGTTGTACAATTTGGACAACGTTTTGCCTCTTTAGGTATATTTGTAAAGCAGTAGGAACATTGCTGTGAGGTAATTGATGCACCGGGTGTTCTCCTAATCTTATTGATTTGGCGAATGGTTATAAAGGTTGCAAAAGCCACTATCCCAAAGTGAAGAATTGAATTCAAAAACATCCCATAATTAATCGTTGCTGCTCCGACTTCCTTCGCTTCTGCTAATGAACGATAATCTGTTTCTGTTAAGTTAATATATAAATTCGAAAAATCCACTTTACCCATAAGAAGTCCGATTGGCGGCATGATAATATCAGACACTAACGAATCGACAATTTTTCCAAACGCAGTTCCAATAATCACCCCAATCCCCATATCAATCACACTTCCTCGCATCGCGAACTCTCTAAATTCCTGTATAACTTTCAAGTGATATCTCCTCCTTATTACCAAAACTATGATAATGAAAAGAAGATATACCTATGAAAAAAATAAGGCGCTCACTTAGCGACGTTTGAACTTGCACAAGAGTACAGATGGACTGACGTTTTGCACATAATTTGGAATATGGTGCACATATATCGGGGTATTCCGCACATAAAATTCAATTTCCTGATCATATTTTGTAAAATCTTGCACATAAATCACCAATTCACGCACATATTTCCAGTCCCATGGAAATAACTTTGCCAATTTAGACAACATAATCCCAAAACGCTACCCCTTATAATTGAAAGCATGCATTATAAATCTGCTAACTCGTCCCAAAATTAGAAAAGCGCAGGGCGCCCGCCTTTCGGCGACAAGCATAAGACGAGCCGGCTGGAAGGTTGTTCTTTACCTTCCGGACGGATTGCCCGAAATGCGTAAGCGCCTTGGTCAGAAACGAGAAAACTGGAGACTCCGCCGAAAGAAGCGTTCTATGCTTCTGTAGGAGGAGTTGAAGTTTATCGAGTTTCTAGGCGCTGAAGCTAGACAGGCTTATGACCTCAGGTCCGATGGCGCCTGGAGCTAGACACTAAAACTAGGTACAAACTTTTATACTTTCTTATCTTTTAAGAAAAGCGCAAGGCGCCTGGAGCTGGACATAGACAAAGACTCGAAGTTATACACAACCTTACAAATTTATAACAATAAAAAAACAGTGCAAGTATATTTACCTGCACTGTATCTGTCTGTAACATAATTATTATCTGCTGCTTTCTTGCTTACGTTGTGGAGCACGACGTTTACTAGCTGGTGGACGGTTTCTGCTACCTGCTCCTCCACCACCACCATGGCTTCTAGCTCCACCACGGTTTTGGTCGCGGCCACCTTTGTAGCCTCCACCGCCACTGCGGTTACGATCTCCACCTCCACGGTTTCGGTCACGTTTAGATACCATTGGTTTCTCTTCTGTAAGCTGAATAGGTGTTTTATCCGGCTCTTTTGTCATCATCTTAATAGCCGCAGCTACAACTGATACTGACTCATGCTCTTCAAGCAATTCTTCTGCAGCACGTTTATAATATGAAATATTTTCATTTTCGATTGTTGCAATTAGCTTTTCGATCGTTACTTTTTGTTGACCCTCTAACGCTTCATCAAGTGTAGGAGGAACTAAGCGCTCCATATTACGTTTTGTAGTACGCTCTACGTTTCTCAATTGTCCCATTTCACGTGGGCTAACAAATGTAATCGCAATTCCATGCTTCCCTGCTCGACCTGTACGTCCAACGCGGTGTACATAACTTTCTGGATCTTGTGGGATATCAAAATTATAAACATGTGTTACGCCCGATATATCTAGACCACGAGCAGCTACATCTGTTGCTACTAGAATTTCAATTGAGCCTTCTTTAAATTTTCGAAGTACAGATATACGCTTTGCTTGACTTAAATCTCCATGAATTCCCTCTGCAGCATAACCACGTAATGTTAATGCTTCTGACAATTCATCCACACGTCGTTTCGTTCTACCAAAGATGATAGCAAGTTCTGGTGAATGGATATCAAGAAGTCTTGTTAAAACATCAAATTTCTTTTTTTCTTGAGTTTCAACATAGTACTGCTCGATATTTGGTACTGTAACTTCTTTTGATTTTACCTTAACAATTTGTGGATCTTTCATAAATCGCTCAGCAATGCGTTGGATCGGTCCTGGCATTGTTGCTGAGAAAAGAAGGGTCTGACGATCTTCAGGCACAGTTGATAAAATGGATTCAATGTCCTCAATAAAGCCCATATTTAACATTTCATCTGCTTCATCAAGTACAACAGTATGTACATTTTGCAGACGAATTGTTTTACGATTAATATGGTCAATTAGTCTTCCTGGAGTTCCTACAATGATTTGAGGGAACTTCTTTAGTGCTCTAATTTGACGATTGATATCTTGTCCACCATAAATCGGTAAAATACTTGCTCGATTGAAGTGTCCAATTTTATTAAGCTCTTCAGAAACCTGAATCGCAAGTTCACGTGTAGGTGCAATAACGATACCTTGGATCGCTTGGTTTTTCACATCAATTTTTTCGATTAACGGAATTCCAAATGCAGCTGTTTTTCCCGTACCAGTTTGTGCTTGTCCAATAACATCTTTTTGCTGTAATGCTAATGGAATTGTTTGAGCTTGAATCGGTGTAGCTTCCTCAAATCCCATTTTGCTAATCGATTTCAATAACTCTTCGTTAATACCTAATTCACTAAACGTTGCCAATATTTTCATACTCCTTTTGTTGATATATATTTCACATATAAGATGACAAGTTGAAGGATTTTCTCTTAAAAAAAGACTTCTCTCCATTTAGACGGAAAAATGTCTTTCGGTTCACGACCATAAAGGAAACTTCCAGTAACGGGATTTTCCTCCCCTTATTGGTTAGTTGAAACTTATCGGGCTTTATCGGGCACTTACATTTCGCCTCAAATTTAAAAACTTTTTCGCTTGCTCAAGTTTTGGAGGTCTTATCACCCGTTAATGCGGGATAAATAAATTTCACCGGGCGCTTTCCTAAAAAAGAAAGCCCTTCTTGACACTTTATGTGTAATCTTACCACTACAGTTATTTATTTGCAATGTATTCCTTACATTAAGTTAGGTGTCTGTCTCCCACAAGTGGGTTGCTCACTACACTATTACGAGATATTTCTAGCACCACTTTCGTTGGTAAAACTATTATTCCACAACTTTATAGCTTCAATACATGTTAGTTTCCTTTAAAAATGCGTTAATTTCAGTTATCAATTGTTCGGTATCGTCGCCGTGACAAACATGATGTTTTGATTCGGGTAAAAAGCATAACCTTTTAATCGGCGACCCAATTGTCTGATATATATAATAGGCACTTTTAACCGGAACAATTCCATCGCGCTCCCCTTGAATAATTAATGTCGGTGCTTTGATATCTTTTAACTTTGGACGAATCTCTTTTACAAGCCCACGAAATTGTATTGTTGCACTTATTGGTGTTTCAGTTATTTTTTTCTTATATCGTAAAAATAGTTCGTTTTCTTTTATATTCCCTTGATAGCTATCTTTAATCATTTCTTTAATATCTACCAACAATTGTTTCAGGTTTATATAATATGCTGCAGCACTTAGTAAAACGAGTTTATCAATTGGGTATTTAGTTGCCAAGTAGCCGGCAATTAATCCACCCATTGAAAAGCCAATAATATAAACTTGATCGCATTTTTCAAGAAGGAACAAGAGCTCTTTTTCTGCATGACTTACCCATTGTTGATTTGTAATACCCTTTAAATGAAGGTTATCTCCGTGACCTGGTAGTGTTGGAGTCCTAATTACCCAATCCTTTGTTTCCTGGAGATAATCTGCTAGAGGTTGAATTTCAAATGGTGCACCAGTAAATCCATGTATTAGTAAACAACCTATCACTTTATCACCCACTAAAAAAGTTCAAAATAATAACCTTAAATCATTACCTATGTATTCAATAAAAAACAGATGATCGCTTATGTTATCATCTGATTTTATTTAGTATTCGTTGATAACTTTGAGATAATCGTTATTTTTTCAAAGCAGTAACGACTTCTTCTAATTTCATACCCCGTGAGCCCTTGATTAAGATGATATCGTTTGAGGCCGCTACCATCAAAACAGCTTCGATAAGTAGGCTTTTGTCAGTAAAAGCCTTTACTCTACCTTCATCAAACGAACCCCTTGCCGCCTCTGCAATATGTGTAGCTAATTCACCAAATGTATAAACATAATCAACGATTTCAGGGTTTAATGATTTACCAATTTGTTCATGAAACTTGACCTCATTTGGGCCTAACTCAAGCATATCCCCAAACACAACAAGCTTTTTTGAATAACCCTTTACATCTCTAATTAGATCTATTGCAGCTATCATTGAAGTTGGGCTTGCATTATATGCATCATTAATAATCTTCAATCCATTTTTTCCTTCAGTCACTTCTAATCTCATCGTTGTTACTTTTAATTTTTTTAAACCAATGTCAATATTCTCCCATGTTACGTTAAAATAGCGTGCAACTGCTACTGCTGCAAGCGTATTAAACACATTATGTCTTCCTAGAATAGGAATAAAAAATTCGTTGTTTTGCGTCTTATTAATTGTAAAATACGTACCGTCATTTTCTTGTTTTATAGCGGTAGGAATATAATCATTTTCACCGCGACTACCAAACGATACTTTGTGTATTTTTTTACCCGCTAGCCTCTCATTTAACAAGGGTTCATCTCCATTATAGATAAGAATTCCATCATCTTTTAGACCTTCAACTATTTCCAGTTTCGCTTCAGCAATTCCTTCACGTGAACCTAAATCTAATAAATGCGCTTCTCCGATATTTGTAATAATTGCAGCTTCCGGTCTGGCTAACTTTGATAAAAGTTCAATTTCACCCTTACTACTCATTCCCATTTCCAACACAGCTATATCCGTATCTTCTTCAAGTTGAAGGATAGTTAATGGTAGCCCATAATGATTATTTAAATTCCCTTCAGTTTTTTGAACTTTATAGGTTGTTCCTACTACTGAAGCCACAATATCCTTCGTTGTTGTCTTTCCATTACTTCCTGTGATTCCGATTACTTTAACCGATAGCTGATCTAAGTAATTTTTCGCTAGATCCTGCAATGCTAGTAATGTATCATCGACATAAATTAGTGGAATATTTACAGGTGGTGACGGCTGACTGCGCTGCCATAGTGACGCTTTTGCTCCGTTATTTATCGCGTCTTTAACAAATTCATGTCCATTAAATTTTTCACCAATGATGGGTATGAACAAATTTCCCTTTACAACAGCTTTAGAGTTAATCGTTACACCTGTAATATTGAATGCTTCACTGACTCCGGAATAGTCTCCTGACACCATTTGCACAATTTCCATTATGTTTTTATTAATCACCGATTTTGCCTCCCTACTACTTTGTTATGTATTAAACAATCTTAACGATACTAATTTTTTCTATATACGCTGAGAAACACTATTCTAAATGGGAATAGTGTTTACTCTTTCCTAATTCAACTATCGATTCGGAGGTGTACTAAATCGTGTGCTTAATTTTTTGCTTTTCTGCATGACGTTCTATTGCTAAGCTTACTAGCTTTTCAATTAGCTGCGGATATGACACTCCTGTTTCTTTCCATAGTAGTGGAAACATACTAATTGGTGTAAAGCCCGGCATCGTATTTACCTCATTAATGACAATTCTACCTTCCTTAGTTAAAAAGAAGTCTGCCCTTACCAATCCTGAACAATCAAGCGCTTTAAAAGCCTTCATTGCCATTTCCTTCATTTCTTCATATTGGCCCTCTTCCATTTCAGCTGGAATAATCAATGCTGTACTTCCATCCTCGTATTTTGCCTTATAGTCGTAAAAATCTTTTTTAGGTACTATTTCTCCAGCAACTGAACACTCTGGATAATCATTACCTAGCATTCCGATTTCAATTTCACGTGCGCTAATTCCTTCTTCAACAATTATCTTTCTGTCAAACATGAATGCTTCATTAAATGCTTGCTCTAAACTAATTCGATCTGTACATTTGCTGATTCCTACGCTTGATCCTAAGTTTGCAGGCTTAACAAAACAAGGATAACCAAGCGTCAACTCAACTTGCTCATAAACTGCTTCTGTATTCATTTCCCAAACACTTCTGATAAATGAAACATATTTAACTTGATCAAGACCAACTTGAGCAAAAATATTTTTCATAATTACTTTATCCATTCCTGCTGCAGAAGCAAGAACCCCATTTCCTACATACGGGATATTCATTAACTCTAATAAGCCTTGGACTGTTCCATCTTCACCATTTGGTCCATGTAAAAGCGGGAAAATCACATCGATTGCCTCACTTGATTTTTCGGCATGTACGGGGAATATCTCATTATTTAAAGAAACAGGCGAAATTGTATTACCAACTTCTTTAAGCTCAAGCTTATTGACCTCTTCAACTGGACCAGTTAGCTGGTTCCCGCGGATCCACTCACCTTGTTCTGATATATATATAGGATGAACATCGTATTTTTCATGGTCTAATGCTTTATTAACCGCCAATGCAGTTTGTAATGATACTTTATGTTCTGCGGATTTTCCGCCATATAGCAAGCCTAACTTTACTTTCATAAGCTTCCCCCTCTAAAAATCTTCAGTTTATTTTCTTATTGTAACATCTATTAGTTTGTTTTATATAGGCTCTTTTCTGAAAGTATGGTGTTTTTAAAACGAAATATTAGTTGTACTGAAAATTCCAGTTCTTCTTTAGCTATAATGTACACAAAGAACCTTGATAGTAGTTCAAGGTTCTTTGCTAAACTATACTTCAGTTGCTATAAATGCATAATTTGTTGTTTATGCCAACTCCACTCATGTACTTGCTAATTATTAGGTTTTTTTACTGTTTTTTTATTGTTTATTGCTGTTTCGCCCTTCCAAGAGAAAAAGCCGCCGGTTAAATGGGATAGCTCACTGATTTTATGCCGTTTCACAATTAAACTAGCAGCTTGCTTACTTCTTATCCCGGTTTGGCAGTAAAGAATAATTTCCTTATCGGTAGGAACATCCATTTTACGTCTTTTTAGTTTTGATAAAGGTACATTAATGGCTCCTGTTATATGTTTACTATTGTATTCATAGGGTTCACGTACATCAATGATTGATATGGTTGGTGAACTTTTCATTTTATTTTTCATTTCTTGCCCGGTTATATTTTTCAACCCTTTAACTGGCTTAAATCGTAAAACGACCATTACAATCAATGTGCCGATAAGTACAATATTGATAATGAGAGTCCAATCCATTTCTCCACCCACTTTTCTTTTTTTAAAAGATAAGAAATTCATAAAAATTTCTACCTAGTTTTAGTGTCTAGGTCCAGGCGCCAGCAGCTCTAAGGTGTATATCCCGGAAGGTAAAAGAACAACCTTCCACAGGCTCATCTTATACTTGTCGCCGATAGGCTGGGCAAAAACGTATTTAACAAAAGCGCAGAAACAATACAAGGTATAATCCACAAATAAATTCTTCTTTTTAAGTCATTGACTGATTCAAACGTCTTAATCATGGATTTTCAGCTCCAACCATATTCTAAACCAATTTAGTCCTACATCCTCATTCTGCGGCAGCTGGCTATCTAGTTTTATAGACTTTAGTCCCTGTATCTCTGCGGCATTATTTTTCAATAAATTTGCGATCAACGAATTAAACTTTCTAACAACTTTTCATTTTAAACAAACTAGAGTTGTCATTATTTTCATTATAATCTCCAACGTGTTTTTTTAACAAGCAAATTAAGCGGAGATAGAACATTTGTTCCACTTTAATTATAGTGGTTTGGTTTAAAAAATACAAAGCTTATTTTTCAAATAATTAGAAATTGATAGAAACTTATACAGAAAAGCTTATTCACTTACTCGATACTCACCAGGAACAACGATTCTATAGTCATAATCCAATAAATCCCCAGTAGGCGTCTTGGATCTAATTTGCATATTTACAGTTCCAGCTGCATGTAGTAAATTCCCTGTTAATTTAAATGTGTTCTTATTTACCTTAAACGCATCGTAATTTACTATATATGACGGTGGCATTGATAGTGTAACATTAACATTTTCTATCTCTTGCTCATATTTTATTGTAAATTCGTTTACTCCGCTCTTCAAAGGTGAAATGTCCACGTCCGGTGCTATAAGTGTATCCGAGGATCTTTCCAAATAGACTCCTTGTTCTGCCGTACTTGGAGTAGACACAACTAAAATAGAAGCAAATAGCAAAATGAATAGACTGTAAATAAATTCGACTTTTAAACGTTTTCGGAACTTACCTACTAGACTACTGACAATATTTTTTATATATTTTCGTTGCATAAACCCTAAAATAAGAACAAAATAAGTTAGTAAGGTTTTTATCAATAGCGCCTTGCCCCATTGACTTTCAATAATGCTTGTAAATGAAAAAGAAGGAATATATTGAATTGCCATATAAATACCTGTTATAGCAAGCGCAACAATGCTCCAGAAAGCAAGCCTTGCAAAACCGGCTCCATTTTGTTTGATATATTCGAACAATTGAACCTTTGGAGGAATGATAATAAGACCTAATACTCCCCCTAGCCACAATGATGCTGCAAACAAATGAATTTCATTGGCAAGAAATGTTAGCCATCCTCCATATCTAGGGTATGATGAATGTCCAATAATAAAAGGTAATAATGAAAGCCCTATACCATAGAACCAAGGTTGTCCTTTTCTATAAAGAAAACCGATAGTAAACGCTAAAAGTTGTATGATCGGAATCCATACGAATTTCATTAAAATAAATTTATTTAAACTTATGTTATTTAATTCTTGTTTTTGTTCATAAAGAACAAATGATATCCCGACCAAACAAAAAAGCAAAAAGAGAGTGCTATACTTTTGCCATCTGCGAAATAACAACTTATCTTTTCGAGAGTTAAACGCAATTACACTCCCTCCAAAAAGAATCATTACCCCAATAAACCAAAACCAATACCCTATTTGCTTTAAACCAATATTAGGAAACCAACTTCTTTGGATCAGAGGACCGTTCTTTACCTCTTCAATAGGCGTAAACTTATTTACTGCAAAATAGAATACATCTATACTATCAGGTGTGTTTGGTTCAACATTTACAGCTGGTCTTGCATACCATGTGACCTGATATGTACCATCTTTAATTGGCTCATCAATTGACACTGTGAGATGGTTTGGATTTAGTGGATCGACTTTCGGCTCTTGTAGTATTACATTTCCTTGTTTATCGTCAAATAACCCTATAGCTGTCAATTTTACTGGTTTATTAAACCATAGCTCAATTTGTTTGGGTTGTCCCTTTATTATTTCACCATCAGTTGGGATTTGTTTAACTAGTTTTAGTTCATTTTTATTATCGCTATTTATAGTATTTATTACTTCAAAAACAAATTTTTGATTAACTACAGCTCCATCCAATGCTAACACATTTATCTCTACAGTATATTTACCTTTTGGCAATTCATTAGGAATGGCTGCTGTAATATGTGATTTGTTACCCGAACCGTAGATTGTTTCACCGATACTAACGTTGGTTTCGTTCCCAATTAGTTTAATAGAATTAGAATGAATGACGACTGGATCTTCAAACCACACTTCAATAGTAGATGGACTCAGTTCTAATCTCTCCCCGCCTACAGGGTTTGTTTTATCAAGAGAAGAATGTGCGAATGTACTATTTGGAATTAGTAAGGTTATAAAGAAAATGACAAGTGTTATATTTATAAAACGATAGAAGCGGTTCACTAAAGTCCCTCCAAAAAACCTCGTGCTATGACCAGTAAATAACGATTTCACTGACTGCTATAAAAATGAGTAACACAAATGCTATATAACGAATATATTCTTTGTTTCTAGATTGATTTTGTAGTTTCTGGTCTAGCTCAAAACCGTATGCAGTCAAAGATAATATTAGTATAGGTAACACCAACATCAATGTGTAGATGAAAGGAAAAATGACATTTGTTATATTTGAATATATGAGAAACGGTAGACGTATTGAAATACCACGAAGTACAGGATCAATGTAAAATGACAAAATAAAACCTATGGTTAGTGGTATCATAGCTGACTTATTATTCACTTGGATATGTTTATGCCTTATATAAACTAAAATTATTAAAGTGATGATGATGAATGGTCCTATTGCCATTGTTATGTAGTTGGTTAAAAATAAAAATGAGCTATATCCATAAAATGAAACAAATTCAATTGATATTAATAAACCAATATATTTCCCTAAAATAAATAAACTCAAATCCCTAAAGGAGATCCCATTATTTCTTCTGAGAAGTAAAAAACATAAAAGTATAATATTGCTCGTAACCTGACTTGGCGTAAAGGTCCCCATTATTCCTAACAACACAACCTGACCAAAACGAGATTGTATGTCTACATAAAGAGACCAGAAATATTCATGTCCAAAGGTAATAATTGCAGCTAATAAATCAAACCAATCCGAACCCATAATAACCTCCCTAAGAAAAGCGCTAGGCGCCCGCCTAGCGGCGACAAGCATAAGACAAGCCGGCTGGAAGGTTGTTCTTTACCTTCCGGACGGATTGGCTTATACCATAGAGTCGATGGCGCCCAGAGCTAGACACTAAAACTAGGTACAAACTTTTATATTTTCTTATCTTTGAACAAAAGCGCAGGGCGCCCGCCTTTTGGCGCATAGATAGATAAATCTAAATTTATATACAATACAAAAAGGCCTGAGGAAAGGCCTTTTTTATAGTGGCGTAAAAAAATAAACAAGCTAGAAAATGTTACTCTTGATCATTCCATGAACTCTCTACATGTGTTCATCATCAAGGGTTTCATAATATGACAATTCCATAAACAGCAACACCTTTTAATCAATGTCTATTTCATCATGGCCTACTTCTAACAGATTCTATCTATTATTCCTCTTCTCCTTGAACACCAACAGCTGCGCCATCTTTTACAATCTGTGTCCAACTAGTACCATTATCGTTTGTTAAAAAGACTTGCTTTTCAAATGTTGTGAAAACAATTTCTGAACTGTTTTGTGGATTTACAGCAATATATGTTATTGCATCCTCATTACTTATTTTTGGAATAGAAATCACACTTTTTTCTTGTGTATCTAAATTTATTTCATACATTACCGACTTATCCTCTATCCCACCGACTATTAATTTATTATCTTTTGTAAAGTGAATTGCAGATGTTGGAACATTTGGCAATATGCTTTCAAATGTATTACCATAATCAGTTGAAAGAAAAGCACCTTGATTTGTACCGATTGCAATTACTTTTTCATCTGTTTGATGGACTGCGATCGATGCTGGTCCGCCTTCTAACCCCTTCATTTCACTTTTAGTCCATGTCTTTGTATCGTCCACTGTATAATGAAGACCAGTGTCTTTCATTTTACTATTTGGTTGTGGATTCAGAACATAGATAGCATGTGAATAATAGCCTACTGCCATTCCATGAAAATCTATCTCTTTATATAAGTCAAGTGTTTCTATTGATTTTCCGTAGTCATTACTTTTTATGACTCCAAAAGGGTTTTCTAATGTTGAACCTGGGCCGGGATGACCACTGCTATAAAAACCATTATCCACCATAGAAAATCCCATGTAATCATTTGTTTCTCCTTCAGGAATTTCCCATGCACCATTAGAATAAACTCTTAATCCATCATGGACCGGTATATAAATCGAATTTTCTTCACTAGCATATCCAAGCCCATGAATATCAGGGAAAGTAATAGCACTAACCTCATCATCTTTTTTATTATTAGCAATAACTATAAATGCAAGGATCATTATACTAACTAAAGCAATTATAATAATCCATTTAAACGTTTTTTTACTTTGCTGAGATTGTCTATTTTTTGAATTCATTTGCTTTCTCCTTTTTCACCTTAATAATAATACAATATAGTATTCCAAAAATAACAATTGGAATTCCTAACCAGACACACAACAGTAAAAAATTCTTGACATACACATCTAAACTTAATCCCATAAGATAAGATCCAGAGGTAGCTAGACAAGCTAAGCCAACAAGTACAAGTAGACCAGCTATCGCATATTCATAGCGTTTCATAACTTAACCCTCCTAAGTTTAGTCTGCAGGGAAAGTCAATATGAAGCACGTTCCTTTACCAACTTCACTATTGACATGAATTTCACCTTGTTGTAGTTCGGTTAAATATTTAACAATCGATAATCCTAAACCTGTTCCACCAGTTTTTCTAGATCTTGACTTTTCTACACGATAAAAACGCTCAAATAGAAAAGGTAAATCTTCTTGTGGTATACCTAATCCAGTATCTTCGATTGATAGTTTGATCTTCTTTTGCCAAGCCCAAAGACTTATGGTAATAGAACCATTTTCAGTATAACGAATTGCATTCTCTAAGAGGTTTATCACTATTTGTTCAGTTCGAAAGCCATCAAGGTTGACCATTGGAAGATTTGTATCACCTTTAAGATAAATATTGATTCCTTTTTCCTTTGCTTTCAATTCAGTTTTAAAAAATGCGCTTTGTACGACTTCATAAAGATCGATATTTTCGAAGTGAAATTCTAGTTTACCCTCTTCCATTTTTGATAACTCGAACAGGTCATTCACTAATTGTGTCATTATTTGCGTTTCCTTCTCGACAATGATTAAGAACTGCTCTTTTTCTTCTTCAGATTGATAAAGTCCTTTTTGAATTGCCTTTATATATCCACCTAGATATGTTAAAGGGGTTCGCAATTCATGTGAAATATTAGCAAAAAATTCTCTTCTACTTGTTTGATAATTATCTAGTTCAACGGCAAGATAATTAATTGCTTCTGCCAAAGATCCAATTTCATCTTTACTCTCAACAAAAACTCTAGTTTTTAAATCACCATGAGCAATATTCCTAGTTGCCTTCTCCATTTCAAGCAATGGATTTGTTAGTTTTCTTGTAAAAAAGAAGGTAAAACCAATCGCTAAAAATATCGCACCCATTCCTGCAAGAATGAGCATATCTCTTACACGATTAAGTGATTCATAGATACCGTCAATTGGTGCTAGTACATATATACTACCAATGAATTCTCCGTTAAAATAAATAGGTTTACCACTTAATAAATACCTATTTTTTGTGGTTTTATCTTGAAATTCCATTTTTATGGATCCTTTTTCTTTGAGTGTTACCCATAGATCCATGCTTACCTCTGAACCCTTAGGAATACTAGGTAACCCTGAATTGGCTACAACTATGCCATTTTGATCTACTATAAATATTTCCTGTTCAGTTAAATTTGCCAGCATTTCAAACATGGTAAGAATTTGCTCATCTTCAAGTCCAGTGATTGTTTGTGAGTACCTAGTGGAGAGGTTATCAATTTGATTTTCTACCTCATTATAAAAAAAACCAGAAAATATTTTATTAATACTAAAGCCTAGAGGAAAAATTACAATAATAAACAGTAGGATAAAGACTACTCCTAACTTAATAACGATACTATTCCATTTCATCCTTTGCCATCTGGGGTTTGAAAAATATACCCAACGCCCCATACCGTTTTTATTGGGTTAAAGGATAATCCGTTCTTTCTAAATTTTTCACGGACATTTTTAACATGTGTATCTACAGTCCTAACGTCAAGTATATTGTTTGTATTCCATATAGCATTAAGCAAAACTTCACGTGTAAACACCCTTTTTTGATTTGTTGCTAGCAAATGAATTAAATCAAATTCCTTAGGTGTAAGCTCGACTACGTTCCCGTTAATCTGAATCAATCTACTATCTTTTATAATAGTAAGGTCAGAGATCGCAATTGTTCCATCACTATGTTCGTTATTATAGTCAGAATACCTTCTTAATAACGCGTGAACTCGCGCCAACAACTCTTCAGGTTCAAATGGTTTTACTAAATAATCATCCGCACCTATGCTAAGACCAAGTACCTTGTCCTTCACATCATGTAGAGCAGTTAGCATCAAGATTGGGGTATTTTCTCGTTCGCGAATTTTTTCACAAACTGTCCAACCGGTCATATCAGGCATCATTACATCTAAAATAATAAGCTGGTATTTTTGACTATTCACCTTTTCTAACGCCTCTTTACCATTTGAAGCTTCATCTATACTGAAGTGATGTACTAAGTGAACCTTTAATAAATTTCTCATATTCCATTCATCATCAACAATAAGAATCTTGTCCTTCATTTCTTCATCCCCTACTTATTCTACATTTATAGTTGAAACATTCTCATCTATTGTTTGTTCTTGTTTTACCCATTTAAAAAATATATATCCGATAATAACACCATAAACCAACTCTTGGACAAGCTTCATAATTATTCCTCCAGTTTGTTGGTCATCTACAGGTCCTAAATATGCAGATAATTGTGGTGCACTAGAGTACACAGCATACATCGGTTCATCGGCAAAAATGATTAAGGCGCAAGCAGGGGTTAATAATACTCCTCCAGCAAATATATATCCTAATTTTTGCAAAGGTGAGAGCTTATCTAATTCTTCAGCAACTGGAATGACTGGAATCCACATTAGAAATGCTGAAATTGTTAATACGATATGAGTAAGATTGTGAAAAATCGTATTTGATACCAAGAAGTCAAAAATAATCGGAATATGGTAAAAGGAAAATAGAATATTAAATAGGATTAAAGGAATTAGTGGAACTTTCAAAATCGAAAGAATGTTATATTTGTTTCCGATTTTAATAACAGATTGAACCATCCATTTTTCTAGTCCAATTAAGAGTAAAGGTGGCATTACAATATAAACTAAAGACTGATTTAACATATGTACACTGAATAAGAAATCATCACCTAAAACATGTAATGGAGTCCCTAGTGCAATATAAAATACGATCAACCCAGTAAAGAACGAGATTTTTTTTATTATAGATACAGAAATAAATTCAGGATTATCTCTCTGGTTCTTATTTATGAAAAAAAGATATAAGAGAAAGACAGCAATAACCCCAACAAATAATAAGGGGTTCCAAAGCTCAAAAAAAGAATAATCACGTAAGCTACTTTTCTCTTGTCCATTATGTGCAAGCGCATTAGTTGGTCCTAGAAGAAAAAACAAACCAAATAACGCAAGAGAGATCCTTTGGAAATACATATATTTCCCCTCCGAAACCTATTTATAGATTTAATTTATATTTACTTAAGTGGGTCTTTTTTATATTTATTAACGGTTTCAACAATAAATTCTTTAGTCATTGGACCTATATGGTGATACCTGATAACACCGCTTTCATCTATAAAAAAAGTTTCCGGTTGACCCAATACACCGTAAGGCTTTGCCATTGAATCATTATAATCTAAAACATATGTTGACGTAGATTTGAATTCTATAATAAACTCTTGTACATTTATCTTTGGCTCGGCTCGACTTAGGATAAGAAGTTTTGCCTGTTTTCCAAACTCATCTTCAAACGCTTGAAGTTCTGGGGCCTCCTCTCGACATGGAGGACACCAGGATGCAAAAAAATTCAAGATGACAAATTCGCCTCGATAGTCTTTTAGACTAACCATATTACCGTCCACATCTTCTAACGAAAAATCAGGAGCAATGTCACCAACCACCGCAGCAGTTGAGTTTTTACCTAGATTAACAGCCATATAGATAAATGCAACTCCTATAACCACTAAAATAGTTATACGAACTAACTTACGTAGCAAACTTGTCACCTCCATTTAGGATCATGTATCAATCTTTATTAATCCTTGCTAATTGTTTTGTGATTTTCTTTTGTTCATTAAAAATACGAATAATATAAGCTAGAATACCAATCCATATAAACAATACACCTACAAATAAAAAATTCATCTGTATTCTCCTATTCTTTTATTCAATATGTTTAATTTCTTTAATTGCTTCTTTATGTCTTTCGAGAAAGAAGCGATAGATTAATAATGTGAAAAATAGTAACTGAAACGCAAAGATACTGTAAAATAATGTCTGTGCCATTTCTACTGGCATATGAACGCCTTGCTCATCGATTACTTTTGGATGAATAGTTCTCCACCACTTTACCGAAAAGTAAACGAGTGGAACATCAATGAAGGCAATGATACCAAATATAGCGGCAAATTTTCGATGTCGTTCTTCCCCGTTAACAGATGTTCTAATAAATAAATAAGCTATATACATAAACCATAGAATAAGTGAAGTAACTAGTCGTGGGTCATCCCACACCCACCATGCATTCCAAACAGGTCTCGCCCATAAAGAGCCTGTCACAAGAACAAAGGTAGTGAAGAGTACTCCAATCTCAGCTGCTGATACAGCCAAATAGTCCCATTGTTTGTTTTTTGTAACTAAATAAAGAATTCCTCCAATAAATACAATCGCAAATGCTACAAACGCAACAAATGCACTTGGAACATGGAAATACATAATCCTTTGTATATCTCCCATATACTTTTCAGTTGGTGCATAATAAAAAGCCATGTATAGCTGAATAATTATTGCTATTGCTGTTATGAAAGTAAGTGGGATTTTCGATCCTGTTAGTAGTTTGTTAAACATGTCACACCTCCAATAATTGGTCGAATAAAAAAAGTGGGATAATTGTAAAAAGAATGTCATAACTAATTAAAAGGGATAGCCAAACGTTTTGCGACAGTCCGATAGATGGGTATAAGGCCATATCTGTTAGTTGAACGATACCTAAAAACAACGGCACACTTAGAGGAAAAAGCATTACTGGTAGTAATAACTCCGTAATTCTGCTCGATTGTGCTAGTGTTGCTAAAAACACACCCATTGCTACAAACCCCCAGCTGCCTAGTGCTAATACCGCTACTAGCAAACCAATTGAATGGGGAAAAGGTTGTTTAATGAACAAAAAAAAGGCAGGAACAGAGATACTAATTACGATAAAAACCAATAATAAATTCCCTAAAAGTTTGCCAAGATACAATGCACCCTTGTCTAATGGAGAGACCAATAAACCAATTAAGACTCCATTTTCCTTTTCGACTGCAACAATTCTATTAAATCCTAGTAGGGCGGATAAAAGAATCGGAAGCCATAATATCCCTGCCGCCAATTGTTGCATCGCTTCAATCTCTGTATCAAATGCTATATTTAAAAACACTTGAAACATTAAAGCAAAAATAATCATTGAAAAGAGAAGCGATTTTTGCCGGAATTCTAACGTGAGATCCCTCTTAAGAATTAATAGTGTTTGTTTATAGAAATTCATTTTTGTTCCTCTCCAACAATGACTGATACTTGTTTAAAAAAGGTAAAAAGGATAGGTTCGAACACTTTTCATCTAGAATCATTTTTCCATTATGAAGTAAAATAGCTCGTTCACAAAGGTCAAAAGCTTGTTTTACATCATGACTTACCAAAATATATCCATTCCCTCGTTGCTCATGTTCTTTCAGTATTTCTTCAATTATCATTCTTGATTTCAAATCTAGCCCATCAAATGGTTCATCTAAGAGCAAATGTTCTGGTTGATGGATTAATGCTCTTGCAATTGATAAACGTTGTCTCATCCCCTTAGAATAGGTACCGACAAGCTCATCCTTAACAGTAACTAATTGCACTTTAGTAAGAATAGACTCAATATAATGTGGATCAGCTTTACCGTAAAGTTGCTGATAAAAGTGTAAATTTTCAAAAGCCGTTAACGAATCATGCAAAAAGCTTTCAGGAAAAACAACACCTAGATTGTTTTTCCATGTATTTTTGCTTACTCCATCTGTAAACAATACCTTTCCATCTGAAGGTTGTGCAAGGAATGAGATTATTTTTAATAGCGTCGATTTACCCGCTCCATTCCCTCCAATAAACGCAATTGTTTCACCCTTTTTCCAAGCGAAATTAATCGATTTTAATATGTTTCGATTATTTATGCTAAATTCAAGATTTTGAAGTTCTAAAATGGAGCTCACCTACCTGATTTCAACTATAATCCTTTTCAGCTTATCTCTTATATTTTCATAGGATTCCTGATACGTTTTCTCACTTATTAAGTTGGATTGAAAATCCTTCTCTAGTTGAACCAAATCTTGCAATACTATTTCTTTTTCTGCTTGCAACCATGAACGCTTTGGTTTAATATTTTTGCCCAAGGACTTTTGATAATCCCTTTTAAGTCCGATTAAGGTGATAGTTAATGCGAAAACGATTAGGAGCATTGTAATTACAGCCTTATCGTACCCTATACCTTCCCTACCAATAACTTTATAGCCATCCTCTGTATATTTGGCAGAAGATGAGTTAACTACCTTATTAGAGTCATCATTTTCACTTGTTTGACCAATGAATTTAAACAAAAGCGGCCATGGTGTATCAGGATGAAAATCTACACGTTTAAAGCGCCTAAACTCTTGATTATTCATCTCAAATAAATCAGATTGTGTTACTAAATAACTTGCATCAAATGATAGGATCCCAGGCTGGATGATAACCTGGAAGGTTTCAGCTACATACGCCACCTCGATATACCATTGAGAGTTGCTTTGGATGAGCGGCATTGTATACGTCACAATTATCTGTTTTTCCTTCCCAGGTTCAAGACCTGTGACATCAACAATCCCTTTTTCAGTAACTTGCATATCTTTTTCTTCCAACCCACTGCGGACTTGGAGGTCTTTATAACCTTCTGGTAAATAAATTGGTAACACTTCTTCCTTCTGGTCGCCGCTGTTCTTAAAATTCACAATTTGTACAAGCTGAATCGTATTTAGATCTATTGGAGTGGCTATTATATTTTGTTCTGTAATCCTCACTGGATATTTCCCATCAGCCAACATTATTCTTGGATTAAATATTAGAGGGATCATGATTGCCACTATCAGAAGTGGAATAATTTTATTTCTCATGAATTATCACCCCGTTTTTCTCTAGCACTTGACGAATTTCATTGTCTACCAAACGATCTAGATCTCTATCCATGATATTTTCTTTAGATTGACTAACAAATCTAGAGGCCTTGAGATTCAATTCATTTTTCGTATTTGTATAGTCCTTCTCAGACAATTTCCCCATTTGAAAATCATATTCTAGTTCAGACAGCTGCATAAACACTTGCTCTTTCTCATCTTGGAAATCTTCTTCAGTCATCTCAACCGTTCCATTTTTTTTCGTAAAAAAAGGAGAAATCAGAAGAATTATTATAATTATTCCAATAAAACCCATAAAAATTTCAGCACCCGTCATAATGTTCTCCTTTCATTATAACCAATTTTTCAATTCCTCTTGAATTTTACTAGCATCTACGTCGGTAACAAGCTGTTGTTGATTTGCAACAACCTCATCGCCCCGCTTACTCTTCAGCCATTTTTTTACTAGTAAAACGACAAGGATGAGACCCAACACTAATCCAAGTATAGGTAAAAACCATATAATTAGATTAAAACCTTCGGCTGCAGGGGCTGCGAGGATACGATCACCATATTTTTGCACCAAGTAATCAATCACTTGCTCTTTATTCATACCCCCATCTAAAAGGGTCGATATCTCTTCTCGTAAATCATACGCTGTTGACAACGTACAATAATCTGCAGTCATAGAATCTGTACAGCCTGGAGGATGCAGTTCTTTCGCTACATCTAGCATTTCGTTTCTGGAGCTGGTTATTGTGATATTACTAGCTTCAGTTAGACCCTTTTTAGGAATATATACTAATAGCGAGAATATAAATAAAGATAGAGAGAACCATTTCTTTTTTATAAACTTACCCATAAAGCATTGACTCCGTTTGTATTTGTCGTCTTCTTCTGTTAGCTGAACGGTCAGGCCATAAGGATATTAATGTTCCAAAGATTAAGACATAGCCTCCTGCCCAAGTCCACGACATTAAAGGAAATACTTTCACTTGAACAAACACCTTTCCATTATCCTCAGACCAGCCATTTAATATTACATAGAGGTCTTCCTGCAATGAACTTACAACTGACACTTCGGTTGTCGGTTGATTACCGTTTGTATAGAACACTTTTTCAGGCTGAACAACACCGATTTTTTCACCATTCTTCTCTACCAATAATTCTGCAAACACTGTTTGCTTCACGCCGTTATTAATTTCACCAAGACCTCTATATTGCAACGAATATTTTCCTAACTCGACTGTGTCACCCTCATTTAAGCCGCGTTGAATGTCTACTGAATAGTTACTAGCACCCGTTAATCCAATCGCAATTAAAACCACTCCAAAGTGAGCAATATACCCACCATAACGTCGCCTGTTTTTAACGAAAAGCATAATAAATGAGCGAACAGGGGATTCACCAGTTACCTTTACCCTGGCTTGTACAGCCTTTGCAAATTCAAGGAAAATGATCATCGCTACAAAGCTTGTACTTGACAAAGATAAAAGAGTCATCCAATTTGTTATACCCACACTAAAAAGTGCTAGGGCTAAGAGAACAGTAATGATTAAAGGGTAACTGAGGTTTCTAAAAATGGCCTTCGCTGACGACCTTTTCCATGCCACAACTGGTCCTACTCCCATTAAAATAATCAAAGCTAAGAAGATAGGCACATTAACTTTATTAAAATAAGGAGCGCCTACCATCACTTTTGTACCTGTTACAGCTTCGGACACAACAGGATAGATGGTTCCCCAAAACACTGTAAATGCTGATGTGATTAATAATAGATTGTTAACTAAGAAACTACTTTCTTTAGAAATATATGATTCAAATTGAGCATCCGACTTTAGCACAGACCAATTAGCGGTAATGTTCCAAATTGAACCGACAAGAATTACCCCTATAAATGCTAAAAAATAGGCGCCAATTGGACCATTTGCAAATGCGTGAACAGACCATAATAATCCGCTTCTTGTTAAAAATGTTCCAAAGATTGTGAGAATAAACGTTAATGTAACAAGGGTCATTGTCCATCCTTTTAACATGCCCTTTCTTTCTTGAACCATAGTAGAGTGTAGCAGTGCTGTTGCTGTAAGCCATGGCAATAATGAAGCATTTTCTACTGGATCCCAAGTCCAATAGCCGCCCCATCCTAGTTCTACATAAGCCCACTGAGAACCAAATAAAATACCCATACTCAAGAATAACCAAGAAACTAGAGTCCACTTCCTTGTTACTTTGACCCAAACTGCATCAGCTTTCTTTAAAAGTAATGCAGCCATTCCATATGCAAACGGCACAGCAAAACCGATATAGCCCAAATATAATGTTATAGGATGTACAGCCATTCCTGGATTTTGTAATAGTGAATTCAATCCATTTCCTTCTGTCATCTTTTCAGGATTTAATGCAAATGGCTGTTCTATTGTATTAAGTATGAGTATAAAGAAAGCATTGATAAGTAATAATATAGTCGATACCCAAGGTAAGAATTGATTACTATCCTTGTGTTTAGACCAAGTGACTAATGCCGTATAAATACTTAATATCCAAAGCCATAATAATAGAGACCCTGCATTCCCACCCCAAAAGGCAGTAACTTTATAAAACAAGGCCATATCTGTACTTGAATAAAGAGCAACATAATCGTATTTAAAGTCTCCTGTTACTAGTAAGTAAATCAACGAACCTGAAGCCATGGTTGTCACAAGAGGAAGAATCAATACCGATGTTTTTGCACTCTTAAGCCAACGTATATCTTTGGTGCGAATTGCCATTAGATGACTGACTATCCCATATACAACAATGACAATTGAGAATAAAAGGGCCAAACGACCGACTTCACCCATTAGTATCATCTCCCCCTTGCTCATCTGTAGCTGGATGATCCTCAGGAATTTCCTCCCCATCTTCTTCCAACGCTTCATATTTTGATGGGCATTTTACTAACAATTCAGAAGCAATAAACACACCTTCAGAATTTAATTCACCTTCGACAATCGCTTCCCACCCATCATTTAATGTGTCTGGTTTGACACCATCATATTGGATCGATACACGGTTTCCATTTTTACCTTCGAGTTCAAAGGATAGCAATATTGTTGATGGATCAAATTCAATCGATTCACCAACTATATTTCCACTTACTTTTATTCGTTCCCCAACTGCTTCCTCTTTCTTATCTTGTAATTCATCCACAGTCAGGTATAAAGTTGCCGCACTTCCAATGCTAGTATAGATAAGAGTACCTATAACTCCTACAAAAATTCCTAAAGCAATGATTATTTTTGTTTTCTTTCCCAATCAAACACACCTCATTTTCTTCATTAGTATATAAGAAAAGCGCAGGGTACACCGGCCAGACAGTAAATAAAGGTAAAAATTTAAACTTTCTTTTTCGTTTATACCCATCCTCTACGATTATAGGCAGTAAATGTGAAGATTCTGTGATGAAAACTACAAATTATCATTCCATTGTTTTCTTTTTGAAAAATGCTCATTATAATACCCAGTCTCCTAATGAAACTGGGCAATTATATACACGTATTACTGATCTAAAACGGATTTTGTTTTTAGGTATTCTTCAATTGAGGTTTCACCTGTTGCTAATCGTACCTTTAACTGTTCGATTGGGTTTAGGCTAGGATTATTGGTATTTTTGTGCTGATTTTTATTTTTATCTGACGAGCCACAACAACTCATTAAAATCCCTCCTTTTGAAGTATACTTATATTTTGACATATAATTTTGTGAAATCTGTGAAGTTCATGAAAATAACTTGGTCATTTTCCTAAATTAGAAATAGCTATTTAGCATCATATATTAAGGTAAAGAGTGGTTTCTCTACTCTTTATTTAAGAAAAGTGCAAGGCAATACACCAATCATAAAGAATATGCGTTGCAAACTTTGTCAACCATCTGTGTATACTTTTACTATTTTTAAAAACCAAAAAAAGCGAAAGAAATCGCTCTCTCACTTACAAAATTGTCATTTTTAAGCTTTTTTTAATTGAATAACATTTGAATCTTGACTCGGTTTATTTTTCAAACTTTCTAAATCTTGTGTTAATTTATGATTTTGCTCTATTAAATCTGCCATCTTGATTTGTAAAGCTTGTAAATCAGTTTGTTGTGTTTGTGTTTGATGTCCCTTTGACTCTTTATTTCCTGTGAACATTCCTTTCATACAGAATAACATCATAAGGGGACATGCAAGTAATAATAAAAGTGTCCAACTCATACTATTTAAAACCTCCTCGTTTGGTATTTAATTTTATTATAGACAAGGAATTTGAGGAAAGTGTGAAGAATTGAAATTTTATAATACCTTTACATTATTCAAAGGCTACATTCCAAAACTAATTCATGGCGACAATAAATCTCATATTTTTAATCGGATTCTGTCCGTTGTTTTTGTCTCTCATATACTGATTTTCTATAAATTATCCTATGTAATAATTTTTCACATAGGATGCATATATTTTATAAATACCTAAGTATTGATAGGAATGATGAAAAAATGGCTTTTAGTTTAGGGATTTTAGTTGTTGTATTATTAATTATCATATTATATATAGGGTTCATCAGTTTTTTAATCTTTCTTCTAAGCTTAATTCCAGTATTGAATATAACAATTGATAATTGGCTTTCTCTTTTTGCTTTTTCACTATGTATCATAGTATGGCTTATCCCCTATGTATTGATTAGTATATTTCAAAGTATTCCTATCAAAAATAAATTATTAAAAAGATTAACTAAAATAATTTCAGAACTATTAAGCACTTTTTTATTTACACTTTATGTACTGTTTTTAGACAAACATTTTATTAATTTATCGTTTTCAACTTTTGGAATAATATCAATTGTGATTTCTATTATATTTCTTACTGTAATCATTAATGAAGCTGGAGAGAGACTAAAAAATAAAAAGAGAAACATAGTAAATCCATTTCTATAAACGACCGTTTTTGGTTATAGAAAAGATATTCTCTAAAAATAATCAAAAACTACTAAAATACATAACCAAAAATATAACCAAAATCAAATTGCCAATATACCTATTTTAACCCCCTTTTTGGTCTAGTAAATGTACTAAGTAGGGGGGAATTTGTGTTGAAATTTGGATATGCACGGGTAAGCACACAAGATCAATCATTGTCATTACAGCTTGATGCTTTGAATCATTATGAAGTGGATCAGATTTTTGATGAAAAAGAATCAGGAAAGAGAAAATCCCATCCTCAATTGGACGAGCTTCTTAAAGTTCTGCGTAAGGGAGATACAGTGGTTGTCTATAAATTAGATCGTATCAGTTGGAGTACCATACATTTAATTGAAATTATGGAACAGTTTGAAGCAAAAGGAATCCATTTCGTATCTATTCAAGATAAAATTGACACAACAACAGCTATGGGGCGATATGCCTTGGGAGTACTTCGTAAACTCTATAGAAGAGGCAAAACAATTGTCGCGTCCAATGGATTACGATTACTTAGACTTACTAAAATTTCGCTTTAACTACTTACGTAAATATACCCCAACATTGTTAGAAGCATTAGAATTTAATTCTACAAAATCAGGTGAGCCAGTGATTCGTGCTATTGACACCGTTAAAGGGATGAACAGGCACAATAAACGAAAGGTTCCAGAAGGTGTTCCTTTGGACTTTGTTTCGAATCGTTGGCAAAAACATGTTTATGGTGGTGACGGGAATATTAATCGCCAATATTATGAGATGGCTGTTCTAACCGAGTTAAGAAATCTTGTACGCTCAGGTAACGTTTCTATTAAAGGAAGTCGGCATCACCAAGATTTTTATAATTATTTAGTTACAAAAGAAACATGGGAGCAAAACAAGCCATTAATGACTTACCACACCTCTTTCTGTTGATGAATACTTAACAGGAAAAATGGAGGGATTACTTTATCGTCTTGAATGGATTAAAGCAAATATCACAGAATTAGATGGGGTTAATTTTGAAGACGGACGGCTGCATGTCCATCGTTTGGAGAAAAACGTTCCAGAAATAGCACGAGAATATAGTTTATCTCTATATCTACTAGTACCCCGTGTAAAGTTGACCGATTTGCTTATGGAAGTAGCAAGTTGGACAGGATTCGATAAGCAGTTTCTTCATGCTCCCACGCTACATCCTCCAAAAGAGGAAGAAAAGCCAGCGATCATGGCAACCATTATGGCTATGGGAACAAACATTGGTCTTACTAAGATGACAGAAGCGACACAAGAAGTTTCTTACAGACAAATGTCCACAGCCTCACAGTGGCGTTTATATGAAGATGCCATGAATAAAGCCCAAGCTATTCTGGTGAATTTTCACCATAAGTTAAGTTTATCATCATACTGGGAAGACGTGACAACTTCTTCTTCAGATGGTATGCGTGTTCAAGTAGGAGTTTCATCTTTGCACGCTGATGCAAACCCCCATTATGGAACAGGAAAAGGCGCAACAATTTATCGATTTGTCAGTGATCAATTCTCTAGCTTTTATACAAAAGTGATTAACACAAACGCAAGAGATGCGGTTCATGTCATCGACGGATTGTTACATCATGAGACAGATTTGCACATTGAGGAACATTATACAGACACAGCTGGTTATCAATACCTTTTATAAAAAAATTGGAATTAAAGTGTGTTCTTTCATTGTAGACATGTATTTAAGGAATGATTTAAAAATGACTAACGGTTTTAAGTCGGTAGCCATCATCCTCCATTAAAGCCCCCGATTGTGGAATATGATTTTCTATTGAATAGTATATTTGTACTGCGAAGCAAAAGGTCCTGTTTAAATTACAGCCCTTGTTACACTAAAGGCATCCCGTTAACCATCCATGAAGCTTTGCTTCACTACAGAAAATGGAAGGGATGGATCATCCTGTCATGGTAGTAAACTGAATTAAAAAACGGCAAGTATAAAAGTGTACCTAATATACTTGCCATTAGCTATTTGACTGTAATGTTAATTCGTCTATATTTATAACAGCTTTCAATTGTTGTAACAAGTCCAATCCAATGATACCATCCAAATCAAAACCATAATTCATTGCACCAATTTCTAAAGCAAAATCTTCAGTTTGCATATCCCCAATGCTTACTGCATCAACCATTTTTGAATACACAAACTCTGATCCTCCAACACCACTAATGCGATATATCATGTCATTTTCTTCTGCTACAATACCGATTGACTCTGCTAAATCTGTTGATACAACTGTACTTCCTGAGCCAGTATCAACTAAGACACGTTGCAAATGAAGCAATTGTCCGTTAAATGTTAGTTCCATATCCGTAAGTAATAATCCATCTTCAATAATTAGTTTTTTCACTATCGCCTAACACCTACCCATTTTTTCTCAATGATATTAGGCTCCTTACGGCTAGTATGCAGAACATATAATTCCCGTCTAGGATCTTCTAGATGAATTTCTTGATATGCTTTCATAGCTTCTGGAGAATTAGAAAACTTTTTCAAGGGAGCAATCTCATCTAAAATACGCTCACTTTTCTCATTTGTATGTGCTTGAATAGCTTCTATTAAAACCCACTGTTCTGGAAACGCTTGACACACATCTTCCCACTTCATCTGAGTCACCTCCAAAATATTTACTTACATTGTATCATGATAAAGTAAAGATGTAATAACACAAATGAAAGGTCATTGTTTATTAAAAGTTTCCACCTTCTCACGTTCATCCCCAACATACTCACGTCTAGTTTTATCTAAACCAAAGATACCACCAGTATGTAGTAAACCACTTGCTAATTCTTTATATCTTTTTAATTTGGGTTCAATTAACTCAATGGAACGTAACCTTCCGGATTTTTTGTATACTTCAATATCAGCTTCCATTTTAAATATCTGTTCTTGATAATAGTCGAGAAAAGTTTTGTCAACGTGAAAACTTCGGCAGTTGTTTTTAATACATGGTGGTTCTAATGTCTGTTCAAGAAAATCACAATGAAGTTTTGGGCTTTTTACACAAGATCCATAATCTAAACGGATGGAGTCCATATTGTGACGTATCCACTCCAGTTCAACCCCATTTTCTTCAGCCTGTTGAGCTAAATCAGCGACAACAACTTCTCCATGAGTATCTAGTCTTACTGCGCCATTATCGCGAGCTTTTTCCCATTCATCACGGAGAGTCTGGTCATGAATTTGGGCATAGACTAATGTCATTTCAGGACTGGCATGTGCCATCAGTTTTTGAACATGAAGGATATTCATTCCGTTATTAATCAAATTAACACCGTAACGGTGTCCAAATGCATGATTTTTAAACCAATAAATTTCTCCATCCTTGTCCTTAATATTACATCTATTAGCTAGTTTATTAAGGTTTAGCTTAATGGAATCCTGCGATATGGGATTACCCATCCTTGTCCCTTTAAGTATTGGAAACAAATATTTCTTAGGGTTCGTGTCCAAAGTGGATCTCTTTTTTGTAAGCTCTTGCTGGGCTAAGACAACATTTGCAATTTCTTCTGAAATAGGAACTTTATGATTTTTATAACTCACTTTTCTTTGATTTCCAATAATCCACCAACCATCTTCTTGTTTCACTAAGCAGTCAATTTTAAGTGATAAAACGTCACAAATTCGAAAACCTGTAGCTTCCATTAGATACAAAGATGGTTGAACTGTTGGTGACAACCATGGTGATGACTTTTTCCGGTGTACAATTTCAACTGATTTTCCATTCTCTACAAGAAATGTTCGATATTCTGTTAGAAACTTTTCCTTCTGTATATCAATAATAGAATCTAAATTAACATAGTATCGAGTGTTGAATTCTGTAAAAACTTTAAGACATGGAGAATAATGCATGAAAGCATAGGTAATCGAAATCCTTGTCTCCTGTAATCCCTTATAAAAATAGTATTTTAGTTCATTTTTCAATCTAAGATTGTGTACCTTATCAAAAATCAATTTTCTATTCCAATCATAGTGTTTATCCAAGAAGGGACATTCTTGTACATTCCACACATCATTTGCCCAATATCCAAGTAATGGTTCATTTATCTGTTCCAAATGGTGGGGAAGGGGTTTAATTTCCAATTTGCTCTGTATCATTATTTATCTCTTCTTCCCATTTTTTTTTTGATTGAGCCTGTTCCCAGCTTCCACGTATGGTTTCATCAGATGCATGGATATAAGTCTGTATGGTGGTTTGAACGTGTGCATGCCCTAATAACCTTTGTATAATGGCAATATCTACTCCCGTTGCATGTAATTCTGTGGCATATGTATGCCGAAGATATGTGGGGTAAAATCAATTCCTGTTTTTTTCTTCATCCGTTTAATTAATGAACGTACAGAACCATCAGTCATTGGTTTACCACGATTTGGTCCAGTTAATATGATAAAAACATAATTGCTATCAATTTCGTAAGAATGATAGTCTATTAGATAATCTTGAAAAAGATTCATAGTCTCAATAGACACATAAACTTTTCGTTTTCTCCATCTGATGTTTTGGATTTCCTAACCGTAATAACGTTTTTACCTATATCAAAATCCTCTACCCACAGAGAAATGGCCTCTCCAATCCGTAATCCCCCTTCATATAATAAGCGGAATAATAATTCAACGTATATTGCCGCACGCATCATGGATCACTTGGATTTGATTTTTACTTAAAATTAAACTTACTACCGTTATGATTCATTTTTTAAACTTAAGAACAATAAAAGCGAAGGCAAATTGCTCCCTCGCTTAGATTTTAACTGTTTTGGGCTTTTTTTAGATTAATCACGTTTGAAACTTCACTCTTTGGATTTTTAAGATTTTCCATTTCCTGTGACAATTTGTTATTTTGTTCCATTAAATCTGCCATTTTAAGTTGTAATGATTGCAAATCAGATTGTTGCGTTAGATTTTCCTTAGATTCCTTTTTTCCTGAAAACATACCTTTCATACAGAATACCATCATAAGAGGACATGCTATCAATAACAAAAGTTCCCAACTCACACTCTACACCTCCTTTGTCCATATTCGTTTTAATATAGCCAAGGAATTTGTGGAAAGTGTGAAGAATCTAAAAAAACTTAATATTTAGATTTTTTGTATTTTTCAATAACCTAACCATTGGCTGAGCCACGTTTACTAAATAAACAACTAAGTATCGTTTATGCTAATGTTTTTAGTCCACAGGAAAAGCTCTTATCATATTGTAATAAGAGCTTTTATTTTAAGATAATAGTAACGATTCTATTTTCTCACGGTTTAAAGATTAACTATTTATAGGGTAGGAAGAAATGCGCAGGGCGTCCGGAACTAGACACTAAAATTAGATTAATTTTTTTCTTATCCTAATAAATACAAACAAGGCATTGGACTTTTGCCAACGCCTTGTTCCTTTTACAACAATCCTCTTTTAATTTAAAAGGTAGTAACAGAGCAACACCCTCTAATTTTATCTACTTCTTGGTGAATTTCTTCTTTTGATTCCGATTTTTCAATATTTGTACAGCAAGACTCAATTTCTCTCGCTCTTTCCGGTTCGATTGAACTGCAGCAACCTCTGATTTCATCTACTTCTTTTTGGATAGCTTCTTTTGAGTCAGCATTCTCAATGTTTGAACAGCATGCGTTGATTTTATCCCTCACATTACTCACCTCCTTCAAGACACTTCACAACTAGCTTACCCTTGATGGAATGTAGTATGTGTTACTTGATAAGAGAAATGATATAAGCTATCACACCAGCAAACAAAATACGTTATGTCACTTGCTTCGCCGATTTATTCGACACAACCCGCCACAGGAGAGAATCGTGAAGTTACATTACAAAACGCTCCTTCTAAAAAGCTAACAATAATTAAAACGGAAATTATCTTGCCAGCCATTTTACTATTAAGATAAATATCCTTGTAAAAACTGATTAATCTCAGCAAACACCTCATGAACATCTTGATTGCCGTTGATCGTTCGTAAAACCTTTTTATATCGGTAAAAATCAAGAAGTGGTTTAGTTTGTTTCTCATGTAGCTGTAAACGATTTTGGATTACTTTTTCCTGATCATCCTCTCGTCCACGTTCCGATAAACGTTGTAACAATGTCTCGTGCAACACGTCAAGATAGAATACAAACGTAACTGATAGATTTTTCCCGTCCAACAGCCGCTCAAGCTCCTTTGTTTGGCCAATTGTTCGTGGAAACCCATCTAAAATGATGCCCTGACTCAAATTCAATTGACCCAGTTTTTCACCGATCATTTGAACAGTTAATTCGTCAGGAACTAAGTTACCCAGTTCTATATATGACTTTACTTTTAAACCTAGTAAAGATTCCTTCTCTACTTCATCACGAAATATCTTTCCAGCAGACAGATTCGGAATGTTATACTTGTCGCTAATTAATTCAGCCTGTGTTCCTTTCCCAGAAGCAGGTGGTCCCATTAAAATTATGATCATTTATATTCACTCCGTTTGATATATATAAATATGTAGTATTAAGTATGCTTATTATCTAGTAACCCGAAGTGATGATAGGGGTTCCTATCGTAACATCTATTACATTATCCTCTTGATTTTTTCTAAGGCCTAACTGAAGATTAATTTTCTTATTATTTACCAATAGAGTTTGTGAATCCAAAAGGTTAGAATAGGCAGATAATGAAACGAAATCTTCTTCAATCAGCCCTTCAACAAATGTCCCAGAGAATTTACTTAATAGATCATTTCCCTCTTGCCTTATTTCGAGTCCATTTTTGTTTTCCATCGTTCCTGTAAGAGTATAGAAGACATCAGCTTCGTTAATTTCACTTGTAAAATTAGTGTTAATATATTCCCATACTTCATTACTCCAAATATCACCTTTAATCTCATAAGATTGATATATTTTGTACTTATTCCCTTCAAGAAAAGCGGTAACTTTAACTCTCATTTCAATATCTTTTGATTCTATTTGTTTGAAACCAACTGCAATATAGTGATGTTCTTCGTTTTCATCACTGCTATTATCCCACTTATATCCTTCTTCATTTCTTTTTATTTTCTCCATTTCTCTTTGAACATCTTTTTCACTCGTTGCTTCCTTAACCGGTTTCATAATATTGACTTTCCATGTTTTTAATGTTATTTCTTCTTCTTGGATACCTTTTATTAACTCTAGTAATTCCCTCGTTTTTACTTGGCTATTAGCCTCTTTATTTGTATAAACGCTAAAGACTACTAGGATTACTAATAAAATTTTAATAGATTTCATAATAAAATCACCTCAAAATTATTCTTGCCATTTTTCGAGGTGAGTATACATACATTTCTATTAATCTTTTAACTTGTAGGATGTTTACGACTTAGCGGCTGGGGATCATCTTATGAGATACAGCCTTAGATCAAGAGGGATATAACTTTTGATAATACAAAAATGCTCATGTGCTGTGGTTTAGTACAAATAAGCACATGAGCTAAACGTATAAGTAAGCCCATTTATAATAGGTGCCCTACGTTTTAATTAAACAATAAAAACACAATCTAAAAGGCTAGAATCTGGTAATTGTTTTATAAAAACCAATAAGTGAATGTATCGTTAATACCCGCTAATAAGAATATGATTGCAGCAAACTTTGTTAACCATCGATTCAATGATTTCGTTTTTTTAAAGTATTTCTGTTTTATGATATCAGAACTATCTACTAAAATAAGTACAAAGAAAATTAATGGAATCGTTGTTCCGATTGCAAAAATTGCAGGCAATAGTATTCCTCCTGGCGTCTGTATACCTAATGGAACTAAAAGTCCAAAAAAGAGCCATACTAATGTCGGACAAAAGGCGAGTGCAAAAGCGACACCAAAACTAAACGAACCTATAGGGGACCCCTGGGGAATCTTGCTTTTCAGCCACTGACTAAGCCTTATACCAAACGAGGGGCGAAACCGAGAAAACCCGAGAAAATATAGCCCTGCCAAAATCATTATCGGACCAATCGCCTTCCTAACAGTGATTATTAAAGAGGCATTTCCATTCACTGTGGTTAACTGAACTCCTAAATAAATCGCAACCCCTCCAACAAGCGTATAAATCAATGTTTTACCCGTGATAAAGGCAAACGTTTGAATTAAGGTCTGTCTTTTATTTGTCGCATCCCGTGAAACAAATGCTAGCGCACTGGCATTTGTTGTCACTTGGCAAGGTGATGTGGTTGCAGCTAACCCCAGTAACAATGCTGTCAAAATAGGGATATTCCACTGATCTGTAAGGTTAAGGATTGGGCCAGCTACCTTTGTTCCTAATTGTGTTAAAAATGTATACCATTGCAAACTTAAATTATGGAGAAGTTCCTCCATTTCAATCCCCTCACTTTATAACGGACTTTCCAAGTATTTATTAACTACTTCAATAATAAATGACCACACTATTTACTATTGAATCATAGATTGAAGTAACAATATCTGACTTTATCCCACGCTTAAGGGGCAGTAAAAAACACACTAATTGAAGTTTCACTTTATTTATTATTTGAACATTCAATAGCTAGAAAAAGCCCTTTATAGTAGGAATCTACTTTTTCAATGGATAAATGGGCCTGTTCAACTAATTCCAAAGTATTGCGGTTTAAATGACAGCCATCACAAATGTGTTTCCAAGCCGGAGTTAAAAGATCTTGTGTTTTTCCTAAAAATGATTGTTCCATTCTTACATGTTCAAAAAATAGGAATTTTGCGCTAGGTTTACTTACACGTTTGATCTCTTTTAAGGCTTCCAAAGGTTTAGAAATGGTACAAAATACTAACGTTCCAACAACAGTATCAAAGGTATCATCTGGAAAAGGCAATTTCTCTGCTTTTAATTTGTAGGTTTGTATCGGAACGTTGGTTTGACTTTTTCTTTTTAACGACTTTTTTACCATCCAAGAATTCGGCTCAACTGCATCCACTTGAGTAGCATTTTTATAATATGGGAAATTTACTCCTGTTCCAGAACCAATTTCTAGTACCCTTCCCTCTGCCTTACTAATTAGATCTTCTCTAATTTTTTTAAACGTAGTTTGTTCAAGTGGCTTCATTGCCACATCATAAATTGACGGAAACCATTTCCCCACTATTCACACCTCTTTTATTAACCTATTATTCTAAAACGTAAAAAAACGCAAATAATGCCCATAAAAAGAGGACCTTTCTCTTAGGTACTGCTATTACTAACAAAGGGATATCACTTAATATATGGCTTTATTATAGATTATAAATTTGTTAAAACTGTGAAGATAGAATTTTCATCAAAATAACAACTAATGTTGCTACAATTTTATAGTGTTCATCAGCAGTATACGATTAACTTAAAACAAAAAATACTCGATTAGCCTTCAAACTTAAATTTAATACTCCTTCCATATAGCTAAATAGTATAAATACACTCACTATCAACCAGATAATGCACTAGCCGCCGCTTGTATTCGGTAGCGGTAATATCACTTCAAACATTGTTCCTTCACCTTTTGTACTTGTCACTTTGATATTCCCACCATGTACTTCAACAAAACCTTTTGCAATTGAAAGACCAAGTCCCGCCCCGCCTTCATCACGTTTACGCGATTCATCTGCACGATAAAAGCGCTCAAAAATAAAGGGGAGTTTTTGTTCATCAATACCAGGTCCTGTATCTTGAAAACTAAGAACAACTGATTTCCCTTCAATTTTTACACTAACAGTGACCGTTCCATTTTCAGGTGAATATCGAAGTGCATTTCCAAGAAGATTAACAACAACTTGGGTCAAACGATCACGATCTATTTCAAGAAATATGTGGGTAGAACTTTTATTGAAATGAAGTCTAATTACTTTTTCCTCTGCAAACCATTGAAACTGAGATAGAATTGATTCAATAAATCCATTTATTTCTGTTTGCACTTTGTGAAGTGGTAATGTTCCAGACTCTGCAAGACTAAGCTGCTGCAAGTCATTAACAAGCCTTGAAAGGCGATATACTTCATCACTTACGTGCAAAATCACCTCTTCTGTTGCTTCTAATGCTCCAGTTTGAACAGATTCTAGTTTTGCTCTGATGATAGAAAGTGGCGTTCTCAGCTCATGGGCAACATCAGCAACGAGTGATTTCCGTATCCGCTCCGTGCGTTCAAGTGTTTCTATCATCTGGTTAAAGGCTTCACCAAGCTGCTCGAATTCATCTTTTGAATCTATCGTTACCCTGAATGTAGTATCACCTTTTGAAACATGCAAAATGCCTGATACGAGCTGTGAAAGCGGTCTAGTTATTTTCTTAGAAAGAAAGAATCCAATTATCAACGTAATCAAGCCAGCAAATAGAAAACCAAACAGGATCGTTAAATTGACCGATTGGACAAATTTCTGTTCAAGGCGAGTAACAGATGGGCTTTTTACTGGATACGCAATAAAGGTTCCAATCGTTTTACCATTTATTTTTAGAGGCTCTTTGATTGATAGCTGTTTGTTTTTTTCCTTGTCTTCTGTTGTATTTGCTACTATTTCACCTGAAGTATTTAAAATAATGATTCCAACAGTTCCTTCCATATGCCCAGTCATATTACCCATATTCATATTCATTCGGTTTGAAAACTCAAGAATTCGCTCAACACCTTCGAGTGATCCTGTTGAGACATAGTACGAGATTACAGCCTGTTTAATCATTCCGACCGTCATTTGATCACTTTCAGACAGATAATTTTCAAATATTTTTTCTACGCGTGATTGAAAGAACAGAGATTGAAATAGCCCCATGAAAAGAATCACAGCAGTTAATGAGATAAGCACCTTCCCCCTAAGCTTCATGCTCTCCTCCAAAACGGTAACCAATCCCGTAAACGGTTTGGATAGCAGCAGACGATCCAAGCTCTGTTAACTTTCTTCTTAAATTACTGACATGGGTGTCAATCGAACGTTCATAATTAACAAACGCCTCACCCATCGCAATGTTCATAAGCTGTAATCTGCTATAAACCCGACCAGGTTTCTCTGCAAGTGTAGCTAGAATTTTAAATTCTGTAGGGGTTAAATTGACCCTAGCGCCATGGAAAAAGACCTCATATGTGGAAAGGTTAATTTTTAAATCGATTTGCTGAATCCATTCATCCTCTGCTTGTTCACTAGACGTTCTCCTTAGGACAGCTTTCATTCTTGCAACAACCTCACGCAAACTAAATGGTTTTGTGATATAGTCATCTGCACCAAGTTCAAGTCCTAGCAGTTTATCTATCTCATCTGTTTTAGCTGTTAGCATAATGACTGGGGTTCTATCTTTAGCCATTCGCAGTTCACGTAACGTCACATATCCATCCTTTTCAGGCATCATGACATCAAGTAAAATGATATCGACATTTTGGTGCTCTACAAGGAGACGCAACGCCACATCCCCATTACGAGCAGTTAGCGTTTGGTAACCTTCATTTTCTAAAAATGTTGCAATTGATTCTCTCAATTCGTCTTGATCATCTACAATCATCACTGTTTTTTTCATCGGAAAAGTTCCTCTCATATCCACTTATATTTTCAATTCTTATACGAAGTAACAAACATAAACCTTGATAGAAGTTTATCAAGGTTTATTCTCTATAATCAAATTTAATTCGTATCTGTCAACTCATGTAATCGTTGTCTGTACTCCTCTGTATCAATTTCCCCCTGGGAGTATCTCTGTCTTAGTATATCAACTGCTTTGTCAGTTTTACTTGATTTATCACCTGGTGATAATTTTTGTATCGCTAAAACAATTAACCAAATGATTAGACCCCAGAACACTATCATAAAAATTCCACCAAACATCATCATTGGCAAACCACCCCCTAAACATTCCGTGCCACTATTCCACATCATACTGGCCACCTCTCTTCTTTAATCATTAATTGTTTTCATCTAAAACCTTGTTACAAGCAAACATCCCTGAAGTATTCAGCATCATCTCCATATTTTTACTCATGGAAAGAAGCATCTCTTTTTGTTGTTCGGTTATCACATTTCCATCTTTCTCAAATTGTTTAATGTCTTTTTGAACGACCTTCTCCAGCTCTTTCGTCAATTTCTCTGTCTTTACGCCTTGCTCCTCTGCAATCTTCGCAAGAGATTTTCCGCTTTGGAGTTCATTTTTAAGTTGATCTGTTGTCATGCGTAAAGTCTTGGCAACTTCATTAAAAATATCAGCCATTAAATCATCCATAATAGACATTGTATTCATCATACCCATTCCATTCGAATCACCCATCATATTCATCATTCCTGAGCCTTGGCTCGAACCCATCATATATGAAGTTGTATCATTCATACCTGCATTAGAACTGGCATATGAAAAGACGGATCCTCCAGTCATTGACCCTACCGCAAATGCTCCGACAAATCCTGCTACTAGTAACCATTTTTTCATTAGTAATCACTCCTGTTTTAAAATTATTAGTGGAAAGTGAATTTCCTTTCCCTTATTAACAATATAAACAATCAATTTTCAGAACTTATCAGGAGAATGTCAAGAACTTGTTAAGATTTATGATAAACAGAAATTATGTTGGGGATATTAATATAAACTGATTGGCAAAGGGAGGAAAGTTAAGTGAAAATCAAAAGAAAACTAGTCACTGTTGTTTCAGTCATCCTACTTCTTACAGGCTGTGGTGGCATGTATGGAAATGGTAACAATGAGATGATGAATTCAGGAGGTATAAACGCAAACATGGTAGCAAATATGATGGCAACACCAGAAATGCAAGATGCGATGGTCAGTGTAATGAGTTCTCCTGAGATGCAGGACCAAATGGTGGAAATGATGAAACAACCTGAAATGCAAGAAACAATGATCGAGATCATGAATGATCCGGAAATGCAGAATACCATGATAGGTGTTATGAAAAGACCAGAGATGCAAGATGCAATGGTCGAGATTATGCAAACTCTTGAAATGAAAGAATTATTAAAAACTGTCCTTAATGAAGATTAAAGCAAACCAAGGCTGACCCTCAAAGCTAATAAACTTTAAAGTCAGCCTCATGTTTTATATAATGATTCAAGCTAGATGTATCTAATAATAACCATGTATAGAACATATCCAATCCCTACCAGGAACAGTAGTCTTTGCGATGGTCAAAGATTACCCCAAATATGCCTCATTTTGCTCCCCCTTATTGGTTTAAGGTATAAACGATTATCTATAAAATGTAATCTATGTTTCCTTGTTCACGTACAAAATATTCTTTAAATGATTTCTTCATAAAAGCAGCTACTGGACCTGTGACGGGAACTTTACTCCGAGTTCCACCCCAAATTGTATCAGCCTCAATATAGGCCGCATTGTCTCCACCCATCTCCATCACACATAGTACTTCAGGTGTATAAAGTGCATTTGCATTGCTGACTCTCAATTCATGAGCAATATTTCGGGCAATTACTTTTGCACCAGCCATTGCATTATGCCCCATTTTCGGACCTACCATCTGTATCATATCCCCAGTTGCAAAGACATTTGGATAGTGAACCGAACGCAGTTGTTCGTTAACTGGAACAAATCCACCCTCACCTACCAGACCACTTCCTTGTAGTCCCTTTGGACCTTCGTATGCAGGCATGATAAACGACAATTGACTTTCCAAAGCATGACCATCTTTAAACCGAACTTCATTTTCTGCTATTTCACTTAACTCTACGTTGACATGAAGATGAATGTTATGTTTTTCAAACTGCTCTTTGACAAAATCTTGAACTACTGGCCCGCCCGGGGCAAAAGCAACAGGCTTAGCGGTAAAATAATGAAATTCTGTTTGATCCCTTTTACCCTTTTCACGAAGATAATGATCGAGTTGGAATAAAACTTCAAGAGCCGGTCCTTCGCAAGGACTATTTTGAGCTACACCAGCTACGAAAGTTCCACCTTTAAAAGATGAAATCGCTTTGCGTAGCTTTAAAGCCATATCGATTGTTTGCAATGAATGACCGTAATCCTTAAATCCAGGAATCTTTTCATATGCAAAATGTGCACCCATCGCCATAACAAGATAATCGTAGTCAATCGTTTGGTCTGAAGAATAGACTTTCTGTTCTTTAGGGTCAACCTTTTCAATTTCACCAGCTAAAAAGTCAATATTTCTCTTGTGTAGCAACTCAGGTAATGACAGAACAATTTCTTCGGGATTAATATGACCAAGTGCCACACCTGGGAAGGCAGCACGCATATAGAACTTGTCCAGATTTGAAATTAACAAAATATCATGTTCATTCCCTAATTCATTTCGAAGGGACTGTGCAGCAACTATTCCCCCGAATCCTCCACCTGCTATAATAATTTTCGCCATGCAATATCATCTCCTTATTATTTTATACTCCCTATGGTATCTAAAAAATGTGATGAAAGTGTTAAGAAATGAAATTTTCGTAGTACCTTTTTCTATTGTTTATATTAGCTCATTATATGAAGAAGCACTCAATATCTTATTTTTCCCATTACATTAAAAAATAAACAGCATTAGCCTTAACAACCCATTACTAGAACATCAATAATGGAAAATCCTTTTATAAAAGAATCCATTACTTCTGCAATACTTGCAATTTTGGCACTATCACTAAAAAGCTTAGTCATCTAGTCGTTCATATTAGACATCGCCCCCATCATCTCGGTCATATTTCCCATCATATCTAATCCACTAGAATCGCCCATCATGTTTAGCATTCCTGAGCCTTGATTAGAATTCATCATTCCATTTTGACCCATCATATTTGGAAATTTATTATTAATATCGCTGTTAGAACTTGCATATGAAAAGACTGACCCCGTAGTCATTGCCCCAACTGCAAATGCTCCGACTAACCCTGCTATTACTAATAATTTCTTCATTTGTTATCACTCCTGTATAAAATATTAAGTGGAAAGCGTTAATCCTCCCTCTTTTTAACAATATAAACAATCAATTTTCAGAACTTATGAGGAGAATGTCAAGAATTTGTTAAGCTTTATGATAAACGAAAATCATGTTGGGGATATAGATTGTTATAGGGAGCAAATTTAAAGAAAATCTAAAGACAACTAGTGACTGTTATTTCAGTCTTCCTACTTCTTTCCGGTTGTGGGGCATTTATGGAGGTGGTTACAATGAGATGATGAATTCAGGAAGCATAAACGCTAAAATGATAGCGTTATGAAAAGACCCGAGAGTACAAGAGGCCATGATTGATTTGATGCACCCCCCGTCTATTATGTTAATTTCCCTTGCTAAAGTACCATTGTAAAATCATCTAAGATTCCTATTATAATTATAAGAGTATTATCCATTCTGTTTTAAAACAAAAAATATAAAAAGGGAGAGATTAAATCTCTCCCAGAATTTATTTTCTACCCTGCGCAACAAGATAATTTACTTACATCTTTATCCAATGTTAAGACTGCTAGTTTCAAACCTTCAGACATCGTTAGATAAGGAGCCATCGTATTTCTTAAATCATCAGCAGTTAGACCGAACTGAACAGCTAATGTCGCCCCATAAATAACATCTCCGGCATTTTCTGCAACGACATGTGCACCGAGGATTTTCTGAGTTTGGTTATCAACAACCAGTTTAAAAACTCCATTAGTTTCACGGTTTACTAGTGCTCTAGGTACACTATCTAGTGGAAGTACGGAAGTCTTTACATCATATCCTTGATCCTTGGCTTGTTGTTCAGTCAATCCAACTGTGGCAATGGATGGGTTAGTAAATGTTACTCCAGGTACAAAGCGTAGATCCACTTTCTTATTGGCAGCTCCTAGTGCGTTTTCTACAACAATTCCACCTTCGTATGCTGCGACATAAACAAATTGCGGGCCTAATGTCACATCACCTGCTGCATAGATGTTAGGATTGTTCGTTTGTAGGTAGTCATTGACAACAACTTCTCCTCTTTTACCTACTTCTACACTTGCAGCCCCTAAATTGAGTGTTCTAGTGTTCGGTCTTCTTCCAGTAGCAACCAATAACTGATCGGATTCAATGACTCTTTCTTCACCATTCACTTCAATAATGACTTTTTTCGTATCACCAACTTGTTCCACCTTTTTGTAAGTGACTCCTGTTATAAAGTTTAACCCTTGCTCGGTGAAGGCTTTATCGACTGCTTCTGAGATTTCTGGATCGTATTCTTTCAAAAGTCGTTCACTTCGTTGCATCAAAGAAACTTCTGCTCCTAAGTTGTTAAACAGTTGTCCTAACTCCATTGCAATATATCCAGAACCGATTACAGTCAACTTTTTCGGAACTTCCTTTAACTCTAAAGCCGTTGTGCTTGTGAGAAAGTCCACCTCTTTTAAACCAGGAATATCTGGAATAGACGGAGAGGCCCCTGTTGAAATTAGGAATTTGTTTGCTGTATATCTTTGTCCGTTAACTTCAACTGTTTTTTCATCAATAAAGGAAGCCTCACCACGAATCAAATCAATACCATATTCATCGATAAGATCTACATATTTTTGTTGTCTCATACCCTCAACGAGTTTATCCTTTTGGTCAGATAATGTAGCCATATCCACTGATTCCGCTTTTGTATTCAAACCAATAAAAGGGTTATTTCCTGCCAAATGATTGATTTCGCCGGCACGAAGCATTGTTTTAGAAGGTACACATCCTATATTGACACACGTCCCGCCAATGATACCTCGCTCAACCATGGCCACTTTAGCCCCTTTTTCAACTGCTTTAATTGCTGCGGAGAAGGCTGCACCACCTGAGCCAATAATGAAAAGATTATATTCACTGTCTTTGTTATTAAAAGCAACATCGTTGTCATCAACTTCAATTTCTGCATCACCAGCCTGATAACCTAATTCGTTCACTGCCTTTTTTGCCTTTTCTATATTATCTTTAGCAATTTCAAATGTCGCTTCCCCTCGACGAAAATCGGCTGTTGGATTACTGGCTCCAGCATTTCTCAAAGCATCTGTTACGTGATCCTCACATCCAGTACATGTCATTCCTTCAACAGGAACGGTTACTTTTACTTTATTACTCATATTGGAAAACTCCTTTTAAGTTTTTTTAAACAATTTTATTTTCAACTAACCTTTTGATACTATTTCCTATCCTTGTATCAAGTCTTAACTTTCCCATTCTTTTTCACTCATATCTTTTACAACAATTGAAAAACTAATTTAAATCAGTGTATCGTTTCTTCGTTAACCCAGTCTTTCGTCGATAAATTATTACTACAATACTAACGAGAACTAATACTATAGATATAACCTGTGCAATACGTAATGATTCAGTGAGCATCAAGCTATCGGTACGCATACCTTCAATAAAGAAGCGTCCAATAGAATACCAAATGATATATGTGAAAAATAGTTCTCCACGTCTTAAGTTAACCTTCCTCAAGCTTAAAAGTAGGACAAAGCCAATTAAATTCCATATTGATTCATATAAAAAGGTGGGGTGGTAGTACACTCCATCAATATACATCTGGTTAATAATAAATTCTGGTAGATACAATCCTTCAAGAAATTCACGGGTAACAGGCCCACCGTGAGCTTCCTGATTCATAAAATTACCCCAGCGACCGATTGCCTGTCCTAAAATAATACTAGGTGCAGCGATGTCCACCAACTTCCAAAATGATATTTTTTTAATTTTTGCAAAAAAGTAACCTGTTAAAGTCGCACCGATAAGCGCTCCATGAATTGCAATACCACCCTCCCAAATTGCAATGACATCACTGAGGTTATCTTTGTAATACTCCCATTTGAAAGCTACATAGTACACTCGTGCAGAAATTAACGCAATCGGAATTGCGAAAAGTAACAGATCAGAAAATGTATCCTTCGGTAAACCTCTTTTTTCACTTTCTCTTTGAGCAATTATGAATCCAAGTAAAGCACCAAATCCGATAATGATTCCATACCAATAAACAGTCAGAGGGCCAAGTTCAAATGCTACTCTGCTAAGCGGTTCTATATTCATATTAAAAACTCCTTTTCTCCATTTTATTTATTAAGCTAAAAACAGTTGATAAAATACTAAATATACTGTTGCTAAAAGAATGATAATCCCTGCAACCTTTTCCATCTTACCGCTCCATCTTTTTGCAACATCCTTAAGAATAGTGCTCGCTCCTAGTGCTACAAGCGTCAGAATAATTCCTTTCCCGACGGTATAAACGGTAAGTAACAAAGCACCGTGAACAATACTTCCTTGTGCTGCAACATAGGTGATAATCATCACAAAAATCGGGATTGTACAAGGAGTAATTACGAGGCCAAATGGTAGTCCCAGTGTAAATGCTCCTAGCATTGTATCCGGCTTTTTCCCATTAACAGTAAACAGTCTTGGTATCTTTAGATTAATAACACCTAACAATTGCAGCCCCATTAAAAGTCCAATAAAAGCCGGGATCCATAAGTCTAGACCAAACCCTGTAAATACCTTCATAATTTCCTTGCCGATAAAGGCTGCAATGACTCCCATAACGGCAGATGTGATCATCATGCCAAGGACAAAACTCCACGTGATCCGTAACGCCTTTCCCTTTCCTTCATTGGAATGTTTCCCCATGTATCCGCCAAACATGATAAGAATAGGGATGTAACAAACACTAATCGCACTTAAAATTCCACCTAAGAGGACAAGAAAATAAACAAAAAAACTAGCTGTTTCTATTCCTGCAAGACCTTCATACACAATCTCCACTATTTTACCTCCATGACCTCTCCTACTTCATATCCAACATCGGCAATTGCTTGTTTTATCTGGTCAATAGTCACTTGACTAGGATCAAACACAACAGTCGCCCGGTCTTTTGACAAATTGACCTCAAAATCAATAACCCCCTTTGTCTTCTTTAGCCCTGAACTTACTGCGTACTCACAATTAGGACACGACATCCCAAGGTCAGTTAAGATTACCTTTCTCTGATTCGATGTTGCTTTTATGGAAGCCTCCTCCCCCGACAATTCGGTACTTCCACCAGGAACAAGGTTAACTTCGGTTGTCTGTTTTTCTCTCTCCTCAGATGAAGAAGAACCCCCAATCGTAGTACTAGTGTTCAATGAGGTGTAGACAACACCACCTATAAATAAAGCAACAACGACCAACCAGACAATTTTCTTCATCTATTCCACCCACAATTACCAGGATTTAATTCTTGTACACTCACTAATTTGTTTCGCATTATCTCTCACTAATTCCGAAGCAAGCAAAATAATTTGTTTAACTCTCTCATCTTTAATCTGGTAATAGACATACTTTCCTTCTTGACGGGTATCGACATACCCACACCATTTCAGGCAGGCTAACTGATTTGACACCTGGGATTGCTTTAATTGAAGCTCTTCCACCAATTCACTTACATTTTTTTCTTTATCTAAAAGGGAAAGAGCTATTTTAAATCGTGTTGGGTTCGCTAGCCCGTGGAAGAACTTGGCGTAGATTTCTGAGCTTATTTCATTACGTAACTCTTGACTTGGATGCATCGAAACACTCTCCTTTGCTATTTAAAAAATATTGAATCTACTATTATGTTCACCATGTTCTAAAGTAGTGTTCCGCCAGTACCAAATGACCAATAATATACAAGATATAATCCAGTTAAGAAGATAATTAGAGCTGAAATCTTCTCAATAACAGGTATATATTGTCGTAAAAACCTTTGAACGTATTGTCTTGATATTAACGATGCTATTGTGATTGCCGTTACAACAAGGCCCATTCCTATTGAATAAATAACGAAATTAATAATAATTGAAATGATCGTATTTTCATTAATTGATTGAGAAATGACTAACAGAAATGCAGGTAATGTACAACTTAAGGATGCTAACGCATAGGCTATACCATATAAAAACACAGACCATTTACCTGGCTTTACTTGAAATGAAACGGTTTTGATTGGTAACTGTTTTCCTATTAACATACCTAAACCAAATAATGTGAGTAAAATAGCGATAATCAATGAGAGGAGAGGTAAATATTCCACTAACCCTCTACCAAGAAAACTAATTGTAAACCCGGCTGCTACAAAAATGATTAAAAAACCAATAGTCATAGAAAGCCCTAATCCCATTCCCCTTATAATCGCTGACAAATTTGACATTTTTTTATCATCGGCACCAACTAGATAGGAGATATAAGAAGGTAACAAGGCAACACCACAGGGATTAAAAGCTGCTACAATTCCTGCTGTAAATACAAGCCAAAGTGAGATACCCATTATTCCACCCCAATTTGAGCCAAAGCCTCTTGAACTTCCTTTAATGAGGGATTGACCGTTCTAAAAACTTCTACCTGATTTTGATCCACTAGTACTGTCTCTTGCAATTCTTTTACTCTAAATTCACTGGTAATTGTCCGATCTTTATCATCCAATATATGAGGCCAATTTCCACCGTAGTTTTTTTGAAATTCAGCAAGACCCTCCATGGTATCCATGTATGGATCGAGGTCTACCGTAATAACTTGAACATCAGGATACAGTCTGGTCACTTCATTAAGCATCATTTCCCCCTCATAACAAGTCGGACATGAAGCCGACATAAAATACACCAAACTTGGTTGTTCATCAGATAACTGTACCCTATTCCCATTAATATCTTTAGCATCTATGCTCAATTGATTTTCACTGTCGTTAGTAGTTGATGAGCATGCTGTTAATACTAGCAAAAGAATTAATAGAGGTATTAATGTTAAACGAGCTTTCATTTATCGTACCCCCTATATAGACACATAGATTTCACAATACATTTTCATATTTAAATATTTTAATATGAAAACAAAGAAGTTCTTTTCAATCTTTATTATAAACAATAGTTTTGAAGAAAGTGTGAAACTTATAGAGTTTTATATAAAAATGGAAATACATTAAAAAAGTTCACAATCGCTTTTTGTAAAGATAAAACTAAAAAAAGGGCCATTTAAAATGAGAAATGTAAACTCAAATATTTTTTCTCCTACAAGGTACCCCTCTTAACATATCTTAATTACTTCACGATTCTCAATAATGGGAGACAAGTAAATAAGAAAATAGTAATTATTCATTTCTATCTCAAAATGGTTGTTAACGTCTTAAACGTTTGTTTCCATTCCCACAATAATTCAGGCAATACAAGGTAAAACGCTTCTTTGATTGGACATTTACCATCCCCATTTTTTAAAACTTAAAGACTTAATTATGTAGATATTTTTAATAACAGCTGTCAACATAGCGTTCCTCTTTAAAGTCAATAATTTCACTCTTTAATTCATACACCTGTTCATCGAGTTACCCAATTAAAACACAATCCGATATTTGGGCCAATGCCTAATATGTAAAAAAAGTAACTATACCAATTTTTTCAATAAAAAGTTCACGTTTTTATCAGATTTCTACCTTTACTATCAAAATTTCCTAAGCAAAGATGACCTCGGTTCAATTTACCAAGGTCATCTTATTAAAGAAATTTTTGTATTAATATAAATACTCCCACCAGGAGCCAAATCAAAACCCCGGGTCATATTAGAGGTGACAATTTACTCCGGGGTTTGTTATTATTAATCCCTCAAGTACCAGTACTACAATACTTATTTTCCATATATAGTTCCTACCCTTAATTTTTATGAGCCTGATATAACTTTCTTACTAATTAGCTGTTATACCTGAAGCACTCTATATTGCCCTCCACCAAGTAAGGACTTGGTATAATCAATTTTTACATTATCAAAATAAATTTTATCTCTTTCATTTACTAAAAACTGAATCCCACTTTGTTCTGTAATTTCATCACTTTCTAAAGCTGACTCCTCCAGAGCCAGTCGGAGCTGTGGTCCCCCTCAGCCAATCCCCATTGTCAAACGGATAAATGGCTTTTTTCCTTCCTTAATAATATCTTTTAGGCTATTCGCAATTTTGAGTGGAAAACCCCTTCATTTAACAACTTACAAGGGTAGTAGTTTCAATTGGGCTTGTCAAGGAAAGCACTTGACAAGCCCAATTGAAACTACTAAATGGTCTGTAAGTTAAATGAAGGAGTTACTCTGATAACTCTGTTACCCTTAGGTTCAACCCACCGGCAATAAGATAGATCATTGTTATTAAGTTTTTAGTTGAACGGTATCCTCTTGCTTGTCGTTTGGCTGCTTGGATTAATCCGTTTGTTGCCTCAAGTATGCCATTATTGATACGACTCTTAAACCATTGAAGGATACCACCACGATGCTTGTGTACACTTTTGGCCACCTTCACCATATCAGGAATCTGGGATCGTCTTGCCCAAGAAAGCCATTCATCCAAATAGGCTTCTGCTTCGGAGACATCCTTTTGCCAGAACCGTTGAAATGCTACTTTCAGTTGATAGGCTTTCGCCGTCTTTAGGTCTTGATCCTTTAATTTAAGCAATGTTTCTTTTTGTTTCGTGTTTAAATTGTCTTCATTTTTTATCCATGCATACCGGCTATTTTTTAACTCGGGATGATCTTTTTGCTCTTTACGACGTGTTTCATCCACCGCCTCATTAATCATCTTCATGACATGAAATTTATCGAAGGTAAGGGAGGCTTTTGGGAACTGTTCTTCAGCCCCCTTGATAAAGGCTGGAGACATGTCAATACTGAATTCTTTAATATTATCGGGGTGGCCGCCATGAACCATTAAATCATGTTTAAATCCCTTTAATGTATGTTGATCTTTGCCCTCTGTAACAGAAATAACCTTACGCTCTTCAAGATCCATGAAGATAGAGACATATTCGTGCCCTCTTTTTCTGGATGTTTCATCAAATCCTACCTGCTTTACAGAGGAATAGTCTTCTCTTTCGCGTGCTTCATTTACATAATGATGAAGGATTGGCCAAAGAGTTGTATCATGTTCACCAACAAGATTTGCCACCTTTTTAACGGGCATAGCTTTCATTAGAAGGATGACGAACGCTTCAAAGTACACAGAGAAACCAGACCGTTCACGGGCCCAATTTGGTTTTATTGTTTTAGCAGATCCGTCACATTCTGGACAATCTGTACGTGGTAGTCTTGCATGAAGATAGGCTTGGTACTGAAAGAAATTTAAGTGTCTCCATGTTCGTTCACGTCCATGGTCATAAATACGGGCGGGACTGCCACAAGTAGAACACTCAAATTTGCTGCCTTTTACCGTTGAAGCATATATGTGTAATTCTTTATCATCGGGATTGAATTCTACATGATCTACTTTCCATCCAGGGCCTAAATTTAGTGCCATTTGTAATAACTCATTTTCTGTCATTTTTAAACTACCGCCTTATCAATTATATTGGTAGTATCATTGTTGACAGATTAATTCCATACTAAACTGCGATGAACC
>NZ_JARFVC010000022.1 GCF_029193815.1 Cytobacillus sp. S13-E01
AGTTATCCCAGTCTTATAGGTAGGTTGCCCACGTGTTACTCACCCGTCCGCCGCTATTCTTAGGAAGCAAGCTTCCTAAGAACCGCTCGACTTGCATGTATTAGGCACGCCGCCAGCGTTCGTCCTGAGCCAGGATCAAACTCTCCAATAGAGTTGAACTAGCACATGGAAGTGCTGACATCGATGTTGTCACAGGACGTGACGTTCTTAATCGATGTTCATTACTTCATTTTTTTAAAACAAACATTGACGCTTGTGTTGTGTTCAGTTTTCAAAGAACTTTTTTTGTGACAGAATCATAGTTTATCAATATTACGTATTCATGTCAACAATTTTTTTTGCTGTTATCACTTATTTTAGCGACAAAAATCATCTTACCATTTAATCTTCTCTTCGTCAACTTCTACGAAGCTAACAAAGTTTGGAAAACAAATCGATTAGAGATTTGAATTTATGAGTAAGTTGTTTCCGTCAGGTGATATGTACTAATACTAACAGTAGAATAAACAAAAGACAACCCTTCTAACCGCGGTAATTTATTCCAAAAAAAGAGATTCACCCACATACGGATGAATCTCTTCTATATATATTATTGTTTTTGAAAACGAAGAACTGGTTTACGTGCAGCTAATGTTTCGTCAAGACGCTTTATAACAGTTGTATGTGGAGCTTCTTGAACGATTTCTGGGTTTTCTTCTGCTTCTTTTGCGATTTGAATCATCGCATCAATGAAAGCATCTAATGTTTCTTTTGATTCCGTTTCCGTCGGTTCAATCATAATACACTCTTCTACATTAAGAGGGAAATAGATTGTTGGCGGATGGTAACCAAAGTCTAACAGGCGTTTTGCAATATCCAACGTACGTACACCAAGTTTTTTCTGACGCTTACCAGATAATACGAACTCATGCTTACAATGTTGGTTAAACGGTAAGTCAAAGTGTGGTGCAAGTTGACGCATCATGTAATTAGCATTTAGAACTGCGTATTCAGTAACAGCTTTTAAACCATCAGGACCCATTGTACGAATATACGTATAGGCACGTACATTAATTCCGAAGTTTCCATAGAAAGGTTTTACGCGACCGATTGCTTGTGGTCGATCATAATCGAAACGGTATCCATCTTCACGTTTTACAAGAATAGGTTTTGGTAAGAACGGAATTAGGTCTGCTTTTACTCCAACCGGACCAGAACCTGGGCCTCCCCCACCGTGTGGACCTGTAAATGTTTTATGAAGATTAAGGTGAACGACGTCAAATCCCATATCCCCAGGTCTTGCTTTACTTAATACTGCATTTAAGTTTGCACCATCATAATAAAGCTTTCCGCCTGCTTCGTGGACGATTTGAGCCATTTCTAGGATATGAGCTTCAAATAATCCTAGTGTATTAGGGTTTGTAAGCATTAATGCAGCAGTGTCTGGTCCTACTACACTTCTTAAATGCTCTAAATCAACTAATCCATTTTCATCCGATTTAACTGTGATTGTTTCAAAGCCAGCAACCGTTGCAGATGCAGGGTTTGTTCCATGTGCTGAGTCAGGAACGATAACTTTCGTACGAGCAGTATCGTTATTTGCTTCATGGAAAGCACGAATCATCATTAGACCTGTCCACTCACCATGCGCTCCTGCTGCAGGTTGAAGCGTTACTTCATCCATACCTGTTATTTCTTTTAAATGTTCTTGTAAATCATACATTAACTCTAGTGCACCTTGAACTGTTGACTCATCTTGTAATGGGTGAATATGAGCAAAACCAGCGATACGTGCTACATTTTCATTAATTTTAGGGTTGTATTTCATTGTACAAGATCCTAGTGGGTAAAACCCTGAATCTACACCATGATTACGTCTTGATAGAGCTGTATAGTGACGCATAATGTCAAGCTCTGATACTTCAGGAAGTTCAGGCTCTTCAACACGAATGTAATCTGAAGGAATGACATCTTCAAGGTTAAGTTCAGGTACATCAATTTCAGGTAAGCTATAGCCAACACGACCTGGTCTTGTTAGTTCAAAAATTAATGGTTGATCTTGATGATTATTCATTGCCATCCCCCAATTCTTTCACAAATGTGTCGATTTCTTCTTTAGTGCGTAATTCTGTTACAGCAACAAGCATATGGTTTTCTAATTCAGGATAGTCATGACCAAGATCATAGCCACCGATAATATTTTTTTGAATTAACTTAGCATTTACTTCTTTAACAGGTTTGTTTAATTTAACAACGAACTCATTGAAGAATGGACCTTCGAATGAAATTTCAAAACCATTTTCCTTAAACACATTTTTTGCATAATGTGCTTTTTGGATATTTTGAACAGCCATTTCTTTAACACCTTTTTTACCTAACGCAGTCATTGCAACAGATGCTGCTAGAGCATTTAACGCTTGGTTTGAACAAATATTTGATGTCGCTTTGTCACGACGAATATGTTGCTCACGCGCTTGAAGTGTAAGTACGAAGCCGCGTTTACCATCTTCATCAACTGTTTGACCTACAAGTCTACCAGGTACTTTACGCATTAACTTTGAATTTACTGCGAAATATCCACAGTGTGGTCCACCAAATCCTGTTGGGATACCAAATACCTGTGCATCTCCAGCAACAACGTCAGCACCTAATTTACCAGGAGGAGTTAATGCACCTAGTGAGAGTGGGTTACTTGAAACAACGAACATGCTTTTACCAGTGTGAGCGATTTCTTCGATATCTTTAAGTGGTTCAATTTGACCAAAGAAGTTTGGATATTGAACTACTATACACGCTACTGAATCGTCCATAGCTGCTTTTAAGGCATCTAAATCAGTTAAACCATTAGTTGCAGGAACTTCAACAACTTCAATATATTGACCTTTTGCATATGTTTTAAGAACTTCACGAGATTCCGGGTTAACAGCACTAGATACTAAAACCTTTTTGTTTTTAGTATGACCAGTACAAAGCATTGCTGCTTCTGCTAAAGCTGTTCCACCGTCATACATTGAAGAGTTCGCTACATCCATGCCTGTTAATTCACAAATCATTGATTGGAATTCAAAAATCGCTTGTAATTCACCTTGAGAAATCTCAGGTTGATACGGTGTATATGCCGTATAAAACTCTGAACGTGAAATAACATGGTCAACGATGATTGGCATGTAATGATCGTATACGCCAGCACCAAGGAATGATGCGTTTGCTCTTAAATCAGCATTTTTAGCTGCAAGTGTTGTTAACTCTTTAAGAAGTTCTGTTTCTGATTTTGCTTTCTTTATATTATATTCTCCTTGGAAACGAACGCTTTCAGGAATATCGTTAAAAAGCTCATCAACTGAAGAAACCCCAATCGCTTTAAGCATTTCACTTTTATCTTGTTCCGTCATTGGTAAATAACGATGTTTCATGGTTTAACCCCTTTCGACTACAGTTTATTTTTTAGGTCGCTTATAAAAAGGTGTCGCTACTACTTCTGCTTGGAGACTCTTGTTACGTATTTGCACTTCTACTTTTGTTCCAAGCTCAGCAAATTCTGTATTAATTAGTGCAAGTCCGATATTTTTCTTTAATGTAGGCGATTGAGTTCCAGTTGTTACTGTACCGATTTGTTCGTCGCCTACAAATACTTCATAACCATGACGCGGAATACCTTTATCGATCATCTCTATACCAACAAGCTTACGAGGAGTACCCTCAGCTTTTTGCTGTTTCAGAACCTCTTTACCGTTAAAATCCGCTTCTTTATTCGTTTTAACAGCAAAACCAATTCCAGCTTCTAGTGGAGTGATGTCTTTTGTTAGTTCTTGACCGTAAAGCGCCAGGTTTGCTTCAAAACGAAGGGTATCTCTCGCACCTAAACCAATAGGTAATAACCCGTCTTCTTTACCCACTTCAAGAATCTTGTTCCAAAGCGAAACCGCGTCTTCCACTTTACAATAAACTTCAAAGCCATCTTCACCTGTGTAACCTGTTCTTGAAACAAGTGCTTTTACTCCATTAACTTCAACATCATCTTGGAATTTGAAAAATTTGATTTCACCAAGATCAGTAGTTGTTAATTTTTGAAGGATGTCCTGAGCTAATGGTCCTTGTAGTGCAAGTTGGGCTACATCATTCGAAATGTTTGTAACTGTAACATCACCAGAGACATATTTCAGCATCCAATCAAAGTCTTTTTCAATATTAGAAGCGTTAACTACTAATAGATAGTCATTATCAGCTTTTTTATAAACAAGAAGGTCATCTACTGTTCCACCATCTTCATAGCACATTGCAGTGTATTGTGCACCGCCGTCTTTAAGTAGTGACACATCATTTGTCATCATTTTTTGTAGGTAAGCAAGACTGTCAGTGCCTTTTACTTCGATTTCTCCCATATGAGATACATCGAATAAGCCAGCTTTTGTTCTAACTGCTTCATGCTCTTCTTTGATACTTGAAAATTGGACTGGAAGATCCCAACCACCAAAATCGATTGTTTTCGCACCATATTGTCCATAAACTTCATATAAAGGTGTACGCTTTAATTCTGTCAACATAACTCCCCCTCTTCACTTATGTAAATCCAACCTTATTAGCATTCCCTTATAAAAGAAAACGCTTCCTGGAGAGTTTCTGAACATGCAAAAAAGGACAGAAAAACTCCACAATTATATGTGAAAGTCTCTGTCCTGGCACCTGAAAGTTTACCTTAAATAAGTAGGTTCATAAAGAACACTTACCTTTTAAAAAGCTTTCCCCTTTGGTGGCCTACAAGTAAACATCTTAAATAAACAAGTAAGGTTCATTTACAATACATGTTTCCTTTGGCTCTCTCCAGAGTTGCGTCAAACAAGAGTCTTTTTGCCTGAGAGATTCACAATTGTTTCTGCTTGCTCCTTCGGCGCCACCGCAAACGGTAGTCTCTCCCCTTGTTCTCATTCGCCAATATATAATTTTAAAGATCATTGGTTATACTATCCTAATAGAGCTATGACTGTTCAATTATTCTAAACTTTCAAAGCTAATATCATCCTACCATTAAATAGCCTTATTCGGCAATAACAATATTTCCTTAACAATAAATATTTTTACTACCAAATCGTTCGTGATTAGAGTGTAAATCCATTTATTTATTCAATCAATATTCGATATATCCTTTAAAATAGAACATTACACCCCATAGAAAGGACTGATAAGATGAAAGTCGACATAGAGTTTGATCACTCCTGGCAGGATGATTTTTTAAAGAGAATTGACGAAGATGGTCCTTGGGCAAATTGGGAGCTTTATAAACTTGCAAATGAGGTTGAGGGTCATTTAACTATTCCCGAGTTTGAAGGCTTACAAGCACCTAAGCATTTACCACAACTTACTCCTCTTCCTCATCAATTAGAGGTTGCCAAACAAGTTGTTGAAAAAATGAATGGGAAAGCAATTCTAGCTGATGAAGTTGGACTTGGTAAAACGATAGAAGCCGGACTTATTTTAAAAGAATATATGATTCGTGGTCTTGTAAAAAAAGTACTTATTCTTGTTCCGGCATCACTCGTTTCACAATGGGCGATGGAGCTGAACCAAAAGTTCTATATACCAGCTGTTCAACAGAAAAAAAGCTATATGTGGGAGCAGTATGATGTTGTTGTTTCTTCTATTGATACGGCAAAACGTAGTCCACACCGCGAGATCGTCTATGAACAAGACTATGACCTAATCATTATTGATGAAGCACATAAACTAAAAAACAGCAAAACGAAAAACTATGAGTTTATACAAAATCTCAAGAAAAAGTTTTGCTTACTACTAACTGCAACACCGATTCAAAACAGAATTGATGAGATTTTCAATTTAGTTTCCTTATTAAAACCAGGTCATTTAGGTAACCAGTCTTATTTCGAGGAATCATACAATACGAAAAATCGATCATTAGATGGTGATAAGCACTTAAAAGATCTAGTGAACAAGGTGATGATTCGGAATCGCCGTGATGACACTGGGATTGAGTGGACAAAACGCCAAGTTGAGACTATTCCGATTGAGTTTTCAAAAACGGAGCGAGACCTTTATGACGCAATTAGTTTTTATCGTTCGAATCAAAGTCCATTTATAAACAGTATGTTCTCGATTATGACTTTGCAGCGTGAAGCATGTAGTAGTCGTGAGGCTGTATTTTTTACATTAAAGAAAATGCTCGAGAAAAAAGATGAAGAAGGTCGCCAAGTTCCAAATGAAGTGATTACCGAACTGATGCAAAAGGTTGAACAGGTTACAACGAACTCTAAAGCAGAGAAAGCGCTAGAGTTAATTAAAAATGTCGATGATAAGGTAATCATCTTCACAGAATATCGAGCTACCCAGCTGTATCTCCAGTGGTACTTACAACAAAATGGAATATCATCCGTACCCTTTCGAGGAGGTTTTAAACGAGGGAAAAAAGACTGGATGAAGCAATTATTCCAAAATAAGATCCAAGTCCTTATCGCAACAGAAGCTGGTGGTGAAGGGATTAACCTTCAATTTTGTAATCACATTATAAATTACGATTTACCGTGGAATCCAATGCGCTTAGAACAACGGATTGGTCGTATTCACCGTCTCGGTCAGGAAAAGGATGTTCACATCTATAATTTTGCGACAAAGAATACCGTTGAAGAACATATTTTAAAGCTGTTATATGAAAAAATTAATTTATTCGAACGTGTTATCGGTCAGCTTGATGAGATTCTAACTAGATTAGAGATTGGCGATATTGAAGACCATATAAAAGATATCTTGTTTCATTCGAAGAGCGATGGTGAAATGCGTATTAAAATGGAAAATCTCACTTCTATAATCAGCTATGGAGAACAAATGACAGAAGGAGATGAACAGCATGCAGCAACAGGAAATTCATAAGTTTTTGGACCGTTATTTTACGGCTAATGAATGTGATATCGTCGAAAGACACAATGCATTCCTAACAGTACAGTTGTCCGTTGAATTAGACAAACAATTAATGAACCGCCCCTTTTACTGGCATTATCTCGAAAAAACGGGTGGCATACCAAATCCAATGCTATTAACATTAGTAACAGATAAGGAAAGCGCACCTGAGGATCTTAAAGGAGAAATAGTTCATTTTGGCGCACCAAGATTGCATCAAATTTTTGATTCAACGAAAACACTTGCCGGCTACATTCGTCTTTATCAAAATGTATCTCAAAATGTATCGATGCAAACAACAGGGAATATTCCACTTCATCCTTGGATTGCGCTAAACGTAAAAGTATCGTATCAATGTGACCGAAAAAGAGATATTTTAATGTCTCTTGGTCTAAACTTAATCACAGGCTTATTCGTAGAAAACTTCCAAAAGCAATTAGAACAACTAGATTTAAAAGCCAAAATACCAGATTACTGTTTTACAATGTCACCGTTAATTAAACCTCAAAGTGGGTTAAATCGAATAAAACAGTATATAACGAACTATGTTGAAGCAGATGATCACACTTGGGCGGATGATGCTAAAGAACGTTGGAATGAGGATTTGGAATTACTAGATCACTTTTATGCGGGATTGGACGAAAAACCTGAAAGCTACGAGATTGAAAAAACAGCACTAAAAGAGCAATATGAGCCAAAAGTTAAGGTCGAGATCATTAATGGCGGGTTGTTTTATTTAATGCAGAATGTGATAAAGAACTAGGGCTTCTACCTCAAAGAAGCTCTTTTTAGTAATGTGATAAAGAACTAGGGCTTCTTACCTTTAGGAACTCTTTTTAGTATGGAAATTTATAAAGTACATGTCGAATTATCTGAAAATTTAGCTAATTATTTCTTTTTGGGGGTAGGTTACACATTTTCTGTAGGAAAATATCGACAAATGATTTGGGTATTTTTGTTAATACTACAAAAAGCTACTTTACTTTTTGAAAAGTTTATTAACCACTTTATAACTTTTATTCACAAAGTTAGGACTATTATACCATTAACATAATAAAACCTGAGTAAATTCGACAAATATTATAGGTTTAAAGGCTTGATTTTGTTCGAAAAAGCACGAAAGATAATCATTTTTGGTAATGTTTTGACATCGACACACTTCTACAACACAAATTCCTCTTATTGTTTATACTTCTATTTATTAAAACAAAAGTCTTATACATACGTAGACCATTAGTAACTAAAAAGACTTACTTAATATCAAAAAGCAAATGAAAAAGGCAAACCTTTTGAAAAATGGGGACGCAAAGTCACAGGTCTTAGGTTGGATTACCCAATGATGATGGCTGGGCTGCCTGGAATGCTTACAGTATTTTAGGAGGGAAATGGACGAATGATTAATAATGGAAATGCGCAGCTGGATCAAGAATGGGTAGAATTAATTTTAGAAGCACTGGACATGGGTATTAGTGTAGATGAAATCAAAACGTTCTTTATAGAAAAAGCTCTTGAATGCAGTGAAATTGTATAAAAGGCACTTATTTCATATCAATTCTGCTATTTTCTTCACAACATAGTTCGTCATATAGTACAAAACCTTCAGAGATATGCTATAATCGATGATGAAGGAAGGTGACGTGTGACATGATTGGTCAACGTATACAAAAATATAGAATGCAGAGAAAAATGTCTTTATCAGAATTAGCTGAAAGAGCTGGAGTTGCAAAGTCTTACTTAAGCTCAATTGAACGCAACCTCCAATCGAACCCTTCTGTACAATTTTTAGAAAAAATCTCTTCCGTATTAAATGTTTCAGTAAATACATTACTACACGATGAAGATGAAGTACTAACAGGTACAGAGCTTGACTCCGAGTGGACAAAACTGGTCAATGAAGCAATGAAATCCGGAGTTTCAAAAGACCAATTCCGTGAATTCCTCGAATTTAATAAGTGGAAAATAAATGAAAAACGTTAAAACGTTCATGAATAAAACTCATGAACGTTTTTATTTTGTCCTTATTGATAATAATGTCTTTTGATAAGCCTCTTTTGCTTTCTTTTCATTTAGCTTTTTATAGACGGAAGAGATCTTTGAATGGTGGTTTGGTTGGTGTGCTTTCATGTGGGTAATATCAAAGTTGCAATATGGACATAGCCATTTTTCAGTGTTACAACTGCTATAAGAATCACGCTTACATCTTGTACAGTTTTTTTGGTACAAGTTGATCACCTCTTTTTACTATGCTATTTTAGAAAACTGCAAGATATAACCAAAATCCGTGAAGAATAAATGTGCCTGTGTATAATGTCGCTGCTAATAATGTGAGTGCTTTGAACCAATTCTTGCTTGGTATGATGTTTAAGATGATGAATATGTACAAGAAAAGAGATAAAGCTACTTTTAAGGCTAGAAAAAGGATTGGATGATAGGAATAAAGCTCGTTCATTAATGGGTTTGCTTCGGTTATGACTCCCCTGTTTAGGCCTATGTAGGAAATGATTCCGTCGAATAGGTTTAGTAGGGCTAAATATATGAAGATGAATTTCAACTAGTTCACCACTCTTTATTTATTCTTAATAACGAACGATAATGTATTAAGAAATGCCTGACTTTATGTGGACCCAGGCACTTCTACAATGGGATGTTTGGTTTGTTTTTTCTTGATAGATTTGTTATTCCTTTTAAGAAGGAACCTATTCTAGAGTGATTACTTGAGTAATATTTTCTTCGGATAAGGAACCATATCACCAATACTCCTATAATATCTTTAAGAACATCAATAGAAGAAAAGGATCTAAATGGTACAAAGTATTGATGAATTTCATCCGTGATTCCGTATAAAAGTGCAATAGTAAGTGCGACCTTTTCCTTTTTGGAGTTAAGTTCATCGTATGTAAGGAAGGCAACGATGATAAGGAGATATAGTATTCCAAATTGGATTAGGTGAGCCAGTTCTAGTGTTGCTCCTATCGTTAAGAAAACGATTGGGTGAATAGTTGGGTAGATGTACTCTAGTTGTGATGGGTTGAATTTGCTGGATTGTAGCCAGATGAAGAGCATGTATAGGAATGGTAATAATGTTAGTATGGATCGAAAAAGTATTGGTTGCATTTTGGTACCTGCTTTCGGGATTCGTTGTTAAGATGTTCTTTATTAAGAACATACTATAATATAGTAAAAAAGACAAGATTAAATTTACAATGCAGACCAATTTCCCTCCAATATGTGTATTTCATCAATTATCTTTTCAAAGATTCCTAAAACCTTTTCATTTAAAATAATTTATTCTTATAAAAAAATTGTTGTTTATTGTCGATTATTTGTTCTTTAAAAAGAACCTTTAAACTATTATAATTAGAAGGTAATGAAAATTAGTAAATTAAATGGAACAATATAATGCTTTCTATTAATTATATATTTTATTTTTTATCAACTTGTTCGTTAAATTGAACAAGTTGATAAAAGGTACAATAAAAACAAGGAGGTGTAAATTTGAATCTTAATGCCAAAAACCGTCCTTTAGTTTTAAGTCACCAGCCCATCCGATTTGAAACTGCAAAAAGCTGGAATCCAGCAAGTGAGATAGGGTACATACCACATAACAAAAAGGAACCGAGTGGAGGACATCCAGTAGGTCCTGAAAACCCTGGGAATGGTGGAGTACCTCCGGGAAGAGGTCCTGGTGGGCCGCCAGGTAAAAACAAATAAAATTTAAGGTTATTGAGAGTCAGTGCTTAACCCTTGACTCTCAATAATGACCTACTCTATTTAATATAGAAGGAGATTTATTGTGATAAATTCAACTATTAATATAGGTGAACATTATTTTCATGTTAATAGTAATTCAATAAATGTTATGAGAACTATTATTAACGAATATACCTTATGTAATGATTTAAACATCCAATCAAATATGAATATCCTCATAAACGAAGGCTTTGGAGTGCCTTTTCTTAATTATGATGTTACTATCACAAAAAATAAAAATCTAATATCCTATTGCCGGGCTGATTACTTAATCCAGGTTGATTCTAATTTTAAATATGCCGAGATATATGTTCATGATGACTTAGCTTTACAACATGCTTTTTTAAATTTATATAGTTCTTTTATTGTTCATATTAATTGGGGTCTATTAATTCATTCCTCATGTGTAATAGATAATGGCAAAGGACACATTTTTTCTGGTCATTCGGGTGCTGGAAAATCCACTGCAGCGAAGTTATCACATCCACGTAGCCTTCTATCCGATGAAGCAACTCTAGTAAAAATTTCTCCTAAGGAAATTATTATTTACGATTCTCCTTTTAGAAGTGAAATTAAAATTAGAGGTAACGAAACATTAACAAGTTTAGGAAGTATTCAACTACTAAAACAATCGCAACAGAACAAAAGAACAATTTTAAAAAAGGCAGATGCTTTACTTCGATTAATCGATAAGGTTTTCTTTTGGACTAACGATTCAATAGAGTCGAAACAAATTATTCAATTATTGCAGCTATTAGTTCAGAATGTTCCTGCATATGAATTACAATTTCAAAAAAATGATACATTTTGGGAGTTGATATCATAATGTTCCAGTTCATACAAAGAAATAACTATGAAGCTACACAACTTGATGATGAATGGATTATTTTAAATACTGATAACTATACAATTACGAGAGTTAATGATTTGGGTGGGTTTTGTTGGTTAATGTTAGACAAACCTCAAACAGTAGTCTCTATTCATAAAGAAATCATCAAAAATTTTGAAACTTCGACAAACGAAAAAGACATTGAATCCTTTTTGAATTATTTGGTAGAATATGGATTAGTTCAGTATGCAAGTTAATATGGCTGAAGCAATGGTGCTAACCAAGGTATTGAAGAAATTTGGAATAATAGATCTCCCAGCCAAGGGGACCAGTATGTACCCGTTTATTATTGAAGGTGACATTTGCAGTTTTACAGTATGCAAACCAACGGAGTTAAAGAAAGGCGATATTTGTTTATTCCTTTTAGGGAATGGAAAGCTAGTAGCCCATCGTTATTATAATGTTAAGCAATTTAATAAAGAGCAGTGTTTGCTTTTTAAAGGGGATACAAATTTATCTTACGATGAACCAATATTAGGAGATCAAGTTCTTGGTAGGCTAACAAGAATTAAAAGAGGAAGCAAAACGAAAAAAATTACAAGTTTATCTGCAACAGTATGGAAAAGATTAATACTATCATTACCCTTCATATCATATTCCTTAAGATTATACCTTAATAAAAAAGAAAAATATCAACTACATGTTAGAGTATAATGGAGTGTCTAAAATGAAATCAAAGCTACAGCGACTCTTGCCTGAAGTAAAGCAGTATTTTAACCTACAGGACATTAAAAAAGCTGGTTCTTTATTAAAACCGTATATTTATAAACACCGAAAGGCTTACATAGGTCTCCTTTTCTTTTTATTGATTGAAATTTTTCTTACGATAGCCTTTGCCTGGTTTATGGGAAATATTACTAATGCTGCTATTCAGAGTAATTTTGACCGTTTAAGATGGTTGCTGCCATTAGGAGTATCTCTCACAATTGTTAGTATTCTATCAACCTTTTTTACAACATATTTTGAAACTGCTGCATCCAGTACCTTAAAAAGAGATTTAAAAACTGACTTATATAAGCACATTTTGCTTTTACCTGCCAATAAAACTGCTAATCACCATTCAGGTGAATTACTTTCACATTTCACAAACGATATTCACAATATTGATGGACTTATAGGAAGTAGTCTGATTCAGTTAATTCGGCTCCCTTTGTTATCTTCAGCAGCATTTATTTATTTAACATATATTAGCTGGCAATTGACGGTACTAACGATTACACTAGCACCCCTCGCACTTATTACAGGTGCATATTTCGGTCTAATACTTCGTCGTAATAGTAGAAAGGTACATAAATTATATAGTGATATGAATACCTTACTCAATGAGTCTTTTCAAGGTCTTTCAATTATTCGTTCATTTACAATGGAAAAAATATTTCATAAAAGATATTCAAAACAAAACAATGAGCTTTATAACCTTGAGTTAGAAAATACAAAAATGCGAGGATGGTTCTATTCAGGTTCACATGCAATCAGTTCTATCGCCTATTTAGTAAATTTGAGCTTAGGTGCATACTTTGTGTCTATTCAACAAATTACTGTAGGATCCCTACTCATTTTTCTTAACCTTATGGGTTATTTACTCTATCCACTCTCAGGGCTCGCAGGACTTTGGGCAAGTTTTCAACACTCTATAACAGCAATTGAACGAATCTCAAGTGTTTTGGATTATAACCCTGAATCTACTGTATTACCTGCTTACTACACTCCGAGTTCAGTAGAACATTCAATAGCCTTTAAAAATGTTACTTTTGGTTATGAGCAAAATACCCTGCTGTTTGACAAACTTAATCTAAACATTCCTGCAGGTAAGGTTGTAGCATTAGTAGGCCATAGTGGTGCTGGCAAAACTTCATTATTTAACCTCCTTCTTCGATTTTACAAACCACAAACTGGAGATATATTGATAGATGGAGTACCAATAAAAGATCTTTCTCTTTCAGAACTACGAAGTGCAATAGCATTAGTACCACAGGAATCGTTCCTTTTTGATGGATCAATCAAGGATAACCTACAGATAGCACGTCCTGATATTTCTGAGGAAAATATGATTAAAGCTGCACATAATGCAAATATTCATGATTTTATCATATCCCTTCCTGATGGGTATGACACTGATATTGGTGAAAGAGGAGTTAAGTTATCTGGGGGACAAAAACAACGGATTGCAATTGCAAGAGCATTACTAAAAGATGCACCAATCCTTCTATTAGATGAAGCTACATCTGCTCTTGATAGCGAAACTGAGTATTATGTAAAAGTCGCTTTAGAGCGATTAATGAAAAATCGCACGACAATTGTCATAGCACATCGACTATCTACTATACAAAATGCAGATTTAATAGTTGTAATGAATGAAGGAAAGATTGTTCAAACTGGTAGACATGAAGAACTTATTAATCAAGTTGGCTTTTACCGAAATCTACATCAAACTAATTTTGAACCAAAAAAAACTATATTATCGTTGGCTTCAAATGATTAAAGTGAGGAGTATACATTGATGGCAATTGAATTAATTCGGGCATTATATGATTCTAATACTCCAATACCAGATAAAGACGAGTATTATAACGAGGCAATTGAAGATATTGAGTTCTTTGATATATCATCACAAATCTATCATCTATTAAAACAAGCTGGAAAACTTGAAGAAACTCCTCTCTTTTTTCAAAAAAGGTTAAAACAGAAATATACTGAGGCATTGTATCAAAATCTTTTTATAAAAAATCAAACGGAAATGCTACTTAAAGAATTCGAAAGGAGTGGCATTGAAGTTATACCAATAAAAGGTACAGTGTTTGCTGAACAGTACTTTGGTCATATTGGGGCAAGGAGTACTTCAGATATTGATTTATTAATTAAGAATAATGAGCTTGATAGAGCGATAGAATGTATAAACACTCTCGGGTTTACACCCGATCTAAAGGATATTCCTTCAGGGTTTAATTTAACCTTTAATAAAGAATTACCGCAGTCAACCATTCCTCTAATGGTAGAACTACATTGGAACATTGTGGATCCAACTACGGCTGATTTAAATATAGAAGAATTTTGGAATCAATCGAAGCCATTTCAAGATTTTAATTATGTAAAAGAGCTATCGGATTTTCATACGTTCTACATGATTGTTCTTCATGGCTGGAGACATAATATGAACTCTTTGAAATATTTTATTGATATTCTACAATTAATACATAATTGTCAAGGTAGATTAGATTTAATTACTTTGTTTAAAGTGGCAAAAGATGATAAGACATTAAAGAGGCTGATTAGAACATTAACAACTGTGTACACTCAATTTTCATATTTGGAACAGCTGATAAAACTTCCTTCAAAAAAAAGATATATATTCTGGAATTATGAGCATATTCGAAACACAGATAATAGATCTATTAAAAAATATTTCGATTTTTTCGATTATCAGATCTTTAGTTATGATTCAATTAGGTTTAGTATTAAAGAATTATGTATCTGGTTTCTCCCACCAACAGAATTGATTAATGTTGAAAAAGAAATGAACAATAGAAACATAGCTTTTCTTTATATCAGATTATTCAAGAAGAGAATTTCTAATTTCTTAAAAACTATTCGACATACCTGATATTGTTGGGGTTAATCCCAATAGGTTATAAGGCACTCTACGTTCGTATTAAGGAGTGCCTTCTCCTATATTTAGAAAATCCCTAGAATCTTTGCATCCTATGAATTTGTCATCATTTTTTTCGCAAATTGTTATACCTACAGTACTACAAAAAACACCCATGTAATATGGGTGCAGCTATTTTACCATTTCCAGTTGCTTACCTAATAAATTACTAAACATACCACGTTTTTCATTAGCTAATTGACTATAACTACCTTGTTGAATTATATTCCCCTTATCTAAAACTATTATCTGATCCGCATGTCTAATTGTAGATAAACGGTGTGCAATAACAATAACTGTCATATTTCCCTTTAATTGTTCCAGTGCTTGCTGAATTTTATATTCATTTTCAGTATCAAGAGCGCTTGTTGCTTCATCAAGAACTAGTATTGATGGTTTCCGTAATATTGCTCGGGCTAAAACAATTCGTTGTCTTTCTCCCCCAGACAATCTTACACCACGATCACCAATAAGTGTATCAAGACCTTTAGGCAACTTCTTTACAAACTCATCGGCAGAAGCAAACTTCAAAGCTTCCCAAATTTGATTTTCTCCTGCATCTGGTTCGATTAATAATAGATTTTCTCTCACTGTGGCATTAAATAAAAATGGATCTTGTGAAACATAACTAATTGAACGCCTCATCGATAACAAATTATCTTCAGTTAGTAAAGTTCCGTCTATTAATATTTCACCTGTCTCATGCTTGTTTAACCCCATTAATAAATCAATTAATGTGCTTTTCCCAGCTCCTGAGTGCCCTACAATTGCTGTCATTTGATTGGATGGAATATGAATATTTATGTCTTTTAGAGCAAATACAGGCTCGTTTATATTATATCTAAAATTAACCTCTCTACATTCTACCCCCTTCTTAATTTGGATAGGTTTAACATTGTTTTCCTCATCATACTCTTTTGCTTCTAAGCTAACATTCTGTAAATCTACTAAAACCTTAAAGGATGGCACGATAGAACCTAGTTGTTCCAAGTTAGATTGTATTCCGCTGAATCTTGGCCATAGTCTAGTAAATATAATAATTATTAGCATGAGTTGGGCAGGCTGTGCCTGAAACATTTTAATAGAGATAAATACAAAAAAAGCTACTAAGAATGCAGAAATAATTTTATATAACAATTGAGATGTAGTCTTTAGTTTCACTAATTCGAGTCCATTATCAAGCATTCTTTGACTTACAGAACGGAACCAAACTATATGAGATTCTTCTAGATTATTACTCTTTATATCTTTTATCCCATTAAAATGGTCTGTGATACCTGCTAAAAAGTTCTGTGATAACTCAATAGTTTCTTTACCCAAGTTGTTAGATTTTTTAACAAAACTTTTAGATAAGTAAATAAGTGCAAAACCTAGAAACATTACTGTTATAGTTAAAAATGGAGATAACCAAAGAGCAATACAAATTTGTATTATCGTAAATACTAGGGAAGAGATAAATTGCAAAAATAAATTTGTACCGCTGCTAACACGGCTGATCTCTTTTGTCATAGTATTAATAATATCTGACTTTCTTCTTTTCAAAAAAAATCCCCAGTTTGCTTGTAATAATGATCTATACGTTTTTTCTTTTAAATGAAGGGTAAATCCTTGTTGAATTTTAACGTTTAATATTGTCTGATTTCTTTGAAAAAATCCTATCCCTATAATTAACAAAACATATATAAATAAGATTAATATTAGGCTAATTGTTTCTGGTATATCTTGAAATATCCCATTAAATTTATATAAAGGAGAAGATGCTTCTATATTTAAATCTAGGATGCCTGTAAGACTAATCAAAGGAATTAACAACAGTATTCCAACACCCTCTAACAATCCTATAAATATCATAGCTATAAGATTATAATATAAAACTTTACCAGAAAAAGAGTGTATTTGCTTTGTGAAGTGTAGGATGTGCTTCAATATTAAATCCCCCTAGAGATTACGTGTTTACTTGTTTTCCGCCAAACCCATAAAAATGGTCGTAACGGAAAATATAAAAAATGAAGACGGTTTGGTAACGGTAAATTTTCTGCATCTTCAGGATATGGGTATAAAAAACTCAAAATAAATAAAAACTTTTGCTGAATGGACATTAGAGAGAATAAATGACGTTTATGATATCTTGCAATTTGATTTGGGATTGGTTCTGAATGTAAATTAACCATCCTTTCAATATAAAAAATGGCTTGCTCGGCAAGGCTGTAAGAACGTTTCCCATTTATAATTGTTCGCATGTCTTTACCAATAGGAGTATTTAACAATTCAGAAGCTAGAATAAGAGCTTGCCCACCTACGTCAATATATTGGTTTTGAGACATTAAACTAGTAAGTTTTTCCCAGTCAATACTTTGTCGAGTAATTTGATCTATATCTATTAACCATCTAAGCCTAGACCAACCATGACGGGCACCATGACTTACAAGAAATAAAAATAAATCTTCTCTCCCCAAACAATAAAATGGATAGCCAGTGTTTGTTATTTCCCTTTTTCTTTCCCACATTTCACTAAAACTAGGTTCTTTGGAAGGCCCAGGGTTTAATCTCCAATGAATTTCAAGTTTAATTTGCTTTGAATGATTGATATATGTAACGTGGTGATGTCTCCATTTCCAGTCATTTAATATTGATTTAATATAATCATCTTTGATATAACCAATACTATTTAATAGTTCTTCAACCTTATCTAAGTCTTCAATTTGTATAAGAACGTCTAAGTCTCCGCAAGTTCGGAGAGAAATATCCCCATAGAGATCTGTTGCAAGAACGGGGCCCTTTAAGACTAGTAGATTTACCCCTTCCTTTTTAAATAACTTACTTACTTGACTGATTTCTGAACTCAAATGAAGCATTTGAAAAATGTTACTTTTATACACTTCTGACAGTTTTTGGATAACGTATGAAGGTATTACTTTATTATCAATCTTTTTAATTGTGGGATATAATATCGGATAGACACGGTGGTGGATAGCTAGTTCAAGGAACTTATTCCAATCAATGTCTTCATAATATTCTTTATTTATATTATGATTATATTTTATAATTTCCATTATTAGCTTTAGTTCTTTAGGTATTTGATTTAAATTTAGAGTGAAACTCTTTGCCATATCTTTCTCCCTATCAATATGAACTACTTATTTTTTTTGCAAAAATTCCAACTACGGTAAACCTTTCCATACCTTCAGATCCAGAAATATAATAGGATCCACTTCGTAACCAAGCGTGTGCGATTAATTTACCAGATTCGTCCTTGGCAATTCCTAAATAAAGTGTACTTTCAATATCTCGTCTCTCTAACATTTTCATTGCAGCTATAGCTTTGACGAGGCATTTACTTTCCCAATATGTATACCGACTCATAATGTCAATAGCCTGTGAAACACTCTTTATTATCTTCTTATCCAGGTCATTATCAGTAAACGAAGTTTCTTCTTCATACATACCCAACCTGTTAATAACTTTTTTAAAAGGCATGGCCTTTATAACACGAGAACAGCCTAAACTAATAAATGATTCTAACATTAAAAGTTTTGTGTTATTATCTAATTTTAAAAAAATACCTAATTTCTTAATAGTGGTCAAGCCAGTCACTTCCCCCAAGCAAACATATATTAACTAAGATCTTCTATTCCTTACTAGTATTTATTAATCCTTCTTTTAGTAAATGATTCAAAAAGGATATTACTTGTACCTCACATTCAGATTTCTCTATTTCATATCCTTTAGTTAATATGGTAATCAAATTCTCTACTAACATAGGCTCATTCATGTGATCCCAAATGACACCGCCTATTTCACCTAAATTATAGTATTTTCCGTTAATAATACTCAACATTACCTTTTCTCCATCCATATCACTAACTATGTTTCCCTCTACTTGAGTTACCTTATTACTAAGCACTATTCCATCTTTAATTAACATTATTATTATTCTCCTTTATTTAAATTACCTAATATTAATGAAACAATCTCATGTGTACTACATCGTGAAGATGGACGATTTAAACGGTAAAAATCAATATCATTTAAAATTTTGGTGGAAGAATTAAAATGCCATTCTGTTAGCCCCATTTCAGGAATTAAAAAGTTACGATATGTATTTCGAAACAAAGTAGACAAACGTTCAAGCTTTTGAATCGAGTTAATCTCAACTCTATTAATCACCTCGTCTTTAATCAATTCAAATATACCACCCAGAGGTAAACTTCGAGTGCAAAATGTATTAGAAACTGGTACGCAGAATTTATTTTCCCGTCCATATATGGAGCGATAATTACTTGAATCTATTTTAAGTTTTTTTAGACTATCATGCCAAAGTTTCTGCTGAGGATATGATGGTGTGACTATAGGCAAATTTTCATCAGAAAGTGATATAGGTACAATATCATCACTAATAAGTTGATACCCACTTTTTATGAAAGCAGAAGCTAGTGTTGATTTTCCTGCCCCAGAATCGCCAACAAAAGCATAAACTTTGCCTTCAATTACTACAGCACTCCCATGCAAAGGTATTATTTTTCTTTGCATAAGTAATATACCCATACAAGTACCTAGTATATATAGACGGATTAGATCCATATCAGCATTTATAATTGGTTTATATATAATTCTTTTTCCTTTTTCTATAAGAAAGGTTGCCGTATTAGGAGCATGAAATATTACCTCATCTTTATTTATTATAAATTCATATTTCGAAGATGATATAACAGGAAAACTATTACCATATATACCAGTTATCTCAATGTCTGATGAATCCACTTGCTCTTTTTTAATAGTCAGTTCTGGAAATTGGACATCACAAGAAATATTTAATCCAAAAGCTTTATACATAATAATTTTTTTTGGGGCCTCTAACATCGTATTCACTCCACAGTTTTTTTTCATTAACATAAAACCCTTATACAAACTTAATCGTATAAGGGCATTAATTACCTTACTCTAACCATCAACTAGTAAAGCGTTTCCAAGTTTGTGGATTATTCGGATCCTCTTCCTCACCAGGAACATACGCTTCGTCAGTGTATGGCCCCCAAACAGTTGAGGCCATTGTCATATTTACATCTAGTACTTCTAGGACAGGTTGTTTCCATACTTTTTTCATATTATCACCTCCTTTAAGCAAACTTTTTAATAAATCTATACACTATTAAACTACGCATTAAAATTTTATATTCTGGCTTAACTGCAAACTCAGGTCTAACCCCCTCCTCAATTTTTGATAGGGCTCCTTTAATAACTTCTTCATTTAAGAATTCTAATATTTTATTATCTTTGCCAAGTTGTTTAATTTCTTCTTCATATGAAGTCCAATTCGGCATCATTCTATGCACCCAATCAGCACCTTGAACCCCTCTGATACGTTGATTTAGTCTAATACTATTTGGTAGCATACTTTCAGTGGATCTTCGAATAAGTGCACGATCTAACCCATTTTGAACATATTGTTCTTCAGGCAAGGATAGACAGAAACGAATCACTCGTAAATCATTGGTAGGATCACGCTTCCAGACTGAATACCTTAAAGATAACTTTGTTGCTAGAGTATTACTCGCATTCCAATGAAAGACTTCTTCAAAATGGCTTTTTCTTTGTTTATAAAGATTAGTTGAAGAGAACCATCCGTTTGTTCCGATACCATGTTCACTTAATTTATTAAAGACATTTGTCCTTTTCGCAAATTCAGAGTTAATCAATGTAGGATATTGGTATGTTGTATTTAATGGCGATATTCGCTTTATAAATGGAAATGCAACTCTAGCAATTCTTGGTAGGTTTTTAAATCTACTTCCTCCTACATTTTTACTATAGTGACTCAACTCAATAGCTAGACGGAACCATTTTAGTTTTTTTAATAAAATAGCGTAGTAATCTATTGCTGAACCCCAGGAAATTGATAAATTACCTCTTCCTCCATTAAGTAGGATCCCAATGTCTTTTTTCTGCGCTTCTTCAAACATCCCTTTTAACCAAAAGGAGTTTTCAAAAAATTTATAAGGCATTTCCATTACTTCTAGAAAATCATCGACTTCAGTATATGAATCTCTTCCTTGGAAGTCTAAATAATTATCTGAAATACCACCAATATGTCTTACTGTTTCATTAATTAGCGGTCTTTCATCTGGCATTATATGTTTCGGTGTAAAATCCACAAAATCCTTTGGAGGAATATAACTGAATGTATGTAGTTGTTTGTTTTCTTTGCGTAGCGTTTTTGATGCAAAACCGACAATGGATCCTGAATCTAACCCCCCGCTTAATTGAGCACCAACTTTTCGGTATGTTCGTAACCTTGAATCTACTGCTTTTTGGAATACATCCTGAAATGCCTCTATATATTCCTCATTAGATTTTAGTTTTAGTTTCTCATTTGAAGTTAAAGTACAATATCTCTTAAGCGTGACTTTATTACTTACTACAGTCATACTATGAGAAGGTGGTAATTGCTTTATATTCTCATAAGGAGTTATAGAAGCATCTACTGTATCAATCATTCCAGTAATCGCAAGAAATTCTGCAAGCCATTGTTCATTTAATTTCTTTTCTACATAAGGCAAAGTTAGTAACGGCTCAATCGTTGTACAAAAAGCAAACTTCTGATGGTTTTGATAATAGTAAAGTGTTCTGCTTCCTGAAAAGTCTCTTGCACCAAATAAAAGTCGCTTTCTTTCGTCCCAGATCATAAAAGCAAAGTCACCAATTAAATATTTAGGTACTTCTTCACCGAATTGATGATAAGCGAGTAATATTAATTTACTGTCAGCAATAGTTTTTCTTTGATTTTTTTTCACCTGTAATATTTCAAATAAATCTTCTCGATTATCAATGATGGCATCAGCTGTAATTACAAGTTGCCTATCGTAATCATAGTAAGGCAATTGTTCATTTAATGACTCAGGAGTTATCCATTGTGCATGACAACCTAGAAAGATATTATCTTTTTTCCACGAACTTATTTCGTCTGCAGGATATTGTTGTAAAGCTTGCATAATCCCATTGCCATGATCTACTGCTATAGGTTCTTTATTCTGATGATAAATTCCAGCTATTGCACTCATTATTTCCCCCATAGTAAGAATTCTTTTTAAAGAACAACCAATCAATATAACTTTATTTTCATTTATTGTGCCACCTGTATCAAACGGTATAAATAATATTGTTTTACATATTGTTTTACATAGCAACAAGTAATTTATGTTTATGTTCTTTATAAAGAACAACATAGGATAAAAATATCATCTTTAGCTAAAGTTGTCAACTACTACATTTAATAAGTTTCTTTTAGGACATTAACTCATAGGGATTTTTTCTTTATAAAGTTTTAATTTCACTTGTAACATTTTAAGTAGATTTACAAAAACCCCAAATAAATATATAAACTCTTCTGTCTTATAGAATATAGCTAGATAAATTACATTAGGGATAACTAAGCAAATAAGTCCTGTAGCAAAAAGGGTAAAAATATTATCTATTACAATAAAGTCGCTTAGAAATTTTGTTGAATAATAGGTTCCAAATCCTACTACAAGGAAAAATAAGTATTGTTTAAAATAATTTATTACAGGTTTTTCAAATACTTTTTTATAAACTAAATACGGAGTAGTCCAAAATGGTACTGCTATCGCACTAATAAGAGTTCCAATAAATACACCTATTATACCAATATATTGAACTAAAATAATTGAGAAAGTAAGATTTAAAGCCGCCTGACATAAAGGTGCAAATCTATCCTCATGAAAGATTCCTGCTGTTGTTTTCACCGTAGTAATTGAATTTCTCATACCTCTTTCATAAAAAAGAATAACTAATACGATTAATACACTTTCACTCATTAGAAATTCTGAGCCAATCCATAAAATAATAAATGGTTCTAACATTATGGCTAATATTATTGAGAAAAATGAATATAACCAAAAGTTTAATAGCCAACTTACTTTATATATACTATAAACTTTTTCTTTAGTTTCATTCGCCACTAAATTTCCTACACTGTGATATAGATTATTAAATATTTGGTTAATAAAAGTTCTACAGATCTCAATCAACATAAGATAATTTGCATACAATCCTACTGCAGTAACACTAATAAATGATGATATAATAATATTATCTGTGCCAAAAACTAAGAATACTCCTATATTCTGTAATACAATAGCCTTTACATTTCTAATGATATTTTGTTTTGTATCATCATCTAACTTAGTCATAACTTTTTCTGTTAAAAATGGATACAATTTATTTACTATAAATGCCAAAATAATACTTGTGGTTAACGTTATAAAACTTTCTACTACTAAGTATAGAATGAAATTTTGTGTATAATACAAAATTCCAATTTTAAGGGCAGTAGAAATAATGGATGAAACAGAATATACACCAGTTACTATATAACCCTTTTGGCAAACATTTAAAAAAGAATTCTTATGCAAATATAAATATGGTACAACTGTATTCAACAAAAATATTAAATAGATTAAATTAATACTTTCAATACTTGAATTTTTGATAAAGTATTCTAGGAAAGGCATGATAGATAATCCAAAAAATAATACAATTAAAGCAATTACCAGATAAGCATTTCTATACAGCCTCATTAGTTGATTAATTTTTCCGTGATCGTTTTCAGCGACTGGTTTATAAAGACTGTACATAATACTGGATCCTATACCAGCTTCTGCCAATGCTAACATAGCTAATATACTTGTAAACAGACCGCTAATCCCTAAATATTCTACTCCCAAATAGGTTATAAAAACAGTTCTTGAAACAAAACTTAATGAGGTAATAATAATTTGATTTCCTATTCCCGCAGCTATATTTTTAATAGAATTTTTGACTCTCATTACATTTACACAACCTTTGAGTTGGTGTAAGCGTTAATTAACCTTATACAGAATCCCTGGGTGAAAGGAAGAATATTAAACAACATAGAATATACCCCTATATCTTTAGTATCTCCTTGAGAAAAATCTACAGCACCGTTTCTTCTTGTAACCTTCATTAAGTACTCGATAGCTTTATTTGTACTGTCGATACATTCATTTGAAATATCCTCAATTTTAGAAGCATTTAACATAAACCACCCTAATGTAGCTGTAGTTGAAGAATCTGGTCTTGATTCACGTCTAGTGACAGTCCAATTCCAACTTCCATTTCTTTGTTGGAAACTCATAGCAGCTCTAGCGAACCTTTTCACACTATCTTCCAGAATATACTTATTTTTATTATTTGATGGTAATTCGTTCCATGTATCTATGAGACCGATAGCAAACCAACCGAGACCTCTCCCCCAACCGTATAATCCAAGAGGTACTTTGTGTTCTATCTCGTAAGCATGACTGGGTATGTAGTGTTTATCTATCATACCATATTTTTCAAATTCTTTAATTTGTTTAACTGCAAGTTCTATACATTCATCCTTGTTGAATTTTTTTCCATATAAAACTAAAAATGGACATATAAAACCTACGGTATCCACATATCTGTAGCTTTCCATAGATTTTCTATATCCAACTGTTCCATCGATACCTATATGTTCTTTTATCAATTCCCAGGTGTAATTAAGTGCCTCCTTATATTTATCTTGATCGATAAAGTCCAATTTCATTAATGCAAAAGCTAATATTGCTCCATCAACATTGTTAGGCTTTTCCTTCCATTGACCATTCTCATTGAATTTTATATTAATATATTTTATTATTTCTTTCTTAACTTCATTGTCATCTTTATATTTGAGAAATTCTGATAGTCCTAAAATTAGGGAAGCCTCTTGCCAATGTTGTATTGTACTACTCGAATAATTTCCTTTTAATATATCTAGGACTACTAATCTTGTATTATCTGTTACCTTTATCATTGGAGTATTATTTAACCAATTTACTCCTTTGTTAGTTACTGATTTACTCCAAATATCTATATCAGTATACCTTCCAATATAAACTCTACTTATCCATGCTCTTAATATTGGAACAATATCAAACAAGATTATCGTTCCTACTATAGTAATCAACCCTATAATGAATGCTTTCAAAACCATTTACTTACCTACTTTCACAACTAATTACACAAATTATATAATTTTTGTACCTCTGACTCATTATCTAAATCTTCTCTTGATAAATTATCTATAAGTCTAAATCTTAATTTTTCATTTTCTATTAGTCTTCTTATCCCTTCAAATACTGCCTTAGAATCCTGATTTACAATTAAACCATTTACACCATTTTCAATTTGATCATAAATAACATTGAAGTTAGTTGAAACAATGGGTTTCTTTAATATTTTTGCCTCAGTGATAGTCAAACATCGTCCCTCAAATAAAGAAGTTTGAACATATATGTCACATTGTCTTATATATGGATATGGGTTATCTCTTAGGCCTATTAAAATAAAAATATCTTCTAAATTTTTTGTCTTAATTTGTTGCTCTAATTTTTTTCTTTCTTCCCCTTCTCCAACAACATACCACCTAATATTAAATCCATTTCTTATTAACAAATCACAAGCTTCAACTGCTATTTCGAAACCTTTTTGATAGTTAAGTCTTCCTACTGATGTAATTGTAATTCCGTTATTCTTAATATCTGATTGCTCCATTGACATTTTATTAATAATTTTTGGAGATACTATATTGTGCATAAGTTTTATTTTTTCACTGTACATCGGAAATCTATTTTTTAGAATATGGAGACATTCTTCAGAAACTGTAACTAAATTATCTAGTTTTCTAAAATATTTAACATCGATATTATAATCCATTCCTAATTTGTCATAATCGTTATGGATAAAACCTATTTTCTTTTTAGCTTCTACCTTATCTATACAAAAATAAACTGGATTCTTTTCTAAATACCCAATAGCAACATCATATTTTTTATCAATTTTATTTATTGATCTAGATATATACTTCCAAACTCTTTGCTCACTTCTAGATTTATTTTTTTCTGTTTTAAAAATAAATCCCGCACACACTCGTGATAAGGCAACCTTAATTTTGCCTTTCTTAATACAATCTATGACGGATCTTTTTATAGACATATCAAAATTTTTATACTCACTAGGCTCTTCTAATAAATTAACTTGATTAGGTATCTTATTAAAAAAAATCCCCTCATGTTTAAATAAAAATAAATCAACGTTATATTCTGAATAATCTAAGACCTCTAATAGAGAAATTAGTGCTTTTTCACCACCACCACAGTTTAAATTATTAATTACAAATAGAATATCCTTTTTCATGTATAACCACCTACTAAAAGATTTCATACAGCTTTTTTACTTCTTCTTCAGTCCCTAAATCTTGTAAAGATAAATTATTTATTATATCTTTAGTTAGAGTTATATTTATAATTAATCTCTCAATACCATTTGATATCTCTTCTTCATTTATATCTACAACTACTCCATCAGTTCCATCTATAATTTGATCTTTCGCTGTATTAAAGTTGGTAACAATTATTGGTTTAAGAAGTATTTTCGCCTCATCAATAGCTATAGATTTCCCTTCATATCTAGATGGTTGAACATATATATCTGCCATCCTAATATATGGATATGGATTTTCTTTAATTCCCAATAATTTAAAATTATTTTTCAAATCTTTTTTTTCTATTAAACGTTCTAAATTTCTTCTCTCATTCCCCTCTCCTATTATATACCATCTTACTTTATAACCTTTCCTTAGTAGTATTTCACAAGATTTAACAGCTAAATCTATACCTTTTTCATGACTAAGTCTAGAAACTGTGACTATGTTCGTGTATTCTTCATCAGTTAACGCTTCATGTATACTATGATTTGAGAGTTCCTTAATTAGTCTAGGTGATACAATGTTATATATTACTCTAACTTTTTTACTTAGGTCTTGAAAGGTCTCTTTTATAGATTCAGCACATTCTTTTGAAACTGTTACAATATGGTCTAATTGTTTTAGATATGGAGCATCGAAATTACTATCCAAACCCGAATTAGTGTAATTGGTATGGATCCAACCAATTTTTTTTTTAGAATTAACTTTATCTACAACAAAATAAATAGATGACTTTTCAAGATACCCAATTGCAATATCATACTTTTTTTCTAACAACCCAATTGATTTACTAAGATATCTCCATGTATACTGCTCAGCATTAGAATTATCCTTTATAGTCCTGTTCTTAATAGCGAACATTAGTCTGTAATATGCTAAATTAAATTTTCCATTTTTAAAGTATTCCTTTAATGATTTATTAAATCCCATTGTAAATGTTTTATAATTCATGGGTAATTCAAGTATGTTAACTTCTCTTGGTATTGAGTTAAGAAATGTTCCGGTTTTACTAAATAGAAACAGATCAACATTATATAAATCATAATCTATTTGATATAATAGATTTATTAAACTTTTTTCTCCTCCACCAGCAGCTAAACTAGGCATAACAAATAGAAGATTCTTCTTCATAACATACCTCTTTTAAATGATCTACTGCTTTGTACGACATTTCTTTAACTTTTGGTATGGTTTGACGTAATTTCTGTTTTAGTGCGTCTTCATCTTGTACCATTTCATCAAAGGCATTTTTTAACTTTTGGATATTAGACAACTCTTCAATACCTAAGACTAATTTTTCTTCTCCAAATATATCTTTTGATATTCCTTTTGATTTTACACTATAGCCTAAAACTAAAGTAGGAACAATACTAGAATAAGCAGCTATAGTAGCGTGAGTTCTAGCTCCTATAAAAAACTTCATTCTCGAAATATATCCCTTATATTGTGTTGCGTTTAAATTGTTTGGTAGTATGATTACTCTACCAGTTTGCTTAAAGTCCTCATAGTATTTGAATAAAATTTCATAGTCATTATTACCTTCATATATCACATGGGGAGTTAGAGCTATTGTCATATTAGTAGAATATAATATATGTTTGATAAGTTCTCCAACGGAATTTTGTGAATCCTTATTTCGTTTCCAAACTAGAGGGCTAAAATTTAGTCCAATAGTATTCTGATCTTCCCATCCTTCTGGTAATTTCAATTCTTCTTTTTCCATCGTAAATGCAGGGTCTGCGCATAATTTAACATTATTATATCCTCTATTTTTTAGCATATTATATGTAAGAGTCTCTCGAGCTAAGATTAAATCAAATAATTTTAAATCTTCCAGCTTTCTTTTTGAGATATCTTCCTCACCAATAGAACATCCCCACAAGACTAATTTCTTTTCCTGTGCCTTTACCCTTTTATTTATCTCATACCAACCTGGTTGCTCTCCATAACAATAGTTATCTCCACCTATTGATAAATATACATCCATATCTTTTATATGCTTTATTATATTGTTTTCTATTTTCCCTAATGCATATGACTCATCTTTAAAAAGCTTATATTTAAGTGAAGAAACTAACCAATCATATGAATACTTGTTTATATTGCATTGTGAACCGTCAAAGATTCCATCTAGGTTTCTTATGATTTTATCTGTTTCTGGTTTTTCAGAAGCTAAAAATACTTTTGATCCTTGTATTTTTTCTTTAATAATTTTGGTGGAAGAGCGGACAATAGCCTCACATCCTCTATTAAGACTCCCACCATGAGCAAACATCATAATATTCAATTATATCCCCCCAAAACTTTTATTTCTAAATCTAATGTAAGTAGTTGCTAAAAATAAACCTACTACAGATTTTCTTTTTATCATAGTCAATACAAATTTTTGGTACCTACTCAAACTCATATGATTTTCACTATTATAGTAAAGTAATGCCTCTCTTACATGTTTATTATTAACCATATAATTGACATATTGAAACCTGTAATTAAAGCTTACTATCTTTGATGGTTTAAAATAAATATAAATATAAGAAACAACACTATTAATAAGCCTTATCGATTTTAATTGTTGAATTACAACCTTATCATATTTTTCTTTATATACTTGTAGTAAGTTTAATTTGTACACTTCTAAAGCTCTACTGAAATAATCATTTTTTGATATATCTCTTGTTGCACTACCTGCTACTTCTCGGTAATGATATCCAGTATAATCTATGTATTTTATTATGGTTGCTCTACTAAAAATGTGAATATTAAATATTCCATCTTCACCTAATGGTACTTTTTCAGGAAAAAAAGCCTTATTTTCTCTTATTACCTGAAGTTTATAGATTTTATTACAGGCTGTGTTTAAATTATCTGACTTAATAAAGTAAAGTAATACCTCATCCTCTATATAGTTTTTATTAAGAGGAGTCTCTGTTTCAAATGGGTATTTTGTTATTACTCTATGTCCTTCAATCTCACTTACAAAATTAGATATAACTAGATCACAATCACTTTCTATTCCCGCTACATATAATCTTTCATACATGTCCTTTTCTATATAATCATCAGCATCGACAAACCCTATAAAATCACCAACTGCCAATTCTATACCCTTATTTCTAGCGACACTAACTCCTTTATTGTACTGATTAAAGAGTTTGATGCGACTATCGAACACTTTATAACTTTCAATAATTTTCCGACTGGTATCAGTAGAACCATCATTTATAAATATAAATTCGCACTCTTTAAGAGTTTGATCTAAAAGCGATTCTATACATTGAGCGATATATTTTTCGGCATTGTAAACCGGTATTACTACACTTACTTTTACACGCACTTCACACTCACTCCTGATTATTATAGGTTCTTAAATAAATTTAAGAACCTATAATTTTATACAACTTATTTAATTCATTAATATTACTATAATCCTTCTCTTTTACATTTTTTATCAGAGAATTTCTTAGCTCATGATTTTTAAATAGTCTCTCTACTCCATCAACTAGCCCACTTACACTTAAATCACATATTATCCCTTCTATCCCATCTTCTATTTGACTAGCAGATGTTGGGTATTTGGTAGTTAAAATGGGTTTTCCAACTATTTTTGCTTCTGTGACTGTTACAGCTTTTCCTTCATATCTTGATGGTTGAACATACAGATCACATGCTTTCATATAAGGATATGGATTATTCTTTTTACCTAATAATATAAAATGGTCTTTTAAATCATATTGTTTTATTAAATCTTTTAGTGCAGTTTCCTCAGTTCCATATCCAATTACATACCAATTTATATTAGTAAGGCCCCTATTATGAAGTTCCTTAAGAGCTTTTATAGCAAGATCATATCCTTTGGCATGACTTAATCTTCCAACAGATAAAATATTAAAAGTATTACTATTACAATTCCATTCATTATTTGCTTCACTTTGCACGATCATTCTTTTTATATAGTTAGGTGAGTTTATGTTTTCTATTAATTTAACTTTTGATTTTAATAATGGATAAATATTTACAAATGACTTTGAACATTCTTCGGATATTGATGCTATACAATCAAACCTGCTCCAAATCTCAAAATCTATCTTGTTATCAATTTCAAGTTTCGAATAATCTGTATGGATCCATGCCATTTTTTTCTTTGCACGAACTTTTTTTGCTATAATGTCATGTGGCCAAGCATAGCTTATCGCTAGATCATATATCTTTTCAATTTTTGGAAGAAAAATAGTAGAATACTTCAAAGCAAGTTGCATCTGTATATATGCTGAGCCTTCTTCAAAATTACTATTTCTAGCTTTTATATTTGCCATGAATTTCCCTAGTATTCTTGCAACTGAAGTTGAATAATGTCCTTCTCTCAAACATTGAACAATGGATCTTCTATATACTGAATATTGATCTATCTGCGGCAAAATATTCACTGTTTCAGGGATAAAATCCATTAGTTCTCCGGTATGATTAAAAATCAATAAATCAACATTATAGTTATCATAATTAAAACTTTCCAACATGTTGATTAAACTTCTTTCAATACCACCAATTTCCATGTTATAAACAGAGATTAAAATGTCTTTTTTCATAAAATTCCTCTCAACTTGCCAGTACTATTAAAATTAACAAAATGACTCTCTCGTTTATTTAAAAATAATGTGTTTGAAGGCACATTCCCCTTAACAACACTACCAGCAGCAATTACAGCATTATCACCAATTATTGAATCCCGTAATATCACTACATTAGATCCAATCCAAACATTTGCCCCTATTTTGACTTCACCTTTAATCAAATGTTGATCATCTACTTTTTTATAGTTATGGTCGTGGTCGTTAATACTTACATTAGGAGCTATTTTTGTATTTCTTCCAATAGAGATCTTATTAATACAGTTAATATTGCAATTGTCATTAATAAAAACATTATCTCCTATATTTAATACACCATTAAAATCCAATCTAATGCTTGCATTTTTCCTAATGAAAACAAACTTTCCAATGTTAACTCTTGAATTTTTATTAAAAATTTCTATTCTACTATTTGTTTGAAGTGAGAATATGGAAGCTTTTAAATTCCTAAAATATAAAAACTTATAAAATAATCCCCTCAAAACTCCCATTAGGTGAGAAACATTCATTAAAATAGTGAAATAAATGCCTCTATTTTTAGACTCTGTAATCAATGTTTTACCTATTTTTTTTAGTATTTTAAACATTTCATTTCTCCTAAAAACTACTATTTAAAATATTCTCCTAAGCTTTGCGATATTATCTCCACCAATTATTTTTGATAATGTCTGTTTAATTTGACTTTTATATCTAGCTTTTGGTGGTAACCAGCTTTTATAAAAATGGTGCATTGCTACAGTATTTATAGTTATGAATTTCCGACAATTTATATAGTCAAATGGGGAAAAAAATGTTTGAGGGTAAAATGCCCCTAACCCCTCTATTTCTTGGAATTCTCCATTCGTTTTTAGACCTTTCTCTTTTAAAATTTCAGTTATAATTGCTACATTTGTTAATTCATCATGAGCTCCGTCTTTTTTAACGAAATTTTTGTTTTTATATGAATCTAAAAATACTTTAATAAGTTTACTTCCTTTAGCAGCACCAATAGTGCTTGTTGCAATATAATTCTCTTGTTCAAACCCCCAAAATGAATCATGGTGTAAAAATTCATCAAAAGGTTTAAAAACTTCAACATCTGTATCTAAGTAAATACCACCAAAGTTGAACAAAGCGTAAACTCTTACATAATCACTAACAAATGCAAATTTTTTTGCTTGGTATGCCTGTTTTACAAATGGGACTCTATTAATATCAAAATTATCTTCATTCCATTCAATTATTTCATACTCAGATAAATGTCTTTTCCAACTCTCAATACAATGCTTAACTATGTCCGGCTTTTCTTTACCCCCAAACCAGCAATAATGTATTTTTTTGGGTATTTTTTTAAATGTCTCCAATTTTCCACCTCACTTTAAAACATGTATTTTCAAATTATCTCACCTTTTGTTTTATTGTATTAGCTAAACTTCTAATTACCCTTTGTTGATTAACTTCTGTCAAATTAGAACCAGAAGGAAGACAAAGTCCTGTCACAAATAATTGTTCAGAAACATTCTCATCTTCACTATGAGGATAGTATTTTGCTTTTTCGAACAATGGTTGCATATGAAGGGGTTTCCAAACAGGTCTTGCTTCTATGTTTTCTTCAGTTAATGTTTCTAGTAAAGTTTTAACTGAAACACCAACTTCATTTTCGTTAACAGTTAATGCCGTTAGCCAACGGTTAGAAAAGGTATTTTCCAATTCAGGCATAAACTCGATACCCTGAATATGAGCTAGTTCTTCTGAATACCTATTAAAAATTATTCTTCTTGCTCTTATTCTTTCATTTAAAATCTCCAGTTGTGCCCTTCCTATTCCGGCTAAAATGTTGCTCATTCTATAATTGAATCCTAGCAAACTATGCTGATAATGAGGAGCAGGATCTCTTGCTTGGGTTGCTAGAAACCGTGCTTTTTTCACTGCCTCGGTATCATCTGAAACAAGCATGCCACCACCAGAAGTTGTTATAATTTTATTGCCATTAAAAGAATAAATACCAAACTTTCCGAAGGTTCCACTCTGTTTACTTTTATATGTGGAACCAAGTGATTCAGCAGCGTCTTCAATTATTGGAACATTATACTTATTACAAATCTCAACTATTTCATCCATCTTTGCACTTTGACCATAAAGGTTAACTACAATAATAGCTTTTGGCATTTTTCCATCATAAAAAGCATAAGTAAGTGCTCTTTCAAGCGCTTCTGGGGACATGTTCCAAGTGTCAGGCTCTGAATCGATAAAAACTGGCTCTGCTCCTTGGTAAACGATTGGGTTTGCACTAGCTACAAAAGTTAGACTTGAGCAAAAAACAGTATCACCTTTTTTTACATCTAATAACGAAAGAGCCAAATGAATAGCTGCAGTTCCTGAACTCACCGCTACAGCTTCATTGACCCCTACATAAGATGCTATGTCTTTTTCAAATTCATCAACATTTGGACCTAGAGGTGCTATCCAATTACTTTCAAACGCTTCTTTTATATAATGTAGTTCTTTCCCACTCATATGAGGCGGGGATAAATAAATTCTAGGTTTACTCATTATAACCACCTTATCTGCATTAAAATTGCCTACTATAATCAATGAATCTTGTCGGACTACCAACAGCCTTTGTACTAGGAGGTATATTTTTAATAACAGTTGATCCAGCACCTATCACTGACCATTCACCTATCTCTATTCCAGGAATAATTGTTGCAGAAGCACCTATATGCACACCCTCCAATATTCTTACATTGCCTGTTAAGGTTGCATTCGGTGAAACATGTGAATAATCACCAATGGCGTTATCATGTTCAATTATCGCACCAGTATTGATAATACATTGGTCGCCAATTGTTGTATCTGAATTAATAACAGCATTTGGCATAATGACTGTTCCATACCCTATTACTGCCGAAGTACTAATAACAGCTGATGGATGAATTAAAGTTAAATAACTTTCCATATTCAGGTTCATTTTTTGTACAATAGATTGTCTTATAACATTTGACCCAATTGCAACAACGACTTTAGTCCCCTTTTCTAGTAGTCTTTCTAAGAAGGAAATAGGGGCATAAACTTTTCCGTTTATAATCATTTCACCATCATATTTATCATCTAAAATAGCAAGTAACTCTAATTCATTAATAGATCTTATGATATCTTGAATAACTTTACTATGGCCGCCATTACCAATTAAGACTACTTTCATACTAATAATTCACTTCTTTACTTCCATGAAATTTTTCCACTGTAACATGACCATTTTGATTAATCCCCTCTTTTTTAATTACTTTTTTTATGGTTAAAATTAATATTTTTAGGTCAAGGAAGAGGTTTTGATTTTTAACATACCAAGTGTCTAACTCGAATTTTTCTTCCCAAGTTAAATTATTCCTTCCATTTACCTGTGCCCATCCCGTAATTCCTGGTTTTACAAGGTGACGTGAGGCCTGTGCTTTTGTATATAAAGGTAGATAATCCATTAATAAAGGTCTTGGACCTACTAAGCTCATATCACCTTTAAGTACATTGATGAGTTGGGGAAATTCATCTAAACTATATTTCCTAATAAACATACCAATATTGGTTAATCTCAATTCGTCTGATAGCATCTCACCTTTTTCATTCTTTAAATCTATCATTGTACGAAACTTATATAGGTAAAATGGTTTTCCATTTAATCCAGGACGCTTCTGCTTAAAAATAACTGGAGATCCCATCTTTATTCTTAATAATAATCCGATACAACAGATAATAAATGAGCATAATAATAATATGGTTATTGATATTAAAATATCTAGAGATCGTTTCATAAGTTTTTCCCTTCTATTATGATGAAGAGTATGGACTGTTATTAATTATTTGAAGAACATATAAGTAGTATATTTTTCTTAATCTCATTAACAACATCAATAACTTCTACTTCTTTTGACTCTAGCTCTTTTTGATAGAATTTTAATAAAAGATCTTGAAAATTCTCTTGAGTGAGCTTTTCAGATATATTCATCCAAATCCCTCATTCAGCTTTAGACATAACAAAACCCGCTGTCTCAGCAGACAAACGGGAATCAGAAGTTGTGAATATTATTTTATTATTTTCTATATATCCATTAGGATTATTTATCTGCCAACGCCATGTATCTTCACACATCTCTTCGATAGTTTTTGTAGCTATCCAACCAAGGTCTTCTCTTGCTTTTGACGGGTTAGCAAAACATTTGTCAACATCACCAGGCCGAGGTTCAACTATAGAATATGGAATATTTCTACCAGAAGCCTTTTCGAATTCTTTAATCATTTCTAGTACACTATAACCAGTCCCAGTCCCGAGATTATAGGCATTTATACCTGTAGAATTACTCACATTTTCTAATGCTTTTAAGTGACCTCTCGCCAAGTCAACAACATGTATATAATCTCTTACTCCAGTACCATCTTTGGTTGGGAAATCATTACCGAATACTTTTAACTTATCTAATTTACCAACTGCAACTTGTGAAATATATGGCAATAAGTTATTAGGTATACCATTTGGATCTTCTCCAATTAGGCCACTTTCATGTGCTCCAATAGGGTTGAAATACCTTAAGAGAGAAATACTCCATGAATGATCAGAATTATATAAATCCTTTAAGATCTCCTCTATCATTTGCTTCGTTCTTCCATATGGATTTGTTGCACCTAAAAGTGAACTTTCTAAAATTGGCACTTCTTTTGGATTACCATATACTGTTGCTGATGAACTAAATACTAAATTTTTGACATTGTGCTTATTCATAACTTCACACAAATTTAGTGTACCAATAACATTATTATAATAATACCTGAGTGGTATTGAAACAGATTCTCCCACTGCCTTAAGACCAGCAAAGTGAATTACGGAATCTATTTTATTTTCTAAGAAAACTAAGTTTAATTGATCTTTGTTAAGTATATCTGTATTATAAACTTTAAAGAGTTTACCAGTAATATCAGTCACTCTCTTTAATGATTCTTTTTTACTATTAGAAAAGTTGTCTATAACAATAATTTCATATCCTTGATTTAGTAGTTCTACACAAGTGTGACTACCGATATATCCAGCTCCTCCAGTTACGAGTATTACCATTTTTTAACCCTCCTTTAATTTCAAACTTTAACAATCAGTACATTAAAACAATATTACAAATTAATAAATTTGCTTTTATAATCGATATTGAGGCTGACCACATGTTCATAATAAAAAAATACAAAGTAACATATTAAAATTGCATAGTAGATAAACTTTCGATCCTTTTTATTGAATAATTTTATTACCCAAGATAATAATAGAACTTGATACAATCCAAAATAGATTGTAAATCTTGCAAAAATCCAATTTTGAGTCGCAACAAGCATTACTATTGTATTAATTAAAGCCATATTTACTATACAATCATTCTGTGGATAAATTTCCTTAAGTTTATGCCTGCCAAAGTAGGCAATTATAATTGGTACAATAGATACTAGAGTCCTAAGAACATTCGCCCCCCCTTCATTAAAATTTTCGTAGTGACCATATCTTGTTTCTTCTAAAAGCGAAAAGAAAGTGTCAGTGAAAAACGTGAAAATCATAAGAAAAGGAATTGTCATTAAAATTAATACTAAAGTAGTTTTGGACCATGCCTTCCTCCTTACAATAAAATAAACCGGTATAAGAATTAGTGCAGATTTATGGAAAGTAGATGCAAAAATAACCACAATAAAATATTTTTTCCAATTCCCTGCAATTAAAAATTTCGTGGCTGTAAACAAAATAGCTGATGCGAGAAATTGCCTAATTCCATTCATCGATACTAAAAATAATCCTGATGTGATATAAACATATGTAGCAAGTTCAAAATACCTTGAATATTTATAAAATACATAAATTATAAGTAAATTAGTTATAAGTGCACTTACAAAGACCAAAACCTGTGGATCATCTGTTATATTTTTTATAAGCATTTGGTATATATAAAATCCAAACTCTCCACTAAAATCTACATCATTCCAATTAAATTTTGCAATGCGAAAGCCATGCATATAGGCCCCAGTATCTCCTATGTTTCCAGCTCGAAGTCCCGATACCAAGACTAATAATATCAGTACTAATAAAGTAAATATCTTATTTGGTCGCGGAATACTATCAATTAATGTAGTTTTAGAGAAATAACGAGCTAATAACGAAAATGAAAAGACTGCACACAGATTAATCCATAATATGGTCATTTCAACTACTTGTTCCTTCCACACTTCTTATTAAGTTATTGATTTATTATTTTTTATCTTTTAAGAACTGTTGTTTTATTTGTATTTTGAATATAAAGAAATAATACAATTCCTAATGGAATAGCTAAAAAGGTAGTAACTTTATAGGGAGATTCTATTAAAAATTTACTGTTCCTAATTATTAAGTTGCTAGAAACATAATGGACAGCATGTCTAAATCTATCCTTTAATGATAATGCGTAAATCATTGCTTCTTTTCTAAAGAATGAGAACCCCTTAGGATTTCGTTGATACTGTTTAATAATATTCATACTTGAACCATCTTCTAAGTAGTCAACGAAACACAGGATTTTATTCATTACTAATAATGGATAGTCTTGATCAATAAGAATATATTTATAACTTAGTGGAACATATTTTTCTCCTGTGAAAATGGGGTAAGGAGGGTAGTACCGGGTAAGTTCTGATCTATATACTAACTTTTTATCCCCTTTAACCTTATGTACTCCATATAAAGATGAGATTGTACATTCAGCTAGTCTTTCTGGTATTTTAGTACCAATAATATTGCCATTTCGGGTTGCATCTAATCCAACTATCCCTGCGTATTTATCACTTCCATACTTCTTCCAAAAACTGATGATGTTTTCTACAGCGTTATCAGGCATATAGTCGTCTGAGTCAATACAAACATTTAATTCTGTATAAATGAGTTTATATGCTGTGTTATGAGCCCCATGCATTCCTTGATTTTCTTGATAGTGATATTGAATTGAAATTACTCCTTCTATAATCCATTTTTCTACAAGATTTTTCGTATTATCTGATGATCCATCATCTATAATTAACCAAATAAAGTCATGACATGTCTGTCTTTTCAAACCCTCATAACATAAATGTAAAGTATACGCTCTATTATAAGTTGGTGTAAAAACAGTAAGGGTTGGTGTCATAATACACCTCCATTTATTGTCTAGGCATTAATACTATTATTTTCATAATATTCCGTAAGCCAATTTACCATTGTTCTTGTATCATATCCTCTTTCTCTTAATATTTCCGATGTATCCTGATGAACAGTTGTGGATGTAAGTACATTTTCTGCCCATATTTCAGGTCTCTCGTGTAGACTTGTAAATTTAAGTAGTCCAGTAATATTAGTTTCCTGTGTAATTGTGTCAGACACAATGCAATTTAAACCTGCTGCTTGTGCCTCAACCAAAACTACAGGTAGGCCCTCAAATAAAGAAGGAAACAAGAATACATCCATTCCCTGCATTATTTCAGCTATATCACTTCTTATCCCCAAAAACTTAACAGCTGATGATAGCCCCATATTTTCCACCTTTTTTTCCATATCAAGACGTAAATCACCATCTCCAACCATAATAAGCATTGAATTGGGATTTTTATTGTGTATTACCTTAAAAATATCAATTAAAAATGTATGATTTTTTTGTTTATTAAATCTGCCAACGTGACCTATTACTAATTTGTCATTAAGATCTAAATCTTCCCTAATTTTCATTCTTTTAACAATGTCATATTTAAATTCATTTGTATTAATTGCATTGTTTAGGATTACAATATCATTTTTCTCCTTAAACTTTTTACCATATAACCATTCACCCGCAACTTTAGAACATGCAAAATATTTATTGGGATTATCCCTCATAGAGTACCTTGCATATAAACGAAAAGGAAGCTTTATATCTATCCCTAAATCACTAATATGACTATGCACAATACGGCAAGGTACTCTAGCATTTTTCGCAGCTTTAAGTACAAAACTACTATTCTCGTTAATATGTGAATGAACTACTCTATAATAGGAATGGTCTAAAAAAAATTGTTTTAGCATTTTAAAATATGTACTATAATTACCAGGTCTTATTTGCGGCATGTTATAAATTTCCCCACCAAGCCTTGAGATTTCTTCGTCATAGTGCCCTTTTTCATTTCTGTGTACTAAAAAATCAAACTGTATTTTTGATCGATCTATTTGTCTATAATAATTCATTAACATGGTTTCTAATCCACCACGGTTCATAATTGTAACTACCTGAAGTACTCTTATTGGTTCCATATTTTTATCATTCCTTCTATTTCTAACGAATAGTTATGAAATAAGAATTTTTTAGTCTCACAATACACACTACTAAGGATGGACACCCTTTTTAATACTATTTACTAATTTTACGTAACGCTCTTTACCTAGCAATGGCACTAAAATTTTCAACCTAATTAATCTTATTAATTTAGTTCTATTTGATACCCATAGCAATGTATGATGGTGTATAGCAACAGAATTATCAGTTAGATATATTTTTCCTGAAACTAAACTTAAAGGATGAAAAAAATCAAATGGATAAATGTTAATATCAGAATCTAAAATCTGATATTCACCATTATTAGAAAAACTATAATTCTCCACTAAAATCTCCTCAATGAGTAATGTATTAGGATTCATATTATAGGTTCCATCTTCATTTTTAAAATTTAATTTACTATACTTACTTAATAATAAATTTATAAATTCATGATTTTTCTCTCCACCAATAAGGCAAGATGCTATTCCTCCATTTGGTTCTTCAAATCCCATAAACAAACTCTTGTCTAGAAAATGGTCAAGCCTTTTTGTAATTTCCACATCAACATCCAAATAAATTCCACCATGTTTTTTAAGTGCGTATAGGCGAACATAATCTGAAACAAAAGCATATTTCCTTGCCTCATATGCTTCACAAGTAAATCTATTAGTATTTACATTAAAGTTTGATTCATTCCATAGCATTATTTCATAATCAGGTAATTCCCTCTTCCATGTATCAATACAATATTTTACCTTTTCAGGTAATTCACCTTTACCAAACCAGCAATAATGTATAATTTTTGGTATCATATTAAACCTACCTTAGATTTATTAAACTCAAAAAATTCTGGGGACTCCCGATTTTTCATCCCTTGCTCCGAACTGTATTATAGAAATATAGATAATGTTTAATTCAGATAATACCTTTTTTGTTGAGTAACTTATATCAATTTTTTTCCTACCGTTTAAGCCAAGATATTTTTTAAGTTCACTATTATTAGCTAATAAAAACAGCTTTTCTGCCATTTCTTTTATATTATTCTCTGAAATAACCCAACCATTATTGTAATTTGCTATTAGCTCTCTATGCCCTCTATTTTTTGTAGCCACCACTGGTAACCCACAAGCCATAGCTTCCATAATATTCACTGGCAAACCTTCTCTCAAACTAGAAGCCACTGCAATATCACTCATCTTCAACAACATTTCAACATCATTTCGAAAACCTAAAAAGTCAACCATTCCACTAATACCTAGTTTTTCTGCTAACTCCTTACATTCACCAAGTAAAGCCCCTTCACCAGCTAATAAAAGCCTTGCACCTGGAACCTCATCCTTTATTTCAGCTAATGCTCTAATTAATAATTGCTGATTCTTATTTTTATTAAATTCGGCTGCATAGATCATTAGGAAGTCCTCTGGTTTATAACCATATGCTCGTCTGAGTACGTTCTTTCTCAACCCATCTACTGGCTTGAAAACATCTGTATTCACACCAACACCATGAACATGTTCAATTGTACCCGCTTTAAATCCATGACTCTTTGCAAGGTTAAAATCCTCTTCATTAATCGTAATCAAGCAGTCTGTATAGGAAGCAAGTACTCTTTCAATCGGATAGTATAATAGCCAATTTACTAACGGAGCTCCTTTGCAAAAGTGAAATCCATGAGCCGTATAAATGACTTTTGTTCCATTTCTTCTTGCTTCTCTTGCAGCAAGCCTAGTGAGTACACCACCCATAGGAGTATGGCAATGAATAATTTGGTATGTGTTATTATCAATGATTTCTTTCAACTGTTTATAGGCTTCAATATTCTTCAGTTTAAAGGGCGAACGCTGAATCGGTATATTGTACTTTTCATCAACAAAAGGAAGTTCTAGCTCGCCAAATGCAGCGATATGAACTTCCCAGCCTTGTTCTTTAAACCATTTAAGATATGGTATATGGAAGACCTTAAAATGATAGTCGACTGTTGCACAAAATAAAACTCGTTTTGGCAGTTGTTTTTCCATATTATTTAACTAGCTCTTTGTCTAATACATTTTTAAAATACTCTAGTAGATCTGGTCTTAAGTCATCACGTTTTAGTGCAAATTCAAGTGTTGTCTGAATAAACCCCATTTTCTCCCCAACATCATAACGTGTACCTTCAAAATCATACGCATAAACTGCTTCAAATTGATTTAATCCTGCAATGGCGTCAGTAAGTTGAATTTCTCCACCAGCACCTGGTTTCTGATTCTCTAGAATTTCAAAGATTCTTGGGTTAAGAATATAGCGACCCATAATTGCTAGATTCGAAGGTGCATCGTCTTGCTTTGGTTTTTCAACTAAATTGTTAACACTATAGAAGCGATCGCCAATTTGATTTCCATCAACAATACCATACCTGGAAACTTCTTTATCAGGAACTGTTTGCACTCCTAGAATCGAAGCATTGTAGCGTTCATACTGCTCAATCATTTGTCTTAAACAAGGTTTTGCGGCATCAACAATATCGTCACCTAAAAGAACTGCAAAGGGTTCATTACCAATAAATTTTCGAGCACACCAAATGGCATGGCCTAATCCTTTTGGTTCTTTTTGACGGATGTAGTGGATATCAACTAGTTTTGATGTTTTCTGGACTTCATCTAATAGTTCGAATTTACCTTTTTCAAATAGATTTTGCTCGAGTTCAAAGGAATGGTCGAAGTGATCTTCAATTGCTCGTTTTCCTTTTCCTGTAACGATGATAATGTCTTCAATACCTGACTCAATGGCTTCTTCTATAATATATTGAATCGTTGGCTTATCTACGATTGGTAGCATTTCTTTTGGCATTGCCTTTGTTGCTGGCAGGAATCTCGTTCCAAGTCCTGCTGCTGGGATAATTGCTTTTCTTACTTTCATTGTTTTAGCTCCTTTTAACCTGAGATTGATAGTAGACGCTCCGGGACAAGGGTTCGATTGGCTAAATTTAGTAGTTCATCCCTTAATTCTTCTTTATCTAGTTTTAAATAAGTAGAAATAAGTTCTTCAATTTCTGATATATAGAGATGTGCTGTTTTGCCGACATAGATCTTGGGATAGACCTGCTGATCGTGCACTTCATCATCTTTTAATAATTCTTCGAAAAGTTTTTCACCAGGTCTCATCCCGGTGAATTCGACTCCAATTTCATCAATTGAATTACCTGATAGCTTGATAAGGTTTTTTGCTAAATCTACTATTTTTACTGGTTCACCCATATCTAGTACGAAGATTTCGCCACCTTTCGCTAAAGAACCCGCTTGGATCACTAATCTTGAAGCTTCTGGTATCGTCATAAAATAGCGAACCATATCAGGATGGGTTACTGTTACAGGACCACCTTTTTCAATTTGCTTTTTGAAAAGTGGAATGACGCTACCCCGACTTCCAAGGACATTACCAAAACGAACAGCGACAAACTTTGTATTGCTCTTTTTATCCATGTCTTGAATGATCATTTCTGCAAGCCTTTTCGTTGCCCCCATGACACTTGTTGGGTTGACTGCTTTATCAGTAGAAACCATCACGAAGGTATCAACACCGTGCCAACTCGCAGCATTTGCAACGTTTCTAGTTCCAATTAAATTATTTTTCACAGCCACCTCTGGATTCCGCTCCATTAACGGAACATGCTTGTGAGCTGCTGCGTGGTAAACAACATTTGGTTGATATCTACTCATGACTTTCATCATTTGCTTTTCATCCTGTAGCTCTGCAATTTCGGTAAAAAACTCTATTTCAGATAAGCGGTAGGTCTCTTTCAATTCCATTTCAATTGTATAAATGCTGTTTTCACCATGACCTAATAAAATTAGCTGTCTCGGATTGAACTTTGAAATCTGTCTACAAATCTCTGAACCGATTGATCCACCAGCACCGGTTACTAGGACAACTTTATCTGTTACATATTCTGATATACTTTCAATATCAAGGGCAACTTGTTCTCTTCCTAGTAGATCTTCGACTTGTACATCTTTCAATTGATTAACTGAAACTTTTCCAGTTACCAAATCCTCTAACATTGGGAGTATTTGTGTTTTTGCATTTGTTTTCGCACATTCCTGGAAGATTACATTTAATTCTCTTTTACTTAATGAAGGTATTGCGATGATGATGTTTTCAATTTCTAATTCCGTTACCGTGCCCTCTATTTGGTCAACTCCACCCAGTACTGGAATACCCAAAATATCAAGGTTTTGTTTTTTTACATTATCGTCAATAAAGGCAACAGGATGTAAGTCACCCTCATTGTTTTTTAATAATTGTCTCGCAACCATCCGTCCGGCAGAACCAGCACCGATAATTAGTGTTCGCTTCTTATTTTCAGCTTCTTTAATAATTGAGTTTCTAAATAATCTCCAAAAGAAGCGTGAACCACCTATTAATAACATGTGCAGCATCCATGTGACTGCTAGAAGACGAAAGTGAATTTGTTGAACTAAGATTAACTGCACGATCGCGGCAGTTGAAATCGATAAAGTAACAACCTTAAGAACAATTAATAATTCCCCAATACTTGCATATTCCCAGGCTTTTTTATAAAGCTTAAATTTTAAAGAGAAAAAATGATGGCTAAGTAGAATAACAGTAGAAGTAATGACAATTGGTAGTGTAATCACATATATGTCAGCATTGACTAGAAAACTACTAAAGAAGATAGCCGTTAAGACAATACATGAATCAATCATGATAAAAAAAGATAATCGTTGACGGTAGGTCATACCTTTCCCCCTTTCAATACGCATTTTCCTACTCGAGAGTTAACGATCTTCTTTCAATGGCATACTCAATTAGTTTTTTTATATCTTCTAGTTGTTCTTTTGTTGCATCTTGGTTGATATACCTTACTGCTTTTTTAATTGATTTCGGAAATTTATCAAAATCTTTCATTAACAACTTACATCTCCTCAATGGTTATTTTGAACATTAAAGTTCTTAGTTATATGGTCTATGTGTTAAACCATATAATTAAAAACATTAATAAAAATATGGGCATTTAACCCACCCTCACACCACACTTCTGACAACAAACGCGTCTAAGGTACTATTTCAACCCACAGCATGACCGAGTGCCTCCATAGATAATGGCAAGGAGACATCACCAAAACTTTATTTAAAGTACAATTGATTCTTAATAAAGAACATTTTAAATAAAAAATTTTGTCGTTGAACATTCAATCAATTCGTTTTAAAGAACAAATAAGTAAAAAATATAAATAAATAACTTTATTGTTCAATCTGGAAAACTATCTACACATAGTTTAGTTCTGTATTAAGAACATGTCAATACCTTTTTTCACATTTATTTCACTTCAATCGGTTCTTATGAACTATAGTTTTTCATCTTCCCAAGCGTACTTGCTAGGTCTTTTAACTCTTCGATCGATATGTTTTTTTGTTTCATCTCTTCAGCTAAGTATCGAATCTCTAGGTCTAATGAATTAGGATCTAGCTCGTTAACAGTTGATTTCTGTTCACCGAAAAAATAGGAAATCTCAATATCAAAATAGTTAGAGAGGTTTTCAAGGAAGTCAATTGCTGGTTTACGGCTACCACGTTCAATTTTTGATAAGTTACTGTAATTAAATTGGATTGCTTCTCCCAATTCTTTTAATGTCATACCATGTTCAATTCGTAGTTCTTTTATTCTGTCACCTATGTGCTTCACCTGTATCATTTCACCTCTTATGTATTGAACTCATAGAACATTTTGTTCTTTATAAAGAATTTTGTTGTTACTATATCATAGGATGTCAAAGTGAACAATATAAAAATGGAATTTTTTGATAAAAAGTTTTTCGATATTTTATTTAATTTGTTCTTTCAAAAGAACAATATATTCTGTATAATGAATTTATAGTAGTAAACTATGTTTATATACGCTTTATAGGAAAGGTTTAAGAATAGAAGTGAAATTCTTGTAGAACAAGGAGAAACCTATGGTTGGAGATCGCATAAAAAGGTTGCGTCAGCACAAAGGATACTCCATAACTGAGCTAGCTGAAATGGCTGGAGTGTCCAAGTCTTATTTAAGCTATATCGAACGTAATCTCCAAAATAATCCTTCATTACAGTTTTTAGTAAAAATAGCAGCACCACTTGAAACATCTGTTGAATACATAATCGGCCAGAGTATTGATGCTAAAAAAGCGGAACCTGGAGTAGATATTTTGGATGAGGAATGGAAGTCAATTATCCAAAAGGCAATTAATGATGGTATGAGTAAGGACGATTTTCGCGAGTATCGAGATTTTATTCGATTTAGGCATTGGAAAAAAAGTAGACCCGAATTTGATGATTGGAATAATGGGGGATAAGGTGAATATTTTTTAGCCAATTCAGAATTTATATGTGAAAGCATAAAATTTTGTACCTAGTTTAAGGTGTCTAGCGCAAGGCGCAATCGGACCTGAGGTCATAAACCGATAGGCGGGCGCCCTGCGCTTTTCTTATAATAGGGAAGTCGAAAATGGAGTTGTCGAACAGGTGGGGACTCTTATTAACGAAAGCTAGAGATTTAGAATATCACCAGTTACGTTTTTAAACTATCAAAAGGGAATTCTCTCAAAGATAAAGGAGATATATGATTAAACGTTACACGATTTTATTCACTTTTGTAATAATTCTGTTAGGTTGTATCGGAAGTTTTAAATATATTCACAGTGTACAGGCACAGGCTAACAGCCTTTCGGATGCATATAAGGTACTGAAAAATCGCTCCCTAAAAATAAACTTCGCTCCGAATAAAGGTGATGCCATTGGTATATTAGCAATACCTAGTTTAAACTCAGAGCTACCAATCGTTGAAACGAATGAAAAAGTAGAGCGTGGGGTTAGCCATTACATCGGTTCAGCTCTTCCTGATGAAGATAATCAAATGGTTTTATTAGGCCAAGATTATCCTGTTTTTAAACGAATTAACGAACTTAAAGCTGGTGATAATTTGGTGGTTAGCCTTCCTTATGGCAGTTTTACGTACAATATAGAAAGAATTGAAGTTGTTGAAGCTAATAATACTTCCATGTTGAAATCGACTTCTACACAAGAATTACTCGTGTTGGCAACGAACTATCTAAATGATCCTAAACAATATGTTATCTATGCAACACGTAAGAAAAGCGCGGGGCGCCCGCCTATCGGCTTATGACCTCAGGTCCGATGGCGCCTGGAGCTAGACACCAAAACCAGGTAAAATTTTTATACTTACCTTTTAAAGAAAAGCGCAAGGCGCACCCGGATCTAGATACTAAAACTAGGTATAAATTTTTACACTTTCACATATTAATTCTTATTATGAAAAAGCGACCAAATTTGAATCTGGTCGCTTTATTGATTTAATCCTTTTTTTGCGTTGCCGTCATGACTAGTCCACGCTCATTTTCTTCCACCATATACGTTACATTATTTAATGATGATTCAGCATCTAGCATATCTTTATCCGTTTCTAAGATCACTAAGTCATGAACCATTGTATTGATTTGCTCTTCACTGACTTTTTCTTCTTTATTGGTAACTGCAACGAGTAAGAAAAATGACGCAATTGTGTCTTCAAATTGGTGTAATGATTGTGAAAGTTGTTCTGCTTCTACTTCTTTTCGGATCACAGAAAGCTTTGATACTTCGTTTGTTTCTTCATTTACAATTCCTTCTAAAATTACACCTTCTCCAACATCGGTTCTAAATTCGCCATTTGTCACGTTTAATTGTTTAATTTGATAGGAATCTTCTTCCTTCATTTCGTCTTGGGCGCTGTTCCAGTTTTCCTGTAATTCCTCAGGTGTAAAGCCAAGTGTACCCAGCTCTGTTTGCGCCTGAATACGAGCAATACCTTCTTCTTGTATGATTGTTTTTTCGTCTTTTTTGGCTGTTTTTGCTTTTTCTTCTTTATCACCGCCACATCCCATTAAAACAAATGCGCAAATACTAAGTATAAATAGCTTTTTCATACTGGCCTCCTAATGAATTATGACTGTTCACATAGCTTTAATATGTACGAAAGATCATTATTCCATTCCAAAAAATAAAAACTTGTAGTATCAGACAAAGTGTTCGTAACTACAAGTTTCTTCTTTCGGCTGTCATGATTGACCTCATTTTGAATAAATAGGAAAAATATGTAGAAACTAAAGAATGAGGTGATTCCTATTTTTAGAAAAGTATTATTACTAATGATGTTTGTGTCTATTTTTACCAATCATTATACATACGTTTTACAACCCGAAAAGGTTTCAGCCCAATCACAACTTGGGAAGGTTCCTGTAAAATGGGGCAAATTAGCAATGAAGGAAGTTCAGAAAAAGTATCCCGCTGCAAAAATACTGGATTATCAACATATCTGGAGAGAAAAGAAGAAAGATGGAACTGGGCTTGAACGATTTACGTTTTCAATCAAGCAATATGGACGAGAGTATAATGTCCATGTAACAATCGTTTATGATTTGGAAACAAAGACTGTTAAGGACGTGCAGTTTATAGAGATGATGTATTAGTTGTTGTGGGGTGTGAATCAAGGTCCTATTTAGATTTTTAATTCAAAAAAAGAGTAACAAAGTAAATTACTGACGGGTTCCCTTTAAAGGTGCAAAACAGTAAATCACAATGCAAATAGGGTGCGAAATCGTAGTGATTTTCTCACCCTATTTTTTATTGCTTGATCAATGTTTTTTTTGCAATTTAACATATAAAATCGCATGTAAAAATAACTATTTGCGAATAGCAATTCTCTATCTGATAATTGGATTGCTAAATAGATGTAAATTACTATGTTGAATTATGTATAAGATCGGATTATCAGAATTTTGGCTCCATTATAACTAAATGCTGTTTTTACCGTGTTTAAAAAATAAACGGAAAAATTCCGTTTAAATTGGTAAATACGCATATTTTCCAAAAAATAAGGGAAGTTTTCCGTTTATATTATCCAAATCCTTGGATTTTGTCTTATTTAGAACAGTTAATCGGAATATCACCACTTATATCTGCATCTTAAGCCTCTACTATATACATTAGCGGGAAATTCTCCGCCTATGAATTCTTATTCCTACACGAAATTCAACAATGAATAATAACAGAGCCTTGATTTTAAGGACATTATTTATATACCTTAAACACTATAAATTTTTGGGTTTTATTTAGGTTTAACGAAATATAAAAAGCATGGCGAATTGCCACGCCTTTTTTGTAAGTTATATACCCTGTTTTTTCACCTTTTGCATTTCAAAAGGGAACCCGTTAGTAAATTACTTCGTCACTCTTTTCTTTTTACTTTTACTTTTTTTAAAAAACAACTGAAACCCATATGGAATAACACCAAACCAGTGGTTTACAAATGGGGTACGTTCAGTTTTTCGCTGTAATCTCGTTTCTTTCCGCATTTCTTTTGGTTTATCAATATAACTAACAATTTGTTGGGTCATAAATTTGACGTAATCGTTTGGAGACATAAAAACACCACCCACTCTGTTTTTATTCTTATTCTTCCCATTTCCGATTACTTTTAACCAGCTTTACAATTTCATCCACTGTTTCATTAATGGTTTTTGAAGTAGTATCAATCATAATATCTGCTTCCTCATAGAATTTACTCCGACTATTAAATAGTTTTTTGGCACTTTCTAGCTGTTTATGATCAATTAATGGTCTTGCTGTATCATGTTTTAGTCGTTCTAGAATGGTTTCAAGCTCACAGTGTAAATAAACCACGATACCTTGTTTTTTCATCCATTCGCGATTTTCCTCTTGAATGACCAGACCCCCGCCAGTTGTTACAATCACATCAGTAGTTGGTACTTTTCGCAAATATTCTCTTTCATACGTACGGAATGTCGCTTCTCCATCTGCTTCAAAAATGGCTCGGATTTTCTTGCCTACATCTTTTTCAATATACTCATCAGTATCAATAACTTGACAGCCTAAAAATCCTGCGAGTTCTCGACCAATCGTAGTTTTCCCCGCTCCCATAAAGCCTGTTAAATAAATTGCTTTCACCTAAATTGCCCCCATAGTACTTTTGATTATAATACTATATTTTTTGACTGTTGGACAGGTTTATCATTACTAAGCGCTAACCTAACTAGATGCTTAGTTTTAATAGTGATCTGAAAACGCTAATATTTTGTCCAATCCTTTAAAACCTTATCATTCACATCATACATCACCCTAACATTTGATTTTCTGCCATTTAAGGTTTCACAATTTAAAGTGATCAATACCGATTGCTCTGATAAAACTTGCGTTGAATACTTCACCGTACCATTAGGATAATAAAAGTATGCATATGCTATATTCTCTGGTTCTGTTGTTTCCAGTATGCTCACAATATCGTTTATAGCTAAACGTTGAAGGTTGTCGATTTTATACAACTCCTCGATTTCCTTGTAAAATTTCTTCTCTGTGAGATAGGAATTGAGTTGGTGGGTGAATACGATGAAAAACAGGAATGAAATGAGTAATGTCGTTGGTAAAATAAAGCCTTTTTCATTGCTCAGATTATTTCACCTCGATTGGAATGATTGAGGAAATTCGCGCTTTATATTTATCATTTACTTCAATGATAATTCCATTTGACGTCGCTTCATATTTCACACTTTTTACGTTTTGAAGGAGAACTTCATGTCCAGTTCCATTAACTCTTCTTCGAATAACTTGTTGATAAGGTTCATAGCTTACCATTTCTCCATTGTACCTTGCGAATGTGACTATGTTATTTCTCAATGAAATCGTATTTGAACCTTGTGCTTCATACTTAGCTTGTTGGATAAATACTTCCCATTCTAATTGATTAAAGTCCCTTTCACTTTCATTAAACAGAAGCTGTAACATCATAACTAAAAATGTAAGAATGACCAGCATCATAGAAAAGGATAGTAGCATTTCAACTAAAGTAAAACCTTTTTCATTCTTCATTGTCTTGAATACCCACACCTTTTTATCATCCTGTTCCTTTTGTCCTCCCATGAAACACAGGCTGTTACAATCGATGTATCGCTAGTGAAGTCCCATGTAAGTATGAAGCTTGTACCACCTCTAATAATTGTTGAATTCTGCTTCAAACTACGATCTTCCTTGTAGCTTATTAGCTCCTCATATAATAATTGGTTTCCGTTATTTAATGTTTGAATATTATCTCTTTCTTGTTTTAGTAAAATAAGACTCGGAACCAAAGTAAGTATCAGTAATAGCCAAATGGAGAATGAAACAAGCACTTCTAGCATGGTTATCCCACGTTCACACTTTTTTAACATAAAAACGACCTTTCCCAAGCAAAAATGTTACTTGATATACATCTTTTTTATATTTAAAGACCAGTGATCCTGATTTTGATAAATTTCCATTTGCAAGATAAACAACTCCTGGTATTAAATTGGAGTACTCTAACTTAATATCTTTACTAAATTCACGGGATAGAATTTGCCTGCGAGTGGAACCTGCTAAAACTCTATATTGGTGTTCATTCACAGTAAAGTAAACATAAACCGTTTCATTGTGGCTCATTGCATAGGTCTGGGCAAATAATAAATCATTCTCAAACGTTTCAAAAAAATACTCTATTTTTTTAGAATCAAAAATCGGTTTGAATTGGATTAATGTCAACGAAGTTAACGTGGAGATAATTAGGAGTACGAGAAGAACTTCGATGAGGGTAAAACCTTTTTGATTAGGCACTGCCACTGTCTGGTGCATGTTAGCTTTCTTCTACTTTTCCTGTCGTAGGATTAATGATTAATGACTTACCACCAGGACATGACGTTGTTTCAATATAGCCTTCCGTTTTTAGTTGTTCTAAAGTTGGAGCAGTGTATGTTCCATCGGTATTAATATTGTCCGCATCAAGCTCATGTGCCTGTAACTGAGCTTGTACCATCTTAATTAATGCTTCACATCCCCTACTTTTAATAACTGCATTTTGTGAAGCTACATTTGGAATGGTAATCAATAATAAAATTGAAATGATAAACAAAACGATTATCATCTCGATCAGGGTAAAGCCTTTTTGATTCATCCTTTTTCCTCCTAATTTTAAATGGCATTTATAAGCTTAAACATGGGTAACATGATGGTTAGATACATAAATACAATGATGAGCCCTATGCTTGTAAATAAGATGGGTTGGCATATTTTAAGAAAAGATGAGATCTTCCCGTCTAATCTTTCGAGAGTGAATTGGCTGTAGTGGTACAGTTCTTTGTCTAAACTCCCATGTGAATGGCCATGTAAAATGACCAAAGCAAGCTCCTTTTCAAAATAATTCCTACTGCCAATAATCCAATCTAATCGTTCACCTCCTGATAGTTGTTCTTTTATCACAACTGCTTCTTCGCGAAAAAATCGTGAATGATTTTGCTCTTCAAAAGCCGTTATCGATTCATAAATTGATAATCCCCCTTTCAATAAATTACTAAGCTGAACAGAGAAGAAATGGGAGTTTAATAAAACAATTAATCTATTTAGCAATGGGACTTTCATTACTAGTTTCATTTGTATAACTGCTGTGAGGTTCTTAAATTTAAGAAAGTAAAATGTGAGGAGAAAGATGCAGCTACTGATTATCCCATATAGAAGCAGTTTGATAAATGTTGAAAAGTAAGACAATGCGTTGACGAAGAAGGAAGAATCTAAATTCATTGATGTGTACAATTGTTGAAACTGAGGCAAAAGGAATCGTTCAACCAGAATAAACATACAACCAACAAAAAACACAAGGAATAGGGGATAGCGGAGGATCTTTTTAATTTTAGTAAGATATTCAACCCTTCTTTCTAGAATCGCACTGCCTTCTCGTAAAGCAAAGCTTATATCCCCTTGCTTTTGAGCAAAAAATAGATAGGCCAATACATCTTTATGAAACTTGAGATCAACTAATATACTATAAAATGTGTTCCCCTCCTTAAGCTTTACAAGACATTTCTCTAAGTCTTGTTTGCTTTTATCACGCACTTGGAGCTGTAAAAATTCAATTCCTTGTGATAGTGGATAGCCATTTTCAAGCAACTCTCCTAACCTCTTTAAAAATACAGCTTGCTCTTGTATTAGCCATTTATTGTTCATCTTTAAACACCCATCGATCTAGCTCTTCAGGCTGTAAATAGCCAAGTGCAATACCTTTTTTAATAACATCTCGTAGTTTGCGGTAATTATAAACGGAGGATTCTCCCTTCGCCTCCTTCATTACCTCTGAAAGAGCACGCCCATTCAATAGTTCATAAACACTCGCACGGCGTATTTTTCTCATTTTCTTACAATAGGAGGAACACTTCCCCTCACAGAAAGGACATTTTAATTCAACTAAACGTTGAGCTGCGACCGCTATTATAGTTTGTTCAATCTCTTGTAGCGAAACATCAAACTCCAGAAGTCGGTAAATGGCTCCTTTGGCGTCTCTAGTGTGCATCGTTGTAAGCACTAAATGCCCTGTAAGTGCCGCTCTTACAGCAATTTGGGCGGTTTCAGAATCACGGATTTCTCCAACCATAATAATATCGGGATCATGGCGTAGGATTGCCTTTAGACCAATTGCATACGTGATACCTGCTTTTTCATTTACTTGTACCTGCAATACATCTTCGCTTTTTTTCTCAATAGGATCTTCTAGTGTGATGATGTTCCGATTATAGAGTTTTTTCGTGGCACCTAATAGGGAGTAAAGTGTCGTTGTTTTTCCTGAACCTGTAGGTCCGGTAAAGATGATTAAACCATGGGAATGCTTGAGAAGAGATATCAGTTTTTTGGTCGTGTTTGGGAAAAGAGAGAGTTGTGATAATGGGTATAGGGTATCTTGTGGAAGTATTCGGATGACTAAACTTTCATCATATGCTGTGGGTAATGTCGAGAGTCGTAAACTTAATAGATGATTATTTATTACAGTGGATAATGCACCGTTTTGTGGCCTTCGCCTCTCGCCTATATCCATTTCTGCTAAAAATTTAAAATGCGATACGAGTCTTTCACATTTCTCTCTTGGAATGATTTCTTTAGTTATTAAATCATTATCCATTCGAAATTGCACAATTGCATCATGTTTACGGGGAACAAAATGGATGTCAGAGGCACTACTTGCAAATGCGTCCTGCAAAAAACGATCTCCCAATTGTTCTATTGGATTCAATTTTAACCACCTCTTCTTTTATTTAACTGTGTTTACACTTACATATTTCTACAAAGATTGACATATTCCTTTTATTTATTTTAAATTTTTTTTAAACTTGCTACATCGTTCACAATTTGTTCACATTTTCCTTTCCATACTAAAAGAAGCAGGAACATCTACCTGCTTCAAAATACAACTATTCTCCTTACTGTAAGTACTTTGGCGGTGATGTTTCATGCGATTTATCCTCAACCTCTGAAAAAATGTCTTGTTGATTATTACTTTGTGGTTGATTGGTCACATCACCACTTGAGTTAGCCACTGGTTGATTAAATTGAGTAACCAATTTCACATTTGGTAAACGTTTGTTAATCAAATCATGTAGACATTGAAAATCAGTTCGTAATTGCTCTAAATCCTTTTTTGTAGCAGTTTGCATGTCATCTTTTAATGTATAACCTAATTGCCCATTCGGTTCTAATGTAGCCCATTTCACATCCGAAATTTTTGCTACATTTCCTTGCCTTAACTTCATCTCAAGCTGGTCCACTGTTAATCTCATTTTCCTCAGATTTTTTTCATTTAAGGTACCGTCTTCAATTATTATTTTTGATTTCCCGGTAATTAGGCTTTCTATACCATCTGACTTAATTTGCCCGTATTCCATCACAATTAGTGTTACTATTAAAACTCCTCCAACACCAAAAGTAACCCAAATACTTTTTCCAGCAACAGGTTGAATTAATAATGACCCAATTCCAACCATTATAACGGTTTGTGCTAACGTCATTTGTGAGATCGATTTTCGACCTGCAAATCTTAATAATAATGTACCCGCTAAAACAATTAGTACCGCTTTCCATATCCAATCAAACTCCATTTTTCAATACCCCTTTTTGGTAGTTATAAATATAGTCTTTGGAAGTAAATTGTACTATATACCTATTTTTTCTTTTAAAATTCCAAGTATATTTTTAGCACAATTGGCAAATATAATTTATGTACTGCGCTACAAACCTATTTTTTAGCTTGCATAGTATTTCAGTGGGCTATAGCCAAGCGGTAAGGCAACGGACTTTGACTCCGTCATGCGTTGGTTCGAATCCAGCTAGCCCAGTTAAGAAAAGCACCAGGAGCTAGACAACAGAACTAGGTTCCAAAATTTACACTTACATTTCTTTTAAAAGAGCTGACTCCATGTCTGAGTCAGCTCTTTCATGTTTAAGTAGTGAAGATATGTCAATTTCATATAATTAATTGTGAACAATTTAGAACAAACACTACAAACACCTTAAATATGATAGTTGACTGTATTATAATGATACCAATAAGTAGGGGGTAGGGGTGAAATGGATGGAACAAACATTAAAGATAACAAACGTATTATCAGATCCAACTCGTTTTAATATTTATCAATTTGTGACAAAGCGGCACGGTGAAGTTACCGTCCAAGAGATAGCAGATTCGTTTAATATTCATCCGAATGTTGCAAGATTACATCTATCAAAGTTAGAAGATGTAAACATGCTCATTTCGGAAACGAAGAAAACTGGAAAAGGCGGTAGGCCGAGCAGACTATATAAATTATCTGACGATGTTATTGAGCTTCATTTTCCTGCCCGTGATTATAAACTTTTGGCTAGTATTGCAATTCAAACTATGATGAGCCTTGGAAATGTTGGAGAGAAAGCACTCTTTGAAACAGGAAAGAAGTTTGGCGAAGAACTTGTCAAAACACAATTACCACATCAAACAACGTCTCCACTTGAGTTAACATTTGAGCAAAAGCTAAACGTTTTAAAAGAAGCATCGACAATGGCTGGTTTTTATCCTGAATTCAATCACAATATAGATAAGACTAAAATCTTTTTCCAAATTTATAATTGTCCTTTTAAAGAAATAGCTGCTAGACATAATGATATAGTATGTTCTACGCACTTTGCTTTTTTAAAGGGGATGTTTACTGTTTTATTTACAGATGTTGATTTAGTTGAACAAGAAAATATGATGACTGGTTGCAACTCTTGCAGTTATCATGCATTTATCCCTCTAACTTCACAATAGTGGACAATCAACTGTGTGAAGTTATACTTTATCACAAAGTAATATTTACTTTTCATTAAATTGTACATTATAATAGATAAGTGATGGACTAGAGGTGAAAAGGAGGGATACATATGGATCGTATGTTCCGAGTGTTAGGATTCTGGACAGGTATTTTTGCTGTTATGTTTTTCATTGGCGACATGGAGCAAACTGCTTTACTTTTCTTTGGCCAAACAGGATTCTTTATTCTTTTAAGTTATTTGAAATTGTCTGAGCGTATGTATATCTACATTTTTGGCGCATATTTAACTATATTCTTTGCTGCCTTTACTTATTGGACAACATTTATGATGGTTCCAGGGGCTCATTAAAAAAAGCGATGTTTACATCGCTTTTTTTTCTCACCTATTTTTAATTATACTTCTCCAGTCCACACTTACATTTTTCTGCTGGATGATTACATGGAAGGCTGCACTCATACTTCCGTCCATTATAAGTGAACGAAGAGCACGATTTTGTTTACTAACCTCTGAAAAAGGATTTGGATCATGATGATCTTGTAAATAATCTAGGATACCGACTCCAAGCAAGAAATGGTCCTGCCTTAATTTGTTTATAAAGTTCAATCCTGCTTTATCTCCATAGTAAATTAGCGAATCAAAATGAATATGTGTCGTTAAATCCATTTCTCCGGGATGTATTAGCGGATCAGTTTGTAAATTGTGTTGATAATACCCTCGTAAGCTCCCCTTTTTATGCTCAGGCAACATCCATTCTTTATGTGTGTATCCGTAATCAATCGTAAAAACAATTCCCTTGTCCACCCATCCAGCCATTTTTTCTATATGACCTACCATTGCAAGTGGAACCTCAAACCTCTGACCATTACTCAGGTCTATTTGTTGTTCATTAAGGTATCTGATTATGTGACTATTCGTCAGTGGGACTGTCTTTTCTTCTAATAGTTCTCCGGCGTTTAGCCCAACCATTACTTCGTACAAACCATTATTGCGTTTTTCGATCACCTTAACTGGAAAAGCATCGTAAAGTTCGTTTGAAAAAATAATTCCATTAAAACTCCGGTATTGTTTTCTCATCTCATCTAGGCTTTGAAAAAACTCAACACTTGTAGCAGGAAGAATACTTTTTTGCAATGAAAGGTGATACGGGCTACTTTCAATCATGCAATACGTAAGTTTTTTAGTAATAGTAGGAGATAGCTTTTTACATTCTGTTAATACCGCATGTGCAAATCGACCATTCCCTCCGCCGATTTCACATATATAGGGTTTCACTTTTTCCTGTTCAATCAACTTCAAAAAAACCTGAGCGAATAGCTTCCCAAATACATCAGATATGTTACTACTAGTAATAAAATCACCTTGTCTGCCAACCTTTTCTTTCTCTTTCATGTAGTAGCCAAACTCGGGGTCATATAACGCTTTACTTATAAATTCATCATATGTAATATAGCTGTTTTCTGATTGCTTAATATGCTTTTTTAAATAGTCTATCATTTCATCACCTTTGCGAAGTTTCCACTATTGACATAGTATTAACTTTGTTATAACTTTAAATTAGTAGCTTAACTATATTCCCTCCCATTATGATTAAATAGAACATCCCCTGTGAAGAGCCCTTCTCGACATGTTGAGAAAGGCTCTTCTATTTTGCCTTACGCCTTTTGGTTTTTAAAACCCATGTAAAAATGGATTGTCATCCATTTCTGCTTGTATCGTTGTTTCTGGACCATGACCAGATAAAACAACCGTTTCTTCAGGTAAAGTAAGCAGCTTTTTATGTATACTTGAAATCAATTGTTCTGAATTTCCACCAGGTAAATCAGTTCTACCTATACTACCTGCAAAAAGAGCATCACCTGAAAATACAGCCTCTACAGCTTTACAATAGAATGAAACACTACCTGGCGAATGCCCTGGTGTATGGAAAATTTCAAACGTAAATGACCCGACGTCAATTGTACCTTCCTCTTTAATGAGATGATCTGCATCGTTAATGCTAATTTCATTCCCCATAAAAAAACGTGAACCATTTAATGAAGGATCACCAAGCCATTTCTTTTCATTTGTATGAATGTAGACCGGAATATTAAATTTCGTCCTAACATCATCAACTGCCCCTATATGATCAAAGTGAGCGTGTGTTAAAAGCACAGCAATTGGTTTTAATTGCTGACGATTAAGTAGTGAAATCAATTTTTGCGCTTCTCCACCTGGATCAAAAACTACACAATCTTTGTGCTCATTTGATAATATGTACGCATTTGTGGATAATGGACCTAGTGGGATTCGTTGCCATTTCATTATGATTACCTCCATTGCGGATCTTTTCCTTCTATTTTACACTAAGAACAGCTATACGAAAACACTTCTAAAAAGCGAACTATTAAGAGGTTAAATGGAGGACTTATTATGAAAGCAAGATTTGGAGTTGAAATGAGTATTATTAAAGATACACTATCAGGCCCTATTGCAGGTGTCGTCAAGGAAGTTGCTACCATCGCTAACATTATAGATCACGATCAACAAATGCTTATTGTCGGAACTGAAATAGAAGCAAGAACAGTACAGGAATATCTTAATTCAAAAGATCTATTTGAAGATTTATTTGAAATAATTCAGGTTGAAAATCCTGATATGACAGATCAGTTTACTGACTATGGTTTTCGTTCTCTTAGTGATAACGTTTATTTGTTCCGAGAAATGATTGCTGCCTTTTCAATTGAAAAAGGAGATCTAGAACAACTTAAAATGGCCCTTTACCAGATCGAAGAATATCTTATAGGGATAGAATCGGTAAATGAAACAAATTACTATTTAATAGATAGAAACTTTATTGATCTCATCAATGGTTTTGCAAAAGCATATGATATAGAAGTTTCATTTTTTAACCTCGACAAACTTAGTGAAAACGATTAAAATAATAGACGAATGAGTCTGTACACTACATATGCTGTAGATATTTAAAAAATAGGCAATAGTATGAGAATGCTTATAAATTTTAAAATAGCTTCTCGGTCGTCGGAATCATATTCTTAGGTTTGTATCTGACATCTTAAAAACTTCATGAAAAGTAAGGAGGCGTAATAATGGGTCTTGTAATTATTTTCGCATTAGTAACGATATTTTCGGCTTTTGGAATACTTCGCTCTCTACGTTCAAAAAACCTACTCGGGTTACTTTTTGCAACCGGAACTGTAGCTGTTTTCGGTTGGTTCACATTTATGACTGTACTAAAAAGTGGATTTCCTGGAGCATAACAAGAAAAGCGCAGGGCGCCCGCCTATCGGCGCGTCGATTAAAACCCGCCACGTCCTGTGGCGAACATCGACATCAGCACATCCTGTGCAAGTCAAGCATAAGACGAGCCGTCTGGAAGGTTGTTCTTTGACCTTCCAGACGGATTGGCTTATACCATAGAGTCGATGGCGCCCGGAGCTAGACACTAAAACTTGGTACAAATTTTTATACTTTCTTATCTTTTAAGAAAAGCGCTGGGCGCCCGGAGCTAGCCACTAAATTAAGTACAGACTTTTTACTTTTTATACTTTCTTACTTCGTAACAAAAAGCCATCAGATGATGGCTTTTTGTTATTGTTTAGGGTAAGCGTCAAATACAGCCCACATTCTATTAATAGTGAGTCCATGAGATAATCTCCCTAGAAATCATATTGGGAGGTTTTTCTATGACCCTTAAGGAAAAAAGAACAGAATGGAAAGCACGATACGAAGCCTGGAAACAGAGTGGAGAGAGTGTAGTGGATTGGTGCCAACATCAAGAAATTAAAATCCACCAAATGTATTACTGGATACGGCAATTTGAAAGTAACAGCGGTTCTAAACAGACACCCGTTGCGGCACAATGGTTCACTGTTCAGGTTGATGAAGAAGCACCCCCTTCGGGGCAGGGTTCTGTTCTGCTTCATTTTGGTACGATCACAGTTGAGGTACCACCTGGAGCCAACATGGATCTATTATCAGATGTTGTCCATGTGCTTAAAAACCAATGTTAACCAATTCCCAATTTCAAAGGGTTTATCTAGCGCGGGGTAGTACAGATCTTCGCAAATCGATTGATGGGCTAGCTGCCATCGTGAAGGAATGTTTTGAACTTGATCCCTTTTCGCCCAGTCTATTCGTTTTCTGTAATCGGAAGCGAGACAAGTTAAAAATCCTTCATTGGGAAAATAATGGGTTTTGGCTTTATTATCGCCGGCTGGAAAAAGGTACCTTCCATTGGCCATCGGAAAATGATAAGACCCCCAAAAACATCAGCCCTCGCCAATTTCGTTGGTTGCTAGATGGACTATCCATCGAACAAAAGCAA
>NZ_JARFVC010000023.1 GCF_029193815.1 Cytobacillus sp. S13-E01
CGTCAGACTTTCGTCCATTGCGGAAGATTCCCTACTGCTGCCTCCCGTAGGAGTCTGGGCCGTGTCTCAGTCCCAGTGTGGCCGATCACCCTCTCAGGTCGGCTACGCATCGTCGCCTTGGTGAGCCATTACCTCACCAACTAGCTAATGCGCCGCGGGCCCATCTATAAGTGATAGCCTAAGCCATCTTTCAATAAGAAATCATGTAATCTCTTATATTATCCGGTATTAGCTCCGGTTTCCCGAAGTTATCCCAGTCTTATAGGTAGGTTGCCCACGTGTTACTCACCCGTCCGCCGCTGTTCTTAGGAAGCAAGCTTCCTAAGAACCGCTCGACTTGCATGTATTAGGCACGCCGCCAGCGTTCGTCCTGAGCCAGGATCAAACTCTCCAATAGAGTTGAACTAGCACATATAAGTGCTGACATCGATGTTCACTACTTCATTTTTTTAAAACAAACATTGACGCTTGTGTTGTGTTCAGTTTTCAAAGAACTTTTTTTGCAGCTCGTCTTACCTGAGCAGCTTTATTATATTAACATTTTGTATTTCATCTGTCAACAACTTATTTCAGTTGTTAACTTGTTCCATCGCGTTCATCAGCGACGAATAATAATATAACATCTCATCAAAAAATAAGCAACATGTTTTTTCAAAAAAACTCAATTTAACTTCCTTTATTAAACCTTTACCCAAGAAATCTTACTTTAAACACAGAAAAAAGGTGATCCTACTTTTAATAGAATCACCTAAGGCAACTACTTATTACGCATTTGCGGGAATAATAGTACGTCTCTAATAGAAGGAGAATTAGTTAACAACATGACTAGTCGATCTATCCCAATCCCTAATCCACCAGTTGGAGGCATACCATACTCTAATGCTTCAATAAAGTCTTCATCCATTAAATGAGCTTCATCATTTCCTTGCTCACGTTCTTTTAATTGCTCTTCAAACCTTCCTTTTTGATCAATCGGATCATTTAATTCCGTGAAGGCATTTGCATATTCACGCGCAACAATAAACAATTCAAATCGATCTGTAAATCGAGGATCTTCAGGATTTTTCTTAGCAAGCGGTGAAATTTCAACTGGATGACCATAAATAAATGTTGGTTGTATAAGTTTTTCTTCAATTTTTTGCTCAAAAAACTCGTTTACAATATGTCCGTATAGCATATTGTCTTTTATCTCAACTCCATGCTCTTTCGCAAGTTGACGAGCTTCTTCAACACTCATTTCTTTCCAGAAGTCTACCCCTACGTATTCTTTAATAGCATCAACCATATGTAGTCTTGTCCAACCTGGTTTAAGTTCAATTTGTTGGTCACCATACTGTACATTGGTAGTCCCTAATACCTCTTGAGCTATATGTGCAATTAGATTTTCCGTTAAGTTCATGATGTCTTTATAATCAACATAAGCTTCATATAATTCAATCATCGTAAATTCTGGGTTATGACGAGTTGATACACCTTCATTTCTAAATACTCGTCCAATTTCATAAACCTTCTCTAGTCCACCAACAATTAACCGTTTTAAATGTAACTCGATTGCAATTCTCATATATAACGGAATATCTAACGCATTATGATGAGTTACGAAAGGACGGGCTGATGCTCCACCAGGGATAGAGTGCATCATTGGTGTTTCTACTTCTAAATAGCCTTGGTCATCTAGGTATCTACGCATTGATCTAATAATCTGGCTTCTTGCAATAAATGTTTCTTTACTTTCTGGATTCATGATTAAATCCAAGTATCGTTGACGATATCTTTGTTCCACATCTTTTAGTCCATGAAATTTTTCAGGAAGTGGTCGTAAAGATTTTGTCAGTATTTCAAAGGATTTGACTTTGATTGAAAGTTCGCCTACTTGTGTTTTAAATACATCTCCTGTAATCCCTACGATGTCCCCTAAGTCAGCTGTATCAAAAACATCATACTGATCATCACCGACAGCATCCTTACGAACATAAAGTTGAATTTGGCCAGTTAGATCTTGGATGTGTGCAAAGCCCGCTTTTCCTTTTCCACGCTTAGTCTTAATACGCCCTGCGATTGTAACAGAAATATCCTTTTCGTCTAACTCTTCTTTAGAAAGCTGATCATATAAATTTATTAATTCTTTTGCAGTATGTGTACGTTCAAATCTTTTACCAAAAGGGTCAAGTCCTGCTTCAGTAAGTTTATGTAATTTCTCTCTTCGGACTCGCAGCTGGTCATTTAATTCTTCATGACTCATAAAATCAACTCCAAAATTTAATTTGTATTATTAATACTAAAGCTAGTATATGTAAGCAGAAAAACTGCCAGTAAAGACACTGGCAGTAAGTAGCACGTTACGGGTATTATAGGCTAGCTAGATTGCTATGTCAAACAACTCGGACACAATTCTCTGTCTTTTCCTCTATTTCGTTAACAAAGTCAGTTAATAATGTTACTAATTGCTCTCTCGTATTACACTCATTAACCTTGTTACGTACTTTAGCATTTCCTCGTATTCCTTTTAGGTACCAGGCAGCATGTTTACGCATTTCTCTAACTGCAATATTTTCATTTTTTAAGTCTATTAAGCGATCAAGATGTAACACACAGACGTCGATCTTCTCACGAACTGAAGGTTCACCCATTAGTTCACCAGTTTCAAGATATTTAACTGTTTGATAAATGACCCACGGGTTACCTAATGCCGCTCGGCCAATCATTACTCCGTCAACTCCTGTTTCTTCAAGCATGCGTTTCGCATCTTGTGGTGTTTGAATGTCACCATTACCAATAACAGGGATTGAAACAGATTGTTTTACTTGTTTGATGATATCCCAATTCGCTTTACCTTCATACATTTGCACACGCGTTCTTCCATGTAGAGCTACAGCTTGACCACCAGCTCGTTCAACTGCTCGCGCATTCTCAATCGCATAAATGTGGTCTTCATCCCAACCCATACGCATTTTCACTGTTACCGGTTTATCTACAGCATCTACAACAGCAGAAACCATTTCATAGATTTTATTAGGGTCTAAAAGCCATTTCGCACCAGCATCACATTTTGTTATCTTAGGAACTGGGCATCCCATATTTATATCAATAATATCTGCTGTTGTATTTTTATCGACATACTTAGCTGCCTCTACAAGCGTTTGTTTTTCTCCACCAAAAATTTGAAGACTTAGGGGTTTTTCTCTTTCATCGATATAAAGCATATCCATTGTCTTAGCATTATTAAACAAAATGGCTTTATCACTTACCATTTCTGCACAAACAAGACCCGCTCCAAATTCTTTAACCGTCAAACGGAAAGCTGCGTTACATACTCCAGCCATTGGAGCCAACACAACTTGGTTTTTCATTTGAATGTCACCAATTTTAAACATTGTGAAACCTCCTTTTTATTCATCACTATTCTTTGGTGTTAATTCTTCTAAAGTTACATTTAACCTCTCAGCCACTTCAAGGAGAAAGTCATCACCCGGAACACGATTCCCTCGTTCAACTTCACCTAAAATAGACACTGACACACCTAAACTTTTTGCAAACTCTTCTTGTGTATAACCTTTTAACTTTCGAAAAGCCCGTATACGCCTACCCCATTTTTCCGCTTCCATACCCGTACACCTTCTCTATCTAGTAATTCATTTATGATTAAGGATATTTTTCCTTGATTGGGTATTTCTAGTGTTGATTCCACTTCTTCTAAAGGAACAATGACAAACGCTCTTTCTGTCATACGTGGATGTGGAATAATTAGTTCTTTCGTTTCAATATTTTCGTGATTATATAGCAAAATGTCAAGGTCTAATGTTCTTGGACCCCACCTGATTTCCCTTTTTCTCCCTAGTTTATGTTCGATTTCCTGATTAACACGCAATAATTCATAAGGTGTCAATTCTGTTTTTACTTTAATTACCATATTCAAAAAATGATCTTGATCTTCAAATCCTACTGGATCTGTTTCATATATTGACGAAACTTTGATAACTACAATTGAGTCATGAATATCTAGAGCTTTAACAGCTTCATGTAAATAGTATAAGCGATCACCTATATTAGAGCCAATTGAAATAAAAGCGATACTGTTCATTTAGCGACCCCTTGTTATTTCTACTGCAACTGATTGATAATGGCCTGGAATTGGCGGATCAGGTTTAATGATTTTAACAGTGCATGAATGAATATTTGAAAACCTTTTTAATGTAGCCTCTGCAATTTTTTCAGACACTGATTCTACCAGCTTATAGGGTGAACCTTCTACAATCTCTTTACAGATATTATATAGTTCAGCATAATTAACAGTATATTCTAGTTGGTCTGTAGTTCCAGCTTTCTTCAAATCTAATTCAACCGTTAAATCTGTGATAAAACGCTGGCCTAATTTATTTTCTTCAGGAAATACGCCATGGTAGCCGTAAAACTCCATCCGATTAACGTATATTTTATCGATGGTTTTCGCCTCCTATTTACCAACCAAGGCATCTGTCATTTTTGCCAATCTTGCATTTAATAAAACATCGTGCACCCTTACAATATTACAACCCTTTTGTATTCCCATACATGTTGTTGCACCTGTTCCTTCTCCTCTATCTTCAGGGGGTAAATCTAAAACTTGTCCAATAAAGGTTTTTCGGGAGGTAGCAAGTAGAACAGGATAACCAAGTGTTGTTAACTTCTCTAATTGACGCATTACCTCTATATTATGTTCAAAGGTCTTCGCAAATCCTACACCTGGGTCTAAGATGATATTTTCATCTTTCACTCCCGCCGCCTTTACAACCCTGATACTTTCCTGTAAATCTGCAATCATATCTGGCAGGAGGTCCTGATAGTCTTTATTGTCTCTGTTGTGCATTAGTATAATAGGAACATTGTACCTGGCAGCTACTTCAGCCATCTTGTCATCTGCCTTAGCCCCCCATACATCGTTAATAATATGTGCACCAGCTTCAATTGCTTGCTTTGCTACCTCTGCTTTATACGTATCTATAGATATAGGGACTTTAACCCGATTAGAAATAGATTTAATAATTGGAATGACACGCTCTAACTCTTCTTCAACTGAAATATATGTAGAACCAGGTCTAGTAGATTCTCCACCAATATCAATGATATCAGCACCTTGTTTTACGATTTCCTCCGCACGTTGAACAGCTTGATCATGGGCATTGAATTTCCCACCATCTGAAAAAGAATCTGGTGTGATATTTAAAATACCCATGATTAATGTTTTTTCACTGTAATCAAATGAAAATGGACCACAGGTAAGTTTGGAGTGCTTTAGGTTACCACGTTCAGATTTCATCTAAGCCGCTCCTTCCCTCTAATGCGCTTCGACTCCATAGAGTTTTTCTATATAAAGTATATATTTCTTGTAATTTCCTAGTTATTACACCATTCTTCCCATGTAATAAAACATTGTTGATCTCCCTAAGTGGGACAATCTCTTGGATAGAATTTGTAACAAATGCTTCATCGCTACTTAGTAGTTCTTCGACATTATAACACCCTATGTGTACCTCTATACGTAGACTCCTAGCGATTTTTATAACAAACTGTCTAGTAATGCCATCTAATATGCCCGTTTCTAGCGCCGGCGTAAATAGCTCATTACCTTTTACCCAAAAAAGATTTGAAGTTATCCCCTCAGCTGCATAGCCCTCTTTTGTTAAAAAGATCCCTTCTGTTGAAGGATTACTGCCTATTTCACGTTTGCCTAAAATGTTATTTAAGAAATGATGGGACTTAATTCTGAATTTTCCTTCAGGAGTATTTCGGACCTGTTTTAGGATGACACCTTTTTTTTCATAGCCAGCTTCAACTGCACTTGGGAGCGGTTTTATAAATACAATAACGGTCGGCTCCTGGTAGTGACCCGTCTGCAACCCGATATCACCTACACCAGCCGAAACATTAAACCTAACATAGGCATTGTTTATATCATTTGCATGTAGTAGTTTAGTTATGATTTCTACTACATCTTTACGAACAGGTATAAAATCGATAGATAACGCACTTAAACCTTCACGTAAACGCGCAAGATGGTCATCGAGTAAAAACGGATGACCATCGTAAATTCTAAATGTTTCAAATAAGCCCAACCCATAGATATACCCATGGTCATAAGGAGAGATTTTTGCTTCCTCTTGGCGCTCTATCCGACCGTTTATATAGATGTACATATGCCCGCTTGATCTTTCTTTTTGTACTTTTCTATAAAATTACTAAGCATTTGTTTCCCATAAGAAGTCATGATTGATTCAGGATGGAACTGCACACCCTCAATAGCTAGCGTTTTATGGCGTAATGCCATGATCTCATTTTCATCTGTCCATGCCGAAACTTCTAAGCAGTCAGGTAGTGTTTCTTTCTTAACAATTAACGAATGGTATCTTGTTGCAACAAAAGGGTTTTCTAAACCATCGAAAATTGTTTTCCCATCATGGTTAATTAATGATGTTTTGCCGTGCATAAGCCTTTGGGCACGTACTACATCTCCTCCGAAAACCTGTGCAATTGATTGATGACCTAGACAGACTCCAAAAATCGGTATTTTACCAGCAAAGTATTCAATTGCGTTCATACTAATCCCAGCTTCATTAGGACTACAAGGACCAGGGGAAATCATTAAAAAGCTTGGATTAAGTTTTTCTATCTCTTCTATCGAAATCTCATCATTACGCTTTACACGGAGCTCCTGCCCTAATTCTCCTAAATATTGAACTAAATTAAATGTAAATGAATCATAGTTATCAATCATCACGATCATGTTGGCTCACCTCATACTCATATTTTTCTCATACTCTTCTTCACTCAACTCTTTAGCTTTCCAAAGCGCAAATGCTTTTTTCAATGACTCTTTATATTCGTTTTTAGGATTTGAATCAATCACAACACCAGCACCAGCTTGAACATGGGCTAACCCGTCTTTGGCGATAAGTGTTCTTATCGTAATGTTTAATTCCATTTCCTCTGAAAAACTAATCCAACCAATGCTTCCAGTGTATAGACCTCTTCTAACTGGCTCTAATTCTTCTATAATTTCCATCGTTCGTACTTTTGGTGCCCCTGTAATAGTACCGCCAGGAAATGTTGCACGCAGTAAGTCATATACGCTTTTTTCTTCTGCAATTTTCCCTCTAACATTAGATACAATATGCATTACATGAGAATATTTTTCGATTACCATAAACTCATTTACTTCTACACTACCGTAAGCACTTACCCGTCCCAAGTCGTTTCTCTCAAGATCAACTAGCATAACGTGCTCGGCTCGTTCTTTTTCATCTACAATAAGTTCATTTGCTAATTGCAAATCTTCCTCATCATTTAAGCCTCGTGACCTCGTACCTGCAATAGGTCTTGTACTTATTTCGTCACCCTTCTTTTTAACAAGCAACTCGGGTGAACCACTGACTATTTGAAATTCTGGCAATTGCATATAGGCCATATATGGGGAAGGATTTAGACCTCTTAACGTTTCGTAAATTTCGAGTGGGTGTGTCTTTAAAGGTCTGGATTGTCGGACAGATAAATTGACTTGAAAAACATCACCTTGTGCAATATAGTCTCGAACCTTCTCTACAGCTTTAATAAATTCTTGTTCGGTAAATGAAAATGGTTTCTCTACTGTCTCCTCGCTTAACTTCAAATAAGGATATGACCAATCGTTAACCTCATTTGTCCATTCTATTTCTAATTTGTTTAGTCTTTCTTCGGCCTCATTTTGTTCACCTTCAAAATAGTGAGTTATAAGCCATAATACATTTTCGGTATGGTCGAAAACGAACACATCATCAAAAACAAGGAAATACAGATCTGGTGTATGTAAGTCATCCTTTGATGTATTCTCGAACTTCTCAAAATACCTTGCACAATCGTAACTAAAAAATCCAATTGCACCACCTTGGAATTCAGGATAAGCTGGATTTTGATCTGTCTTGTATTGACTCATCCATTTTTCCATTAAATCTATCGGGTTCCCAGTCAACTCTTCTGTATGATTGTTCAACGTAATCTTAAGCTTATTATTTTTCCCGTTTAAAACCGCAAAAGGTCTTAAACCCATAATACTATACTGACCCCCACGCCCACTTTCTAACAATACATGGTAGGGCTCGTTTCTTGATAGAGCCTTATATTGTTCAAACCATTTTTTTGAAGAAAAAGGTATATTCTTTGCTAATGAAGCTCTTTTAAGCTGCATTATGTCACACTCCTCATAACACTCGATAGACATATTGTACATGATTCTTTAAAAGTGTTCACCATTTCCACCCAAAAAAATGCGTTAAAAGGAATTGAAAAAAAAAACAGCCTGAGGCTGTCTTTTTACTCTTGGTCAAATTGATAAAGTGGAGTACTTAAGTAACGTTCACCATTACTAGGAAGAATTGCAAGAACTTTTTTACCTTTTCCTAATTTCTCTGCAACCTTTATGGCTGCACAAATGGCTGCACCAGATGAGATACCACCTAATATACCTTCTTCACGAGCTGCACGCCTTGCATACTCAAAGGCTTCTTCGTTCTTTATTGTAATAACTTCATCATATATTGTCGTATCTAATACATCTGGAACAAAGCCTGCTCCAATACCCTGAATTTTATGTGGCCCTGGTTTCCCGCCGGAAAGAATAGCAGAGTCTGTTGGTTCAACAGCTATAATTTTAATACCAGGGAAATTTTCTTTTAAAACATCGCCAGCACCAGTTATTGTTCCACCTGTACCAATACCTGAGATAAATGCATCTAGCCCCTCAGACATTTGTTCAACTATTTCTTTCCCAGTGGTCAAACGATGAACCTCTGGGTTTGCTTCATTTTTAAATTGTTGCGGCATAAAGTAACCATGCTCATTTGCAAGCTCTTCGGCTTTGCGAATCGCACCATTCATTCCATCAGCTCCTGGCGTCAGAACTAACTCTGCACCATAAGCTCGTAACAAATTACGTCTTTCGATACTCATCGTATCAGGCATAACAAGTACTGCTTTTAAACCTTTAGCCGCAGCTACCATTGCTAGCCCTATGCCTGTATTTCCACTTGTCGGCTCTATTAATGTATCACCTTCAGTTAATTTACCTTCTTTTTCTGCAGTTTCAATCATAGCCAGGGCTATTCTGTCCTTCACACTGCTTCCAGGATTCATAAATTCTAGTTTTAAATAAACATCAGCACTGTTTTCTCCAACCAGCCGATTTAATTTTACTATTGGTGTTTGCCCCACTAACTCATTAATTGAATTTGCCACACGTGTCATAACGTCCACCCCTAATCCCTAGTATTTGTATTGGTTATATAGAATTTATCAACTATTATCTGATTTGTCAATCAATATGCTACAAATTACTATAATTATTGTTGTTCATCATAAAACCATGACACTTCAACTTCATCCCAAAAAGGTTGGACAGAGATTGACCCTCTCATTTGTTCGATTGCAATTTGACGGCGAATTTGATTTTTCACTTCATCATAAGAATATTTGACCCCATCAATGGTTTCATGAAGCAGAATAATAGCATATCCGCCCTCGACCTTTATTGGGTCACTCCATTCATTTTCACTCAACGTTTCAGCGGTTTCAAAGTACTCAGCAGGTAAGTACTCAATATCTTCAGACATGTAGCCGAGCACTCCTCCTTGGTTTGCTGAAAACTCATCCTGTGACATTTCCATAGCTAATGCTGTAAAGCTTGATCCACTTTTTAATTCCTTATTTACTTTTTCGGCCTCTTCTTTTGTCGGAACTACTATATGTGAGAGTTGATACGTTTTAGGAATGTCATATAGTTCTTTATTATCGTTATAATATTTTTCAAGTTCTTCTTCTGAAATAACAACATCTTTTGTTAAAAGCTCTTCTAGCAGCAAACTTGATTCGATTTGTTCTCTAAAGCTTTGCTCATCATTAATCTCCTCATTGTCAAGAGTATTGTACATTGTTTTAATCATCTTTACTTCACGTTCAAGGATGTCATCAGAAATCGTAATATTGTATTTCTCTGCCATTTGTTTTATAACTTGTTTATCAATCATATTCTCTAAGGTTTCTTTTCCATAACGAACTTCTAATTCATTTAGCCATTCCTGCCTTGTGATTTGAGTATCTCCGATTTTTGCAACATTTTCCCCAGAAGATACATCTGCATTACTTATACTTACTACCTCCTTGATTTTTTCCCCTTGGTTAGATATAAAATAAGCTATTGTAAGAAAATTCAAGACTATTAGCCCTACAATCATTGACCATAATACCTTTGTATTCATACTCCCCCACTCCCACATTTTAGTCTACTTTGACTCCTCTTTTAGTTCGATAAGTTCTTCTTTTGAAAAATGGTATGTTTCATTACAGAAATGACATTGCGCTTGTGCTTGTCCATCTTCCTCTATCATTGATTGAATTTCTTCATTACCTAGGCTAATAATAGCGCTTGATATACGTTCTCTTGAACATGGGCAGCTAAACGTTATAGGCATCTTTTCAATAATTTGGAGGGTATCATCCCCCAATATCTCTTCCAAAATCCCTTCCGGAGATAACCCCTTTTGTATTAATTTTGAAATTGGTTCTATCGATCCTAAACGATTCTCAATTTTCGTTATTGTCTCGTCATCTGTTCCCGGAAGTAATTGAATCATAAACCCTCCAGCAGCTAAAATTGTATTATCTGGATTAACAAGCACTCCAACGCCAACTGATGAGGGTACTTGTTCAGACGTAACAAGGTAGTATGTAAAGTCTTCTCCTAGTTCACCTGACACAATTGGAACTTGTCCTGAAAAATGTTCCTTCATTCCTATATCTTTAACTACCGTTAACGTTCCAGTTGTACCAACAGCTCTTGCTACATCAAGCTTACCCTGATCATTTAAATCAAAATGAGTTTGTGGGTTTGTAACGTATCCTCTAACTTCACCTTTAGCATTGGTATCAACAAGGATTAGTCCGATTGGACCGCCACCTTCTATTTTAATCGTTAGTTTATCCTCTCCCTTAAGAGCCGCTCCCATCATTACACTTGCAGACATAGCACGGCCAAGAGCAGCCGAGGCAGTTGGCCATGTATTATGTCTTCTTTGTGCCTCTCCAACCGTGTCTGTTGTTTTCAGAGCAAATGCTCTCACTTGTTTGTTATATGCCAGTGCTTTTACCAAATAATCTCCCATATTTAATACCCCTTTCATATACTGTGCTTTTTCAGGCTGATGGCTTTTATTAGTAGGTATTTTATTGCGATATTTCCTATCATACGAATTTTTCCATGTTACTTTTTAGCTTCAGAGTTTCTTTCATATATTAGTTGAAGGCCCTTTAATGTTAAAAATGGTTCTACGTAATCAATTGCTGGCGATTCTTTAGCTATTAGAGTAGCTAGTCCACCCGTCGCTATTACTTTCGGCATAACCTTTGATTGTTCCTTCATTCTTGAAACAATTCCTTCAACCTGGCCTACATATCCGTATAATATCCCTGCTTGCATTGCACTAACCGTATTTTTTCCGATAATTTCATTCGGTCTCACTATTTCTATGCGAGGTAGCTTCGCTGCTTTTGAATATAAAGCTTCTGTTGATATAGCTATACCAGGGGCAATCGCTCCACCCATATACTGTTTATCTTCATTTATATAACAATAAGTAGTAGCTGTCCCAAAATCAACAATGATAAGTGGGCTACCATATAGATGAATACCAGCAACAGCATTAACAATTCGGTCAGCTCCTACTTCCCGAGGATTTTCATATTTAATATTTAATCCGGTCTTCATTCCAGGTCCAACAATTAGTGGCTTTAAATGAAAATATTTATAGCACATTCTTTCTAAGGCAAACATAATCGGTGGAACTACAGAGGAAATAATTATTCCTTTAATATCATCAAATTCTAGTCCAACATGCGCTATTAAAGAGTTGATAATCATTCCATATTCATCTTCTGTTTTATTTCTATTTGTTTCAATTCTCCAATGGAATTTTAATTCGTTATTTTGATATATACCTAAGACAGTGTTTGAATTTCCTACATCTAAAACAAACAACATGATTAATCACCCACTCTTACCATTCATTTTTACAAACACCCTATCATCATAATAGGTAGGAAAGTAAATGAGTTCAAAAGACACAGATGCTAGAACACTAACCCTCATAACTTTTGATTTCCTTTCCTAATAACATAAAAGAGGGTGCTAAATACATTAGTATGTATCAGCACCCAGTTAAAAAATTATTTATCTTCAGTGTTAGTTGTATCATCTTTTTTTGAATTAATATTGATCTTCACATCATCAGCAGGTTTTGTTGTTGATTCATTAGCTAAGTCATATGGTCGATCAGGAAGTTTACCTTCTTCAAAAAGACTCTTGATTTGCTCAGCATCTAATGTTTCTATTTCTAGCAAAGTCTTAGCAACTAGTTCTAGTTTTTCTCGTTGCTCAGTAAGAATTTTCTTTGCTTTTTCGTAACATTCTTTGATAAAGCTTTGGATTTCCAAGTCTATTTGATGTGCAATTTCATCACTATAGTTTTGCTCATTATGAATGTCGCGTCCTAAGAACACTTGGCCACCTTGAGGTTGACCAAACTGAACTGGACCTAGTTTCTCACTCATTCCATATTCAGTAACCATTTTTCGAGCTATTCCTGTAGCACGTTGGAAGTCATTGTGAGCGCCTGTACTCGCCTCACCAAAAACAATTTCCTCAGCTACACGCCCCCCCAGCAAACCAGTTATTTTATCAAGAAGCTCTGGTTTTGTCATAAAATAACGATCTTCCCTTGGAAGCATAACAGCATACCCACCGGCTTGACCACGAGGTACGATTGTTACTTTATGTACCATATCAGCTTCATCTAATACACAACCAATAATAGTGTGTCCTGCTTCATGATATGCCACAATATTACGTTCTTTCTTAGAAATGACACGGCTTTTCTTAGCAGGTCCGGCGATTACTCGATCAGTTGCTTCATCAATATCTGACATATCAACTTTCTTCTTGTCGCGCCTTGCTGCAATCAGAGCAGATTCATTTAGTAAATTTTCTAAATCCGCACCTGAAAAACCTGGAGTACGAGCTGCAATAGCTTTAAGATTTACAGATTCATCTAATGGTTTGTTATGAGCATGTACCCGAAGAACAGCTTCTCTACCTTTTAAATCAGGGCGATCGACAGTAATTTGACGGTCAAATCGGCCTGGACGTAAAAGGGCTGGATCAAGAATATCTGGACGGTTAGTTGCAGCAATAATAATGATACCTTCATTCGCACCAAATCCATCCATCTCAACTAGTAATTGGTTCAAGGTTTGCTCACGCTCATCGTGACCACCACCAAGTCCAGCACCACGTTGACGACCAACTGCATCAATTTCATCAATAAAAATGATACAAGGGGCATTCTTCTTAGCATTTTCAAATAGATCGCGGACACGGGAAGCCCCGACACCAACGAACATTTCAACAAAGTCAGAACCACTAATAGAGAAGAACGGAACCCCTGCTTCACCTGCAACTGCACGTGCAAGTAACGTTTTACCTGTACCTGGAGGTCCAACTAATAGAACTCCTTTTGGGATTCTAGCTCCCAGTTCAGAGAACTTTCTTGGATCCTTTAAGAATTCAACAACCTCTACCAGTTCTTGTTTTTCTTCATCAGCACCAGCTACATCCGTAAATCTAACCTTTTTCTTCTCTTCGCTATAAAGCTTGGCTTTACTTTTCCCAAAGCTCATAACTTTGCTGCCGCCACCTTGTGCTTGGTTAAGCAAGAAAAAGAATAAAATAAAGATAATGACAAAAGGAATAATTGAAGTAAAGAAAGTTACCCATCCACTTGTTTCTTCCGCTTGAAGTATCTCAATATTCGTATTCGTTGCAACCGCAGCATCAATGCGTTCCATCACCCTTGGCATATTTGGAACAGACGTTAGGAAGAACTGTTCTTCCTTATAATTTTGCAGTTGCCCTCTTACCTCATAAACTCCACGCACTGGCTGCATAGAAAGTGACTTTACGTCTCCGTTCTCAAGATGAGTAACGAATTTATTATAGTTCATTTGCTCTGTTTGCTGATTCGTTCCATTAAAAAAACTAACAACACCTATAATTACCAAAAATATAAGCAAATAAAAGATTGTATTTCGAAAAATCCGATTCATCCCTTACCTCCTCCCACGATGAACAAACTATAGTCAATACTATCATAGTGAATATAGTCAATACAAATTATAGACACTAAAAAATGTACAATTTTACGTGACCGCTACCTACTAATTCAGAATTATGCCTTTTCTCCACTATAAACATGCGGCTTTAATACACCGATATATGGAAGATTTCTATATTTCTCAATGTAGTCAAGACCATATCCGACTACAAAAGCATCTGGTACATTAAATCCAACATAATCTGCTTCTACGTTTGTTTTTCTGCCAGATGGTTTATCTAATAAGGTTACAATTTTAATTGACTTTGCTTTTCGGTAGCGGAACAATTCTACTAGATAACTCAGTGTCAGGCCACTGTCAATGATGTCCTCAATAATTAGGATATCTCTGCCCTCAACTGACGTGTCTAAATCTTTTAGAATTTTCACCTCTCCTGAAGATACGGTTAGATGGCCATAACTAGATACATCCATAAAGTCCATCTCTAAATATGTATCAACACGTTTTAACAAATCTGCCATAAATGGCATTGCGCCTTTCAAAACGCCGATCGCTAATGGAAAACGATCTTTATACTCTTCTGTTAACAACTTACCTAACTCTTTTACTTTTTCTTGAATTTCTTCTTCAGTAATTAGAACTTTTTCAATATCTTGATTCATTCTTCACTTGCCCCCTAGCCCTTGGTCCTGTGTTGTAATACTATGTACCTTCTTTTCGTCATATCAGCTGCTTCGTATGAGGACTTCTTTAAACTTGGCAACCAAATGATTGTTCCATTAGAATCTTCAATTATAGGCCATGTTTCTCGATCCGTAATTGATATTTTTAGATCAATGAAAATATCTTTTACTTTTTTACTTCCCTTCATGCCCTTTAGTGTCATTTTATCACCATTTTTTCTACTTCTAACAAATAAAGGCAACACAATGGAATCAGGGTCAACAATAAAGAAGTCATTGCCACTCTTTGCCTTAGGATAGTGTTCCCAAATCTCACTAATAATTTCATTCCCATTATTAAGGAGAATGTGAGCAGCTTCATCCATCAAATAACAATAAGGCATTGATTTTTCCTCATGAAAAGTTAGTGTGCATTCATCATATGACCGAATAACCCGTAATTGATTTGGGAAATATAATGTACCTGATGAACGCTCAACCTCCAATAAGGTTAACAAATTATCAATATGTATTGATGAAAGAGTAGGAGGAATTTCCTTATAAAGATAGTTTAATATTAGATGAATCCCTCTTCTTTGTAAAGATTTTGGCATGGACCAAAATAAATTCACATGAATCCGAATTTCACCTACCTCTTTCTTTTTAATAACTCTATTCAGTTTTTGTATCGTTAATTCCTCTAGATACTGTTCATCTTCTGTTAACCTTTCACTAAATTGTTGAAATCGCTCATGAACATTCGTATTCTCTTTTTTTAAAAAAGGTAAAACTGAAAGTCTAAACCGATTTCTAGTATACGTCTTTTTTTCGTTGCTTGGATCACGTCGCGGCTTTAGATTGTGTTCATGACAGTACGCCTCTATTTTATGTTTATCAACAGAAAGAAAAGGGCGAATGATATAACCCGTAGAAAAAGGTCTTTTCACCTGAATCCCAGCCTGACCAAGCATTGTACTACCTCTTACCAAACGCATTAATATGGTTTCAATTTGATCGTCACCATGATGGCCCAACGCCAGGCAATTAGCGTTATATTTCCTCATTACTTCATCTAAAAATTGATACCTACACTCTCTAGCTGCAACTTGGGGACTTAGCTTTTTTTCCTGTTGGTAAGCAGTAACATTTATTTGTGTCGTCTCGGTCGTGATACCCTTTTTATCACAAAACAACCTAACAAAATTCAAATCTTCCTCAGATTCTTTGCCCCTAAACATATGATCAACATGTGCTGCGACTATATCTACGTTCCAGACATGCTTCTGGTTCCATAAAAAATGCAGCAACGCTAATGAATCTGGTCCGCCTGATACTCCAACAATAATAGTAGAGTTTTTTTCTATTAGTTGGTGCTTTTTAACAAAGTGGTTGACTTCTTTCAACATTCCCTGATTCATTCCTCTATTATTTTATGATTCCATCGTACCATTTTCCTTTCTGGTACTGCAAAAAGAATGAGAAAATTTTTTGTCTAATTATAGACACGGTCATAAGCGTATAATTGTTTTTTGTACAGGAAAATATTAAAGTTTGAATTTAGTTTTTGGTGTCTAGCTTTGTGCTTTTCAAATCTCGGCTATAGGAGTTGTCCATATATATATAGAACATAGGCCAACGTAAGAAAAATTAGAATAAGAACCGTTTCAACAAATCCACCTTTTGATTTTTTTGAAGGTTGGTTTGGTCTTACTGCACTAGGTTGTGGAGATTTCGATTTTGCCTTCTTCTGACTGTTTCTTCGACTTGATTGACTTGGCGTATTTGCCTGACTCAACAATATAACCAAGTCCTTTCTCATGTCTGATGCATGACTATATTCCCCACTAAGTGCTTTTAGCAAAACTTTTTCATATTTCCGTAACGACTCATTTGTACGAATAATCTCCCTAAGTTGTTCCTCACCTTTACCAACCTTTGAGAATCTCTTAGGTAAAGCTGCGTTAATCATAATCATTGCAACAGCAAATAAATCATATGTAGGTTCTGCTTTTCTAGTACCCATCCCCCAGTAGCCTCTATCGAAAAACTCAGTAAACTCTTTAATTGCCCTACCTTGTATAGTTGTTCCACCAACATCAATACATCTAATCTTAGGTGTTGGACCAGTGACAATTAGATTATCTGGTTTTAAATCACCAAAAACCCAACCTTCTTGGTGTAGTCTTTCTAGGTCTGATAGTAATTGTAAGCAAAGGATCCCTGTCCATTCTTTCCCTCTTTTCTCAATAAATGATAAGAAGCTTTCACCTTTAATATATTCCATGACATAAAATGGAACAGGCTGTGGACTACCTGGCCGTAACCAATCGTCAACATCTAGTAAAGAAGGTCCAAGGGCAGATCCCTGGACCTTAGAAAAATGTTTTAACACATTTACTTCAGAAGTAATAGACATGCTATTTTCACTTATTTTCAAAGCGGCATAGCCATTTACACTTTCTGCTAAATATACAATCCCTGTTGCACCATAGCCTAATGATTTAATAATCTTATAGGATTTTTTATGCCATTTACCTGAAACAATTGTCCCCGGTGAAACCTTACATACCTGACTCTTCGATATATTGTTCATCACGAGAAATCAAGCTCCTTAACGAACGTTTTTTCTTAAAGTACGTGAGAGCCTCCCGAATAGCTGGACCTGTTGGAGTAATACCTCCTGTTGTTAGCTTTGGAAAGATACTCGTCAATGATTCGAGCTTAGGTGTCCAATCTAGCACTTTTTCGACATCTTTCCTTTTCCCAGGAAATACGAAAACCCCAAAACGATTATCTCCCATTCTTGCATTTAAACTTAACGATAGATCTAGCAGGGCTTCCTTAACAGTTGGAAGCTTATGTTTCATACTTGCACTCGTGTCTACCAATATTAGCACTTCAAGTTCTACTGTTTCACCAAGCTCATCTACCACTTCCATTACTTCTCCGCGTTTATCAGGAGGTAAATCCTCCATTGATGAACTGGATCCTAGTATCTGTTGTAGCTCTTTATTAATAACACCTTGTAGCGTTTGTGTCATTGCTTTTCTTGTAACCATTTGCACTGTATGTGAAAGCTGCTGCGCATAGACTACCTGATTGACTCCTCCACTTGCCATCGCAATTCCTTCAATTTCTTGCATACCCTGCTCATCTATTGTATCTTGATCCATCACACCAATAACATTTACCGTGATTCCTTGTTCTTTAGCAAGGGCTGCCATTGCTACTGGGTCATCACCTTGGTTTGAACATCCATCCGTAATCAATAGAATTTGTTTAATTGTACCTTTAGCCATCTTTCATCCCCTCCTAGTAAAAGTTATTACCATCTTTGACGGAATGATTATATTTTAAACCCCTTAGTATATGAATCTTTTCCAATTCTATTCATTTCTATTTACGTAATCTAGGCACTGGGAGCACAGACTATTCTTCTTAAAGGCACCTTTTTTGAAGATTGGTTTTTCTACCAAACGATAGAAGCTAGTATAAAGTTCGTATTTTTTGATATGATTAGGGAAGAAAAGCTGACACGATGCTCCGTTTTTATGGAAACTTCAATATTTTTGTTAAAATGCCTTCTTAAATAACAAGTTATTGAGCCTTTTTCTTATATGAATAGGCAGGAATAGCTGCCCATTTCGGAATATTTCTTTTGATTTGGGTCACAACAACTGTCATATCATCCTCTATATTTCCAGCTCTTGATCTTATAACCTCTTCCATTAAAACATCAGCAATTTCTTGCGGATCCTGTGACCTAATTTCGCCAATTTTTCGTTTCATCCACATATCATAGTTTTCGACATGTTTCGGCCCTTCAAAAATTCCATCACTCATCATAATTAAAATATCCCCTGCTTTTAACTGTTCACTTACTACATCCACATCAAACTCTTGAATGATGCCCATTGGCAAATTACTTGCCTGTACTTTTATGATTTTCTCGCCACGTTTAACATAACTTGGTGTAGAGCCAATCTTTAAGAACTTTGCACTAGCATCCTGTAAATCAATTACGGCCAAATCCAGTGTAGAAAAAATTTCATCTGTTGTGCGCAGCGACAATATTGAGTTCATGGATTTGATTGCGACCTTTTCTTCAATTCCGGATTTTAATATTTTTTGTAATAACTGTAATGTTTCATTGCTTTCGTGATGCGCACGTTCACCATTTCCCATGCCATCACTTATGGCAACTGCATATTTTCCAAACCCAAGCTCAATAGTTGAAAAACAGTCTCCTGAGACTAGCCCACCACCCTTAGCCGCGTGTGCTACTCCCGTGTCAATTACAAACGCTTTTACTGAACCGAAGGAAACATGACAGTAACTATTTGGGTATGCAGCACATTCTTCTTTTTTAACAGAGATTGTTTCTCCTAAAATATCGGACAGCATTGGTGCAACCAATTTTTCACACTCTCCACTTCCGTTACAATAGGGTATACTCATTTCAATATCTACATTACCTTGTTCCAAACTGTAAATTTCGACATGTCCAATTTCTACTCCAAAAGCCTGTAATGCTTCTAATATTTGTTCTTCTTGTATATGGTGATTTTCACGTTCACGTTGTATCTCTTTCGCAAAGTCACCCATGACTTGTGAAACACCAAGAAGCTGGTCTGCAACTAACCTTCTACTTTCATGAACTTGTCGCTTAAGCTTTTGGTTGGCCTGATAATGTGTTAGTTCTTGCTGAATTGCATCTATTACTTTTTTCGATTTTACACAATGCTTGTCCCACTCTCGATTTAACTGATGATTAAAAATGAGTGATTCACTATCACTTTCATGCATAATCTGTGTCATATAATCATATGTTTTAGTAAAGTTCTTTGACCAACATTGTTCTTTCTTAAAACAAGTTTGGCATGTTTTTTCGGTAACGTTACTTAGAAAGTAGTCGATTTCCCGCTCCTGGTCGACTTCTTCCAATGGAAGTCCGTAATTAGAAAAACTATTTGATAAAGCCTGAAACACAGTAGAAAATTGTGAAACTCTGTTTGCGGTTACGTCCCTTATTTTTCGTAGATATAGCTGTTGTTCTGCTGAATATTCAGAGGTTCCCGGAATATACTTTGCTAATTTACTCGTTAACATTTGAGGTGTAAGTAAGAAAAATGCGATGGCGACCAAGGATTCATATAAGGTCGATAACAACTGAGCGGACCCTTCTCCATAAAGACCGATAAGAAGTGTACCTATAATTAACCCAATTGAGACACCGATTTTTTTTCCATCTTTAAGTAAACCGCCAAGCAAACCCGAGAATGCTAATAAACTCATCTGATATAAACTAGCAACATTGGCTAAACTTAAAATTAATCCAGTCACGACACCAACTGTTGAGCCGGTGGTTGCACCTGCAACCAACGCAAAAACTAAGACAAGATATCTTGACATAATATGTTCAATAGATAAATCATATATAGACCAGCCAATCGTACCTGTCATTACGGATGCTATTAAAATAATTAAACATATAACTTCCTCTGTCTTTAGGGCTTGTTTTCTTTTCTTAAAGGTTAAAAGAGGAACACTTTGTAAAAAGATAAGTGTTAAGATAAAGCCTAATCCTGCTTCTACTCCTGCAAGCATTCCATCATATAATGTAATCCCCCCTACCGTTGCATATGTAAGTAGGAGTTTTGTCGAAAGTGATGAAAATAATACCAAGAAGGGCAGTGCTCGAATAGGTTCTTGCTTAAATTTAGTAGCTAGTTTTTGGACTAGCAAGAACAGAATTATAGATGCAAAGGTAAATATAGTTACGTTAACAGAAAGAGTCATAGCCCCTGCGAGTACTGAAAGCATTGCTATTCCTGCTCTGTCTCTCCTCATTAAATAAACTGAAGCGAAAAATGGTAAAGCAAATGGTGTGATTTGCGTAAGGATCAATGCTCGTCCAAGTAAAAAACCTATTACCATAATCATTAATCCTTTATGTAAAAACACATGTTGAATCATAGATTGAAAACGCTGAAACCAACGAGATAGTGCAGCCTGAGTTTTTCCGAAGTCTACTTCTTGAATCGGCTCGATAAGATTCCTTTCTATTTTCTCCATTTTCCAAACACTCCCTGTATTTAAATAGTTGATTTTTATTATACAAGGTAAATTTTTAATATTTTGTCAAAACAACAGGACAGAATGTAAAAAACATTCGACTTGTTTCTAGTAATCCTTCTAAAAGAATACAGGATATGTAGAATTACATAGATATTTTCGGGAATTACAACGGAAAAAGTAGAAAGATATAAGAAAAGCTCAGGGGCGCGCCCGGAGCTAGACACTAAAACTAGGTACAAACTTTTATACTTTCTTATCTTTTTAAGAAAACTCGCCGATTTGCGAGCTTGAAGGGCGAAGACAGAGGCGTAGTTGCACTTATGCGGTTTAGAATTTATGGATATAAATTCTGATTAGCTAAGAGAGGCGGGGGGCACTCAGAGCTTGACTCCAAAACTATGTTCAAACTTTTCTAACATTTAAATCTATAAATAGGATAGCGGCGGAGGGAGTCGAACCCACGACCTCACGGGTATGAACCGTACACTCTAGCCAGCTGAGCTACACCGCCATAGTAATATTATCTGAACTAAGATTTCATTAGTTCTTAGTTTTCTTGTGTCCCGATTTCAGGAAACCTAGTCAAGTAGCAGTTCAATCGGTACAACTCGATGCCGATTCGGTGGAGCTTTGCTCGTCGCTCTAGCAAGCTGATCTACACCGCCATAGTATAAGTTAAAGCATAAAATTAATAATACAAACTGGATATATTTTCGTCTTTCGTCAATAGTTTTACATAAACACAGAATAATAGAAAAGATGCGGTTCAATTGTTTTGTCTTGATTATATGCCATGTTCGGCTGACAACTTTAAAATGAGTTCATAAATAACAATAAAACACCCAAAAAGGGTGCATTTTCTATAATCATCTATATATAAGTGCAGCAAGTTAGCCTCTTTTAGCTCCGCGTCCACCACGTTTAGATTCAGTATTACGCTTTAGTGAAGTTAGTCGATCTTCACTATCTTTTAAGAAACGACTCATTTTTTGTTCAAAGCTTTCCTTTGGACGAAATTGGTCATTTCTACTGTTGTTACGAGGGCCATTGTTACGTGGACGTTGTTCGCGTTGTTCACGTTGCGGTTGCTCTTTTGCTTTTTTAATAGATAAACCGATTTTGCCATCTTTTTCAACATTTATGACCTTAACTTCTACTTGGTCACCGACTTTAAGATGCTCATTAATATCTTTAACGTAATTATCTGCAACCTCACTAATATGAACAAGGCCTGTTGAGCCACCTGGCAGCTCCACGAACGCTCCAAAATTAGTTATCCCTGTAACCTTTCCCTGCAACTTGCTGCCTACTTCGATTGACATAAAAAAATTGCTCCTCCTTAAAATTTAAAAAATCATCTTATTTTATTATACATAAAATTAAAAACAGGTGTCAATACTACGGGGATTCGCTCCCTATTTTGAAGATAATCTCATCCTCTTCAGAAAGAAAATAATCTCTACGGGCAATTTTTGCAATATACTCATCGTCATTTAATTTAACAATCTCTTCTTCAAGGTAAACCTGTTCCTGCTTCAATACAACAAGTTGCTCTTCAAGTTTAATTTTTTCTGTTTCTTTATCCTTAATTATTGCTGATTGAGTGATAAGTGTAGAGACTAAGCCATATGACATAATTACAGCAAAAATGGCAAAAGCCGCTAACCTTCGGATCAAGCCTCGACGCTTTATATTATTTGATTGCTCCTGCCCAGTTTGTTTCGAAACGTATGAAGACTGTATTTGCGGTACCTTATGTTTACGTATAGCACTCATCCCTAAAACATTCCCTCCTTTTGCTGTATAACTCCCTATATATTAAGATTTACTTATTTTTTTCCACCATTTGATTATCACATATTTGATATTCTTTATCTTTCGTAAAATTCCTGCATAGTTGTAAAAATACTTTACCAAAAGTTTCTTCAAATTTCGCGGTACTAGCTTCCATAATAATACACCAATCCAGTGTATTGGTGAAAGTATAATCTTTAATAAGACTAGTAAAATATTATAAAGAATCTTGCTAAGTGCCGTTAGTAAGTTGAAACCACCTAGAGCCAAGACAATTAGAAATTGAATTAGCAACTGTAACGGACGAACAATAAGTAAGTAAATTGTCTTAGCTATAAAACGATAGGTGCTAATTACCCCACTTATCAGCACATCTAGCAACCTCAAATAGCCTGTACGAAATAAACTCTGATATGCGGCATATCCACAAAGAAGAGCTAAAAACACATAAACTCGTAGCTCTCCTTCATTCACTGATAATAGTGTATAAAATATAATAAGTCCTTGTAGCACCCAAAACAGGATATCATTAATAAATACAAACCATTGTGCCCGCTTCGGCCGCTTTAGGAAGCGACCATATGTATCAAGCGCAGCACCCAACCAACTTCCCATGCCAATCATGGCAATCATGGTATAGAATTGGGTCGTTAAGCTCATCGAAATAACTTGCTAAAGAAGCCTTTAGCCTTCTCCGATTGTTGCTCATCCAAATACACGATGTCATATACCTTCCCTTTGATCGATACTATTCCTTTTTCTACGTCTAGGTTTTTCATTTGAAGGTTTTGGCCACGAATTGCAAGGAAGCCCATTACTGTCTCTAAAAGGAACTCTTCATTATCAAAACTTTCGACTTGTTTTACCCCTGTAATATCAAGTAATCTTCTACTCCTCACAATTACGTCATGTTCCTGGACAGTGCCTTTGTTTGAAGCATTCATTTCATAATATTGACTCATCATCATCCCACGCTTTCTACAAGTTGGAAGTAAGAGGTGAGACGGTCATTTACGATCGCATGTCTTTGTACAATCACAATGCCTCTCCTTCTTTGTTGGTATATGTTTATGAAAGTGAGATGATATTTAGAACAAGCCCTACAAGAAAAGCGCAGGGCGCTAGACACAAAAACTAGGTATATAATTTAGACGAGTCCTTTTTAAGAAACTTTACTCCCCAAGTCTCTCTTCACTAATGATTTCATATAACTCAGAAGCAGCATCTTTTTTTGTTGTTTCCTGTAAATCATTGATTTTTGCTGTTATTAGTTTTTGGCCAAATCGTATAGTAAGGATATCTCCAATTTTAACGTTTGAACTAGCTTTAGCTTGATCTCCGTTAATTGAGATACGGCCTTGGTCTGCTACTTCTTTTGCCAATGTACGACGTTTTATAATTCGAGACACTTTTAAGAATTTGTCTAAACGCATTGCCAATCACTTCTTTCTTTTTAGTTCTTCTTGAAAATTATTTACTGCATTAAGTAATTCTGTATATTTCCTTAAAGTCCTTGTTTTTTTGCAGTTTCCCATATCGAATCTAACGTTTCTAATGATTGTAACTCTATTTGTACACCCCGTTTTTTGACCTCTTGCTCAATAAATGCAAATCGCCGATAAAATTTTTGATTCGTCAAGGAAATGGCTTCTTCTGGGTTGATTTTATAAAATCTAGCGACATTTATTAGCGCAAACATTAGATCTCCAAATTCTGAAATGAGCTTATGATCATCTACTGTTTCTTTCTGTAGTTCATCTTGGAATTCCTTAATTTCCTCATAAACCTTAGCCCACATAGGGTCTATATCCGACCAATCAAACCCAACTTTGGCAGCCTCATGTTGGTATTGGTAAGCTTTAAGTACACCCGGAAGACTTTTTACGACATTATCTAGACGCGATTCCAATTCGTTTAAATTTGATTTTTCTTCCTTTTTGATAGCATTCCAGTTTTTCATAACATCTCCGATATTATCTGCTGAAACATCCCCGAAGACATGTGGGTGTCTTCTAATCATTTTTTCAGTTACTCCACTAATGACATCGTTAATTGTAAACATACCTTCATCTTCTCCGATTTGTGAATGAAGAACAACTTGAAGTAGCACATCACCTAGCTCTTCAATCATATGGTCCTCATCTTCATTATCAATTGCTTCCAATAGCTCATATGCTTCTTCAAGTAGATATTTCTTTAATGATGTATGTGTTTGTTTCAAATCCCAAGGACAGCCACTAGGTCCTCTTAATTTAGCAATCACTTTTCGTAACGTAGAAAACTCTCTGTATAATAACGTTTCGTCCTTGACCGGGGGCACATAAACACTTGTTAAATTATTCAAATCAACACTTCGGTCAAGTTCATACAGAGGAACTCGATTTATTTGTTCCTGATTACTACCTACAGCAGTCACTATGTAGATTTCATATTCATCTGGCAGCTGTTCCATTAATGCTAGCTTAACATTTGAAGCAATCATTTGATCGTATACCTGACAAATTACAATATGTTGATTTAACTGAAGCTGGTCATTTCCAAGGGAAAGTGCATCAACAAACTGAAATCCCTCAATTGGATCAATTTCCAATGATGCAAACAAGGGATCTATGAAGCTTTGCCCACCCTCAATTGTTATATTAAGATCGGATTCTCCTTTTTTCTGCAATAACAGCTGGACTGTTTTTTCCGCTACTAAAGGATGGCCCGGAACCCCGTAAACAATATCCTTGTCTTTCGCTTCGTGACATAGTATATCGACAATTTCGTTATAGACTTCCTCAAATTGATCATATTTTTCATAAATATCATCAAATGCTGTGTATGAGATACCTTCACTCTCTAAGTCGACAACAACAGGATGTTCTTTTGTTCGCAAGTATAAAAACGCTGTATCTTTGATCGATCGGTATATACCTAACGACAGTTGGTTAATATCACCTGCACCTAAACCAATAATACTAATTCGTTTTACCATATAGTTAACCGCCTTTTTTAGTTCTCATAAAGTATGCTGCCTTTTTACCCATAGGAAAAAAGGAGAGCTCAGTTTTCGTAAATACATTTCCTTTAATAATAACTAGTATGTATACAATTGCACCGAGTATAACTGCTGAGATAGATTGAAAAGTAGCAAACAATCTAGAGTCAACAGATTGCTTAAACATAGCCTGAAATAATTGTTGATGTGCAACGATTACCATTACCATCATTATAGCGCCTAGTATGGACATACCTATCGTTTTCCACTCTAAAATTGAGATAGATAATTTTGATTGCAAATAAAAGTAATTTAATAAGGTTATTAGCGCAAAAGCAACAACCGTGGCTACAGCTGCTCCCATAATTGAAAATTGTGGGATAAGTACACTATTTAAACCTGCTTTAACAAGCATACCAATGATTACACTGCCCGCTGGGAAAAGGAGAAAACCTAAACCCTGAAGAATAGCCGCAATCGTTACTATTATTGATGTAAAAAAGATTGAGATTCCTAAAACCATTAACACCTCGTTGCCCAATGAATCTTGAAAGAGCATAATATTGGTTGGAGTGATAATACTAGCCAAACCAACTGCTGCTCCTATCCCGATAATGGTTGCCACACGAAGGGATAAGTTTACTTTATCAATAATAAATGGATAATCATTTCTTTTTTTAGCACTTGATATTAATGGTACTAATGTTAAAGATATCGATGTTGCTACAACCGTACCTAATTGAATCAAAGGTTGCCCACGATCGTAAATACCCTTCACTTTTTTAGCTAGCAGCTCATCCATTCCGTTTGAAACTAAAAGTGAGTAAAGCGTAAACGCATCTACTAATTGGATAAGAATTAATAATAAACTACTCACGCAAATGGTAAAGCCTTGGATCAGTAGTACTTTTATAATGTCTTTGGACGTCGTAAATAAATCCTTTCGATTTTGTCTTTTAAACAAGAGCTCTTTCTTTTTAAATAAAAAATATAATAATACTAGTATAGCTGCAAATCCACCTGTTATAGAGCCAAAAATTGCTCCTGCTCCCGCTTCATAGACTCCATAACCTTTTCCAAGCAAAATGTATGAAAACACCAATATCGTTGTAACTCGAATTAGTTGTTCTATAACTTGGGAAATCGCAGTTGGCAACATATTATTACGTCCTTGAAAATACCCCCTGAGCATGGAAAGTACAGGTAAAATTAAAAATGAAAACGAGATTACTTTAATTAAAGTTGCAAGTTTTTCGTCACCCATCATACTCGAAATATAATCAGCACCAATATATAGGAAACAAAACAGAAAAATTCCTAGGATTAACAATACTACAAAGGAAATAGCTAAAATTCTTTGTGCCCCTGCATCGTCGCCCTGTTCATATTTTTCTGCAAGAAGCTTTGATATAACAACAGGGAATCCATATGTAGATAAAACTAAGGCAATTCCATAAATGGGGTAAACCTGCTGATAAATATAAAAGCCAATATCTCCAACGATGTTTTGATATGGCACGCGGTATGCCGCACTCAACACTTTAATGATAATACCGGCAATTGTTAAGATAAAAGCACCTTCCAAAAACCTCTGAAGCCGTTTCATGGATTGGACGCTCATTGCGATCTCCTTCCAATCTAAAAAATCCTAAAGTCTAAAAAGCGTAGTGCAACCGCTTAGCTGTGAAAAAACGTGTATATTGCAATAACATTCTACGCTTATATTCTCTTCTTTCATAATAAAGAAAAGGTAGCTAATTAAGCTACCCTTTACACTAAGTATTTTTTTAGTTTTAATTATTGTTCCATCTGTCTTGCTAAAAATCCAGCTGCTGTTTCAACAGCCTTTTGTTCGACTTCGCCAAGTGTTCTTTCCTTAGAAAGAATAACTACAGCCCCTATAGGATCACCATTTGCAACAATAGGACCTGCTGTATACGACGTTAAGGTTTCTTCATTTCCGTCAACTATCGATACTTGACGTTCTTCAGTTTCTAATACAGAGCTTCTATCATCCATCAATTTTTCAATTAATTCACTTACATTCTTATTTAGATAATCTTTTTTAGAACCACCTGCGACTGCTATAAATACATCTCTGTCACAAATGAGAACAGGCTGTCCCAAACTGTCAAACAAGGCTTCTGCATATTCCTTGGCAAAATTACCTAATTCACTAATAGGAGAGTATTTTTTTAGGATAACTTCACCGTCTCTATCTACAAAGATTTCTAACGGATCTCCTTCTCTGATTCGTAAGGTTCTACGAATTTCCTTTGGAATAACTACTCTACCTAAATCATCAATACGACGAACAATACCAGTTGCTTTCATCTTATGTTGCCTCACTTTCATCTGATGATTAAAGATTTGGTGATGTACATATTGTCTTTAATTGAATATATCACCATTTGTGTGTTGATTTTAGTATAAGTAACCTACAAAGTTCTATTCACGATGAAAGTGATTTTTTCTATTTAAGTGAAAAACCCCATTTTCATATTCGCCATATGATGTGATTCTTAATCGAAAAATGTAAAACTAAATTTTTTGTTCCGGCTTAACTAGCATTAACATTTTCCTTTTTTGCATGTTCGAGCCCTTTAATCATCTCATAAGCAATTGAGAGCCATTTATCAACTTCGTATCCTTTTATATGGAGGACAATTTTTAATTTATGTCCTTCCATACCAAGGCTAATCATTCTTCCATACTTAGTACCAAATTGGAAAAGTTTATGACCATCAATTTTACTACTTGCAGCTTCGGATAATAGAAGAGTTACCTCTTGTTTGACTTGCTTAATCATTTCAACCTTTTCTATTTTAGCGAACACTTTCATTTCAGCTATCCTGAACAAATAGGATACCTCTACTGGATATTCACCAAAACGATCTACCATATCATCTTGGAGCTCCTCTACATCCTCAAGTGAAATAATTCCTCTAAAACGTTTATACATATCAATTTTTTGACGCCCATCAGAGATATATGAGTCTGGTATATATGCGTCTACTTCAACATCAATTTCCACTTCGAATTTCTCTTCCTGCGGTATATCTGTTTGCCTTTGTTCTATTGCTTCTTTTAGCATTTGAGAATATAAATCGAATCCAACTGAGTCAATAAAGCCATGCTGTTGTGCGCCTAGAATATTACCTGCACCACGAATTGATAAATCCCTCATTGCAATTTTAAAACCTGAACCAAGTTCGGTAAATTCCTTAATCGCTTGGAGTCTCTTTTCTGCTACCTCAGTTAACACATTGTCTTTTCGATGGGTAAAATAGGCATATGCTACTCGATTTGATCTTCCTACCCTACCACGTAGCTGATAAAGCTGTGATAAGCCCATGCGGTCTGCATCAAAGACAATTAGCGTATTAACATTCGGGATGTCTACTCCTGTCTCGATGATCGTGGTGCTTACTAGAACATCATATTGCCCATCTAAAAAATTAAGCATGACGGACTCAAGCTCATTTTCAGTCATTCTTCCATGTGCAACTGCGACCCGTGCATCAGGCACTAGCATAGTTATCTCTTCAGCTTTTCTCTCAATATCTTCAACTCGATTATAAAGAAAATATACCTGTCCATCTCGTGCCAGTTCACGTTCAATTGCCTCTCGAACTAGCCCACCATTATATTCCACTACGTATGTTTGTACAGGGAATCGGTTTTCTGGTGGTGTTTCGATAACCGACAAGTCCCTAACTCCTAACATCGACATATGCAATGTTCTTGGGATCGGAGTAGCGGTTAAGGTTAGAACATCAATATTTGCTTTTAACTGCTTGATTTTTTCCTTATGCGTTACTCCAAAACGTTGCTCTTCATCAATAATTAACAGGCCAAGGTCTCGGTACGTTATATCCTTAGAGAGCAGTCTATGTGTACCTATTACTAAATCAATTGTTCCCGCTTGCAAACCTTTAATCGTATCCGTTTGCTGTTTTCTGGACCGGAAACGGCTTAGGAGGCCGATACTTATAGGGAATTCTTGAAACCGCTCTCGTATCGTTTCATAATGTTGCTGCGCTAGGATCGTTGTTGGAACTAAGAGCGCTACTTGTTTGCCATCCGCAATTGCCTTAAATGCAGCACGAATCGCAACCTCTGTTTTACCGTAGCCTACATCTCCACATAGAAGCCGGTCCATTGGTCGTTCACGTTCCATATCAATTTTAATTTCATGGATGGATCGTATCTGATCTTCTGTTTCTTGATAAGCGAAGGCAGTTTCAAATTCCCGCTGCATATCTCCATCAGGAGAAAAAGCATATCCTTTACTTGCTTCACGTTCGGCATATAATTTAATGAGGTCATCAGCAATATCTTGAACGGACGATTCGACTTTCTTTTTAACTCTTTTCCAATCATTTCCGCCGAGCTTATAAATTTTTGGTTCCTTTCCTTCAGAACCCACATATTTTTGAACCTGATCAATTTGATCAACAGGTACATAAAGCTTGTCATCACCCTGATAACGAATGTGAATATAATCCTTATGAATACCATTTATCTCTAATGTTTCAATACCTAGATATTTCCCAATACCGTGATTTACATGAACAACATGATCGCCTATTTGTAGCTCTGAGTAGTTTTTTATCCTCTCAGCATTTGACATTTTTTGTCTGCGCTTTGATTTTTTTAGCTTTTTCTTAAAAAGTTCTTCCTCAGTAATGACTGCTAGCTTTTGAAGTGGTAGCTCAAATCCATCATTTAAATCCCCTTGAATAATTTGAACCTTTCCCTGTAACAACTCTGTATCATTTTTAATAGGAATTGCCTCTATCTCGTAGTCCTCTAAGACGTTTTGGAGTTTTTTTGCCCGATCCTCACTTGATCCTAGGAAAATAACAGAATAGTTTCCCTTTTTCCACCGTTCAAGTTCGGATTTTAAAACGTGCATTTGCCCATGAAAATTCTGCATCTGTTTACATGCCATATTTAAGATATTCTGAGGACTCGTATGTGGAACATGCCTCAAAAATAAAGATAAATACAGTAAAGGTCGTGAAGACTTTTGAATAAGAGAATTAAATTTATGCGAATGGTTTAACCCGTGGATAATTTCCCCATTTGCCAGTAAGCTTGTGTACCACTCTGCTTCTTCTTTATCAAGAGAGTCTGACATTTCTTGAATTCGGCTAATCTCATCAAGTATGACAATGCCATTATCAGGTAAATAGTCTAGTAAACTAGTAGGGCTATCATAGAAAAGTGTTAAATACTTAAACATTTTTTCTATAAACTGACCACTTTTTAATAAATCTATTTCATGTGAAAGATTCTCTATCAATCCTTCCTTTACCCTTTCATCTTTTATCTTTTTTAAAGTCTTAGATAAACCCGCTGAAAGTGCTGTAGCTCCCTTATCTAACTGTTCCTTAGATAGTATAATTTCTGTTGCAGGTCCAACCGTTATCGTTTGTAACTTTTCCTTAGAACGTTGGTCTTCTAATACAAAAGTTCTGATAGAATCAATTTCCATATCAAACAGTTCTATTCGTATCGGCAATTCTTCTGTCAGAGGATAAATATCAATGATTCCTCCACGCACACTAAATTCACCTGGTGTTGAAACCATCGATGCTCTTTCATACCCCATAGATACTAATCTTTCTAAATAGGCTTCATTAATTTCTTCGCCAACAGTAAATGCTATTTGACTACTATTCCAAGCTTTTTTCGTAGGTAATAACCGTTTTAAGCCAGCAATTGGCGCCACTACAATTCCATTTTTATGAGAGTTCCAATAGTTAAGCGCATCCATCCGTTGTGATTTAAGCTCAGGGCTTGCAACAGCGATTTCAGATGCAATGAGTTCATTAACCGGATATAGAAATACTTGATCCTCACTTATTAAGGATGTTAAATCATCATATATTTTCTGAGCTTGAAAAAGATTATGTGTAACAATTAATAACGGTTGGTTTGTTTCTTTATAGATGGAAGCCATTAGTAAAGTTCGTGCCGAACCGGAAAGCCCAGCAATTAATTGTTCTTTCAATCCTTCATTTATTCCATTTATAATCGAAGTGATATCATCATTCATATAAAATGATCGTTTCAAACCATCCAACAAATTGAACCCTCCTCTCCAACTATTTTACCCTAGTTATTAGTTATATTAAGATTAAGATTAAAATGCAATAGATCCAACATTTAGAGATATTATCTTAATGTTGTAAATTTTGAAGTGTGAGTGTGGCAACTTTTCTTCCTAGATTTCATTTTTTGAAAAGAGCCTTACAACAGAAAAATGCTTTGGGACAAAAAACATCCAAAGCTTATTACTGTATAAAACTTTCATATTGGTGCAATTCTGGGTTTCTTTCTAGGGCTTCCTGACAATCTTCGCATATTGTTTTTATATGTATATCCCCACTTGTTTGGTAGGATATCATTTCTTGGCGTTCCTCGTCGTTTAATTGATGGAACCCTAACTCTTCACTATGTATAGACATCTTATCAAGAGTGCCCACCTTTGTACCACAATGTCTACAAAAATAATGGAGTGACATGTCTAACTCCCCCTTTAAGGCTTTTTTATTAGTATGAACCTTTTAAGGAAACTTTATTCATGCCCTTATACATAGTCTATAGATTAAGCATTAAATTCATTCATAACTTGTAAAAACTCTGTATTTAACCATTTTTCGCACGCTTTTGTGGATTGCTTTATAGAGTTTTCAATACCTGCTTTTTCTTCCGTCTCGAAACGACCAAGAACATAGTCCGTAATTTTCATTCCGTTTGTTGGCCTGTCCACGCCAATACGGAGCCGCTTAAAATCTTGGGTTCCTAAATGCTGAATCAGCGATTTAATCCCATTATGTCCACCAGCACTACCCTTTGTTCGTAGTCTAATTTTCCCTACCGGCAAATCAAGATCATCATATATAATAATTATATCTTCAATATCAATATCATAAAAGTCGATAAGCGGACGAACACACTCTCCAGATAAATTCATATAGGTTAGTGGTTTTACTAATAATACCTTTTCCCCGCCACAATGTCCTATACCATATAATCCATTGAATTTCGATTTATCTAATGCAATCTGTAACTCTGATGATAAGTCATCTATCACTTTAAAGCCAACATTATGTCTTGTTTCTTCATATTGTCTACCAGGGTTACCTAAACCAACAATAAGTTTCATTATTTCCCCCCTTATAAGAAAAGCGCAGGGCGCCCGCCTTTCGGCGACAAGCATAAGACGAGCCCTGACTGAAGGCGTTTTTTGCCTTCGGGAAGGGATTGGCTTATGACCTCAGGTCCGATGGCGCCCGGGCTAGACACTAAATCCAGGTGTAAAATTATTCCTTTTTTACTCCTCAAATAAAACTTTAGCCTTTATGAAGGGCTTTTTTCTAGATTAAGCTATGATGAAGGCCTAGTTTGACAAAGTTTAAACGTCATTTTTAGGTATATTTTTGCCTAAATGATTTACTTTGAAAAAGACGTAACCACTATAGGTTACGTCAAACCTTATCCTTGACTTGTTTCTCTTCCTTCTTCTGCTGCCGGTGTTCCTTCTTCTTGTTCTTCACCAGTATTTATTTCTTCTTCCTGTCTAGGTGCTAGGACAGAAGCAATGACTTCACTTTGTTCATGGTTAATTTCAAATTTCCCACCAGTCTCTATATCCCCTACCAAGACTGTTTGTCCAACTTCTACCTCTGAAACATCTACATCAAGCGTTTGAGGAATATTATTTGGTAAAGCCGTAATTGATAGTTGGTGAATTGACTGTTGCATTACTCCACCGTCTTTTACACCTATCGCATTACCAACTAAATGTACATTCACATCGACATCAACCTTAGTATTCATATTTACAATTAGAAAGTCTGCATGTACAAACTCACCTTTTAGAGGATCTTTTTGAATTTCATTTAACATAACTGAGTATCTTTCATTATTTACCACCAAATCAATAACACCATTACGCCCAGTTTCACGAATTGTTTTGATGAAATCTATACTATTGATAAATATTGGTTTACTATTATTATCACCATTTATGACCGCAGGGATATTTCCCTCTTCTCTTATTCTTCGCGTTGAAGAATTTTTAAAATCCGTTCGCTCTTTCGCTTCTAAAACTGTTACCATACAGTACACCTTCCTCTTTAGAAAATTATTTTCCATATAATAAACTCTCCCCTAAAACAAGAAGGTCTAAACCTATTTAATTATTTTTATAGAGTACTGTATGAAACATATGCAATTTTAGATTCAATCAAACAATGTACTTACTGATTGTTCTTCATGTACACGGATAATAGCTTCGCTAATTAATGGAGCTACTGATAACTGAATAATTTTATCAGTCAATTTATCTTCGCTTAAAGCGATTGAATTAGTCACAACTAACTCTTTAATTTTTGAATTTTCAATTCTATCAATGGCTGGCCCTGAAAGCACTGGATGTGTACAGCAAGCATATACTTCCAAAGCACCATTCTCTACTAGGGCATTAGCCGCAAGTGTAATTGTACCCGCTGTATCAATGATGTCATCAATTAAAATAGCCGTTTTTCCATCGATATTACCAACTATATTCATGACCTCTGCAACATTAGGTCTTGGACGTCTTTTGTCAATAATCGCGATAGGCGCTTTCAAACGATCTGCCATTTTACGTGCACGAGTAACTCCACCATGATCAGGAGAGACAATAACAATATCTTTCAAATTTTTATTTTCGAAGTAATCTGCTAAAATTGGTACGCCCATTAAGTGATCAATTAAGATATCAAAGAAGCCTTGAATTTGGGGTGCATGTAGATCAAGTGTGATTACACGGTCAGCTCCAGCAGTTTCCAATAGGTTTGCTACCAATTTAGCCGTAATCGGCTCACGAGCACGGGCTTTTCTATCTTGGCGGGCATATCCATAGTAAGGCATAACAATATTAATTGTTTTCGCTGAAGCACGCTTAAGTGCATCAATCATGATTAATAGCTCCATTAGGTGTTCATTAACAGGGGCACTTGTTGATTGAATAACGTATACATCACACCCACGGATACTTTCTTCGATATTAATCTGGATTTCACCATCACTAAATTGAGCAACTGAACATTTCCCGAGTTCCACACCAACTTCTTTAGCAATTTCTTCTGCTAAAGATGTATTTGAATTTAAGGTAAAGAGTTTTAATTTTGAATCACGATATTGATTAGGCATTTTATTGTACCCCTCCGTAAGCTATTAATCTTTAGTGTTTTTATTCAGTCGATCCACATAACCTTCTTTATTTACTTGACGAGCACGTGCGATTGATAGAGAATTACCAGGAACATCATTTGTTACAGTAGATCCTGCTGCAACATATGCCCCTTTACCAATGGTCACTGGTGCAATTAAATTGGAATTACAGCCAATAAAAGCCCCGTCCTCAATTTTGGTTAAATATTTATTTTTCCCATCATAATTTACTGTAATCGAGCCACATCCTAGGTTTACGTCAGAACCTACCTCAGCATCACCGATATAGCTTAAATGAGATGCTTTACTACCTTTTCCGAAGATTGATTTCTTCACTTCGACAAAGTTTCCGATTTTTACCTCATCACTTATCGTCGAAGCTGGACGGATATGCGCAAACGGGCCAATCGTTACATCATTTCCAATACTACTATCATGTGCAACTGAATGACGAATAACCGTTTTTTCACCGATACTACAGTTTTTTATCTCTGTATTTGGGCCAATTTCACATTGAGATAGAATGGTGGTATTTCCTTTAATAACTGTTCCGGGGTATATAGTTGTATCCTGTTGAATTATAACATCAGATGAAATGTATGTATTTCCTGGATCAATGATTGTTACACCATTTAACATATGCTGCTTGTTTATGCGGTGCTTCATAATTTGTTCTGCTTGTGACAATGCAAAACGATCATTTACCCCTAACGTTTCTTCAAAAGAATCAGTTTGGAATGCAGATACAATTTCATCTTGCTTTTTAAGAATCTCAATTACATCAGGTAAGTAATATTCACCTTGGACATTGTCATTTGATACATTATTAAGTGCTTGGAATAATAACTTATTATCAAAGCAATATGTACCAGTATTTATTTCATTTATTGTTCTTTCCTGCTCATTAGCATCTTTGTGTTCAACAATTTTTTGAACATTGCCTTCCTTGTTACGAATTACTCTTCCATAACCAGTAGGATCACTTGCATTCGCTGTTAAAATAGTTGCTTTTGCACCTGTCTCCTCATGATGTAACAAAAGCGCTTCCATCGTCTTTGAGGTGATAAGGGGCGTATCTCCACAAACAACAAGGGTAACACCCTCTTTATCTGAAAGATTGCTAGACGCTTGCATAACAGCGTGAGCAGTACCCAACTGTTCCTCTTGAAGAACATATTCACACTGTTCGCCAATTTGGGATTTCACTTTATCAGCGCCATGACCGACAACAATCACAAGTTTTTGTAGTGAAAGCATTGAAACTTGATCTACTACATGCTGTACCATTGGTTTATCACAAACAGGATGAAGTACTTTATATAATTTTGATTTCATCCTCGTACCTTGCCCAGCAGCCAAAATAACTGCATATCTATTTGTCATTTTTAGGCCTCCATCTAACCTTTTTATCCACTACGAATATATCTTAAATGGAGAGCTATTTCAAGGAAACAATTAAAGAAAGAAGTATTTGTATAATGGTAATTACCTGTTGGAGGCGTGTAACTAGGTCTAAAATGGGGATTATCTGTTTTTTATTATACCATAAAAAAGAGCCTAATTCTTATGTAGGCTCTCTGATGTATTGGGTATTTTATTTTATGAAGCTCCAGCTTCTTCGAATTCTACCTCTAATTCACCAAGTCGTTGGTATTCGGCTAAGACAGCATCTTGGATTTTTCCGCGTGTGCTAGAATTGATTGGATGTGCGATGTCACGGAACTCACCATCCGGGGTACGTTTGCTGGGCATTGCAACAAATAGGCCATTATTACCATCTATTACACGAATATCATGTACAACAAACTCATGATCTAGTGTAATTGAAGCAATTGCTCTCATACGTCCTTCAGTATTTACGCGGCGTAATCTTACGTCAGTTACTTCCATTTTTGTTCACCACCTTTTCCTAAAATAGAAAAACGCAAAAACCAGCATAAAATAAGGTACTAGGTTTTCAAGCGAGTTTCTTAACTATCAGATTTTTTATGTAGTCTGATAATTTGAAAACTTAGTTAAGTTATTCAACGTATTTTTGCATATTCCTGCTAATTCGGAAAAGTTTTTTAAAAAAATTGATAATTTTTGGATAAATAATAAAAAACGAGTGAAATTACGCTTTTATTAGTGCAACTACCTCAATTTCAACAAGTGCATCCTTTGGGAGTCTTGCTACTTCAACAGTAGACCTTGCAGGTTTATGGTTCCCAAAATATTCACCATAGACTTCGTTAAGTTGGCCAAAATCATTCATATCCTTTATAAACACAGTTGCTTTTACCACAGAATCTAAAGATGCGCCAGCTTCTGCTAAAACAGCTTTAAGGTTTTCAAATACCTGTATAGTCTGTTCCTTAATATTCCCACTTACCATTTCACCAATAGGGGTTAACGGTATTTGCCCAGAACTATAGAATAAGTTATTAACAACAATTCCTTGTGAATAAGGTCCTATTGCCTGTGGGGCATTTTTTGTTTCTACAAACTTCATTCTTCTTCCTCCTCCATTTTGGGGTTATCCCCTGCAAGTTCTTCAATATTTTTCAAATATGAAAAATAGTTCCCTTCACTAACCTGAATTCGCTTTTCTTTTACATCTACATCAGTTAGTTTCACTAATGAGATGTATTCATCGACGAGACGTTCCTCGATATCTTCTGCCTCAACCAGAACACCGATACCTGCTACATTTGCCTTGAACTCCTCAAGCATGCTTATCATTCCGTTTATTGTCCCACCAGCTTTCATAAAGTCATCAATGATTAAAACATCAGAGCCTTCATTCAAGCTTCTCTTAGCTAGCAACATCGTCTGTATTCGTTTCGTAGAACCAGATACATAGTTAATACTAACAGTTGACCCCTCAGTTACTTTACTATCGCGTCTTACTATTACAACCGGAACATCTAGGTACCTAGCAACAGCATATGCTATTGGGATGCCTTTAGTTGCCACTGTCATAACAACATCAATCTTGCGGTCTGAATACACAGATGCATAAAGTCGGCCAATCTGATTTACAATACGTGGATCACCCAAAATATCTGTTAAATAGAGATAGCCTCCAGGAAGTAATCGGTCAGGCTTAGCAATTAATTCATACAGTACACGGATAAAGTCTCTTGCTTCTTCTTCGCTCACATGTGGTATGTATTTCACACCACCAGCAGCACCCGCTATTGTTTGTAAAGTGCCTATACCCTGCTGTTCAAATGTTTGTTTAATAATGACTAAATCTTCACTAATAGATGATTTGGCAGAGTCATATCTATCGGCGAAGACAGTAAGTGAAATTAAATGGCGTGGGTGTTGCAGCAAGTAGTTCGTCATATCTACAAGCCTACTACTACGACGAAATTTCATTGTACTACCTCCCGAAAATCCGAATGTTTTTATCAATTCTAACATTATTATACGGATTTAATCAAGGTGATTTCGTTCTCCTATCATACGGACAGCAAAAACCTGATCACAAAAACCACGTAAGCCGTTGCAAATTCGGTGCATTCTTGACTCGTGCTCAACGAGTCCAAATACAGTCGGACCACTACCACTCATTAAAACAGCGTCAGCGCCAAAACGTTTCATTTGGTCTTTTATATGGGCAACCTCAGGATACATCCTTAATGTCACATCTTCTAAAACATTGCCGACACGGTTACAAATTCCATCATAATCTTTTGATTGGATAGCTTGTACCATTCCTTCTACATCCGGATGTTGTACTTTCTCGAGCTTAAGATTTCGATAAACATCTGCTGTAGAAACACCTATACTTGGCTTTGCAAGTACAACCCAACAATGAGGAGGTGCACTAATATGCTCAACCTTTTCTCCACGGCCAGTAGATATTGCCGTTCCACCGTAAACACAAAATGATACGTCAGAGCCAATTGCAGCACCAATCTCAGCTAGTTCATCTACGCTTAAACCAATTTCCCATAGCTTATTTAATCCTCGAAGGGTCGCTGCCGCATCACTACTTCCACCAGCAAGTCCTGCAGCTACTGGGATTGTTTTGGTTATTGAGATAGCAACACCACGCTTAATACCAAATCGTTTCTTTAATAAGCTTGCGGCCTGGTATGCAAGATTTCGATTATCATCTGGTACAAAACGATTATGCGAAATAATTTTGATAGTATCAGTTTCAAGTTCATACAATTCAATACGATCTGCCAAGTCGATTGTAGTCATAATCATCTTGACTTCGTGATAACCATCAGGGCGTTTATGTAGCACATCTAACGACAAATTAATTTTCGCCGGTGCCTTTACTAATAGCCTCAAGTCTTTTCACCTACTTTTACCTTCAAATATATACCCACATTGTACCATAAATTTATTTAAGGTAGTATCACGTCCATCAGTGACGTTTTCAATGCTTTTTTGAGTCAGGCCACTCTTCGTCAGAAAGAGTATATAATTCATAGGGCCAGCCCACGTCCTGTGACCAACATCGACACCAGCACATCCAATGCAAGTCAAGCATAAGCCAAAGATAATTCGACACCTACTTAGGAAGGTGTCGAATTATCCCAACAAATAAAAGCCGAAGCTTTTCGCTTCGGCCGCCGTAGTCATCTGAATTTATATTATTTATTACCATCAGAAAGTTGTTGCTGCGCAAGCTCTACTGCACGTTTCACCATGTTTCCTGCGTCCCTCGAGCGGATTCCTCCCCAACCGTCCTTTTGAACGGTATCATAGAAGCCTAAATCCTTGGCTAGTTCTTCCTTGAATTGATGAGACATAATACCTTGACGTCTACTCAAGTCAAACAACTCCTTCTTGGTTGCTACGACAATTATTAGTATTCTAAGGAGTATAGTAAATTATAAGCACCTAATATATCCTTTTTATGATATATCATGCAACGGTTTATAGCGTTTTAAAAATAAAAAAAGCAGCAAACACTGTCTACTGCCCACTTATCGCCATATTCCCAGATGTTTCTTCAAAGAATGTTAATTGTACAGTTTCCGTTAGTACGTCAGCATAGCTATACGAGACGCGCTCAAACGAATTTTCATCTTGGTCTAATTCAACCACAAATACGGAAGGATACGTTTCTGAAAGTACTCCTGAACGCTCAATTGTCTTTCTTCGGCCACCATTTGCCTTTAGAGTTAATCTTTTTCCAAGATTTACATCTAAAGTTCTTTTGATATCCAACAAAGTTTTTGCCATATCACTCCACCTCACTACTAACAATATACCACAATTTATAAATTAAGTCAAACAAAACTAAAATTATAACAGTGATACAAAACGATTGTCAATGACTTTTTTACTACAAATTTCTTAGCACATCTACAAATATTTTGCACCAATTTTTAATAATTATGTTATAAATATCATATTTCTCTATTTTTCTTCAGGATACTGTCGAATTCTGTTAATTAGGTAGGTGTTTAAGATTAATAATTATAGTTTTGTAAGCAAATTATAGCGCACTTGGATTCTGGCTAATAACCAAAGATATCAACCTTTATCTTCTTAACCTTGAGAAAAAGTCCACTAATGAGTCATGTCATTAGTAGACGATTGGCTAGTCATCATTATTTTTTTTAAACGGCATACCCGTTCTTAGTACCCCGCGCGTTTCAACTCCACCCAGGCCTTTGTCTCCTGTCAATGTATTCCGCAATACATCCCACACATTTATTCTTTCTACGAAAGGAGTAAAACTAATTTTCGCAACAATATATACAGGATCTAGTGCATGAATATTGACCCTCGAAGGCGAACTTGCAAAATTTGCACCTGCTCGTATTAGTGATTCAAAGTGGGACTGACAAGCCCCAGCGAAAATCACTAGGTGATCTAAGTGAGGTACCTTTCTTCTTGCCTGTCTAACCGTTTGGGCAAAATGTTTTGAATGGCGGTATGCCTTTAATTCAGACTTCTTCCCTTTTGATTTAGAATAAGCATCATGACCGGTAATCACTAAAATATCTGGACGAAATTCGTCAATTAAATCTCCTACTCGTTCAGACATCTCCTTTTCATTACAATGCACACCATATACAGGCACACCTATTTTTTCATATAAAGCTAAACATTTCTTCAAATATAAAGGATCTCCATCAATATGAAGTACCCTGCCTGGAATTTGAAAGTAATCTTGGTCATTGCTATATCCATTTGTTGCATGGTATTCATTTTTTTGACGGATTAAATGATAATCCTGTCGAAATAATCGAAATGACTTCTCAAGTAAATCATCATCCTTTTGTTTACGAACCTTCTTTTCTCTTTCATCTACTACTACCAAATCTCCGTAGAGAGAATCAGCTATCAATCTTACCTCCTCACCATATAAAATGGCCATTTTATCTCCGTTACTTTCTTCTTTAAGGTCAATCACTCGGAAAATTAAATCACAATTATATGACTTACGGGCAACTATGTCTCCCACTTTTATGTCCATGTCTCTTCACTCCAAATTTAGAGTCATTACAGCTATGTCTACAGTTTTCACCTAATTTGCAGACAACTCCACACGATTCATCCTTAAATAGCCTATGCAACTATGCGTTTCAAGGTGAAAATTATTGTGAGTTACGAGCTAGAATATGGAGGAAATTGGTATGGTTGGAAATAATTCAATGTGTAGAATACTTTCTTGCCTAAAAAAAAAGACCTAATCTAGGCCTTTTTATACACTGATACATATAGTTGATCACTCAATTTAGCAAATTCCTCAATAGATAATGTTTCCCCGCGTCTTCTTGGTTCTATTTCAACCTCCGCTAATGCACGTTCAATCTGTTCTTTATTTTCTTTTCCATTAGGAAGATTGCTTGTTAAATTGTTTAAGATTGTTTTTCTTCGCTGCGCAAAGGATGCTCTTATCAACTCAAAGAAAAATTTCTCATTTTGAACTTCGGCTGCTGGCTTATCTCTTTTCGTAAGCCTTATAACAGCAGAATCAACATTTGGCTGCGGAACAAAGACTGTCCTCGGAACAGTCATCACCGTTTCTGCCTCCATATAGTATTGGATTGCAATGGAAAGTGATCCATACTCTTTTGTGCTCGGTTTAGCTGCAATACGGTCAGCCACCTCTTTTTGAAGCATTACAACGATGCCTCTGACTGGCAGATGGTCTTCTAGTATCTTCATAATGATTGGTGTGGTTACGTAATAGGGCAAATTTGCTACTACCATGATATCAGCTACGTCATTAAGCTCAGCATTTATAACTTCATTTACATCAGCTTTTAATACATCATTATGAATGACATGAACATTTTGATAGGGTGCTAAAGTATCTCTTAAAATCGGTAGCAGTCGTTGATCTATTTCAAACGCTACAACCTTTTTTGCTCTCTTGGCAAGCTGTTCGGTTAATGCCCCAATTCCTGGGCCAATTTCAATCACACCACTATTTTCGGTAAGGTTCGCATGATCCACAATCCGATTTAAAATATTGGTATCGATTAGGAAGTTTTGACCTAAACTCTTTTTAAATGAGAAGCCGTATTTTTCTAAAATTGTTCTTGTTCTAATTGGAGTTGCAATATCTTTTATCACTTAATTTTCCCCCTGTAGAACTTCAGTTAATGCTGAATCAAATGTTTCTTTTGATATCTGAAACATTTGTAAACGTTTATGTAATTGCTTGCCGTTAGTATACCCAATTTTTAATATTGCACCTAATCTTTCTCGTCTTTCCTTAGACTTGGGACCGCCAATTAAACCCGCATTCACTAAATCTTGAAAATCTACTTCACCTTCAAACTCTTCTATTTCTTGCTTTACCTCTTCTAAGGCCTGTCGTATTACTTCAATCGAGGCATGTTCTACACCAAGCCCTTTGCCTGATTTAGCAATAGCCTCTTTTTTATGTATGAAAGCATGCTTACAACCTGGAACAGCTTCTGAAATTATCTTACGAATTCTTTCACCTGGATAATCAGGATCTGTAAATATAATGACACCTCTTTTTTCTTGGGCAAGCCTGATACGTTCAATCGTATCTTTGTTTATTGCAGATCCATTAGTCTCCAATGTATCAGCGTCTACTGCTCTCTTTATTTTGACTGTATCATCTCGTCCCTCTACCACAATAATTTCTTTTATTTTCATTTTTTCCTCCAAGTATGAAACTTTCTACATATGTCATTCGTCTAATGGGTTAGATAAGTGATTTAATAAAGTTCTCACATAGTTTTATGTATATAGCTCTAACATGTTAAGCGGGCACCCTACACTTTTCTTATTATAACGAAAAAAACAGAGGAAATAAAATTCCTCTGTAGGCATATAGTATTTATTCTAAAATTTTAATTTTTACTTTTTTACTTCCCCAACGATATGCCTCTGCTTTTGTTGGAAAAAATACATCAATTTTATTTCCTTTAATTGCTGAACCGGTATCTCCAGCAATCGCATAGCCATAGCCTTCTACATATACTTTAGTGCCTAGCGGAATAACACTTGGATCTACCGCAATCACTTTTATATTTGGATTAGCACGTAAGTTAATACCTGTAGCTGTTCTGCCAGAGCATCCGTTACAATAAGCAGTAAAAGCTGTAGATGAGACATAGAATTCTTTTACAAGAGTCCCATTTTCATTCCCACGAGAAACCTGACGTTGAAGCTGTTTTATCCCTACTGCAACTACCCTATCTTTACTTTTTTGTAATGTGTCTGTTTTTAGTAGTTTTCTAGATACCTCTTTGCCATTTTCTAAAACCACTTCAAAATGCTTTGCAATTTTACCTTCTGTCCCGGCATTAATTACTTTTTGCTTACCCTTTTCTATAGAACTGTCATTTTTCGTTACAACTGCATAAGCGACTGATTCTTCCACTACATCGGTGACTTTTTCTATGCGTACGACTCTAACAACACTATCCTTCTGGATGGCCGCGTCCATTGCTGGCTCGACTCGATCTAGTTCATTAAGTGTTATTTCCTGTTTTTCTAAAAAGTCAGCGACAGTAGTCGAAGTTGACCAAACCTGCTGTTTTGTTCCACCGACATCCAGTGTAAGTTGAAATGCTCTTTCAACCTGAACTGTAATATCTTTAGTAATTTCAGCATCCATTCCCGGCTCTATTTTATCATATTCATTTAATTCTACATTTTCTTTTACCAAAAGATCTTTGACAGTATCGACTGTCGTCCATACTGTTGTTTCCTTGTCATCAATCACAAGCTTTACCGGCCTGGCTGCTTCATAGATAATCTTCATATCATCCATTACGACTGCATCTTGTGAATGTGATAAATAGTCTTCTGAACGGACATCAATTTCATAGTTTTCTAGAATTTCAGCAACTGTGCTTGCATGTGTCCTTATTACCTGTTCCTCACCATTAAGTGATAGGGCAACTGTTTCCTTAGAAACCTCATACGCAGCATATCCTGTTCCAGCAGTTGCGAATGCTAGGAAACTACTAACAGAAATTATGAATCTTTTTTTGCTCATTGACTCGGAAAACAGCTTTTTCATGTTTTGTAGCACGATGAAAAACGCCTCCTTCTCTCGGACAGATTATATAAAGTATCTTACTTTCTGTCAACCCCATCCTTTATAATTTGGTTTGCATACATCATTATCCTAAATTTTCTGTTAAAAGGAAAGGAGAACTTGTCGACAAAGATATATATGAATTTAAAAAGACATGTAGAACTTTTTCTATTCATAAACAATTAGGACAAGCCCCTTCATTAACTGACAAAATTTACTATCATTTTATGTCGAATAATCTCCGTGCATTGTCGGAAGTTTTTTGTGCAAGCTCTTCAAAAGCAACACCCTTTAATTCAGCAATTTGTTCAGCAACTAATTTTACATAACTCGGTTCATTGCGCTTACCTCTGAACGGATGTGGTGTTAAATAGGGACAATCCGTCTCTATCAACAATCGTTCTAAAGGAATTTCAGCAGCAACTTCTTTCGGCTGTTTTGCATTTTTAAAGGTAACAGGACCACCAAAGGATATATAGAAGTTCATATCAATACATTGCTTCGCTATCTCTTTGCTACCGGTGAAACAGTGCATAATCCCGCCAACTTCACTTGCTTTTTCTTCCATTAAAATATCAACAATATCTGCAGTAGCATCACGGTTATGAATGACAATAGGTAACTTCACCTTTTTTGCTAATGCAATTTGTTTTCTAAATACCTCTTTTTGAATTTCTTTCGGTGATTTATCCCAGTAATAATCTAATCCCATTTCACCTAAAGCCACTACCTTTGGATGGGCTGCCAATTCTTCAATCCAGTTTAAATCTGCATCTGTCATATCAATCGCATCAACAGGATGCCACCCTATAGTCGCATAAATAAATTCATATGTATCCGCTAATTCAATCGCTTTTGTGATCGTCGCTCTATCAAATCCAACAACTACCATTGTTGAAACACCCGCAAGCTTTGCACGATCAATTACTTCTTCGAGGTCCTCTTCAAATTGTTCTGCATTTAAATGTGTATGTGTATCAATAAGCATAGATCTGCCTCCATTTATTTATTGATAAGAAAAGCGCAGGGCGCCCGCCTTTCCGCGACAAGCATAAGACGGTTCCATTAAGAAGGTGGTTTTTCCTTCTTAATGGAACCGTCTTATGACCTCGAGTCGATGGCGCCCGGAGCTAGACACTAAAACTAGGTTCAAATTTTTATGCTTTCTTATCTTTCTTAGAAAGGGCTGATTTATCATCTGCCCATTGTCTTTATTTCACTTTTGCCCCATTTGGAAGATTCTCAGCAACTGTAGCTAATGTTAATTTCCCATCTTCTGAGCCTGCTAAAATCATACCTTGAGATAATTCACCACGAAGTTTAACCGGCTTTAGATTTGTTACACAAATAACTTTTCTTCCTACTAAATCTTCAGGCTTATAGTACTGCGCAATTCCCGATACAACCTGTCGTTTTTCATAGCCAAGATCCAACTGGATTTTTAATAATTTATCTGTTTTTTTTACAGGCTCTGCATGAATAACTTCAGCCACTCGTAAGTCTACCTTCATAAAATCATCAATTGTAATTTCTTCTACAACGGGAACTTCCTTTTTCTCTTCCTGTTGCGTGGATGACCCTTGCATCTGTAGTTTGATATATTCAACCTCATCAGCTGTCTCAAGTCGTGGGAAAATCGGGTCACCTTTAGATACCATCAACCCTTCTAATTTGAGACCAAACTCGGACATGCTTTCCCATGTTTTAAACTGTTCATCTTGAATTCCCAATTGATCAAAGATTAAACCTGGTGTTTTGGTTAAAAAAGGCTTCAGCATGACTGCGGTAAAACGCAGGGATTCAACTAAATGTGACATAACAGAGCCTAGTTCACCTCTATTAGCTTCATCCTTTGCAAGAATCCAAGGCTGGGTTTCATCAATGTATTTATTTGTTCGACTAATTAGTTGCCATAATGATGTCAATGCAATTGAAAATTCCATATTCTCCATCGAGTGTTCGTATTTACCTACTGTATCCTTGGCAACCTGAACTAACTTATCATCAAATTCAGTATGTGAACCTGTATAGGCTGGAATTTCCCCATCAAAATATTTACCTATCATGGCAACCGTTCTATTTAATAAGTTTCCTAAGTCATTTGCTAGATCATAATTAATTCTTTCGACAAAGCCTTCTGGCGTAAATACACCATCAGACCCGAATGGGACTTCTCTTAGTAAATAATAACGTAACGCATCCAGTCCATAGCGATCAATAAGGGTGACAGGATCAACAACATTTCCTTTTGATTTCGACATTTTTCCATCTTTCATTAATAGCCATCCATGTGCAAAGACTTTTTTAGGTAAAGGTAAATCTAATGCCATCAGCATAATTGGCCAATAAATAGTATGGAAACGTACAATTTCTTTACCGACAAGATGCACATCTGCAGGCCAATATTTTAAATACTTTGTATCATTGTCCGTTCCATACCCAAGAGCAGTAATATAGTTTGATAGTGCATCAATCCATACATAAATGACATGCTTTGGATCTCCAGGTACTTTTACTCCCCAATCAAATGTAGTCCTTGAGACAGCTAAATCTTCTAATCCAGGCTTTATAAAGTTGTTGATCATTTCATTTTTTCTAGACTCGGGTTGAATGAACTCCGGGTTTTCTTCATAATATTGCAATAGTCGATCTGCATACTTACTCATTTTAAAAAAATATGATTCTTCTTTTACCTTCTCAACAGAGCGATTACAATCAGGACAATTACCTTGTTCTAATTGTCTTTCCGTATAGAATGATTCACAAGGGGTACAATACCATCCCTCATATTTATCTAAATAAATATCACCTTGATCAAGAAGTTGCGAAAAAATCTTCTCCACTATTTCTTTATGGCGAACTTCTGTTGTACGAATAAAATCATTATAGGATATATCTAGTTTTCTCCATAGATCTTGAATTCCAGCAACAATATCATCAACATATTTTTGAGGTGAAACACCATCTTCTTCTGCTTTACGTTGTATCTTTTGACCGTGTTCATCAGTACCTGTTAAATACATTACATCATAACCACGTAGTTTCTTATAGCGCACCATCGCATCACCCGCTACCGTCGTATATGCATGACCAATATGTAATTTACCACTTGGATAATAGATTGGTGTCGTTAAGTAAAACGTTTTTTCCTCTGCCATCGTATTCCCTCCTAAATATCAAAAAGTAGACAGTCCCAGCCAATACCGATTGAGAGCGTGACTACTATATTTTCTAAAATTCCACCTAGTTTTGGTGCCTAACTCGGGACGACTGCGCTTTTCTTAAAAGATAAGAAATTATAAAAGTTTGTACCTAGTCTTAGTGTCTAGCTCCGCGCGCCCTGCGCTTTTCTTACGTAGCTAACGAGTAAACGTAGGCATAAATTAGTTGATTACATACCTCTTTTACGCATCTTTCAACCTATAAGTTCTTCATAATTTCATCATATCCTCTTATATCAACAAAATATACCTGTATTATAGAAGTTATGTCAACTGATGTCATATAGTTTAGCTTGTTTTACGATGGTAACCTAAAATATTTTTAAACTATATTCCATTATGTAAATACTACCAGTTTATTTTTTGTCGAATATTTATTGTTTTTTGTCGAATTGCCTGTATAATAATATCTAGAAAAGATTTGAAAAAAAGTTATGAACTGTATAATGTTTTTTACATAATTTTCTATTATAAAATCAGTAATAGCAATGATGTTAGTAACGAAATAGACGAAAATTAAAAAATATGTAAAGTTTTGCAACTAAATTATTGACGTTTATTGGAAATGTTGTTATTATAAAAGCATAATTATTTTGTCGAATAATGACGAAAAAGATAGATATTTGTACTATATATTTGGGAGGAGAACATTAAAATGAAATCTACAGGTATTGTTCGTAAAGTTGACGAGTTAGGACGCGTGGTTATCCCAATCGAACTACGTCGTACATTAGGAATTGCTGAAAAGGATGCTCTAGAAATTTATGTCGATGATGACCGAATCATCTTAAAAAAATATAAGCCCAACATGACATGTCATGTTACTGGTGAAGTTTCAGACCATAACATTACTCTTGCTGGTGGTAAAATAATACTAAGCCGTGAAGGTGCTGAACAAATTCTTGAAGAAATTCAAAACAACTTAGAATTTGCGAAATAATACTTTTACCAAAAAGCTTCTCATAGCCATTGTGCTAGAGAAGCTTTTTTTAAATAAAAGAAAGGATAAAATTCGAACAAAGTTATGCGCCCTGCGCTTTTTTAATCCACATGAAATTCTTGGTATATATCTCGTTTTGGTACCTTGCGATCTATTGCTACTTGCTTAATGGCATCCTTTGATTTAAGTGATTTTGTATTGATGTAATAATTTACATGATCAACTATTGTTATCTCATCCCACCAATTACTTTCAGGAATACTATCACTTTCATTTGCCCCTTCAAGCAAAAGACAAAATTCACCTCTTACATTCTCTTCATTTGCCCATTCAATAACATCTTCAATGTCACCACGGATAAATTCCTCAAATTTTTTCGTTAATTCCCTTGATAACGTAACCTTCCTGTTACCTAAAACTTCTGAAATCGTTTGGAGAGTTTCTTTTAATCTGTGGGGTGACTCATAAAAGATAATCGTATCCTGGATGTACTTTAATTTCTCAAGCTGTTTTCGTTTGTCCCTTTTTTGTCGATTAAGAAAACCGTAATAATAAAAGTGATCCGTTGGAAGTCCAGAAGCTATCAGTGCAGTTAATGCTGCATTTGCGCCCGGTAATGGAACGACATGACATTTTTCCTCTAAAGCCTGTTGGACTAATTCGTAGCCAGGATCTGAGATCGTTGGCATGCCAGCATCACTTACAATAGCGACATCTCTGCCTTCCCTCAGCACTTTAATCAGTTTTGAACCACTAACTTCCTTATTATGCTCATGATAGCTTGTAACATGCGTCTCAATTTCAAAATGATTACACAGTTTTTTTGTTTGTCTAGTATCTTCAGCTGCTATAAGATATACTTCCTTTAATATTCGAATAGCACGGAGAGTCATATCCTCTAGATTTCCAATTGGAGTTGGAACTAAGTAAAGAATTCCCCAATCATTATTTTTTTGAAAACTCTTCTGCTGCCACATCAATTTCTGACACCTCTCTTATAAGAAAGTTTTCCTTCTGCTTGCGATTAAATTTTTTAAAGCGTATTTCAGCTTTTAAAGCTTCACTCTTTGTTATAAATTCTTTTGCAAACAATAATTCAACAGGTCCTCTTCCTCTTGTGTATTTAGCACCTTTACCCTGATTATGTTTTGTAATACGCTGTTTAATGTTATTCGTATATCCTGCATAAAAGGTACCGTCACGACATTCTAAAACATAGAAATAATGGCTATTTTTTTCCATAAAGAATCGTTTGAAGCTCCTTCGTATAGTCATTATCCTCATTATATACAATTAGAGGTGGTAATATCTTAAGGTCAGGCCTACCTCCTTTTATTCCTTCTATTAAAAGAGTGTTGGACTCCTTACCTAACTTAGGATAAACAAACTGAAGACGCTTAGGTTCAATTCTATATTTTCTCATCAACGTTACAATATCAAGTAGACGTCCTGGTCGATGGACAAACGCTACTTTCCCACCTTGCTTAACAAGCTGACTACTTACTCGAATGACATCCTCTAATGTACAATATATCTCATGCCGCGCTATCGCTAAATGCTCATTTTTATTCATTTCTTCTTGATTAGGAGTCGGAAAATACGGTGGATTACAGGTAACAATATCATACTTACCATGCCCCAATTCCTGCGGCATATCTTTGATATCCCCATGAATAATCCCAAGACGGTGATCTAATTGATTATATTCAATGCTCCTCTTCGCCATATTGTAAATTCTCTCTTGAATTTCAACTCCGGTTACCATACCATTTGTTCTTTGACTTAAAAGTAGTGGAATCACCCCATTGCCTGTGCATAAATCAAGCAGATTCCCCTTTTGTATTGGAACATAAACAAATTTCGCTAAAAGTACAGTATCTAGTGAAAAAGCAAATACAGAAGGACTTTGGATAATACGAAGGTTCTCCCCTAATAAATAATCTAAACGTTCATCATCATATAGTTCTACCATTACTTTGTTTTCCTTTCATATAGAGCACTTTTCTAAAACTTTTTTTATGTAAAAAGGATAAGTCATAAATTTTCCACAGGGTAACAAACAGTAATTCATGTAAAAACAAATACCTAATACTAGTGTGTCATTTTTTGGGCTAGAAAATCATAACGCTTAGAATAGCGTAGGGAGCCAGGTGCTAGAAACCTATACTTTGTTCATATTTTATACTTTCATATAATTTAAAAAATGGACCTTTCTTTAGAAAAGGTCCAATTACTTTTTATTTAAAAAGGAAAGGCAAAACAAACAATCTCCGTCTCTTCGAACACTTCCATAATGGACGTTACAGATATGGAAACCTTCTTGATAAAGTCTTGCAAGATTGTCATAGCCCTCCCCAATATCCATCGCTTTAGCTTCTTCGCTATGTTCAGCAGATTTTTGCCCATCTTTAGCATTATTACGAACAGATGATTGATTAAGGCGACGGCGTAAATGCTCATTTTCAATCATTAAATTATTGTTTTCTTCAAGCAGTTGTCCAAGATGTTGTTTTAGCTCACCTAATTGTCGATATAAATGGCCGATTTGTTCTTCCATGCTACTAACAGATTCAAAGATTTCTTTTTTTTCCATGTTATCCACCTCATTAATCTGTTGCTTGAATAGATACAGCTCCTTCTTTATTTAATTCTTCCCATGAAAACTCAACGGTGCGCTCTCCATCACCTAAATCAATTTGAAGTACTCTTTCTAGTATATTCAAGCCTACTACTCGTCCCTTTCCGATAGGGGTTACGATTGACTCTCCGATATCAGGTAACTGTTCTTTTGCTGATTCATATTCATCATTTTCATATTTAAGGCAGCACATTAAACGGCCACATAAACCAGAAATTTTAGTAGGATTTAACGAGAGGTTTTGATCTTTTGCCATTTTGATTGACACTGGTTCAAAATCACCTAAAAAAGTGGAACAACACAGCATTCTTCCACAAGGGCCAATTCCTCCAAGCATTTTAGCTTCGTCTCTAACTCCAATCTGACGCAACTCAATTCTTGTACGGAAAATTGCCGCTAAATCTTTTACAAGCTCTCTGAAATCAACTCTACCGTCTGCTGTAAAATAGAAGATCACTTTATTGCGATCAAATGTATATTCTACATCAACTAGTTTCATATCTAAACCATGTTCTGTCACTTTTGAAATACAAGCCTCATAGGCCTCTTTTGCAGCATGTTTATTCTCATCAACAATCATTCTATCTTTTTGGTCAGCAATACGCATCACCTTTTTAAGAGGTAAAACAATATCATTTTCACCAACCTGTTTTTTATTTATGACAACTTTACCAAATTCAATTCCACGAACTGTCTCTACAATGACATATTCACCATCTGGAATGGTTAATTCATTTGGATCAAAGTAATAGATTTTACCCGCTTTTTTGAAGCGTACACCAACTACATCATACAAGCTCTAACCCCTCCTGCAATTTAAATACCAATTGCTCCATCAATAAATGTGGATTCATGTTGGTGTTTAAGCGTCTTTTTGCTTCTAATATTGCCTCTATTTGATCACAGATCCGTCTTCCTGAAGTTTGAAGGGCCTGTTGTTTTAATTGCTCGATTTGGTCGCTATAGACGATCTTTTCGTCATTACCAAATTGAATATATAATAAATCTTTATAAATGAGTAATAATAAGTCTAAGCCTTGAATTAGTTCTTCTTTCGCTTTAAAGTGTGAAAGCCACTTATCTTGTATAAAAAAAAGCGCATGACTTGGCCTATTTATTAGTACTTCATATAATTGTAACACTATTTTTCGTGACTGTGCAAACGAATCATCCTTGCACAAATTAATCGCTTCATCAATATTATTAGTCATATAAGCAACAAGCGCAGAAACCGGTAAAGGATTTCCTAATTCTTGTAGCTGATTTGCTATTACAATAGGTGTTAATGGACGAAACGATAGTATTTGGCAACGTGAAAGAATCGTATTAAGGATTCTATGTTGCTGCTCTGTTAGTAGTATAGCAACAGTTTGCTTGTTTGGTTCTTCTAAAAACTTAAGTAAACTATTTGCTGCATTAGAAGTCATTTTATCTGCATGCTCAATAATATAAAGCTTTTTATTTGATTCAACACCCGTTTTTGAAAATTCCTCCTGCAGGGCCTGAATTTGGCCCTTCTTAATCGAAAGTCCATCAGGCTCAATAATATGAACATCAGGATGGTTTCTTGAAGTAATCCTACGGCAATTTGAACAATCATTACAAGGCTTACTACCATTACTATTTAAGCAAAAAAGACTTTTAGCAAACAGTAAACTCACTTCTTTTTTTCCTGTTCCACGGCTACCTTCAAATAAGTAGGCATGGGAAACACGCCCTTTTTGAAGACTTTTTTCAATCATTTTTAGAACAGTAGGCTGATACTGTTCTAGCTGTTCCCATGTTTTTGCCACGATTATCACTCTTTCGTATTACATAAAATCTTGACTAACCTAATTATTCCTCCATCAAAACTCTATCGTTAAAATTGGTGGAATTGATCAATAGGAAGAACAAACACTGTAGCACCGCCTACTTCTACTTCTACTGGGTATGGCACATAGGAATCAGCATTCCCACCCATAGGTGAAATCGGAGCAACTAACTGATCACGATGCTTACAATTATCTTTAATGATTTGTAAGGCACGATCAACACGTATTTCCTCAGTTCCTATCATAAACGTAGTATTTCCTGATTTAAGAAACCCACCTGTACTAGATAGCTTTGTGGCACGAAAATTATTTTCTACCAAAGCTTGCAACAATCGATTACTGTCTTTATCTTGGATGACTGCAAGTATTAATTTCATTGTTTCAGCCTCCTTATATTTTAACATTATTTAATGAATACTTCATTTTACGTTTATTGGAAACAAATTGTTAATCAATGTTACCTTCTATTATAACAAGAATTGTCCAAACTGTAAGAAAAACCTCAAAAACCTAAAGATTTTTGAGGATAGTTTGTTCATCTGAGCTGAGATTCAATAATTTGTTTCACTTGTTTAAATACCTCTTCTAATGATTGGTCTGCATCCACCACTGTAATTCGCTCTTTAAAACGGTCAGCCAATAAGTGATAACCCTGATGAACTTTCTCATGAAATCCGATTGTTTCTAAATCCAAACGATTTACTTCCCTGTCTTGATTTTTATAAATTCTTTCCATTCCCTTATCAGGGCTAATCATAAATAAAAGGGTAAGGGAGGGCATCATATTCTCGATTGCAAATTGGTTAATTGACAAAACCTCGTCAACACCAAGTCCTCGGGCATGTCCTTGATAAGCAAGAGAGCTATCAATAAAACGGTCACACAATACTACTTTTCCTTCATTTAATGCAGGTATTACCTTTTCGGCTAAATGTTGTCGACGAGCCGCAGCATATAACAGAGCCTCCGTCCTACTATCCATCGCTGTATTTTCTTTATCAAGAATGACTGATCGAATTTGCTCTGCAATTGCAATGCCACCAGGCTCTCTAGTAGAAATAACATCTATGCCTTGTTTTTGTAGCTCATTTTCAATAAGCCTTAAAATAGTTGTTTTGCCAGCTCCCTCTGGGCCTTCAAACGTTATAAAATAACCTGCCACCGCTCATTCTCCTTATGTGAAAACTTCTAATGAATTATTTAAAATGGATGTACTTCCTTGAAATTTTGAACCACTTCTTTTAAATGCTAGTAGCAAATCAATATGTTCATTTGTAATTTTTTCACCTATTACCAGCATGGGGATTCCAGGTGGATAGGGAGTGACCATTTCTGCCGCTATTTCCCCAATCGACTCTTTAATAGGAACAATTTTTTTATTGTAGCCTTTTAGCTCTTTATATTGAATCGCTAACTCTGAGATTTTAGTCGCATTTGAAGGTAGGTCAATATAAGTATAATTTGTTTGATTACAACTCGGTATATCGCTTATTGATTCCTTGATTTTATTAAACGTATGCTGATGATATTGTTCTTTTGACAAAGCTAATACAAAGAGAATATTGTTTGGATCTGCAAGCTCAGTATATACTCCTCTACTTTCAAATCTCCTCTGAAGTTCATATCCTGATAAATTAAACTCATTTTGAACAACAACCTTTAATATATCCTGTTTGAATGTCCTATCGGTTGATTGAACAACCTTCAAACCATCAATTCGCTGAATATCTTCTTTAAAGGAAATAGCCTGTTCCTTTATTAAGCTAAAATCTTTAGCATTTAGGGATGCTAAATAATGTCTAGCTAAATCCAGTGATACCATAATAGGGTATGAGGGACTACTTGATTGTAACATCTGAAGATAGTATTTAAGTCGCCTAAGGTTAATTAATTCACTATTAAAATGTAAGTATGAACCCATTGTCAGCGCAGGTAATGTTTTATGGGCTGAATGTACAACAATATCTGCACCATACTCAATTGCTGACGAAGGGAATAGAGTAGACTTAAAGTGAGCTCCATGTGCTTCGTCAACCAATACGGCCATTCCATTTTTGTGTGCTAGCTTTATAATATTGGATAAATCTGCCGCCATGCCGTAATAATTGGGATTTGTAAGCAGCAAAGCCGTTGCTTTTGGATATCGTTTAAGAGCTTCTATAACTGTCTTTTCAGAAACACTAGATGCTACTTTTACATTTGAATCATACTCCGGAGCTAAGAAAACAGGCTTAACACCCGCTAACTGAAGTCCATTCATAATCGACTTATGAGAATTCCGTTGAACCAGCACTGTTTCACCTTCGCCACATGCTGCAAGAATCATTGCTAAATTCCCAACCGTTGATCCATTCACTAAAAAAAAACTTTCCTTCACGCCATACAATTGGGCTGTCAATTGTTGTGCCTGTAAAATAGCCCCTTCAGGATCATGTAAATCATCCAATCCTGAGATCTCTGTCATATCTAGCTTCATTATAGACTCAAAATCTAGATAACCTTCCTGAGAAAAAACCATTCCTGATTTATGACCAGGCACATGAAAAGATATAGGATCATTCTTCAAATGATTTACTAATGCTGAATATAATGGGGTATGTAATTGATTCATAACGGCACATTCCTTTTACTTTTAGCTTTTCCTATTATAACAGGAAAGAAACTTGAATGTAAGAAAAGCGCAAGGCACGCCCGGTGCTAGAAATAAAAATAAGATGGAAATTTTATACATTCTTACCTTTTAATAAGAAAAGCGCTAGGGCGCCCGGAGCTAGACACTAAAACTAGGTTCAAATTTTTATACTTTCTTATCTTTTAAAAAAAGGTCCAGAAAAAGGACCTTTAAATCTATGAATATATCTCAGGTGTTGTTACCTTTTTTAGTTGTGATAAGTAATAGTGATACTTAGGATCATTGGTTTCTGTTTGAATCATATCTCTTTCACATTCAGTACAGATAAACTTTGTGTACAGGTGTATGCCTCTATATTTACTCTGTTCACATATTACACACGTTTCCCCAATATTCTTTTTTGCAATGAGTGAATTCATCTGCCTCCACCTCCATACACTTATTTTGTCCAAGTTATCTAAAGTGTATACACAATTTTAAATTTAATGAACAGTAAATATGGCTGTTTTTAGCCAAATTAAACTTGTAATAACTCGGTAAATTTTATCTTTACATATTACTCTATGAAAAACTTTACCCTGTGTGTCTGTCTAGTTTAAGAATGTTTTAGTTTTCCTTAGCAAAGGTTCACAGTACTAGTCATTGCTATGTACTTTAGTGGGATAGCATTGGGTTTTTTTAAATTAGATCTTTTCTATTTCCGTTAATTTTTCAAGCCAAATCAAGTTTAACCAATCAATTTGCATTATCTAAGTTTGTGAATTCCTCTAATAATAGGCGGCTCAATTAAGTTGCGAATTGGCTCGTTTTTCAGTTGCGAAAAAAAGAACCAGCTATAAAAGTAAGTAGTTCCGTTAAGTGGAGACACATACTAAATAGCATATAATAATTAGCAGACCAAATAACATATGATTTGGTCTTTCTTATTCCTTGTATATCAACATTATTGGACTTTAACATATGAATTATAATATGAAGTCGCAACCCAAATAACACACTGACAACAACTATTGACAACGTGTTAATCACTGTGTTAATTGGAATGATTTTTACTATGTTGATTTGGTAAACCTAAAAGATAATTGTAATTTTATGTTAAAATAAATATTGAGATTGTGAAATAATGTTCTGTGCGAAACGTTTCCTTATAAGTGCCAAAGCACGAAATAGGAGAATTGCTGAAAAAGCAATTACAACTGATTAATCAACACTCGGAATGAAGGCCGTCATGTTGAGCTGAAACTATTTGTCTGATACTCCTACATGCACGGAACGGTAGTAGCCTGAATAATTAGTGGATCTAGAATAAAAACTAGGTCTATTTTTATCATAACAGCCAAGAAGAACCCCTCCTCAAGGAATGTGAAGGGCTTTAGCCAATGGGTAGGGTGGGGATGAATCGCCCTCGGACAAGGGATAGCATTAGCTGTTTCAATTGTCCGAAATAAAAGGGAGTGACATAACACCTGAAAATAGTTTTGCAAAGGTAAAAGCAAATGCTGCGAAGTTTAAACTTCTCATGATTTTGGCAGGCCCGCTTATCGGCGCGTCGATTAAATCCCACCACGTCCTGTGGCGAACATCGACATTAGCACATCCTGTGCAAGTCAAGCATAAGACGGTTTATTCAAGAAGGTGGATTTGCCTTCTTAAAGGAAATGGCTTATGACCTCAGGTCCGATGGCGCCCGGAGCTAGACACTAAAACTAGGTACAAACTTTTATACTTTCTTATCTTTGAACATAGACGTGCAATCTGACAACAGATTTGACACCTCTTTGACACCCATAAATAAAAATAAAGAGCGAACCCTCAAGGACCAAGAGATGAGGGAATCAGCATGGTTTAATAAATAAGCGGAGAAATTTCTCTTAATTACGAAATAGCACTTAAAATAGCTTAAATAGACGGAGGAATTCCGACTATTTACACAAAAAACGTCAAAATGGATCATTTTGCATTACTTAAGCGGAAAACCTCCGCTTATATACCCCGAACCAAGCCTTATTACGTAATTTAACCGGAAAATCTCCTCTTATTTTAACTATATCACTGGTTACTAAATTTAGGAGATGACTTCTGATGTATTGGAAATGTGTAAGAATTGACATCCCAATTGACACTTAATTTTGAGTGTCCAACAAGCATTGTCCTTTAAATTTATTTTGTCATTAGTGGTTTTATTTACTATAAGTGGTATTATAAATCCCTATATAAATCGAGTAGAGTGAACGAATCAGAAGATTGATTCGTTCGACCCTCTCACACCACCGTACGTACGGACCCGTATACGGCGGTTCAATAATTTGAGTGTACAAACTGGTATTTTGCGGATATATCCAT
>NZ_JARFVC010000024.1 GCF_029193815.1 Cytobacillus sp. S13-E01
TGCAATATTTACGTCAAAAGTAGACGGGCAGGTTATCGAGTGATGGAGAACTCAATCAATTTCCTAGAGGGTGAACTGAAATTAACCGTGAATCGTGAGAAAAGTGCGGTAGGAAGTCCACTGAAACGAAAGTTCCTGGGTTTTTGCCTACTGGCAACTAGAAACGGTGTCAAAATCCGACCACATCATAAGGCTAAGTCTACCGTGAAGCAAAAGTTGAAGAAAATAACAAAGCGGAGCAGAGGGAAGAGCATTGAAGTCCTCTTCAAACAAATCAAGCAGCTAATGACAGGGTGGATAAACTACTACGGCATTGGTGAAATGAAAAGCTTTATGAATGATTTGAATGGTTGGTTGAAACGACGAATCAGACAATACATTTGGAAACAGTGGAAAAACCCACGAACCAAACGTAGGAATCTCATTCAACTAGGTATCGAAAAGCAAAAAGCCTATGAATGGTCAAATACCCGAAAGGGTTACTGGAGGATTTCTGCCAGTTATATCCTTCATAGGTCTTTAACAGATAGAAAACTGGTACAACTCGGATATATGGATATATCCGCAAAATACCAGTTTGTACACTCAAATTATTGAACCGCCGTATACGGGTCCGTACGTACGGTGGTGTGAGAGGGTCGAACGAATCAATCTTCTGATTCGTTCACTCTACTCGATTTATATAGGGATATATAATACCTCGAAATTTCTCCGCTTATTTATTAAACCATGCTGATTTCCTCATCTCTTGGTCCTTGAGAGTTCGCTCTTTCTTTTTATTTATGGGTGTCAAAGAGGTGTCAGACTGCACGCCTTTGTTCAAAGATAAGAAAGCATAAAAGTTTGTACCTAGTTTTAGTGTCTAGCTCCGGGCGCCATCGGCTCGAGGTCATAAACCAATCCCTTCCCAAAGGCAAAAAACGCCTTCAGTCAGGGCTCGTCTTATGCTTGTCGCCGAAAGGTGGGCGCCCTGCGCTTTTCTTATTGTCATTTATAGGATTTGCACCTCAAAACGGACCCCTTCTGCGTTTTTTCATATTTTAATGACTTGTTATTCAATAAATGCACCAATAAGTTCAATAAAGTTTTGCATTTACTACAAACAGATAATTTCTATTACTGAATGACGATATTCCCCGCATATTGAACATAGCCTTTACTCGTTCGAAGTACTAAATCTAACACATACTCCCCTTTTACTTCTGGGAAATAAAATGTACGGTTATCACTTAGTTCTAATTTTTTCTTTTCATCGTTTACCCAAACCGAAATGTTTAACTCTCTAACATCAAAATCTTCATGTTCAAAAAGTAATTCTGCTTGTTGTCCAGAATTAACCATTACTTGTTTTTGCTCTCTTGCCAACGATTGAATGTCTTCCGTTTCTATTTGGTATTGTACAGGAGAACGCCATTCTATATTTGCTTCTTCTAATTCCGTCAATTCATTATTATCTATTTGAATTTTAACAGTAGGAACACATAAACCTTATAATATCAGTATAGATATAAAGACGAATTCATATGCGAATTCGTCTTAAAAATGACCTGTTATTTTTGATTTTCTACCTCTGAACCGAATTACTTAGATTAAATTCAACGCTCTTTGCTTTTAGGTAAGAAATTATAAAATGATTCGTATGCTTTTACAAAAACTCCTCTGTTTTGTTAGTCATCTAGTATAATTCGTTTCCTTCTTTGTCTAGGGACACGTATTGTTAAAACACCATCGCGATAAGAGGCTTTTACATCCTTTTCTTTGACAGTATAAGGTAAGCTAATCGTCCTTGATGATTTATTGCTAGAGAGTTTTTTATAGTAATAATTTTGTTTGGTATTAGTCTCCTCAAGTTGTTCAGTATGATTGATGGAAATAATTAGTTGATTTCCAATAAATTCAATGCTTATCTGTTCTCTTTTTATCCCAGGGAGATCAGCTTTTATAACAAGTTCATTTTCTGTTTCATACATATCTACTGGAATTTGTAGCACTGGAAATGGGTGATCAAAAAAATCATCAATGGTGTCTAAAAGCTTTCTAACAGGTTTTTGATGAAAAAAATCATTCATCGATTTCATTAAATCACCAAATGGTTCTCTTTCAAGCTTTTTGGGGTATTGTTTATCTTTATCTGGATCCATCGTATTACCTCCTACTATGTTTCTGGGTCTTTAATAAAATATTCAACTAAAATGTATTCGGTTATTATTTTTTTAGATCAACACATATCTAGAACACGCATTTTAGATAGAAAAAAAGCAAGACCATGTGGTGGCCTTGCTTAATTTAAAAATTTGTATGTAATTAAGCTAGTTCGTTCTCAATTACATGTTTGTCAAATATAAAATAACCTTGCTCATCTGTTTTAATGAAATTCTTTTTTTTCAACTTAGTTAAGGTTCTGCTAACCGTTTCTCTTGTTGTACCAATCATATTCGCCATGTCTTTATTTGTAAAGTGTGTTGTTAAAATAGTAGTACCATCCGTTAGCAACTTTCCATCTGTGTCTGCCAGACGTAATAAAAGCTTGATGATTTGCTCGTATGTATTATTTAATATTTGTGATTCAAGTCGGTTTTGAAGATCAATAATTTTTTCGCCCATTACGCGAAAAAGTTTTATGCAAACTTGAGGATGTTGAAGAAGCAACTTTTCAAAATGCGCAATTGAAATTATAACAATTCGAGCATCCTCAATAACTTGAGCAAAGGCAGGGTAGGTTCCCTTACGAAAAAAACCAACATGCGGAAACATATCACCTGATTTAAATATGGACACAATTTGTTCTTTTCCGTTTACGTCGTTTCGATAGATTTTAACTTTGCCGCTATGAATAAAGTAGACATTCTCAAGTGGATCGTCTTGCATGAAGACATGGATACCCTTAATAAAATGTCGATTTTGAGCAATGTTAACGATTTCTAATAATTCATCCCTTGAAAGTTCCTTAAAAAGAGGTACTAATTTCAATACTTCTTCAATTGTTGTTCGGTCCATACTATCAACTCCATTACTAAGTACTTAATTAATTGTAGCAAATAGTAAGTGAATATTAAAAAGAAAAAATCAGAAATATATAGGAAAGTATGATACTGTTGTTCACATTTTGATAACAAATTGGATTTGGATCTTAAAAGGCGATACTGCCAGTAACTACTAACTCAAATGATACACCAATTATCTTGTTTTATTATCTAGTACATAATTTCCTCTATTTTACATCATATTATGAATATAAAAACTCCACGAGAAAGTGAGACTTAGGTTATGGTACAAACTAGAGAAAAAGGTAAATCGATTTTAAGATTCCATCGAAACAGATGGTACATAATACTAGCAGCTTTAGAAAATAAGCAAGAAATAACACTTTTTGAAACTCCATTTCCTGCATTTGTGGGTTCTCCAATAAGACGATCACTTAAATTCTGTTAATGGTGCCCCTATGAAAAATGATAAAACAATAGAAGTTATATTATGGAGTATAGCTTTACCTGGCTTTGGTCAGATACTGAATAAACAATTATTTAAAGGAATTCTTTTTATACTATTAGAATTTATTATAAATGTTAGTAGTAATTTTAACACAGCGATTAGACTCAGCTTTTTAGGTGATATAGAAGGGGCAATTAATGTTACCGATTATCAGTGGCTCATGTTTTACCCATGTGTTTATATGTTTGCGATTTGGGATGCTCATCGTACAGCAACACCCGAAAGTTCGAGGTTTATTTTTCTGCCCTATGTATTTTCAGCCTACTTTGTCACTGTTGGTTTAATGTACTCAAGTCACATTATGATTTTCGGAAAAATTTTAGGACCTGTATGGTTACCCATGCTATTTGTGATTCCTGGGGTTTTGGTGGGATTTATTATCAGGGCTATTATATTAATACTTCGTCGTAATCAATAAAAGGCTGTTAATAAATTTTAAAAAAGTGGAGGATGCTCCACTTTTTTGTTGTTTAGGAATTTACAAAATTGTAAGGTTGTGTATAACTTCGTGTCTTTGTCTATCTACGTCTAGTTCCGGGCGCCCTGCGCTTTTCTTGTTTAGGAATTTATAATTAACCAATTTTTAATATTTCTGTAATATTTTTCAATATATTATGGTAAAATTGAAAATAAAAATCAGACTAGTTTATGATTTCAGAATTAATAATCTAGTAAGGGGGAAAAAATTTGAAAAGAAAGTACTTATCTTTAATGGCATTATTTTTTGCAGTCTTCATTGCGCTTGCAGGCTGTTTTAGTGGCGGCGAGGAAGCAAATAGTCCAGCTACACCAACGGACACTGAAAAACCAGCAGACAGTACTGAAGAAAAACCAGCGGAAAATAACGAACCTAAAATTTTAAGGCTAAACAATAGTTCAGAGCCAGGTTCATTACACCCTGGAACTGCACAAGGAACACATGATTCATGGGTTTTAGAGCATTCATTTGAAGGATTAACAAAGAAAACGCCAGAAGGTGAAATCGTAGCTGGAATGGCAGAAACATGGGATACAAGTGAAGATGGTAAGACTTGGACATTCTATTTACGAGATGGGGTTAAATGGTCAAATGGTGACCCGGTAACCGCTCAAGATTTTGAGTATGCCTGGAAGTATGCTTTAAATCCTAAAACTGCGTCTACATATGCTTATCAACTTTATTATCTAGAAGGTGGAGAAGCGTTTAACGCAGCTGAAGAGGGTGCTGATTTACAAGCACTTGAGGACGCTGTAGGAGTTAAAGCACTTAATGATAAAACACTAGAAGTAAAACTTGTTACGGGTACTCCATATTTCTTAGATTTAACTTCATTCTATACTTATTACCCAATTAATAAAAAAGTACAAGAGGAAAATCCAGAGTGGTATCAAGAAGCAGACACTTATGTATCTAACGGAGCCTTCAAATTAACTGAATGGAAGCATAAAGAAAGCATGAAGCTTGAGAAAAACGAATATTATTATGATAGTGCAAAAATCAATTTAGATGAGGTTCAATTTGTGATTATTGATGATGAGAACACTGTTTGGCAGATGTATCGTTCTGATGAGATAGATCTAGTTTATCCATTACCACAGGATGTCCAAGGACAATTACTAGCTAATAATGATCCAGAGTTCAACCTTGGACCAGATCTAGCTATCTACTACTATAATATCAATACTGAAGTAAAACCGTTTAATAACGCTAAAGTTAGAAAAGCATTGTCGATGGCAATTGATCGTGAAACGATTGTTGAGCACGTCGCTCAAGGTGGTCAAACACCAGCTTACTCGGTAGTTCCTCCTGGAATACCTGATGTAATTGGTGATTTTCAAGAAAACACAGGTAAATTATTTGAGGCAAACGCAGAAGAAGCTAAGAAACTATTAGAAGAAGGTTTAGCGAAAGAAGGTATGGACGCACTTCCTCCATTTACGTTAACATATAACACTTCTGAAGGGCATAAGCTAATTGCTGAAGCCGTTCAAGAAATGTTTCGTAAAAATTTAGGTGTTGAAATTACACTTGAAAATGTAGAGTTCCAAGTAAAACTTGATCGTGAAAAGGCAGGAGACTATACGATTTCGCGGGCAGGCTGGGTTGGTGACTATGTTGATCCAATGACATTTATGGATTTATGGGTATCAGATGGACCCTATAATGATGCTAATTGGAGTAATGCTGAGTATGATAGACTTGTAAACTTAGCTAAGTCTTCAATGGATCAGGCAGAACGTATGCAAGCAATGCATGACGCTGAGAAGATATTAATGGATGAGATGCCAATTATACCAGTCTATTTCTACACAAAACCATTTACTGTTAAACCATATGTGACTGGTATTTATACACCAATTAACAGTTATCCTCAGTTTATTTATGCGGATATTAAAAAGTAATAGGTTTCATAAGAATCGAGGTATGCTTAGGGTATACCCCGATTTTTAATGACTATTATATTTATTCTCTACCGCATATTTAAAATAGAAACCATTAATTGAAATTATTGGGGGGTAATGAAATGTTGATGTATACCATCAAACGACTAGGTTGGGCAGTGCTTACGTTGTGGGTAATTATTACAATTACTTTTACACTAATGCATACTATTCCTGGAAATCCATTTGCACAAGAAGGAACAATGCCTAAAGCGGTATATGATAATTTACAAAGCTACTATAACTTGGACAAACCACTAATCGTGCAGTACGGTCTTTATTTAAAAGCATTAGTTCAATTTGATTTTGGACCTTCTTTAAAATCATCTTCTATTTCAGTTAACGATTATATTAAAAATGGGTTCCCGATATCTTTACATTTAGGTGCTCAGGCTCTTTTGATTGCGGTTACTTTTGGGTTAATCCTTGGTGTTATCGCATCCTTATATCGGAACAAATTTCCTGACTATCTATCTATGGTTCTTGCGATTATCGGAATTTCAGTACCTAGTTTTATATTAGCAACGTTTTTAATGAATTTCTTAGCAGTGGAATGGAGATTATTCCCGGTTGCTACCTGGAAATCATGGTCACATACAGTTTTACCATCCATCTCCCTTGCAATGATGCCCATGGCATATATAGCTCGGTTGATGCGTTCAAGTATGTTAGAGGTTTTAAGTCAAGATTATATTATTACAGCAAAAGCAAAAGGGTTAAAAAAAGGTGTAATAATCATAAAGCATGCGGTAAGAAATGCGATATTACCTGTAATAACGGTACTTGGGATATTAACTGCAAACCTTGTAACTGGAAGTTTTATTATTGAAAGCATTTTCGGGATACCTGGTATGGGAGAAATGTTTGTTAAAGGTATTTCAAACCGAGATTATCCAGTTATTCTTGGTTCTACCGTTTTTTATAGTGCAATCCTCATCTTCTTGATATTCATAGTCGATATTGCTTACACATGGATCGATCCAAGAATTAAGGTGACGGGGGAGAGTAAATAATGGCAAATGATCTAAAGTTAACAGAGGATATGTTTACTCCTGTAGAGGATAACTTTAAAGAGGCTGAAAAAATATCTCGTCCTATCCAGTCTTATTGGGCAGATACGTGGCGACGTTTTAAAGAAAATAAATTGGCGATGTTTGGTTTAATCGTTATTATTTTCTTGGTAATCATGGCGCTAATTGGTCCTTATTTAAATGGATACACATATTATGAACAAGATTTTACTAAAAAGAATTTGCGTCCGAACTTAGAACATTGGTTTGGAACTGATCAATCAGGTCGTGATTTGTTTACAAGAGCCTGGTATGGCGCAAGAATCTCCTTGTTTATTGGTTTTATGGCGGCACTAATAGATTTCGTTGCAGGTGTTGTATATGGAGGTATTTCAGCGGTCAAGGGTGGAAAGGTTGATAATGCAATGATGAGGATTGCTGAGATCCTTTATGCAATACCATATTTATTAATGGTTATTTTAATTATGATTGTGTTAGAACGTGGTTTATGGCCGATAATCATTGCGATGACTATCACCGGTTGGATTCCGATGGCAAGGCTTGTTAGAGGTCAAGTACTACAATTAAAGGAATACGAGTATATTCAGGCTGCTAACGCAATGGGAGCTTCTACCTCCTGGTCTCTTAGGAAGCATTTAATTCCTAATACAATGGGACCTATTTTAGTAAATGTAACATTAACTGTTCCATCGGCAATTTTTGCAGAAGCCACTCTTAGTTTTCTAGGGTTAGGGATCCCTGCACCGGAAGCGAGTTGGGGGACAATGGCCAATGACGCCCTTGGGAGTATATTAATAGGTAACTTTTATCAATTGTTTATTCCTGCTATTCTCATATCACTAACTATGTTTGCTTTTAATGTCTTTGGAGATGGTTTAAGAGACGCTTTAGATCCTAAATTACGAAAATAGTAGGGAGGACAACCAATGGGGAATTTGTTAGAAGTAAAGGACTTACACGTTTCGTTTAAAACGTATGCTGGTGAAGTACAGGCGGTCAGGGGTGTATCTTTTTATGTGAAACCTGGTGAGGCTGTAGCAATTGTTGGTGAATCAGGTTGCGGTAAAAGTGTAACTGCGAAATCCATTATGCGTCTACTACCGGAACCTCAAGCAATCATTAAGGAGGGGTCTATTCATTTAAACAATAGTAATCTAGCTGAAAAAAGTGAAAGAGAAATGCAAAAAATACGTGGCAATGAAATAGGGATGATTTTTCAAGACCCAATGACTTCATTAAACCCCACGAGTCGCATTGGAGTGCAAATTACAGAAGGGCTTTTAAAACATAATAGTATGTCGCGAAAAGAGGCATATGGCACTGCGATCAATATGTTAGAGATGGTAGGCATACCGAACCCTGAAAAACGTTATAATCAATACCCACATGAATTTTCGGGAGGAATGCGTCAGAGGGTAATGATAGCAATGGCGCTTGTTTGTCAACCCAACCTATTAATAGCAGATGAACCAACAACTGCATTGGATGTTACAATCCAAGCCCAGATTTTAAAACTAATGAAAGACCTTCAAGAAAAAACGGATACATCGATTATTTTAATTACACACGATCTTGGAGTAGTTGCAGAAATGTGTGACCGAGTTGTAATCATGTACGCAGGTCAAGTTGTTGAATCCGGTACCATAAATGAAATTTTCGCTAGTCCCAACCATCCCTATACAGAAGGTCTATTAAAATCGATGCCTCGAATAGATATGAGTAGGAATGAAAAGTTATCTCCAATTCCAGGTACTCCACCAGATTTACTTGATCCTCCAAAGGGTTGTGCTTTCTATGCCCGTTGTGAGAAGGCTATGAAAGTATGTAAAGAGCATGCACCAACTCTTGAAAAAATCGGTAAAACTGCGCAAGCGGCTTGTTGGTTACACCACCCTTTAGCAAAGTCTGTACAAAAGAGTTCATAAGGAGGGATTACGTTGTCGACTGAATCAACAATAAATGAGAAGCCTTTGGTACAAATAAAAAATCTGAAAAAGTACTTTCACTCAAGTGGAGTCCCTTTAAAAGCTGTGGACAATATAAGCTTAGATATTTTACGTGGAGAAACAGTTGGGTTAGTTGGTGAAAGTGGATGTGGGAAATCAACTGTAGGTAAAACAATTATCCGTTTGTTGGAACCATCAGATGGTGAAGTAATCTTTGATGGGGAAAATATATATAAACTATCATCTTCAGCTATGAAGAGGCTTCGAAAGGATGTCCAAATTATTTTCCAAGACCCTTACGCATCTCTTAATCCTAGAATGCAAATTGAGGATATTATTGCAGAACCGCTAGATATTCATCGTGTAGCTAAAGGGAAAAAACGTAAGGAACGTGTAGTCGAATTATTAGAACTAGTTGGCCTAAATCCGGAACACGCAAACCGTTATCCTCATGAATTTAGTGGCGGGCAAAGGCAAAGGATTGGAATTGCAAGAGCGTTGGCGCTTAATCCAAAGTTTATTGTTTGTGATGAACCAATATCTGCACTAGATGTTTCAATCCAAGCCCAAGTAGTCAATTTGTTAAAGGATTTGCAAGAGAAAATGGGATTAACGTATTTATTTATTGCACATGATCTCTCGATGGTAAAATATATTTCTGATCGAGTATTAGTCATGTATCTAGGAAATATGGTTGAACTTGCAGATAGTGAAGAGGTGTATGAAGAACCACTACATCCATATACTCAAGCCTTATTGTCTGCTGTTCCAATTCCGGATCCGACCAAACACTCAGAGCGGATTATATTAGAAGGAGATGTTCCAAGTCCTATGAATCCCCCGAGTGGCTGTGTTTTTAGAACTCGTTGCCAGCACGCCATGGATATTTGTGCAAAAGAGACTCCAGGGTGGAAAGAAGTAAAACCTCGACATTTTACTGCATGCCATTTATATAATGAAACTACAAAAAATTGATCCGTTATGGGGTCGATTTTTTATTTATAAGTCGATTCATATCTAAGAAAATGTCTCTTCACCATTATTTGTGAACATGGACGATATAATGAGTAGGAAAAGTCTCTTGTTTAACAACATCAAATTCTGGCAAATCTAGTGAAATGGAAAAAAATTCCAGAATCTCCTGTAATGTTTGTTTTAGTCACTAACATTATTGCCAGGAATCTGTGAATGTTTTCCTTTTTTTAGTCAAATCACAAAAAGTGGTGATGAATCAAGAAAATATACATAAAACATAAAAGAGCAGAGATAATGAAACATCTCTGCTCTTTGCTTATTGTAAGAAAGCATAAAAATTTTCACCTAGTTTTGGTGTCTAGTTGCGGTCTCCCTACGTTTCTCTTATTTAGTAAAATGATTTTTGCAGTATGTAATGATCATCTCTTCTTCTTCTTGTTCAAGCTCAAAATCTAAATGTTGATTAGTTTCCTTCTCAATTAAATGGTACTGTGCAATGCGTTCACCCTTTTCGTCTGTGACGAGTATAGCTCTAATAAAGATGCCTTTTTCAGAGTGTAACTCATCTTCAATCGGAACCTCTATATGTAATATAAATTCATAACGCTCACCAGTTAATAAACCCATAGGGTCCTCTAATTTTGAAATGGTATGACCAGTTATGTTCATATGTTAGTTTCATCCTCTCTTTTTAAATCCTCTCTTATTATATACATACAATGAGAATTATAAAAGGAATACATTAATGCTGCTATATAAAGTGGTATTGCTTCAGACTTAGAGACCTCGTTCATCAACTTACTTTCTTTTTTTAAATAATGGTATATAGTTTACACATATTCATATGCCTATCCCAAGGGAAGAGTATAGAGCGATAAAAAAGGACCGATTCGCTAGTCGGTCCTTAGTTAATTGTTAAAGCATATTAATTATACAAAGGCTGCTCCAACAATTATTAGTAAAATGAATAATACTACGATCAGAGCGAATGCTCCGCCTCCACCGACACCAGCGCCATAGCCACCGACACCAGCGCCATAGCCACCAACACCAGCGCCATAGCCACCAACACCAGCGCCATAGCCGCCATAATTACCAAATCCATATCCAAAACCCATAATAATTCTCCTTTCATTTATAGGATTAATATAGCCTATTATGGAAAGAGTAGAATTGATTGTACTTATGCCTATTTTAATAAAAAAGTAATGTTGATAAGGAATTAGAAAATAATTCTTAAAGAATGCTCTAAATGGATATATATGCCCATACGTTAGAAGATTTACTTGAATAGGATATAAACGATTAACATGATAGGGGAGGTGTAGGGATGTCCGGAAATAAAAAAGAAAAGGTAATTTATGTTGATAACTTAATCATTCATGCAAAAAACGTTGAAATTATTCATGATCGTATTGATGATCATATTGATGATCGAAAAGAAGGCGACTTTTCAAGGAGAGATCCATGGGGGCTCTTTTGGGGAAAAAGAAAACAAATGGATGAAGTAAATGAGCAAGAAGGGGAAATACAAGATATAGAAAAGCGTCATAATTTAGAGGACACGAGCAAATAAGGTAAGGAATTTTACTCCTGTACTTCAATTTGAGAAGACAGGAGTCTCCTAATTCGTTTGTCACTATAATATCTACTTAAAAAAATATTGGGTGAACTGAAATTCAATTGCTTCGAGATTGTCCAGATATTTGCAAAATACTTAGCTGAAAATAATCATTTAGCTATATCCGTTGCTCGATATTTTGCATATGTTTATGAATTATGTGGAAATACATGTGGACAGTTTCCAGATGCTAATCACAATAATGTGCTACAAACATGCTTACACTGTACACAAGAATGTCGTTAGCTGCAACACCGTTTACGTTCCTTAAGGTGGGCGGAAAACGCAACTACCTCCCTAAAATAATGCAGCATAGGTTACAATTGAGGTAACATATGATAAATGATGCAAAAGATGCAAAATCTCAGGAAGGCATTCTTTTAATATGATTGGAATGTTTTTTGTTAATCTCTCGTCATTTTGGAGATACTATCTTGCTTTTGTTTGAATGATATTTTTATTATCCTTCGTTTTAGTTGGTAGTATTTTATTTGAACACGCTTTTTATTAACTTCTGATAAAGAAATTGTGGTTCTAATGGACGCGCCGATTGGTACTTTTAGCTTAGTTTCGATTTTTGAAATCCTTTTGGGAGGATTTCAAAAAGTTTCAATGCTAGAATTTTGCATCTTTTTTTCTTAGTTTAGGAATTATAAATTATAAAAGTCTATCTACTTTTTATAGGATGATAATTGACTAATCTATAGACATTTTGTAAAATTTATACAACAAACATGAACCCATATTCATAGATTAGTTATTGTAGGAGGAAAAAATGGGAGATGAAAAAAAGCTACCGTCAGACGTTACAGATGAGTTAGATGAAGAAACATTGTTTATGGTGTCACAGACATTTAAAGCTCTTGGTGATCCAACAAGAATTAGAATTCTACACCTTTTATTCCAAAAGGAACATTCTGTAAATGAAATCGCTGAAAAATTAAGCCTTTTACAAACAACGGTTTCTCACCAATTACGATTTTTAAAAAACTTACGATTAGTGAAATATCGCCGTGAAGGAACGTCTTTGTATTATTCACATGATGATAACCATGTTATGAACATACTTGAACAAACAATTCATCACGCTAGACATCATTAGGATTTTAAATAAAGAGGTGCAAAAACCCTGCGCTTTTCTAATTTATTTTACTTCATAGTTAGAAGAACCTCACAATATTGGTATAAGGTTCAGTATTTAAAAACTAGAACAGAAATATTATAAACCAATTAACAAATTTCACGTACACCTGCGTATAATCTTGTTAGATTTTCGGCATTTGCCGATTTATTCGGCTTATGGGTTTTCCCAGAGCGTCATTATATTCTTCCTCCTACTTTTGGTAGGAGGAATTTTCTTTTTATATAAAAAAACAAAAAACAAACTAGAAAAAGAAATACAAAATTATCTAGGTTCAGCATAATTCCACGTTTGAACCATTTCGTTACTGATGAGGGTTTAACACCAAGAAATTGTACTTTTATAGCAGAAAGTCAGTATACCCCTTAGTGTCATAGGGTAAATAATTTACTATAATACACTCTTCTATACAGGTGTAGGCATGAAGTCCCTCCAAATGTCTTTCTATCACTTATTATATTTTATAGAAAAACTTAACTTATTGTTGCACATAATTGAGTGAGGGAATATAATTTGTCTAAGGGAAACATTTTTATATTAGACAAACACAATGTAGATTACTCTAAGTAACGAGGTGAATCAAAGTGACATCAAGTAAAATGAAACAAAAGGCATTGGCAAAGTCCGCGCAAGATGCTTTAAGTGGTCGGACACACGGATTCAGAAGAGTGCTACCGTTTTTAGGTCCTGCTTTTATAGCAGCTGTAGCTTATATTGATCCCGGAAATTTCGCAACAAATATAGCATCGGGATCCCAATACGGATATTTGTTGCTTTGGGTTGTGTTATTCTCAAATTTGATGGCTGTGTTGATTCAATCCATGTCTGCAAAACTTGGTATTGCCACTGGAAAGAATTTACCAGAAGTAGCTCGAGAACAATTTCCGAAGCCTGTTTCCTTTGGGCTCTGGATTCAAGGTGAATTAGTAGTGATAGCGACGGATTTGGCAGAATTTATTGGTACGGCACTTGGACTTTACTTACTTTTTGGTATTCCACTTTTTCCGTCAGCAATCATAGCAGCAATTGGATCTTTTGCTATTCTCGAATTACAAAGACGAGGAGTACGGTCTTTAGAGGCAGGAATTACTGGGCTTGTTTTCATTGTGGTTATTGCTTTTGGAATTCAGGTGTTTTTTGCAAACCCAGAAATGAGTCCACTTTTAACTGGCTTGTTTACGCCAAGGTTTGACGATGTGAACAGTGTGCTACTTGCTGCTGGAATACTTGGGGCAACGGTAATGCCACATGCTATTTATTTACATTCAGCACTTACGCAGCGACGGGTAATTGGTAGAAACGAAGAAGAACGCAAAAAGATATTCCGTTTTGAGTTTATTGATATTGTGATTGCAATGGTAATTGCAGGGGCTATCAATGCAAGCATGTTAATAATAGCAGCATCAACGTTCTTTTATAATGGCTTAGTTGTAGAGGATTTAGGTGTAGCTTTTGAACAATTGGGGATCTTAATTGGTCCTTTTGCAGCTATTTTATTCGGTATTGGCTTGCTTACCGCAGGATTAGCAAGTTCCACTGTCGGTACAATGTCAGGGGATATTATTATGCAAGGGTTTATAAGGAGAAGAATCCCAATATATTTAAGACGCCTTATAACCGTTACACCACCTCTTATAATTATTGCAATGGGTATTGATGCAACAAAAGCACTTGTAATGAGCCAAATCATTTTATCTTTTGGGATTGCATTTGCGTTAATTCCATTGGTTCTTTTTACAAGCAATCGGAAACTAATGGGTGGTCTAGTTAATAAGAAGATTACGACAATCATTGCATGGGGCATCTCTTTTGTTATCATTGCGTTAAATATATTTTTGCTATACCAGTACTTTTTAGGGTAGTGATGAAAAAGTCGGCATAACCTTATGTTTTGCTGGCTTTTTAATGGTATTAGAATTTATATGTGAAAGCATAAAATTTTGTGTCTAAATAAATCCGTCATTTATTTAATTAAGGTATAATTGGGGTAGGTATATTACAGTTTAGTTGATTTTACCAAAGGAAACTGCCCGATCGGCTTTATAATCTTCTCAAATCATCCTTCTGTTACCTTTGACATTTTGTAATTTTTATATCCATTTAGGTGTGCAATAATTCAAATGGGTAACAATTAGCATTAGTTATAATATTTTTGGTAGGAGGAAAAGGTAATGAAACAGTTTTTTTTCATCATTGGTGTGCTAGTGATTACATTAGCTCTAACGGCATGCGGGCAGGATAACGAGGAAGATCTTGAAGACAAAAATATAGTAGATGAAACGGAAACAAAACCGGAAACCGGTCAAAGCTCCAAGACAGAGCAGGTACCGAAAAAGGATGGAGCCGTTGCATCTAACAGTTTTTTTGAACCGTTCGATGGTAAGATTGAACATATCCACGGACTTGGATATGCCGGAAATCAAAATGCCCCGTTTTTCGCTTCCCATGACGGTATAAAAGTATTTGAAGATGGCAAATGGTACAAAACAAAAGAAGAAAACAATGATTATATGGGATTTAATGCAACAAAAAATGGCTTTTATGCAAGTGGACACCCAGGAGAAGACTCAGAGCTCCCCAATCCATTTGGAATTAAAAGAAGCTTTGATAATGGTCAAACCCTTGAAAATCTTGCTCTTGAAGGAGAAACGGATTTTCATGCAATGGGGGTCGGTTTTGAAAAGAACGTTATATTTGTGATGAATCCGAACAGAAATTCCCTAATGGAAGCAAACAAATTCTATGTTAGTGAAGATGAAGCAAAAACTTGGAAAGAGATAAGTGCGCAAGGGCTGGAGCAGGAAATAATTAGCATTGCTGTCCATCCAAATAATCCAGATATCCTCGCGGCAGCTGGAAAGGAAGGTATCTACCTGTCAGAGGATAAGGGAAAGAACTTTGAATTAATCACAAAGGGTATGCAGGGAACGGCTATATTTTTTACTGAAAATGCCCTTTGGTATGGCGCTTATAATGGAACACCTCTATTAGTGGAGCGTTCACTGTCAGATGGATCTGAGAAAAACAGGAAGCTGCCCGACATGAAACAGGATGCCGTCCTTTATTTGGCTGAAAATCCTCAAAATGATAATGAAATAACCTTTGTTACATTTAACGGAAGCGTATACCAAACTACTGATGGGACAGCCTCATGGAAAACATTGGTTGAAGAAGGGAATCTAAAATAATCCTGAGTTCTTTAATAGGTAAATGGTTGCGGGGCGTAAGGATATTATGCGGCCAGCTGAACTTTCCTGGAGGAAACCTGACCTGTTCAAATTGGCGGGTCTGGTTTTTTTTTCCTGTTTTAATATAATGGACTGCTAAGAAGAAGCGTTGCGGTGGTGAATTATGGATAAAAGTGAAAAACAAGATATGAACTAGCCTGATAAGCAAGAAAATTCATTAGACGAACAAATGTTGTTATTTTGGATCACAAAACTTTAAAGACTTATTAGACGCAACAAGAGTTAGATTCCATCATTTACTGTCTCAAAAACAAAAATTCTGAAATCGCTGAGAATCTGCATCTACTGAAATCTAACGTTTCTCATCGATTTACGATTTCTAAAAAAATTTTATTAATAGAGAGTAGCTGCTTTAGTAGCTTCTTTTTTTGTATTAATTTTAGGTGGTGGAGCATCTGATATTTGTAATTGGACAAAAATATATACCGTGCATACGTTTGTATATGAATATATAACTGTGTAAACAATATGGACATAAGGAGGGATTAGTATGGGTCACTCTCACTCTCATTCCCATAGTGAGGGCAATTCGCATAGCCATGGACAAAACGTAAACAAAAGAGCATTAAAACTATCCTTCTTTATCATAACTTTTTATATGATAATAGAAGTAATTGGTGGGGTTATGACAAACAGCCTTGCCCTCTTATCTGATGCTGGGCATATGCTGAGTGATGCCACTGCCTTAGGGCTCAGTTATTTGGCCATGACATTAGGCGAACGTAAGGCAACAGAATTTAAGACGTTTGGCTTTAAAAGATTTGAAGTACTTGTTGCCTTTATTAATGGTTTAACGCTGATTGGAATTTCGCTCTATATCTTTTGGGAAGCATACAGGCGGTTATCCCAACCGCCTGAAGTTATAAGCACTGGAATGCTGATCGTAGCAACTATTGGATTAGTTGTTAATATCCTTGCTGCTTATTTATTGATGAAAGGTGACACATCTGGAAACCTGAATATGAAAAGTGCGTTCCTGCATGTTATTGGAGATTTGCTTGGTTCGGTTGGAGCGATTACTGCTGCACTTTTCATTATGTTCTTCGAATGGGATTTAGCAGATCCAATTGCCAGTGTCCTAGTTGCGGTTCTTATCATTATTAGTGCCTACCGAGTAACCAAGGATTCTATTCATATTTTAATGGAAGGCGTACCGGTACATATAAAGGTGGATGATGTTCAAAAAGCCCTCACCTCGATCAAAAATGTCGTTGGAGTACATGATCTTCACATTTGGGCGATTTCCTCCGATATCCCTTCTTTAAGCTGCCATATTCTTATCGAGGATACCCAGTTCAGTCAAGCGGTTTTAAAAGATGCAAAAGATTTACTTCATGATAAATTTGGTATTGAACATACAACAATCCAAATTGATACGCCCGATATCCAATGTGATATAAAGGATCATTAATCTAAACCGAAATGGATAGCATTACAAAAGGACCATCTAAAACTGTTAAACAATTTTAGATGGTCCTTTTCTTTTCAAGTATTTTACTTTTTTGTTTGAATGCCAACAATTTAACATAAGTTACCGGTTTTATGTGAAAATAATCTCTATCATTCTATCTTTATTGGACGCAAATTATTAGATTATTAACGGAACATGTTTTATTCATTGAGTCCAATTATATTGATGGAAGAATATTAGTTTTATAAATTAACTTATTCATATATGTATTGACATTTAAAGACTACCAGACATATAATAAAATCATATATATGATTATATACTCATATATTGTTATTAGAAATCGATTTTTAATCTATTACAAAATAATAAAAGTTATATTAAAAAACAAGAAGGTGATCGTATGGGAGCAAGAGCAGCAATTAAAAGAGAGCTTGTGCTTGAAGGCCTTGATTGCGCTGGATGTGCGGCAAAAATTGAAAAGAATGTCAAGGCAATTAACGGCGTGGACGAATGCTCGGTCAATTTTGTGACGAAGACTTTGACAATGAAAACAGATGATTTAAATGGCGATGGTGTTGTATCGGAAGCGAGGCAGCTTATTAATAGCCTAGAGCCTGGGATTCGCATTAAAGATAAGACAATGGGACACACATCAAAAAAACAGGTTTTGTTTTTAAAGGGGCTGGATTGTGCAAACTGTGCTGCAAAAGTTGAAAAGCATGTTAACGGTATGGAAGGTGTAACAATAGCAACTGTTGATTTTGTTTCAAAGAAGCTTATTATTGAGGCGCAGAACTCTAATGCGTTGAGCAGAATTGTAAGTGACGCAATGATCAGTATCCCAAAAATTGAACCGGATATAGAGGTTGTCGTTGAACAAAATTCTTTAAATGATGAAGATGGAGAAGATTCTGGTATTAAAAAAATGATTTTCCGGCTAGCGGGGGCAGTTATTTTAGGTGCGATTGCCCTAATAGGTGATTTCGGTACAGCAGTTGAACTACCTATATTTATTTTTAGTTACTTGTTAGCAGGCGGTGACATCCTTTTAAAAGCTGGCAGAAACATCATCCGTGGGCAGATTTTTGATGAGAATTTCCTAATGTCTATTGCAACCATTGGAGCATTTGCTATCGGTGAATACCCAGAAGGTATTGCTGTTATGTTATTTTTCCAGGTCGGGGAGTTGTTTCAAAGTATTGCCGTTAATCGTTCCCGAAAATCCATCAGTGATTTAATGGATATCCGACCCGAATTTGCAACCTTAAAAATTGGAACTGAGACGAAGCGGGTAGCACCAGAAGTTGTTAATGTTGGCGATGTGATTTTAGTTAAACCTGGTGAGAAAATTCCACTTGACGGAATGATCGTTGAAGGATTTTCCATGGTTGATACATCTGCTTTAACAGGTGAATCCGTTCCAAGAGAAGTGGAAGAAGGAAACGAAGTATTAAGCGGATTTATGAATACAAATGGGGTCTTGACGATTCAAGTCACCAAAGAATACAGTGAATCAACGGTAGCTAAGATTCTCGATTTAGTTCAAAATGCAAGCAGTCGTAAAGCGGAAACAGAGAAATTCATCACCAGATTCGCACGATATTATACACCTGTTGTTGTGCTTGTTGCTGCGTTACTTGCAGTTATTCCACCACTTGTTATTGAGGGTGCTACCTTCTCTGATTGGATTTATCGTTCGCTTGTTTTCTTGGTTATATCGTGTCCGTGCGCTCTTGTTGTTTCGATCCCACTTGGATTCTTTGGTGGAATCGGCGGAGCGTCTAAAAGCGGTATTCTCGTAAAAGGAAGTAATTATTTAGAAGCATTAAATAATGTGAAGTATGTTGTGTTTGATAAAACCGGAACATTGACTAAAGGCGTATTTAAAGTGACAGACATTGTACCAAAAAGTGACATGACAGAGGGAAACTTATTAGAATATGCAGCCTTAGCAGAAAGCTATTCAAACCATCCAATTGCCCAATCCATCTTAGCCACATATGGTAAAGAGATCAATAAGGATGAAATCGCAAGTTATGATGAAATTGCCGGACACGGAATTAAAATTGAAGTGAATGGTAAGACGATATTAGCTGGTAATAAAAAGTTAATGCATAAAGAAGCGGTTTTATTTAAAGAAGCAGATGTAATAGGAACAATGGTTCATCTTGCAGTGGATGGGGAATATGCCGGCTACATTGTCATTTCTGATGAAGTGAAGGAAGACTCTAAAAAAGCAATTGAAGGCTTAAAAGCATTGGGAATTAAAAAGACAGTCATGCTGACAGGTGATGCAAAAAAGGTCGGGGAAGCTGTTGGACAAAAGCTAGGATTAGATGAAGTCCGAGCTGAATTGCTCCCACATGAAAAAGTCGAACAGGTGGAATTGCTGGACAGTCAAAAACAAAAAAATGAAAAGTTGATTTTTGTAGGTGATGGTATTAATGATACACCTGTATTAGCACGAGCAGATATCGGAATAGCAATGGGCGGACTAGGATCAGATGCAGCGATTGAAGCTGCAGATGTTGTAATCATGACTGATGAACCGTCAAAAATTGTCACCGCTATAAAAATCGCCAAACGCACCCGTAGAATTGTTTGGCAAAATATTATTTTTGCTCTTGGTACTAAAGGGATCGTCTTGTTATTAGGGGCATTCGGCCTTGCAACGATGTGGGAAGCAATTATTTCCGATGTTGGTGTAACATTGCTTGCCGTTCTTAATGCGATGCGTGCGTTAAAAGTTGACCGTTTATCATAAATGCAAAAATGGCAATTGGTGGTTCATTAATCAAAGTCTATGATAAAGTGTTAAAAAGGGTGAAATCTCTTAATTGTTAACAATCTAAAATAAAGTTGTGTACTTTTAATATAGGCCAATCTGAAGCTTATACCAAAACTAAAAAAAGTGGTTGACTTGTTAACCAAAGAGTAAACAACAGCACTACTATCTATATTTATGAGACTTCACTTGCAGCCAGTCCACTAACGACTTTGAACAGGTATTGCACCAAATATTAAAATAGCTAGAAACTTTAAATCAATCAAGGATATAGCTTGATTGATTTTTTTATAATATCTGGATTTATATGTGACAGCATAAAATTTTATGCCTAGTTTTGGTGTTTTGCTCCGGTCGTCATCTACCCTATGGTATAAGCCATTTCCTTTAAGGAGAAAAAAACACCTTCTTATAGGAACTGCCTTATGCTTACCTTACACAGGATGTGCTGATGTCGATGTTCCTTGGAAGCGGGGCCCTGCGCTTTTGTTCTTCGCAGATATGAATATTTTAATTTTATAGAGTGTTTCGATATCGTTTAAATCTCTAATCCAACTTTTTCTAAAAAGAAAGACTTTAATAACGAACGTCTATTCGCTACAATAGAAGTATTGGATGAGGTGAAAATGATGAGAGTTCGAAAAAATATTCATGAGGTTATTGAGTTAATTAGGGAAACGCCACAATTTCAAGAGAATTTAGTACATTGGCATACAATTGAACCTAAAGCTGCAGATTGTGTTGATATTCCAGATAGTATTAATGATAGATTAAAATCCGCATTAAATAAAAGAGGGATAAATAATCTTTATACGCACCAAGCAAGTGCATATAGTGCGGTCAGGAATAATGAAAACTTTGTTGCTGTCACACCCACTGCTTCTGGGAAAACACTCTGCTATAATCTACCCGTACTGCAAAATATACTGGAAAATAATCAAAGTAGAGCGTTATACTTATTTCCTACTAAAGCACTTGCTCAAGACCAAAAAAGTGAACTTAATGAAATCATCGAAGAAATGGGTGCGGCGATAAATAGCTATACATATGACGGAGATACGCCAGCAAATATTAGGCAGGTCGTTAGAAAGGCCGGTCATATTGTAATTACCAACCCTGATATGCTCCATTCCGCAATCCTTCCACATCATACAAAATGGGTTTCTTTATTTGAGAACCTTAAATATGTTGTCATTGATGAACTGCATATTTATCGAGGAGTTTTTGGAAGTCATGTTGCAAATGTAATCCGTAGATTAAAGAGAATCTGTGAATTTTATGGAAGTAAGCCAATTTTTATGTGTACATCAGCTACTATTGCAAATCCAAAGGAACTTGCCGAACAATTAACTGGTGTAGAAATGAAACTGATAGATAATAATGGGGCACCAACTGGCAAAAAACACTTTGTTTTTTATAATCCACCGATTGTCAATAAACCGTTAAATATTCGTAGAAGTGCGACACTTGAAGTAAGGAAACTAGCAAGTGAATTTTTAAAAAATAAAATTCAAACGATTGTATTTGCAAGAAGTAGAGTGCGGGTTGAAATTATCTTAACTTATTTACAAGAGCTGGTTAAAAATCAGCTTGGTGCTAAATCAATACGTGGCTATAGAGGTGGGTATTTACCTAAGCAACGTCGTGAAATTGAGAAAGGGTTGCGTAATGGTGAGATTTACGGGGTTGTTAGCACGAATGCACTTGAGTTAGGCGTCGATATAGGTCAACTACAAGTTTGTATAATGACTGGGTATCCAGGGACGATTGCGAGTGCCTGGCAGCAAGCTGGTCGTGCTGGAAGAAGGCAAGGAGAAGCGATTATCATCATGGTTGCAAGCTCAAGTCCATTGGATCAATATATGATTCAAAACCCTGACTATTTTTTCAGTAGTAATCCAGAGACAGCTCGTATTAACCCAGATAATTTAATTATTTTAGTTGACCATATTAAGTGTGCTGCCTATGAATTACCTTTTCAAGAAGGTGACACATTTGATGGGGTAGATCTAGAGGAGCTTTTAGAGTTTCTAACAGAAGAACGAGTATTGCATCATAACGGAAGTAAATGGTATTGGATGAATGATTCATTCCCTGCTCACAACATTAGCCTGCGGTCTGCATCACAAGAAAATATTGTTATTATTGATCAATCCGATGTTGCTTCTGTAAAAGTAATTGGAGAGATGGATAGATTTAGCGCTATGACGCTTTTACATGATGAGGCGATTTATCTTCATCAAGGGGTTCAATACCAGGTAGAAAAGCTTGATTGGGAGGAAAAGAAGGCGTTTGTCCGTGAGGTTGATGTGGATTACTTTACCGACGCTAATCTAGCTGTTCAATTACGAGTGTTAGAGATTGATAAGGAACGCATACAAGAGAAATTTGAAATTGGCTTTGGTGATGTAACGGTTCAAGCAATGGCTACCATCTTTAAAAAGATAAAATTTGAAACACATGAGAATATCGGTTCAGGACCGATTCATTTGCCTGAAGAAGAACTCCATACATCAGCAGCATGGATCAGTATAAGTAAAGCTGAGTTAGAAGAGTTAAGTGAACAAAGGATTGAGGAAGGTCTTATTGGTGTTGCAAATGTCTTACGCCATGTTGCCCCGCTCCTTGTAATGTGCGATCCAGCTGATTTGCACGTCGTTCCACAAGTAAAAGCAGTCCATAATGAGCAGCCTACAATATTTCTATATGATAGATACCCAGGTGGCGTGGGATTGAGTGAAAAAGTTTATGGAATTTTCGAAGCTATTTTAGAAGAAGCTGAAAAAATGATTTCATACTGTAGCTGCGAAACTGGATGTCCTTCATGCATTGGTACTGAAGTATCAAATGATATGATAAAACTAGATGCACTTAAACTAGTTCAGAAACTTAAAAAACAAGTTAAATGAAAACGAGGGCTTTCAATGTCAATAAAGGGTAAATTAAATCGTTTAAAAAATCATATTACATTAGAACAACCTCGCGAACAAAAGAAAACCACAGAGGTAACAGAAACCAAGAAAGAGGAAATCCCATTCCTTGAGAAGTGGCTTCAATTTGGAGCAAAGCCATTTTATTTTGACGACTCTTATTGTTTAGTAAGAACTGTAACATATCCACTAGACTATCAACATGGGCTATATTGCTTTAAGGAATTAAATGATATCGTGAAAATGTGGAATGAAACTAGCACCGAGCACCCTCTGTCTAGTAGAGATCATAGGTCTTCTGATTTATTCTTTTTTGATACAGAAACAACTGGTCTAGGAGGTGGAGTGGGTAACACAATTTTTCTACTAGGACAAGCAAGGATAACAGAGCAAGAAGTTGTTCTAACTCAACATTTTCTTCCAAATCCAGGAGCTGAAGTTGCACTATTTCAGAGCTTCCTTTCATGTGTGGATTACACCACATTAGTTACTTATAACGGAAAATCATTTGATTGGCCACAGCTTAAGACTCGTCATACCCTTATAAGAGATGCAATCCCCAAATTACCTGAATTTGGTCATTTTGATTTATATCATGCTTCACGAAGACTATGGAAAAAAAGACTCGAATCTGTACGCTTAACGAATGTTGAAAAAGAAATTCTAGATATTAAAAGAACGAATGATGTGCCAGGTTACTTAGCACCGATTATTTACTTCGATTATCTTCAAAACAAAAATCCAGAAGGAATATTTGGTGTAATGGTACATAATGAAGCAGATATACTTTCACTTATCAGTTTATATATTCATTTATCCAAAACTCTCTTATCTACCGATACCAATCAATCTGAACAGTATGAAGTAGCTCGTTGGTTTGATTCACTAGGGCAAAAAAGAGTGGCGGCAGAGGGGTACAGGTTAGCTTCGTTACAAAATACTGATGAATCTATCAGTGCTAAGTTTGCTTTAGCCATTATCAATAAGAAAAATCGAAATTGGAGTGAGGCAATTCTTAACTATAAAGATGTTTATAGGCATGGTGGGACTCATTATAAAATAAAAGCCGCGATTGAATTATCAAAGCTGTACGAACATAAAATCAAGGATATCCAAACCGCTAGTGATTTTGCAGAGCTTGCTTTTAATTTGTGGAAAGGTAAACAAAGACTAATAAAAGCAAAGGAAGTGACCGAGCGCTTAGAGTTCGAAAAACGAATTTCTCGGCTAAAAAACAAATGTGGGAATGTTCAGTAAATATTCCTCGGGTAAGTGCAAAATTTGAGGTTTTTTAAGCTGATTTGTCGATTATAGAAAAAATATGGTATTCTTTAAATTTACATTGTAGAAAAATGTTGATAGGTGTAAAATATAAATTTGGAATGATTCATTTTCGTTCTAACTTTATAATTGTAATGGAGAGAGTAGCATGTATAAAAAAGTTCTATATTTATACTTTTTAGTTGTTTTTATTATTGTATGGATCCTCTCAGGAATTAAAGATGGACTTTATACATTTCTATAAACGATAAATTAAATTCTTTAGTTAACAGGTAAATTAATCGTTAAAAATGAAGCAATCTTAAATAAACCTAGTAAAATAGGTATTTGTATTAGTACATGTGGCCCCATTTCTTCATAGGCTGATAGTGTAACACAGATGAAGGAAAGGAAAGGGGAAATTCATATGTTTGGAAGACCTAACATGGCAGCACCTATTGTATACCCAACAAAATGTAACACTCAACATTTTTGTCATAAGACGGTAGTACCACATATTCATCCGTCACATACTCAAAATGTAAACCATCACATGTATGAGCATGTACACTATTATCCACACACTGAATCTGTTGCGAATGAAGTTTCACATCAACATTTTAACTGCGGTCCTGGTATGCCGCACCCGTTCCCAGGCAGATAATGATAGACGAACAGGGGCTGAGACAGATCAGTTCCTGTTTCTCTATATTACTTATTTTATATTTAAAGGAGTTATAAATTGAGTAGGATAGTTGCCGTATCAGGCTATAAGCCGCATGAATTAGGTATCTTTAAAAATGATCAACCAGAAGTTGACTTCATTAAAAAGGCTTTAAAGAAACAGATCCAACAATTAGCAGAAGATGGTTTAGAGTGGGTTATCGTTAGTGGACAATTAGGTACTGAACTATGGGCCGCAGAAATTACATACGATCTTCAAGTAGAATATCCTGATTTAAAGCTTGCGGTCTTTACACCATTTCTCGAACAAGAAGAAAATTGGAAAGATGATAATAAAGAGTATTATGATTTTATTTTGTCTCAAGCCGATTATGTTAATAGTATAACGAATAAAAAATATGAGAATCCCAACCAATTCCGTTTAAAGAATCAATTTTTTATTGATAAAAGTGATGCCCTGATTCTGTTATATGATGAGGATAACCCTGGTAATCCTCAATATATTCTAAAAGAGGCAAAAAAGCGGGCAGAAAATGAGCAATATGATATTTACTTGATAAATTCATATGATTTGCAAATGATTGTTGAAGAAGAAAGGATGAAAAAGACAAATTTTTGGCCTGAATGAGAGAAATAACCTATTGGCTTTAATTACATCTTAAAAGAAAAATTGACAAGCCGTTAAATTTTTGAAAAAATAGAATGAGAAGATTGGGGAAAGTGTATCGAGGTGAATACTATGTTATCGGATAAAAAGTTAAACGTGAAAGATATTCTTGAAAAAGAATTTAGGACAGGTATGAGGGGATATAAACAAGAGGATGTGGACAAATTTTTAGATTTAATCATAAAAGATTACGAAACATTCCAACAAGAAATTGATGAACTACAACAGGAAAATGTACGATTGAAGCGCCAATTAGATGATTCATTTAAAAAACAACCTACACCACCACAAACAGGGACCACTAATTTTGACATATTAAAAAGGTTATCCAATTTAGAAAAACATGTATTTGGAAGTAAGTTGTTTGATTGATGTCAAATATTACTAGTGAAAATTAGTTGCTTTTCTGCGCTTTTTTTACTATAATAATTTAGCAACATTAATAACGTTCGGGTAATTGCTGTAAATTAATTTTTACAGAGGAAAGTCCATGCTCGCACGGTCTGAGATGTCCGTAGTGTTCGTGCCTAGCGAAAAAATAAGCTAGGGTAGTTTGGTGTAAACTGGACTAACGGCAGGGAAAAAACCTAAGTCCTTATGGATATGGTTTGAATACCTTGAAAGTGCCACAGTGACGTAGTCTTGTAAGAAATTACAAGAGTGGAACGGGTAAACCCCTCGAGCGAGAAACCCAAATTTGGTAGGGGCACCTTCCTTAAGGAATTCAACAAGAGGAAGGACAGACCTATTGCGGTCTGTAGATAGATGATTACCACCTATGTACGAGGCATTTTGCCGATTGCAGTACGCTGGTACAAAACATGGCTTATAGAACGTTATTAGTGTATATAAATTACGTTATTTAAAAGCTCTCCTGTATAGGGGGGCTTTTATTTAAAGATTAAGAAAGAATAAAAATTTGAACCTAGTTTTAGTGTCTAGCTCCGGGCGCCATCGGCTCTATGGCATAAGCCAATCCCTTCCCGAAGGCAAAAAACGCCTTCAGTCAGGGCTCGTCTTATGCTTGACTTGCACAGGATGTGCTGATGTCGATGTTCGCCACAGGACGTGGCGGGTTTTAATCGACGCGCCGATAGGCTGGCGCCCTGCACTTTTCTTAATGCAAAGTATATAGTAAGGTTGTTATATGAAAATAAATTACATAGAAACAAAAATAAATGATTACATAGTAGATTGGATAAAGCAAAATTAAAAATAAGGGTGAATGAATTTGGGAAAAATGACGTTAATTGCGACATCAGCAATGGGAATTGAAGCGATTGTTGCTAAGGAAGTTCGTGATTTAGGATATGAATGCACAGTTGAAAATGGAAAAGTGATCTTTGAGGCTGATGAGAAGGCTATTTGTAGAAGTAATCTATGGCTTAGAACTGCAGATCGTGTAAAAATAAAAATTGGTGAGTTTAAAGCTACAAGTTTTGATGAATTATTTGAAAAAACCAAAGCTTTAAACTGGGGTGACTTTTTACCGGAAAACGCTGAATTTCCTGTTATTGGAAAGTCTGTTAAATCTCAATTATTTAGTGTTTCAGACTGTCAAAGCATCGTGAAAAAGGCCGTTGTTGAAAATCTAAAAAAACACTACAAAAAACAAACAAATTGGCTAGAGGAGAGTGGTCCGTTTTTCCGTATTGAAATAGCACTTCTTAAAGACGTAGCCACATTAACTATTGACGCAAGTGGTTCTGGTTTACATAAACGGGGGTATCGTGTTGGTCAAGGAGAAGCACCTATTAAAGAAACATTAGCAGCTACCTTAATTAAACTTACGAATTGGACACCAGACCGCCCTTTTGTTGATCCTTTTTGCGGATCCGGTACAATTCCAATTGAGGCTGCGTTAATCGGACAAAATATTGCTCCTGGTTTTAATCGTGGCTTTGCATCGGAAGAATGGGACTGGATTGGGAAAAGTATATGGGATGAAGCTAGACAAGAAGTCGAAGACCTGGCTAAATATGATCAACCATTGGATATAATGGGACTCGATATTGATCACAGAATGATTCAAGTCTCAAAAGATAACGCTGAGGAAGCCGGTTTTACTGAGTTGCTTAGTTTTAAACAAATGCAAGTATCTGATTTTACGACAAACAAAGATTATGGTGTGCTCATCGGTAATCCTCCATACGGTGAACGTCTAGGCGAAAAAAAAGCTGTAGAATTGATGTACAAAGAAATGGGGAAGGCTTTCTCTAAGTTAGATACTTGGTCAGTGTACATGCTTACATCCAATGAAAATTTTGAAAACATATATGGTAAGCCTGCAACTAAAAAGCGTAAATTATTTAATGGCTTTATTAAAACCGACTTTTATCAGTATTTCGGACCACGTCCGCCACGAGATAACTAGGTTAGTGAATTACATTCATTCCTGTTGATTAAACGCTGTTTGCGTAAACAATGTACCAGTTAATTTCAATTAGAAAGCTGTGTAGTGGTGTCTTATCTTTCCTAGACGTAACAAAGATTATTTATATAACATCAATCTTACCATATCTAAAATAATTTTTTAATATGAATATAATTTCAAAACACGACATAAAATGTAATTGTTAATTATATTGTTGTGCAGGAGTGTGTGAGTTGAATACGATGGACTTTTCTAAAATACGTGAAGCATTAGAAACTTCATATAAAGCGTTATTAAGGGAAGCTGGACAAGAAACGAGTGGATTTGAAAATATTTCACAAGCCGAAGAAGAATATCTACAGGGATTATCACATGCAACATCCGTTGGAAAAGAGTATTTACGTTATAGAAAGTAAGGTTTATTTGAATTGTTTTGCTTATTTCTAGCTTTCGTGAAAAAAGTGTACACCTACTTAGTTACAACCTTAGAAAAATACCTACCATGTCTACTCGCCAAATGGCGAGTTTTCTTATTAGATTGACTTACTAGTCAATCTATAAGATAATTACAGTTTAGTCTTATAAAGGTTTTGGAGGTTTTATTTAATGATTCGAGAGCGATTGCCTTTTCAAGTTTCAAAAAATGATAATTTTTTTGACAAGTTGAATGAATGGATTGGCGATATTTTTTATGATATTTTACCTGAAAAGGGATATGAGCTAAGAGATGAACAAATTTTTATGGCGTTTCAACTGGAAAGGGCATTTAAGGAAAAATCAGTTGTATTCGCTGAAGCTGGAGTAGGTACTGGGAAAACATTTGTATACTTGTTATATGCACTGTGTTATGCAAGATATACAGGAAAACCAGCTATAATTGCTTGTGCGGATGAGTCACTAATTGAACAGCTCGTTAAACAAGAAGGAGATATAGAAAAGCTTTCAAAAGCACTTGATTTACATATAGATGTTAGATTGGCAAAATCACAAGATCAATATTTATGTTTACGTAAACTTGATGACACTTTGCTTAAAACGGAATCTACTTTAATAGAAGAAATCCATGGTGATTTACCTGAGTTTGTACATAATCATTCTGCTTTGCAGTCCTTTTATCATTATGGTGATCGGAAAAATTACCCTCGTGTAAATGATGATGAATGGGATAAAGTGGCATGGGATTCTTTTCAGGACTGTTTTGCATGTGAAAAACGGCATAGATGTGGACAAACCTTATCAAGAGATTACTACAGAAAAGCATCAGATTTAATCATCTGTTCACATGACTTTTACATGGAGCATACTTGGACTGTTGAGGCAAGGAAGCGTGAAGGTCAATTACCATTACTACCAGAGGGTAGTTCTGTTGTTTTTGATGAAGGTCATTTATTAGAGTTTGCAGCACAAAAAGCGTTGACATACCGCGTCAGGGAATCTACGCTTGAAAATCTGTTAACCAGACTTTTAGAAAACGATATTCGCGAAGAACTAGCCTATCTAATTGAAAGCACGATTGAACAAAATGAACGCTTTTTCAATACACTAAATAATTATTCAAGTAGTGTTGTAGGATCAGATAGAATGGATATCTCTTTTAGCGGTGAGGTTAAGAAAGAGGCGGGTGAGCTATATCGTAAGCTTACACAAATAGGAGAAGGTTTAGTTTTTGAAAGTGAAACGTACACGATCAACCAATATGAACTTAACATTGTAGATGAACACATAGATCGTATGGAATATTCAATAAAATTATTATTAGAAAATGACGACGCCATTTCGTGGATGGAGCAGTCTTTTGAAAATGACAGTACATTAGTAATTATGCCACATGCAGTTGAACATATTTTAAGCGAGAAGGTTTTCTCAAAAGAGATTCCATTTATATTTTCTTCTGCAACATTAGCAGATAATAAGTCATTTGATTATATTGCAACAAGTCTTGGTATAGACAAATTTCAGTCATTCTCGGTAGAATCACCGTTTAATTATAATGACCAAATGACTATTTATACACCTGTGTTTCAAGCTAAAGATGGGCTGCTGTCTGCGAAACTAGCTTATACCATTAAACAATTGGATAAGACAAATGGACGAGCACTCATTCTATTTAATTCAAAGGAAGAACTACAGCTATTTAAAGAACACATTAGAAATAAAACTAAATATACATTTTTGTTCGAAGGTGAACAAGAAATAAGTGAATTAGTTTCACGTTTTCAAAACAATGAACAGTCTATCCTTTGTGCTGTCCATTTATGGGAGGGATTGGATATCCCTGGACCATCATTATCAAATGTTATAATTTGGTCTTTACCATATCCACCAAATGACCCTGTGTTTCAAGCCAAACGAAAGTCAGCTAGTGATTCGTTCTGGAAAGTAGATGTTCCTTATATGCTGCTAAGACTTAAACAAGGCGTAGGACGCTTAATAAGGGCCCATGACGATAAGGGTATTGTTTCGATATACCTGACGGACGATATAGAAAATGAAGTTTTGGATAAAATTAAACAAGCGTTACCAACAAACATTAGAGAAGAATAGAATTATTCTTCTCTTTAATTTTACCAATTTGATGCACCATATTTAGTTTACACGCCACATTAAGGGACTTTAATACCACCACTGATCTTTATAAGGATTAAAAAAGGAAATGGTGCAAAGTGTGTTGAAATACAATAAGGAGTCTAAAAAATATATGGGGGTTACATAGATGCCTGAAATTCAGAAAACTGAGAAGCAATTTTTAGATTATGTAAAGAAAATGACGAGCTACAATGAAGCAATTGGTCTTATGTTTTGGGACTTGAGAACGGGAGCTCCGAAAAAAGGGGTAGAGCAACGTTCTGAAATCATTGGTATGCTATCGTCTGATGTGTTCAAAATGTCAACGTCAGAAGAAATGGCAGCATACATTGCGAAATTAACAGCCAAAGATGTTGTTGAACAATTATCCGAAATAACAAGAAAAACGCTTGAAGAATCTAAAAAAGAATATGATCGCAATAAAAAGATACCTGCAGAGGAGTATAAAGAATATGTTATTCTCCGATCTAAAGCTGAATCGATATGGGAAAAAGCAAAAGAACAAGCTGATTTTGCAATGTTTCAGCCATACTTAGAAAAACTTGTTGAATTCACAAAAAAATTCGTTAATTATTGGGGTTATGAAGGTAATAAATATAATACATTACTTGATATGTATGAGCCGGGTGTAACTGTCGATGTACTAGATGAAGTATTTTCTAATTTAAGAGACAGGATTGTTCCACTTGTAAAAGCGATTTCCGAATCTACCAATCAGCCAGAGACGTCGTTTTTATTTGCGTCATTTCCAAAAGAGAAACAACGTGACTTTAGTCTTTCTTTACTAAAGGATATGGGATATGATTTTGAGGCTGGAAGACTAGATGAAACAGTACATCCGTTTGCTATTGGGTTAAACCCAGGTGATGTACGCGTCACAACAAAATATGATGAACAAGATTTTCGGACTGCTGTTTTTGGAACAATTCATGAAGGTGGACACGCACTTTATGAGCAAAATATTTCTTCAGAATTAATTGGGACGCCTTTATGCACGGGAACATCAATGGGGATACATGAGTCACAATCACTGTTTTATGAAAACTTCGTTGGTCGAAGCTTCTCATATTGGAAGAATAATTATGCTTCATTAAAGCGTTTTGCAGATGGACAGTTTGATGACATTTCTATTGATGAATTTTATCGTGCTATAAACGAGTCAAAGCCATCATTGATTCGAATTGAAGCTGATGAGTTAACATACCCACTCCATGTTATGGTCCGTTATGAGATAGAGAAAGGTTTATTTAATGATGAAATTGACGTAAAAGATTTACCTGAAATCTGGAATTCGAAATACGAAGAATATTTAGGGATTAGACCAAAAGACGATGCGCAAGGTGTTCTTCAGGACGTTCATTGGGCAGGTGCGAGTTTTGGTTACTTCCCATCATACGCATTAGGATATATGTATGCAGCACAATTAAAACAAGCGATGTTAAAGGATCTTCCAAACTATGATACATTGCTTGAAGAAGGAAACCTTCAACCAATTAAAGAGTGGATGACAGCGAACGTACATAAACATGGGAAACTAAAAAAACCACTTGAGATACTACAAGATATAACAGGGGAAGGATTAAATGCTGATCATTTAATTAAATATTTGGAAGACAAATATAGTAGTGTATATCACTTAAAATTTTCTTGAAATTTAAAAAAACTCTCCGAAAAGTGGGGAGTTTTTTTAAAATAAACGGAACCAACATTGCTACGAGAAGTCATGTTGGTTTCTTAAAAGATAAGAAAATATAAAAGTTTGTTCCTAGTTTTAGTGTCTAGCTCCGGGCGCCCTGCGCTTTTCTTATGTTAAAATAAGTTATTAAAGCCTTTTGATCCTGGTGGTGCATTTTGAATCATATCAATAAGCGGAATTGCATAAGCGATAAGAATTAATGCAATTAATACCCCAACCCATATTTTCCAGTTTTCTAAAATCATTGGAGTTTTTTCTGCATGATCTGTAACCTCACCAATAGGGAATTCTGTTTCACCTTTTGGTGCAAAGAATGCAAGGTTAACAACAATTACTAATATTAGAATAATTCCTATAAATAGAATAGTGCCTCCAACTGCTTGTGCAATTTGATAAGGAATCCATTCGGCTGCTTGTGCTGAATTTCCATAGGTTGAAAATGAAGAACGTCTCGGTGCACCAAGTAAACCTGCAAAGTGCATAGAAGTTGACATAAATGCCATACCAACTACCCAAACGATTGTTTGAACAATGGCTAATTTATTCATAGCTTTTGTCATAACACGACCAGTGATGTGTGGAATCAGCCAGTAAGCAATTCCAAAGAATGTTAATAATACAGTAGTAGCAACAGTTAAGTGAAAATGTCCAGTTACCCATATTGTATTATGAATAACTTGGTTCATTTGGTTTGATGCGTTAATTATACCACCTGCACCTGCTGGAATAAAAATTAGCATTCCCATGAATGGAGCGAAAAAGCGAGCGTCTCCCCAAGGTAGTTTTCTAAACCAGCCAAATAGACCAGTTGCACCCTTAGAACGACCATACATTTCAAATGTTGCAAACATTGAGAATGCTGTCATAAGTGACGGAATGATAACCATGAAAGTTAATACGACCTGTACAAATTTCCAAACAGGGTCGATTCCAGGTTCTGTTAGTTGATGGTGAAATCCAACTGGAATAGAGAATAATAAGAATAATACAAAGGATAATCTTGCTAACGCATCAGAAAATATTTTTGCTCCAATGACTTTAGGTACGACTACATACCAGGCCATGTAGGCTGGTAGTAACCAGAAATAAACTAATGGGTGACCAAAATACCAGAATAATGATCTACTTACTAATACATCAATTTCTTCCACAAGACCAAGTGACAATGGCAAGAACTGAAGTAATACTGTCGCTGCAACTCCTAAAGTAGCCACTAGCCATAAAATCATCGTAATAACTGCCATAAAAGCAAGAAGGGGTGTAACTGCTCCGGGGTTAGCTTTCTTCCATTTTCCAAAGTGAGAAAACATTGTAAAACCACTAACCCAACTTCCGACGACAACTAAGGTTAATCCTATATAAAATGCAGGGTGCGCCATAAGTGGTGCATAAAATGTATATAAAACTGAAGCTTCTCCGAGTAATATAGTAGTAGCTGTCATAGCTGTACCAACTGTCATTAGCCAAAAACCAATCCAGCCCCAAAAACGTACTTTGTCTGATAACGTTCCTGCAGTCTTACTTAAAGAAGCAAATAAAAATCCAACGATAAAAAAGGTAGTAAGTACAAGTGCAAGTAATACACCGTGTACTGTAAGTATTTGATAGTAGCCAATGCCAGCAGGTAACGTAAATTTACCTGAACGAACTAATGTCTGTAGTAAACCAGCAAAACCTCCAAGGAATAAAGCGATAAATGCGACGTAAATATGAGCCATTGCTAGCTTCCCATCGCGAGAATTAATTTTTGAGTTTGTTGCATTACTCATTGTTCAACCACCTCGATTTTTGCATTCATCATATGGTGACCTGCTCCGCAATATTCATTACATAGGATTAGATATTCACCAGTTTTATTAAACTTTTGTGTGTAAGTATTTACATACCCTGGTTCAGCCATCATATTGATATTAGTACCAACTACTTGAAACCCATGGACAACGTCTGTGGTAGTTACATTTATGACAACCTCAGATCCTTTAGGAATTTGTATTTGATTTGGTGTAAACGCAAAAGCGGAGGCAATAATATTTAACTCATATTTGTTCCCCTCAATTTGTCTTAACCCAGGATTATCAAATGGTGCAGTTTCATGTACTTTCTCGGGGTCAATAGTAACTAAAGAGCTAGCGGGTTTAGTCCCCATATAGAAAGCGCCCACTCCTACTGTTGTTAAAAATACTAATAATGTCCCAATCCCGAATAGTAGCCATATTTTTTCAAACTTATGCATGTGCATGGCTTTTCTCTCCCTTCAGATTTACAAGTAACGAATTTTTAATGACTTTAGCGTTACTACAACACGATTATAAGTTGTTGACACGATCTAGAAATAAGAAGTAAACACCTACCCAAGTAGCGATTAAGAAAAACCCAAGTAAAAATACTGAAGCTAGAGTCCCTTTTAACGAAGAACTATCTTCAATCTTGTGTTTTTTTGGAGTTTCAATTTTCGTCATGTTTTCCATCCCCTTTTTAATTATTTTAGAAATTAATTAATGAATACATTTCCATAATACAAAACAAATTTTTAAAATCGATATACATTTTGAGGATGTCATAAATTGTTCATTCCTTATCTAAACACTATATTAATAGGGAAAAGTTTATAAATCAGTGATATTAATCACATATATAATCTAGAAATGTGAAGGATTTGTGACTTAAAACACATCTTTAATATAGTGAGTTTAAACGTTTAAGGGTAGTACACGAATTTCATAGACGAGTTATTTTCTATCAATCTACCTCTAAAGGAAGCTGACTAAATAAAAGTAGTTCCTAGCGGAGCCCTATATTAATGGCAAAAACTAAACTCACGTTAACGCTTTACGCATCTGGTTGCATATAATAGGATATTACTTTTATAGATGTAGTAAATGGACTGTAATAGAAGGATGGGTGATTGCCATGAGAAAACATTATTGTACGAAATGTTTAACATTTCTTGAAAAATCACAAAAGCATTGTCTGAGATGTGGTGCTGTAGAAGTGAAAATAATCGAGATCAATGTACAAATAAATAATACGAAGGATTACTAGTGCTTTAAAAATAGTAAATGAACCTTCTAAAATGGGGGTTCTACATCCCCACTGATTGTTAGTTGAACTTATAACGTTAGGAGCGTGCACGTCCTGTGCGTCGTCGGGTCTTTAGGTGCAGTATATCCCCCACCTAAACTCCTCGCATTCTCCAAGTTTTGAGGTGGGGATTTTACTGCACCTTAAGCGTGGAATAAAAATAATAGTGACTGAGGATGTACCCAATTTAATTTGAGTACTCTTTCTTTAAAGGTAGTTTGTTTGGTTGAATATTCCAATAGTTTATGATAAAAATGAATGAGAAGAGAGGTGTAAAAATGTATTTCGTAGTTTTTGATCTAGGTTGTTCGGACTGTGGAGAGAGTTCAAATTTAGTAGGATTATTCACAACGGAAGATATTGCTAGGAAATCTTTAAACCAATATATTGATGAGAACAGTCTTGAAGGTAATGACGATCATGAACTAATTATTTATAAGATTGATACATTGGATAAAATTTACAATAATAGCTATACTCACATTGTTTTTAGTTCCTTTACATCGAACAATAAACAATAGTTTTTAAAAATAGGAGTGATCTTAATGTATTTACCATCATTTGATTTGCATAATAAAGTTGCTATTGTTACAGGTGCTGGGAGGGGAATTGGAAGAGCGATTGCGATTGGACTTGCTGAAGCAGGAGCAGACGTAGCGCTGTTAGCCCGTACAAAAGAAAGTATAGACTCGGTTGCAAATGAAATACATAATTTAGGTGGGAAAGCATATCCAATACAAACAGACGTTACAAAACGAGATGAAGTCAAACAAGCAGTTCATAGTGTTGTAGAACAAGCGGGTAAGGTTCATATATTAGTAAACAATGCAGGAATGAATATCAGAACACCAGCATTAGAAGTGACAGAGGATCAGTGGAAAACAATTATGGATACAAACTTAAAGTCAGCCTTCATAATGGCTCAAGAGGTTGGAAGAGTAATGAAAGAACAAAATGAAGGTGGGAAGATTATCAATATTTCATCAGTTGCGGGGCATGTCGCCTTACGAACGGGTGTCGTTTATGCAGCAACAAAGGCTGGACTTATCCAAATGACCAAAGTCTTGGCATTAGAGTGGGGGAAGTATGATATTAATGTCAATTCCATCGGACCCTGGTATTTTAAAACCCCTTTAACTGAAAAATTGCTTCAAGATGAAAAATATGTCCAAGATATTTTATCTGTAACACCTCTAAATCGAATTGGTGAATTAGAAGAGCTTGTAGGCCCTACAGTATTCCTCTCGTCTGCTGCAGGCAATTATATAACTGGCCAAACATTATTTGTTGATGGCGGAATGACAATTAACGGTTTTTAAGCACACATTTATTATTGATGCCATAACCTATTTGTAGGCTGATGTCTACAAGGAGGTAGTGTTAATATATGGTACAAATGAAGAATTATTATGCTGGATCTAACTCGAGTGTTGGTTTCTACTCTTTATATGATGAGGCATTAAAAGGATTAGATCGACTATATATTTTAAAGGGTGGACCTGGAACAGGTAAATCTACTTTTATGAGAAAGATTGGACTTTTCTTAATGGAAAAAGGATATGGACTTGAGTATTTACATTGTTCTTCAGATAACCAATCAATCGATGGCTTAATTATACCTGAGTTAAAGCTAGGGTTTGTGGATGGTACTGCCCCGCATATAGTTGAGCCAAAATATCCTGGGGTGATAGAAAAAGTAATTGATTTAGGACAATTTAGAAATGATTACCAATTATCAAAAAATAAAAATGAAATAATTGATATAACTGATGATATTTCAGAGAACTTTCAAGCTGCGTATAAAGTGTTTGCAGAAGCAAAGAAGATACATTTGCAAAGAGAGGATATATATTTATCATCGATGGATTTTAAAAAAGCAGATGATGTCACATCTGGCTTAATGGAAAAGATATTTAGCCAAACTCCTGAAAAAGAATCAACACCACATAGTAGAAAACGTTTTTTTGGGGCTGCAACTCCAAAAGGTGCAGTTAATTTTATTGACAATCTAACAGAAGATCTAGAAAAACGCTTTATTATAAAGGGTAGACCTGGTAGCGGGAAATCTACTTTAATGAAGGCAATTGGTAAGCGCGCAGAAGAAAGCGGTTTATCAGTGGAGTATTTTCAATGCGCATTTGACCCATCAAGCGTTGATATGATTATTATTCCATCATTAAGTGTGTCAATTGTAGATGGAACTGCTCCACATGTAGTCGATCCGTTTAGAATGCAAGACGAAGTAGTGGATATGTTTAAATTATGTATGGATACAAGTATAGAAGTGACTCATCAAAAAGAGATTCATGAACTAAACACAATCTATAAAAATAAAATGGCGCTTGCTACAAATTTCTTAAGTGAAGCAAAACGATTACATGATAAAATTGAGGATTATTACAAAGAAGCAATGGACTTTTCAGCTGTAGATAACAAAAGAGAAGATGTCATTAAAGACGTATGCAAGGAATTTTTGTAAGTTAAAAGGGAGCACAATGTGCTTCCTTTTATTTAAAAATTTAATGTTTTGCTCCGGGCTCCCTGCGCTTTACTAATAGAGCATATAGGTAAGAGAATGAATATAATTTCAAGAATTGTTATATCTAGTTCATCAAAAGCATTAAAATAATTTGTAGTTTCCTTATGAACAAATGTTACATTTGAGGTTATTGTCAATCCTCCAACGAAAAAACATTTATTTAAAAGTAACAAAATTCGACAAAAAATTAGCAAAAAAAACAATTTAGCTTATTAGTATTCAGAAGGGATAAACTTAACATTTGTTTCTATTTCTTTATTTGTTTGATCTTATTTTATTAAAGTTTAACTAGCTCTTCTTCAAAGTAAAAAGTTGCGGGATTTTCAACAATCGTATAGGAGTATCGTTTCATATTTGCAATATAGCTCCATTGGTTTATTGTGACAGTTTCTCCTGTATGCTTTACAACCACTGTTTCACCGTTATTGAATTTATTTTTATTTTTCACGTAGGACCTCCATAAACTTTTATCGTAATTTCTATTATAACACTATATAATAGAATATTTGCATGAATCATTAATCTTTTCATAATTTCTAAAATCAAAGCTCCGGTATGAAAGTGAAAATTATTCAATTAAAAATCAGTGTAAAAATATATTCTTTCATATGTAAAATACACCACTGTTAGAGAGATTTAAAAAGTATATGAAAGGGTCGTACCAACTTGACAAATATTTACTGATGTATTCCCTTTAGTAATGACTTATAATAAGGTTTGCACAACAACAAAGCAATAACTCCTTTAAAACGTTTAGCTTTCCTGCCTTTTTAGTGGGAAAGCTTTTTTTATTGTTTAGGAATTTACAAAATTGTAAGTTGTGTATAACTTCGTGTCTCTGTCATCTACGTCTAGCCCCAGGCGCCATCGGACCAGAGGTCATAAACCATTCCCTTTAAGAAGGAAAAACCACCTTCTTGAATAAACCGTCTTTTGCTTGACTTGCACAGGATGTGCTGATGTCGATCTTCGCCACAGGACGTGGCGGGTTTTAATCGACGCGCTGAAAGACTGGCGCCCTGCACTTATCTTTTACATAATTTTACTTGCTGTGTAAATAATAGCTATAAGTCGAATGTCGAGGGGTTCTTCTTTATGCCTAGAGTTGTGTCAGTAGGTGAATGTGTACCACCATTTGAAGTTTCTCAAGAACAAACTGTTGAATTTGCAAAAGAGCTGTTCCAGGACTCTTTTAAGGAGATAAGTAGATTATTACAGGTTTTTGAAAAGGGGCAAATTCAGAAACGCAATTTTACTACAGATTTAAGTTGGTTTAAGAGGGATCATAGCTTTGAACATAAAAATATTTTATATATAGAAAATGCAATTAATTTTGGTGTTCAAGCAATAGAACAATGCTTGACCAATGAACTTTTCCTCAAAAAGTCTATTCCGTATTCAGAAATAGATGCGTTATTCTTTATTTCAAGCACAGGTATTTCAACCCCAAGTATTGATGCAAGGATCATGAACAAATTGCCATTCTCCCCCCATATCAAAAGAATTCCGATTTGGGGTCTAGGATGTGCTGGAGGAGCTTCAGGTTTATCCAGAGCATATGAGTATTGCAAAGCTTTCCCGGACTCGAAGGTTCTGATACTTTCAGTTGAGCTATGTAGTCTCACCTTTCAAAGAAATGATCGCACAAAAAGTAATTTAATTGGAACCAGCTTGTTTGCAGACGGGGTTGCATGTGCATGTGTTGTTGGAAATAGTGTGAATGTTGCTGAAATAAGTCAATTATCAACCTTACCAACTATTATCGACACACAATCAACCATAATGAAAGATTCAGAAGATGTGATGGGCTGGGAAGTGAAAAACGAGGGCTTATATGTTGTTTTTTCAAAGGATATTCCAGCAATAATTAGTACATGGCTTAGACCTAATGTCATAAAGTTATTATCGGAACATAAAGTAGAAATCTGTCAAATAAACCACTTTATCGCACATCCCGGCGGTAAAAAAGTGCTTGAAGCCTATGAACAATCACTAGGGATGGAGCCTGAAAAGACAAAAATATCCTTTGATGTATTACGTGAGCATGGAAATATGTCGTCAGCGACATTGTTATATGTCCTTAAGCGATTTATGAAATTAGATTCTATAAAACCAGGTGATTATGGTTTAGCCGCTGCCCTTGGACCAGGATTCAGTTCAGAATTATTACTTCTTAAATGGGAGTGAAAACCGATATGGCTTTTTGGTTGTTGTATATCTTTATAATTATCCAAAGACTGACTGAGTTATATCTAGCAAAATGCAATGAGGTGAAGATGAAAAGACGGGGAGCAATTGAGGTTGGTGGTGATCACTATAAATATATTATGACAGTACATCTATTATTTTTTATTTCATTTTTTACTGAATATGTACTTTCTAACAAGTCGCTTTCTGTGCTGTGGCCGATGCTTTTGTTTATATTCGTATTTACACAGGCTATTAGGGTATGGGCATTGTATTCTTTAGGAGAATACTGGAATACGAAAATCATAATTTTGCCAAATGCAGATATTGTTGCAAAAGGCCCATATAAATATATCAGGCATCCAAATTATGCAATTGTCGCGCTGGAAATTTTAATTATTCCATTACTATTTAATTGCTACATCACTTCGATAGTATTTACATTTTTAAATAGTATTGTTTTATCGATTAGAATTTCAGTAGAGGAAAAAGCCTTAATGGACTTACTTGAGTATAAACAAGAATTTTCGAGTCGTTCGCGCTTTCTTCCTGTACGATTAGCAACTAAAACAGCGAAATGATTACTAACTTGAGTTTCCCGTTGATAGCCGTGTCGGACGGAAAATGGAAAACTCTCGGATATTCATGATCACTTAGCCGGTAGAGCCAAAAAGACTCTAGGGTTTAAAAACCTGACACTTGGTTTTTTTGATGGGAAAAAAATGCTTCCCCTTGATTTTGGCCTTTCATTCCGAAAATCCTTTAAAAGCGAAGTACAGAAAAGAACAATATCGAAAGAACCGCCACCATAGCTCTGTTGGGTATAAGAGAGAGAAAGAGTGTAAGATAGACAAAATCACCAATGGGATTCAGATGATCAAAAGAGCCGTTAAACATGGGGCTAAAGCATGTACTAGTTGACAGCTGGTTTAGCAGTAAGGGGTTTATCCAGTCCATAAGAGAAATCAAAAATAAATCCATGCATGTGATTTGTGTCGTTCGAAAAGATAAACACCTATAATAGGACTAAACTAAATGCCAAGCAACTCTTAAGTACGTTGAAGAAAGAGGGAAAAGAAAAACGCTGTCGCAAAAGAATAAAGGGTTCCGTTTTAAGGTACATAACGGAAAATTGACATTAGAAATGGCATACGAATCGACATATGCCATTTTCCTTTTATATAGGGATTTATAATGTAAAATAAAACCACTAATGACAAAATAAATTTAAAGGATAATGCTTATTGGACACTCAAAATTAAGGGTCAATTGAGATGTCATTTCTTACACATTTCCATATACAACAGAAGTAAACTCCTAAATTAGTAACCAGTGATCGTTAAAATAAGAGGAGATTTTCCGGTTAAATTACGTAATAAGGCTTGGTTCGGGGTATATAAGCGGAGTTTTTCCGCTTAAGCGATGCAAAATGATCCATTTTGACGTTTTTTGTGTAAATAGTCGGAATTCTTCCGTCTATTTAAGCTATTTTAAGTGCTATTTCGTAATTAAGAGAAATTTCTCCGCTTATTTATTAAACCATGCTGATTCCCTCATCTCTTGGTCCTTGAGGGTTCGCTCTTTATTTTTATTTATGGGTGTCAAAGAGGTGTCAAATCTGTTGTCAGAATGCACGCCTTTTTCAATGTCATTTATAGGATTTGCACCTCAAAGAGTTCAAAAACTCCCCAGAATATCAATTTCTGAAGGGAGCTATTTGAAGACTCATTTTTAGGTAAACAATTATTACAAGAGGATAAAGCTGCATAGGCAATTAAAATGGAATAATAGACAAGCCTTATATAACAAGGGTTTAGGCAGGATTATGAGTTAGAAAATCCTGTTTATTAAGGGTGCGAAACTCAAGTACTAAAAATAATTTTCGCAATAATCTAATTGAAAATGATTATCCTTAATGATAAACTAAGTGTATTGATTGAAAATAATTATCACTATCACAATTAAACTATATAATAGGTGGGTGACAATCATGATTCTGACATTTATTATAGCTACAATATTGGTATATTCCTTGTTAATGTTTTACGTAGTTAAAAAAGTAAATCATGCACATACAGATAAATCTTCTATTCAATCAAAACGATTACGTTCAAATAAAACAGCATTATGGGAAGCAGAAGCAACCAGGTAGGTATGTACCTGGTATTTTTTTGCTGTTTAGGAATTTATAAAATTGTAAGGTTGTGTATAAATTCGTATCTCTGTCTATCTACGTCTAGCTCCAGGCGCCATCGGACCTGAGGTCATAAGCCAATCCCTTCCCGAAGGCAAAAAACGCCTTTAGTCAGGGCCCGTCTTATGCTTGACTTGCACAGGATGTGCTGATGTCGATGTTGCCACAGGACGTGGCGGGTTTTAATTGACGCGCCAAAAGGCGGGCGCCTGCGCTTTTCTAATAACCATTTAAAAAAACACTTGAATAGAGTAAAATACAGATATGATAATATGTAGTATATAAGGGGAATTAAAACAGATGGTACAGACAGAGTATAGTATTAAGGTAACAACAAAGGAGCAACTACTATCAAAACTAGTCTATTTATATCAAGAGATTATTCAAAAGAGTGATGAAAAAAATGCAACGAAGGTTCTTCAATTACTTAGAAAACTTCGAGATTCTGAATATATGATTGGATTTTGTGGTCACTTTTCAGCTGGAAAGTCCAGTATGATAAATGAGTTAATTGGTGAGAACATCCTTCCGTCAAGTCCTATCCCAACAAGTGCAAACTTAGTTAAGGTGAAAACGGGTGATGAGTATGCGCGTGTTTATTATAAACAGGGCGATATCATTGAGTATACGGCACCATATGACTATGGCCTAATTAAATCATACTGTAAAGATGGTGATACGATTGACTCAATTGAAATAAGTCATCAAAACAAATCGCTACCAAATGGAGTAACGATCATGGATACTCCAGGTATTGATTCAACAGATGATGCGCACCGAGTTGCGACAGAGTCAGCCTTGCATTTAGCAGATTTACTGTTGTATGTAATGGATTATAACCATGTTCAATCTGAGTTAAATCTCCAGTTTACAAAGGATTTAGCTGACCGTAAGAAACCTCTTTATTTAGTTATTAACCAAATAGATAAACACAGGGAACAGGAACTTGAGTTTGATAATTTTAAAAAGGGTGTTAAACAGGCATTTCTGGAATGGAATGTCGTTCCCGAGGATATTTTTTACACTTCCATAAGGGATAAAAACAATGATAATAACCAATTGCCTGAATTGAAGAAACTCATTGCCGAGAAAATTGATCATAAAGATGAGTTATTAATAGAAAGTACAGTGTCTTCAATATACCAAATAATTGATGATCATCTAGCGTTTCTAGACGATTTTCACGCAAAAGACAAAGAAAGTTATGAACGTGATTTAAGCTCCCTTTCGTTTGAGAATCGAGAGGTAATCCATGTTAGGGTAAGTGAGCTTACGAACGAACTAGAAAAAGGTAAACAAAACGTAGAAAAAAATCGAGAAACCTTTCTTTCTCAGTTAAATGATATTTTAGACAATGCTTATTTAATGCCTTTTACTACCCGTGATTTAGCTCGGTCCTATATAGAGGCCCGCCAAATAGAATTTAAAATTGGTTTACTTTTTTCAAAAGCAAAAACAGATAAAGCAAGAAATGAACGTTTAAAGTTGTTTTATGAAGATTTTCAGGAAAAGGTTTCATCCCAGCTTGAGTGGCACATTAAAGAATTTGCTAGTAAATTTTTAAAGAAATGTGATCTTCCTGGACTAATTGGTAATGTTGAGAAGTTAACATATTCATTTAATGAAGAATTATTAGCACGTATCGTCAAAAAAGATGCAGGTTTAACAGGCGATTACATTCTAACCTATACGAGTGATGTAGCACATGAGGTTAAGAAACAATACCGACTTTTAGCTATGCAGCTATTGGAATTGATTACCACTTCTTTATATGAACGAATGGAGAATGATTCAACCAAGCTTCAAGATGAGCTAAAACAATATCAGAATTACGAAAAAGCTTTTAATAAACTTATCAACTTACAACAAGCTAAAGTTCGAACGAAGAGACATTTAGTAAATCTTATAGCAGGTAAAATAGAAGGTAACGATAAACTTCCTTCTAGCCTTGATGATTTACTTAAAGAAAACATCGTTTTAGCTGAGGGGGAAACAGATCTTACTAAAATTAGTAATCAAAAAGTTGAACAAACTGTATGGAAATCATACAAACCAAGTGAAAGTAAAGTAGTGGATGGTAAGGCGAGAGTTACAGAAACGGTTTCGAATCTGCTTTTTGCTAAAAATCAAATCGAATCAATTACTGGACTCTCTTCTATTGCAAGAGATATGGCAGAGAAAGCGAACAGATTAGAAAATAGACAATTTACGGTTGCGTTATTTGGAGCATTTAGTGCAGGGAAGTCTTCGTTTGCAAATGCCTTAATGGGAGATTTTGTATTACCAGTTTCACCAAACCCAACGACTGCAACTATTAACAAAATAGTACCACCAACTACTGATAGAAAACATGGTACTGTAATTGTAAAGGTTAAATCAGAATCTCAGCTTTTACAGGATATACAACATTCTTTACAAGTTTTTAATGAAGAGATTACATCAATATCAGATGCACTAAGAGTGATTACTAATAAATTAACTAATCGAACTGTAGAAGCTAAAGAAAAACCCCACTATGCTTTTTTACAGGCTGTTAATAATGGCTATTCAGAATTATCCAGCCATTTGGGTAAGATTTTAACAATTGATGTAGAAGGTTTTAAAGAGTATGTTGCGAATGAAGAGAAAGCGTGCTTCGTTGAATGGATTGAATTGTACTTTGATTGTGAACTAACAAGGCAAGGAATTACACTTGTAGATACACCGGGAGCCGATTCTATTAATGCGCGACATACAGGGGTTGCGTTTGATTATATTAAGAATGCTGACGCAATTTTATTTGTTACGTATTATAACCATGCTTTCTCTAAAGCAGATCGTGAATTCCTGATCCAATTAGGGAGAGTTAAAGACACATTTAGTATGGATAAGATGTTTTTTATCATCAATGCAGCAGACCTAGCTAATGACAAAGACGAATTGCTAACAGTAGAGGAATACGTAGGTACTGAGCTCGTGAGCTATGGAATTAGGAAGCCACGTCTTTATTCATTATCAAGCCAATTAGCCTTAAAAGAGAAAATAATGGATGTACCAGTAAATGATCAGTCTTTGGTATTACAATCTTCTGGAATAAAGCAGTTTGAAAGTGATTTTAAATCGTTCATTGTCGAAGAACTTACAGAAATGGCAATTATCTCTGCTTATAGCGATATCGACCGGGCAACGAAAATCATTCAAGAATACATCTCATCTGCAAAGGAAGATAAAGAGATTAAATTAGCTAAACTAGATCAAGTAAAAAAGTCACAAGTTACTATACAAACTACGATTAACAGTTTCGAAGTTGACTTCGAAAAAAACGCAGTACAACAAGAAATTGAAGAATTAACCTATTATATTAAACAAAGAGTATTTTTACGATACCCTGATTTATTTAAGGAATCATTTAACCCATCTGTTTTACGCGAGGATGGGCGTGATATGAAAAAAGCACTGCAAGCATGTTTACAGGAATTGCTAGAGTCAATTGGTTATGACCTTGCGCAAGAAATGCGGGCTACTTCACTTAGAACTGAAAAATTTATTTTTAGGACAGTTGATGAGATTCTAGTCTCTTTAAGAAAGAATATTCAAGTAACCAATCCAGCAATCCAGCTTGCTGAACCCGGGGAGATAGTATATAGTAATCCAGAATTTGAGAGCGGTTTGCAAGACATTGATAAAGATCTGTTTAAGAAGGCGTTGTCCATATTTAAAAATGCAAAGTCATTTTTTGAGAAAAATGATAAGAAATATGTGATGCAAGAGCTTGAGAATAATCTGCAAGCTCCGATCTCAGCTTATTTAGAACAGAATAAGCTTTACCTTCAGGATGTTTATTTGAAGGATTTTTCAAAGGCTGTTGATGCGTTAAAAGAGAGAGTTTTACAAGAAATTAATGAATATTTTGAGGGTAGTATCCTTGCTTTATCTGAAAATGTCGATGTTGACGCTTTGGAAAAAATCGCAGTAAGTCTAGCTCAAATGAAGAAGGTAGATCAATAAATGGATCAAACCATTCTTCAGCAATTAAGACAACTTGAGCAAACTAAGGAAATTTAGATAATCTATGCTTGTGAATCTGGCAGTCGTTCGTATGGGACTCATTCAGATGAAAGTGATTATGATGTGAAATTTATTTATTGTAAGAGTCTTAAACGATATCTGAGCTTAACACGAGAACCTGAAATAATTGACCAGAATGCAATTCCGTTGATAGAGATGCATGGATGGGATATCTTTAAGACATTGGAGTTATTTAAAAGGTCAAACCCTTCTCTTTATGAGTGGCTTTTTTCACCAGTGATCTATTGTGAAGATGAAGATTTTCTTTTTGCCCTACGAGAGATCGCAGCTACTAGTTATTCATTGAGGAAAATCTCGTTTCACTATTTAAGTTTAACTAATATGAACATCAAAACTTTAACCAACAATCAATTAGGAGGTATCCCGTTAGTTAAAACACTATTACAAGCTGCTCGTGGGACCTTGTCAATTCTTTATATTTTAGAAAATAAAAAGCTACCGCCTATTAAATTTTTAGACTTAGTAGGAGAGGTGAGTATAGAAGCTAACGATAAGGAACTTCTTTATGTTTTACTAGAGAATAAAAGAGCACAAACCAATTTAACTAACCTACAATATCATCATTTACTTTCGTTTCTAAATAGAGAAGGATCTAAATGGGAGGAACACATTAGAGAATTACCAGATAAAAAAATGGATGTGCAAATTCTTAATGAACTTCTTTGGAACCAGCTTGGAGTGTAGAGAATGATAAAACGAAATCGTTACCATGCCTGTGCTACCTGTATAAATTTTGTTGCAACAAAAAAAGACCAAGGAATGTTATATTACTGTAAACGGTTAGGTTATGAAACGAAGTCTGATTATGTATTTAATTGCTGGGAACCAAAGCCCAACGTGGTAAAACTAATAAATAAAAATGAATAATTTTGGAGGTAGAAAAAATGAGTGGTAACGTACATGAGGCTATTTCAAAGCACTCAAAGAAACAACATGAGGTAGTTAAAACTTTTATAAATCTGGAGCAAATGCGTGAGCTTTATATTGAGGAAGCAGTTGATTTATGCCAACAAACTAAACCTTTTACGGTTGATAAAATAAATGCTGTTACACGCAGTATAAACGATCTTGCTAAAAAAGGGATCGTTCCAACGAGAAAATACGTAACAGAAGAAATGGTTAAAACATATGTAGGAAGAAAATAACTTGATAATGGGGGGAACAAGGGTGAAGCATATTGTCGGTATTGATTGGTTAAGTTCACGATTAACAGATTCAAACGTTCGCATAATTGATTGTCGGTTTCAATTAGGCAATCCAACTTACGGATTAACGGAATATATAGAAGAGCATATAATTGGAGCTTTATATTTTGATCTTGAAAAGGATTTATCAGGTCAAGTTCAAACACATGGGGGGAGACATCCATTACCTCAACTGGAGGAATTTGTCGATAAATTATCTCATGCGGGTATTGACCATTCAAAGACTGTAGTTGCTTACGATGATCAAGGGGGAGCATTTGCTTCAAGATTATGGTGGCTACTAAAATTCCTTGGACACGAGGAAGTGTATGTTCTAGATGGAGGGTTTTCAGCTTGGAAAGAACAAAATTTTCCTGTAACAAACGAAATACCTGCAATAGAACGAGCAGTATTTAACCCAATCGTAAATAGAAATATGTTGGTAGAAGTTTCTGACGTGAAAGAAGCTATAAAACAGGATTCAGCTACAATAATCGATTCGCGTGAACAGGTAAGGTTCCTTGGAATTGAAGAGCCAATTGATAAAGTGGCTGGTCACATTCCTAGTGCTGTTAATGCCTTTTGGAAAGACGGGATAGAGGCTAATGGTCACTGGAAAAATGAAAGTGATCAAAAAGAACGTTTCTCACAGGTAGTAAATGTTGATAAAGATATAATAGTTTATTGTGGTTCTGGAGTGACTGCCTGCCCAAACATACTATCACTATCAGAAGCAGGGTATAATAATGTTAAACTTTACAGTGGCAGCTGGAGTGATTGGATCACATACGATGATAATCCGATTGCAAAAGGATAGGATCTTACATAAAAAACGCATCAATACCCATACTAAATGTACAAACATTGTTCTTTGGGGGCGATTAGATGAATAAATCGGAGAAAGATAACAAAAACCACACAGTTACAAATGCAGGAAAGATAAAAAACGCAGAGCTTAAAAGAGAATTTGAATCTTATGCAAAAATTGAAACAGAAAAAATGAGTAAGGACATGAATTAAATCTTGGTCTCCCACAATACCCAAAAAAGTAAGAACCTGCCGTTAGTACGGGAGGTTTTTTAAGGTTTCCCAAATAAAGCAAGATATTATAAAAACTCTATATTAATTTATGCTATACTATTTACTGTTGTTATTTTTAAAAAAATTAGTAGAAGAGGTAGTATAATATGAATGAATCAAAGATATTGCTAATAGATGGTATGGCACTTTTATTTCGGTCATTTTTTGCAACAGCAATGAGTGGATATTATATGGTAAACAGTAAAGGACAACCTACAAATGGAGTCCATGGTTTTGTAAAGCATATGCTGACAGCGGTAAATAAATTTCAGCCAACACATGTTGTATGTTGTTGGGATATGGGAAGTACAACTTTCCGCACAGAGCTATTCGAAGGGTATAAAGCTAATCGAAATGCACCGCCAATAGAGCTTATCCCTCAATTTGATTTAGTAAAAGAAGTAGCCGCTTGTTTTGATATTCCAAATATTGGCTTGGTAGGCTTTGAGGCTGATGATTGTATTGGTACACTTGCTAAGAAATATGGTGAGCATGGAAAAGTTTCAATCTTAACAGGAGACCAAGATATCTTACAGCTCCTCGATGATAATATCTCGGTCGTTCTTCTTCAAAAAGGATATGGTAATTATAATGTTTATGATCCAACAACTTTTTTTGAAGAAAAAGGGATTACCCCTAGCCAAATGATTGATTTAAAGGCGTTAATGGGGGATAGTAGTGATAATTATCCTGGTGTTCGTGGAATTGGTGAAAAAACAGCGATTAAGTTACTGCAGCAATATGAAACAATAGAAGGTATCCTTGAAAATCTTGATTCATTAACGAAAGGTCAAAGGTCTAAAATTCAAGAAGATCTAGAAATGCTTCATTTATCAAGAAAGCTTGCTAAGATTCACTGTGAAGTCCCTATTTCTTGTTCACTAGAGGACGCCACCATTACTATTGATAGAAATAAAGTGTTGGATAAATTTACAGAGCTTGAATTTAAAGGCCTTGAAAAATTAATAGGTTAAAATTAAGGAATAAGAGATTTTATATGGTAACCCTTTTTGTAATATAAGAAACCATAAAATGTGTATCTAGTTTTAATGTCTAGCCCCAGGTGCCGTCGCAGTTGAGGTCATAAGCCAGTTCCTTTAAGAAGGAAAAACCACCTTCTTAAAGAAACCGTCTTATGCTTGTTATTTTGTATTTTTCTTCTTTGCTGCTTCTTCTAATTGACTTTTAGGGTCTTCAGTTAATTCCGCATCCTGCCCATATCCTTGTGGGTTAACACCTGGTGCTTTTGTTCCACGATTTTTCCCTCTACTCATACAACTCACCTCCAATGTTAGTTTTTCCATAATGTTTAAGATTATGTTTGAATAGAAATACCGCTAATCCAAAAACTAACTTTGAGGTGATTCGTCATGAATAAGGCAGTCTATACTGCATTAGCTACAATAGGTTTAGCTCAATTTTTAAAAATACCCATAAAGAAAATAAAAACTGGAACATGGGATTGGGGTACTTTTATCGAAACAGGAGGAATGCCAAGCTCCCACTCAGCAGGCGTTTCCTCATTGGCTACATTTGTTGCATTAAGAAAAGGTACAACCACAATAGACTTTGCATTATCGACAATATTTGGACTTATCGTCATGTATGATGCTCAAGGTATTCGCAGACAAACTGGGGAGTTAACTCTAAAAGTAAATGACCTAGATGAACATGTGGAACGGTTACAGGGTGAAAAAGAGAAGCATTATCACGATAATAAGGAAAGAAAGTTAAAAGAAATGTTAGGCCACCAACCAGAAGAAGTGGTTGGAGGAGCTTTATTTGGAGTATTGATGGGGGCATTAGGTTATATTTTATCGAAAAAATAATAGTTATTTTCGACAAAATACGCTAAGATAAGAAGGAGATATTCTTTTTAAGGACGGAGAAACTATTGAATAAATCAATTAAAACAGTACAGGATTATCTTTCTTACTTAGCGGAAAAGGGCTTTATGTTTGGAGAGGATGCACTTGGTTTTATATCATTCGGACAACATTATACTAGTTCCTCCGATGAACTAGTGAATACGGCTATTGAAATTACATTAAAGGCACAAAAACAGTTTGACGGTAGCTTCTTTGTTTCAGTTTTAGAAACGCTTAAAGAGAACAATATTACAAAGCGAAAAGATGCGATCGAACTCGTAGAAATGAAAAATATTATGTGAATTATAGACGAAAAGCGACCAACTTGTATAGTAAACTGTTCCGTTTTGGAGGTACATAACGGAAAATTAACATTAGAAATGGCATACGAATCAATGTATGCCATTTTCCTTTTATATAGGGATTTATAATACCTCTTATAGTAAAATAAAACCACTAATGACAAAATAAATTTAAAGGACAATGCTTACTTGGACACTCAAAATTAAGTGTCAATTGGGATGTCAATTCTTACACATTTCCATATACATCAGAAGTCATCTCCTAAATTTAGTAACCAGTGATTGTTAAAATAAGAGGAGATTTTCCGGTTAAATTACGTAATAAGGCTTGGTACGGGGTATATAAGCGGAGGTTTTCCGCTTATGCAATGCAAAATGATCCATTTTGACGTTTTTTGTGTAAATAGTCGGAATCCTTCCGTCTATTTAAGCGATTTTAAGTGCTATTTCGTAATTAAGAGAGATTTCTCCGCTTATTTATTAAACCATGCTGATTCCCTCATCTCTTGGTCCTTGAGGGTTCGCTCTTTCTTTTTATTTATGGGTGTCAAAGAGTCAGACTGCACGCCTTTTTCATTGTCATTTATAGGATTTGCACCTCAAAACGGAACCCTTTACTTGTATAGTAGGTCGCTTTTGTCATTGGATTTCAATTTCTATTGATGCCTTCATTTTTTTTCGTTGTGGTAGCTCAGCAAATATCATTCCAACAAAAATAAGTAAACAACCTGCTAAAGCTATAATCGTTAATCTCTCATCAGCTAGATAGTAACCTCCTAGTGCTGCAAACACTGGTTCCATAGCGAAAATAAGAGCAACTCTGGTAGGTGTTGTATATTTTTGAAAATTGGTTTGAATTAAGAATGCCAAGGCTGTTGCGAAAATTGATGTAATTAACAGTGCTCCTAAGACTTCCCTTGTCATAATCAGTTCCTTCGTAAAGACAGCTTGCCAATCTTCAAACAAGAATGCAAATATGGAAGATAATATCGCTACCGTTATAATTTGTGTAACTGTTAACACCAAAGTTGGAAAAAGTGAGGTGAATTTTCCTGTAAAAATTATATGCAATGCAAAGGAAATCGCACAAAAAAAGACAAGAATATCACCCTGATTAACACTTACTTGATCCCCCATTGTGAGGAAATACAGGCCAACCGTTGCAACAAGAACACCAAGAATTGCGTTAAGTGTTGGCTTTTGCTTTAACAGGAAAAACGAGAAAAGGGGAACCAAAACGACACTCAAACCAGTTATAAAGCCTGCTTTAGAAGAAGTAGTATACAATAAGCCAAACGTCTGTAAAGCATAACCACCGAAAAGCCATAACCCCATTACAAATCCAGCACCCAATAGCTTTTTGTTTACTTGTTTAAGCTGATGTCGGTAAAACAATACAAGTAATAAAAACAAAATAAGTCCTGCAATAAAAAAACGTGTTGCATTAAATGTCATCGGTTCTAAGAACCTAATCGCATTTTGAACTAAAACAAATGTCGTACCCCAAATAAAAGCGACAAATAACAAACTGCAATCTGCAAATAATGATTTTTTCAATCTATTTCATTCCTTTATATTCGTGATGGACAAAGCCTCTTAATACTAGTCTCATTTTATTTTATATTTAGTCTTATGGCCTGTCTGGCAAGTTCATCTGCCACCTTGTTCTCACTACTTGGAATCCATTTAAGAAAAAATAAATCAAGTTGGTTCGCTAATAATAGTGATTGTTCTAAAAGTGGAACAAACTTTTTATTTTTTACATATTCCTTTTCAATCGCTCTATTAACAAGTTGAGAATCGGTTCTAAAAGAAACTGTTTTGTATCCATTTTCAACACAAATTGCTAATCCTTTGATTAGAGCATGGTATTCGGCCTCATGATTTGACATACTACCTAGAGGAATGGAATATCTTTCAACAACGTCAATTCCTTTGATAAAAATGCCAGCTCCAGATGCTCCAGGATTACCGGCACTTGCGCCATCAATATAAACTTCAATCATAATTTAGCCTCCCTACAAAAGAAACTACAAGTAGTTTATCACACTAAACCACTATAGAACAGAAAATATCATGACTTTATTATAGTGTATAATGATATGAAATAATGGAAAAATGTAAGTAAGTTTCACTTGAAAGGAAGGGTTTCATGAAACTTTGGGTCGAATGGACTTATAAAACGCCAAGGAATAAAGTAGTCGTTTTAAATACAGAACTTATGCCAGCAGAAGAAGCGTTATTGCTAACTGATGATTTTGAAAAAACAGGACGTGTGAAAGAACTATTCTTTTACGATGAGCAGCATACGAAATGGACAAAAAAAGAAATAACCAAGCTGTTGAAGGAAGTGGATACAGAACCACATGATATTGTAGCGTATTTCGATGGAGGTTTTGAATTAGCAAATCACAAAGCCGGATTAGGAGCTGTCATATACTATACACAAAATAAAAAGCAATTTAGAGTTCGGGTAAATGAAGCGTTTGATGAATTAGAAACGAACAATGAAGCTGAATATGCTGCCTTCTGGTTCCTGTTACAAAAGCTTGAAGAAATAGGGGTGCACCATCTCCCGGTGACGTTTCGAGGAGACTCTCATGTGGTCTTAAAACAATTATCAGGGGAATGGCCTTGTCTAGAAGAAAAATTGAATCGATGGTTAGACAGGATTGAAGAAAAATTAGGTAAATTGGATATTAGGCCGATTTATGACCCAATTCTGAGAAAAGAAAATATCGAAGCTGATAAATTAGCTACTAAAGCACTACAAGGTGTATTTGTTTCGAGTAATTTTGAAATTAATGGGTAAGTAATTAAGCCTATTCATCATATCAATAAAACAATAGTTGAAACAGGAGCTGAAGATTGTAATGAATAAAAAGCTAATTAGATTGGAAGTTGGTGAGATACTCGATACGTATTGCCAAGATTGTTTTTTGAAAAGTTATTTTCGAAAAGAATATGGGAAAAAATATGCTCAATCTTTCTGTATTAATAAGTGTACTGTAGGGCAAAAGCTTAAAAATTACGGTCAAAAGCTTTCGTAATATCGTCTTAATACAGGCAGCATAGTTTATTTTCTATGAAAAATACCGCCTCAATGGGCGGTATTATTGCTTAGCTTGTATTAGTTGCTGTTCACATCGTGATAGTGTATTTTCAGATTGCTGTAAAAACTCATTATCGACTCCCGTTTGTTGTTCAACAGCATGTGCTAGTTGTGTTCGTGCATCTTGAACGGCCCTAGTTGCATTAAGTAAAAATTCCTCGTCCATGCTCATTGTTGCAGATCCAACCATTTTTTCTGCTGCTGTAATAGACATTTCAACCTGTTTAAGATCATTAAAGCCTGTGTAAATATCTTCATTTTGATTATTCGTCACTTTAAGCACCTCCTGAATATATCGTTAGTCAAGTGAGCGTGAAATATACCATAGAATACTCTAATAAAGCCTTCTTTTGACTAGACCATTTCGAATTTAGCAATTATGTTTAATACTATACATATCAAAAAAACTGTTCCTAGAAATAAAGAATACAATTATATCAACTATTAAACAGGCTGCAAAAATCCGTAATTATTTCATTTGTCTTTATTTTAGCTACTAAAAAGACGCATTCTTGAATACCATTAATTAAAAAGTAGTGGAGGGCGTCTTATGTATCGATGTAAGTTAAATGGTCAAGAGGTAATCATTAGACTATCATCAAAGGTAGAAAAACTAGATATTGACAAATCATCATTATACAGAAAGGTTGCAGGACTTGAGGAAGTACTAATCGATTTAGTTGACAAAGAGGACATCGCCTTAGTGGATAAAGACCACGGCATAATTGTAATAGAGTCAAATTTAATTGAGATGCCTATTATAACGATTCAACATATTATTCAAAAAGAATATGTTTTTGACTGATTTTTTGTTTTTGAAATGGTAACTTTGATATATAATAGATTCATACTAAAAGAGAGGGACTATTCCTCTCTTATTTTAATGACTAGGTGATTAGATATGAAAGTTGTTATTGCTGAAAAACCCGATCAGGCTTCTAAGCTAGCTTCACCCTTTAAATCTAAAAAGAATCAAGGGTTTATTGAAGTCTATCCAAATGATGTTTTTCCGAAGGGTGCATTTTTCACTTGGGCCATTGGCCATATATGTGAGTTACTATCACCTGAAGAATATGAGTCTTCGTGGAAAAAATGGTCAATTGGGACATTGCCAATGATACCAGAAAAATTTCAATACAAAGTGATGAAATCTAAACAAAAACAGTACAATGTAATCCGACAGCTTTTACATAATAACCAAGTTACAGAAATCATCCATGCAGGAGATGCTGGTCGTGAAGGTGAATTAATTATTCGCACGATACTTGCTACCTCTGGTATAAAAAAAATAATGAAGCGGCTATGGATATCGTCTTTAACGGAAAAAGCTGTAAAAGACGGATTTAGTAGCTTGCTACCAGAAGAAGAAACCAGAAATCTATACTATGAAGCTAGAGCAAGGGCATGTGCTGATTGGATTGTTGGGCTGAATGCGTCTAGAGTCTATTCCCTATTATTAAAGGAAAAGGGAGTATCGGATGTTTTTTCAGCTGGTCGTGTACAAACACCAACATTAGCACTAATTGTTAAAAGAGAAAAAGAAATTAGTAGTTTTAAGTCTGATCCATTCTGGGAAGTTCTTGCAACGTTTATAATCGATGGAAAAGTATATGAAGGAAAATGGGAGAAAGACAACGAACCTCGGATACTAGATAAAAATATGGCTGAAAAGATTGCCGACTTTTGTAAGGATAAGCCTGCAAAGGTTAGTGAACTTATTAAAGACCGAAAAGAATATTTGCCACCTTCTTTATTTAACTTATCATCCCTACAAGCTACCGCAAATAAAGCATTCAAATTTTCTCCTAAAAAAACGTTAGATGTTGCACAAGGTTTATATACGAAGGGATATCTCTCTTATCCGAGGTCAGATTCAAGCTTTATTACAGAAGGTGAAGCAGAGGCGATTCCAGAAATATTTTCAAAACTAAGTAAGCAAGCGGAGTACCAAGCACTATTTCCTACACCTATAGCTTCGATTATGTCAAATAAACGTTTTGTGAATGAGAAAAAGGTGACAGATCACTATGCCATTATTCCAACTGAGCAAGTTCCCAACGTATCAAAGCTTTCTTCCGATGAGCAAAAATTATACGATTTAGTTGTTCGTAGACTAATTGCAGCACACTATGAAGAAGCAATTTTTGATTATACCACAATCATTACATTAGTAGACGATCGTGCGACTTTTAAATCTAAAGGGAAACAACAAGTGCAAGAAGGTTGGAGGAAGGTCCTCTTTCACGAGGAAACCAAAAAAGATGCAGATGTTCTTTTGCCAAATGTAGAAATAAATGAAACCGGTAATGTAAAAACAGTTAAAGTAAAAGAAGGAAAAACACAACCGCCTAAAAGGTATACAGAAGGGCAACTGATTACCCTTATGAAGACGGCTGGAAAGCACTTGGATAACAATGAGCTAGAGAAGGTACTTATGAAAAAAGAGGGGTTAGGTACCGAAGCCACACGCGCCGGGATCATTACGATGCTAAAGGATCGAAAATATATTAATGTTGAAAAAAATCAGGTGTTTGCAACTGAAAAAGGAATGCTATTAATAGATGCTATTGGTGAAAAAATCCTTGCATCACCAGAAATGACGGCTAAGTGGGAGCAAAGATTAAGTGAAATTGGTGAGGGGAAAGCATCGGCGGCAGAATTTATGGAACAAACAAAGAAACTAGCTCAAAAAATCGTAACGGATGCCATTGACCAATCTAAAAGCTGGAACTTTGATCATATAAATATAGATAAAATACCAACTAGAAAATCAAAATTCACGACAGGGATTGAAGTTGGAAAATGTAAGCTTTGTAATGGTAAGGTTGTTGATAAAGGTAGTTTTTATGGATGTACAAACTATAAAGAGAATAAATGTACATTTACCCTGTCAAAAAAAATCTTAACAAAAACAATTTCACAAACAAATATACAGAAAATCCTGTCAGAGGGAAAATCAAACCTTATCAAGGGCTTTAAAAAGGGTGATAAAACGTTTAATGCATCTTTAGTATGGAATGAAAAGGACCAAAAAATCATATTTGTTTTTGAGACTACTGAATCAAAAACCACAATGAATTAAATATTAGCTCATTGTGGTTTTTTTTTATTGTTTAGGAATTTATCACTAGCGTTGCATAAAAAAATTATGAAAAAGTCAAGAGTGTAAAAAAGGTATATTTTTGAATATCATTCCAAAATATGACATAACAGAATATTCTGTATTTTTACTTTTAGGTTAATTGAGAAAAAAGGGTAAGGGGTCCTATTTGAAGGTAGTCCTTATCCATAATTTTACAAATAAACAGGGTCATATGTTAATTCATCTAAATGCTGAACATCTCCTTTTTCAAACTGTGCTAGGGTTTCAGTGAAAACCTGTTCATGGTTTAGTCGCCTTCGACCATCTGATGATCGATCAGGCCTTTCAAAAAGTGCTTTTAC
>NZ_JARFVC010000025.1 GCF_029193815.1 Cytobacillus sp. S13-E01
ACAAAATTGGCCGAATTCCTGCCATGGTCACCGACACTTCCCGAGAATTGCCGGGTTCTTGTTAAATCTAAATAAAGCATAAATCAAATCCCCATCTGAAAACAGGTGGGGATTATTTGACGCTTACTAATTTTGAGTGTCCAACAAGCATTGTCCTTTAAATTTATTTTGTCATTAGTGGTTTTACTTTACTATAAGAGGTATTATAAATCCCTATATAAAAGGAAAATGGCATACGTCGATTCGTATGCCATTTCTAATGTCAATTTTCCGTTATGTACCTCAAAACGGAACGGTTTAATGTTAAAACCTCTGCGTTTTGAGTTGTCAAAAAAATTGTGTGAATTGCCTGGTTATTTAACTTGTTAAATTGAGTTTTCTACTTCATAACCGAACTACTTAGGGATTCCTACTCTCCTATTGTTAGATAAATATTAGTGTGTTTCAACTTAGTTTTGCCCACTTAACTAAGGGGGGCAAGCGCATTTCTTAAAAGATAAGATGGTAAAAAAGTTTGTACCTAGTTTTAGAGTCTAGCTCCGGGTGCCATCGACTCTATGGTATAAGCCAATCCGTCCGGAAGGTTAAAGAACAACCTTCCAGCCGGCTTGTCTTATGCTTGTCGCCGATAGGCGGTCGCGCCTTTCGCTTTTCTTACTTTCTACCAAGTCCCATTGCATTTTCCATTTTCTTAACCATTTTACTAGCTACCTTTCTCGCTTTATCAGCACCTTCATCCAATATGGTGTCTAACTCTTCTGATTCAATAATGGAATAATATTTTTCTTGGATAGGAGTTAATGTAGTAATGACAACTTCGGCAAGGTCAGTTTTGAATTCTCCATAACCTTTTCCTTCATATAGTGATACGAGTTCATCAATTGATTTATTTCCTAGGACAGAGTATATCGAAAGTAGATTAGCTATTCCAGGTTTATTTTCCTTGTCATATTCAACGATTCCATCTGAATCAGTAACAGCACTTTTTATTTTCTTTTCGATTTGTTTAGGATCATCAAGAAGTGTGATATATGACTTTTTATTTGGGTCTGATTTACTCATTTTTTTAGTTGGTTCACTTAGAGACATAACTCTAGCACCATCTTGAGGTATACGAGGTTCTGGGATTGTAAAGATATCGTTATACTTCTTATTAAAGCGTTCTGCGATATCCCTTGTAAGCTCAATATGCTGCTTTTGATCTTCACCCACTGGAACAAGGTTTGTATTATATAGCAGAATATCGCCAGCCATTAATGGTGGATATGTTAGTAATCCAGCAACAACTGCATCTTTTCCTTGTGATTTGTCTTTAAATTGAGTCATTCTTTCTAACTCACCTATATAGGCAACACATTGTAACATCCATCCTGCTTGAGCATGTGCTGGTACTTCAGATTGGATAAATAATGTTGATTTTGTTGGGTCAATTCCTACTGCAAGATAGAGGGCTGCTAAACTGCGAATATTTTTTCTAAGCTCTAGTCGATCTTGAGGAACTGTTATTGAATGTTGATCAACAATACAAAAATAACAATTATAATCATGCTGTAAGTCTACAAATTGTTTCATTGCTCCGATATAATTTCCTAAAGTAACTGAACCACTCGGTTGAATTCCCGAAAAGATTGTCTTCATTTCATTTCATCTCCTTGACTTTTTTTTAAAACACAAAAAAACCATCAGTACCTAACATAGTAGTTAGGGACGAATGGTTACCGCGTTGCCACCCTAGTTATTTCGTTTCATAACGAAATCTCTTTGATCCATAAAACATGGAGCCTATATAACGTTAGGCTTACGTCCAAACCTACTGCATTTTTCAGTTTGGGTGCTCGAAAGTCCATTCCACATAAATTCTATATCTGTTTTCACCAGCCACAGACTCTCTTTGATAGAACAGGTATGTGTACTACTCTTTGTCAGTGCATTTTTATTTCAATTAATTTACAGATATTATATATAAAAACGTATTATAAATCAATCATTATCACTTCATTTGGCCCACTGCTTACAAAGACCTGTTGCGTACAGTTGCGTTAATAATAGAACACTAAACTTAACAACATGATTAATAGTAAACATAACCCTGAAAATAAAATAGGAGTAGTATTTTTTTGCGTAAAAATATCAGAAGGAAGTTTCATTTCTTCTAAGTCATCTACAGTAAAATTTTCTGTTTTGGAGTGATGCTTTGTGAATTTTCTAAAACTATATGTTATGGCATCGAAAAATCCAGCCTTAGTAACAAAGAGTAATAAATAAAAAAATATAAAGATACTTGCAAGCACGAATGAAATGTTTATAAAAGCAAGTAAAGAAAACTCTCGATATAAAATAAATGAAAGTAAAAATATTGAGAATGTTGATACAACAGTCAATATTAAAGTCTTTTTTATTAATTGGAGCATTTTATCACCAGTCCGTATGAGGATTTTATGTTTAGAGCAATATAATCATAAAATAACGATGCCTTTATTATAGTAAAGCTAAGATGGGCTGTAAAACGTTAAAATTTTCTTACAATAATTATATGTGAGAGGTGAATATTTTACTGATATAATTAAATGTGGGTAAGTTTACAATTAATATCCATTTCAGGTAATTGAATGTGTATTAATGTAAATGATTGTTAAAATAAAAAACTGATTTTATAGGACTTTAGAACTGTTTTTGGTCATTACGAACGTAATTTTAGGTATTTGGTGAGTGTGGAGTGAAAAAATCGATGCGTAATAGTTTGAAAACTTGTATAATATTTTTTGTGGGCAAAATTCCATGAAATTATTTTAATAAAATAGGGAGGAAACTTTACATGAAAAAAGCAAAAATTTTGCTATTATTAGCATTAACTTTAGTAGTAAGTAGCTTTTTAGCTGCATGTGGCACTGGCAATGACGATGCGGCACAAGGCGGATCTGATGATGCTGCTAAAGACGTACCACAAGTACTTAATATTTTAGAAACTGCTGAAATCCCAACAATGGATACAGTTATGGGTACAGATGCGGTTGCATTTAACGTAGCTAACCAAGTTTTTGAAGGTCTTTATAGACTTGATGAAAACAATAATGCAGTTGAAGGTATGGCTATTGACCATGAAGTAAGTGAAGATGGAACAGTTTATACATTTAACCTACGTGAAGATGCAAAATGGTCTAATGGTGATCCTGTAACTGCAGATGATTTCGTATTTGCATGGAGACGCGCAGTAACTCCAGCAACTGGATCAGAATATGGTCCATACATGATGAGTGGCGTAATCGCTAATGCAGCTCAGGTTGCTGCTGGCGAAGTTGCTCCTGAAGAATTAGGAGTTAAAGCAATTGATGCTACTACATTAGAAGTAACTTTAGAGCGCCCAGTTCCTTATTTCGATTCATTAATGACTTTCCCAACTTTTTATCCACAAAATGAAAAGTTTGTTACAGAGCAAGGTGAAAACTATGCTTTAGAAACTGAAAATCTGTTATACAATGGTCCTTTTGTTCTTTCAAACTGGGAGCATGAAGTAGGCTGGAAAATGGAAAAGAATGCAGACTACTGGGATGCAGATGTGGTTACACTTGAAGAAATTAACGTGAAAGTTGTTAAAGACCCTGCAACTTCTGTAAGCTTATATGATACTGGTAAAATTGATATATCTGGAGCACTATCTTCAGAATTCGTAGACAAATATAAAACTCATGAAGACTTCATGAGCTATGGTGAACCAACAATTTTCTGGTTCAAATATAATCAAACAAAGAACAAAGCATTAGCTAATGAAGATGTTCGTAGAGCATTATCAATGGCAATTGACAAGCAAGGTATGTCTGATGTTATCCTAAACAATGGTTCAATCCCTGCTAACTACGCAGTACCAAAAGACTTTGTGAAACACCCAGAAACAAAAGAAGATTTCCGAGCAGCTAATGGAGACTTCAACACATATAATGTGGAAGAAGCTCAAAAGTTCTGGAAACAAGGATTAGAAACACTTGGTTTAACTGAGGTAACAATTGAAATACTTGGTGGAGACACTGAAACAGCAGTTAAAATGCAGGAGTTCATCAAAAATCAACTTGAAACAAATCTTGAAGGGCTAACAATCGACCTTAAAAATGTACCATTTAAACAACGTTTAGATCTTGATACTGCAATGGACTATGACATTCAATTAGCTGGATGGGCTCCTGACTATTTAGATCCGATGACATTCGCTGATCTTTGGGTAACTGACGGCGGAAACAATAAAACGGGTTATTCAAACCCTGAGTACGACAGATTAATCAATGAAGCTAAAACGACTCTATCTGGAGATCCAGTTGCACGTTTTGAAGCAATGCAAGAAGCAGAACGTATTCTTCTTGAAGAAGATGCTGCTGTGGGACCATTATACCAACGCGGTACTTCACAACTAATGCAAGAGTACGTTAAGAATGTATACATTCACTCTTTTGGTCCAGATTATAGCTATAAATGGACTAAAATTGAAAAATAGCAAATTTTAAGCATTTAAAAAAGAGAATAAAGAGAGAGTATATTTGTGAATATACTCTCTTTTTACAATTGTGAAAAATGTCGAATTTTGATGAATTTTCACACTTTGCAATTAACTTTTTATACCCATATAGGAGGTGTAAGTATGACTAAATATCTTTTTCAACGTATCATCTACATGATAATAACACTATTACTAATCGCATCATTTACATTCTTCTTAATGAAGCTCATGCCTGGAACGCCATTTACAGCACAAGAAAAAATGTCTGAACAACAATTATTGATTGTTAAGGAAAAATATGGCTTAAATGATCCTGTACCAGTTCAATATGCGAAATATATGTTTAACCTTATCCAAGGTGATATGGGTGTATCCTTCCAATTTGATGGGCGTGGTGTAACAGAACTAATTTTAGATCGTATTGGTCCATCTGCTTATTTAGGATTACAAGCAATGGTGGTCGGAACAATAGTTGGTGTCTTATTTGGTATTGTGGCAGCACTCAAACAAAATACAATCTATGATTATGGTTCAACTGTTCTTGCGGTAGTTGGAAAATCAATCCCTTCATTTGTATTTGCAGGGTTATTACAATATTTTGTTGGTGTTAAATTAGGATGGTTCCCAGTTGCATTCTGGGAAGGATTTGAATACACAGTTTTACCGACAATTGCACTGGCCATGTTCCCATTAGCAATTACTGCTCGATTTATGAGAACAGAAATGATTGAAGTATTAAATTCAGACTATATATTATTAGCTAGAGCAAAAGGTGTTACTCCTTTTACAATTGCTTTTAAACATGCACTACGAAATGCCTTAATACCAATTATTACTGTCCTTGGTCCGTTAACTGTAAGTTTAATGACAGGATCACTTGTTGTCGAACGAATTTTTTCTATCCCTGGTTTAGGCGAACAGTTTGTCCGTTCGATTCAAACAAATGATTATCCAGTAATAATGGGAACTACGCTCTTCTTCGCTGCATTATTTATTTTTATCATTTTAATAGTGGATATTTTATATGGAATAATCGATCCGCGTATACGGCTTGCGGGAGGTAAAAAATAATGAGACAACATGAAGAAGCATTACCAAAAGAATTATTTAAGCCTGCAGATATTGATCTAAATAAAAGTGAGGAAATTTCAAAGCCAAGTTTAAATTACTGGCAGGATGCTTGGCGCCGCCTTCGTAAAAATAAAGCCGCCATTTTTGGCCTAGTGCTTTTATTTGTCATTACATTCTTGGCATTATTTGGGCCGATGATGAATAACTACGGTTTTGATGATCAACAATTATCTCGTGCCAAGTTACCTCCTAAGGTACCTGTCTTAGAAAATGTTAGTTGGTTAGGTCTCGATGGTACTGTAGCTGGGGCTAACGGAGCTCGAGTTGATATGTATGAACAAAAAGGAATTGATGACTATTTTTGGTTCGGTACAGACGGGCTTGGTAGAGACATATGGACACGTGCTTGGTCTGGAACTCGTATTTCCTTATATATTGCTTTATTAGCTGCATTCATTGATATGGTCATTGGTGTTGCATATGGAGGAATTTCTGCCTACTATGGTGGAAGAGTAGATAATATTATGCAACGTATAATTGAAGTTCTTGTAGGTATACCAAACTTGGTCATTGTTATTTTGATGATTCTTGTCTTAGAGCCAGGGATTATATCTATTACCGTGGCCTTAACCATTACTGGCTGGGTCGGAATGGCAAGGATTGTACGTGGCCAAATGTTAAAACTTAAAAATCAAGAGTTTGTGCTTGCTTCAAAAACGTTAGGGGCAAAAGATTCCAACATTATTTTAAAGCACTTAATTCCTAACGTAACTGGGGTAATCATTATTAATACGATGTTTACAATCCCAAGTGCTATTTTCTTTGAGGCGTTTTTAAGCTTTATTGGGTTAGGGTTACAAGCACCTACAGCTTCTCTTGGTACTTTAATAGAAGATGGTTATAAATCACTACAAATATTCCCGCATATCATGATTTTCCCGGCTATCATTATTAGTTTACTTATGATTGCGTTTAACTTAATGGCAGATGGACTGCGTGATGCATTAGATCCAAAAATGCGTGACTAAAAAAGGTAGGTGAATGTAATGGAAAAAGTTCTTGAAGTCAAAAACTTACATGTATCATTTGATACATTTGCTGGTGAAGTACAAGCTATTAGAGGTGTTGATTTTTCCTTAAATAAAGGAGAAACACTTGCGATTGTTGGCGAATCGGGCTCTGGAAAATCTGTTACTACGAAAACGATCATGAGATTACTTCCTGATACTATCGGTAGGATTAAAGAGGGAGAAATTCTTTTTGGAGGCCAGGATTTATCCAAGCTTTCTGAAAAACAAATGCAAAAAATCCGTGGTAAAGATATTTCGATGATTTTTCAAGATCCAATGACGTCTTTGAATCCAACGATGAAAATCGGAGTTCAGATTGCTGAAGGCTTAATTAAACATCAAAATTTAAGTAAAGGTGCAGCAAAAGAAAAAGTACTTGATTTGCTACGTCTTGTTGGTATTCCAAACCCAGAAATTCGCTATGACCAGTATCCACACCAGTTTTCAGGTGGTATGCGACAACGTGTTGTTATTGCGATTGCCTTAGCTTGTAATCCGAAGGTTTTAATAGCTGATGAGCCAACGACAGCACTTGATGTAACAATCCAGGCTCAAATTTTAGAATTAATGAAAGATATACAACAGAAAGTGGATACATCAATCATATTTATTACCCATGATCTAGGCGTAGTAGCTAATGTTGCAGACCGTGTTGCAGTAATGTATGGTGGAAAAATATGTGAAATCGGTACTGTTGATGAGGTATTCTATAATCCGCAGCACCCTTATACCTGGGGATTGATTAGTTCAATGCCTAGCCTAGATTCAAAAGGTGAGTTATACGCTATTCCAGGAACACCACCAAACCTGTTGTATCCACCCAAGGGTGACGCGTTTGCTCCTAGAAATGAATATGCTTTACAAATTGATATAGAGAAGCAGCCTCCAATGTTTAAGGTGTCTGAAACTCATTATGCAGCAACTTGGTTATTACACCCTGATGCACCTAAAGTAGAGCCGCCACTTGCTATTTCAGAGCGTCAAAAACGTTATTTATCTTCTTATGGTAAACCATCTCTTAAAAAGGGGGATAAATAAGATGGCAAATAAAGAAAAGTTACTAGAAATTAAAAACTTAAAACAGCATTTTAATATTGGTAAGCCTAATATGGTCAAAGCGGTAGACGGAATTAGCTTTGATATCTACAAAGGTGAGACATTAGGTCTAGTAGGTGAATCCGGGTGCGGTAAATCCACTACAGGTAGATCGATCATCAGATTATATGATGCAACAGATGGTGAAGTTCTATATGAAGGTGAAAATGTCCACGGAAAAAAGTCAAAGATAGAACTAAAGAAGTTTAACCGTAAAATGCAGATGATTTTTCAAGATCCTTATGCATCGTTAAACCCGCGAATGACTGTAGCTGATATTATTGCAGAAGGTATTGATATTCACGGGCTAGCTGAAAATAGTAAGGCACGTATGGCAAGGGTACATGAGCTACTTGAAACAGTAGGACTAAATAAAGATCATGCTACCCGATATCCACATGAATTTAGTGGTGGACAACGTCAACGAATTGGTATTGCCCGCGCATTAGCAGTAGAACCGGATTTCATTATCGCAGATGAACCTATATCCGCCCTTGATGTATCTATTCAGGCTCAGGTAGTCAATTTAATGAAAAAGCTTCAAAAAGAAAAAGGTTTAACTTATTTATTCATTGCGCATGATCTTTCGATGGTTAAGTATATAAGTGATCGCATTGGAGTCATGTATTTCGGAAAGATTGTTGAACTAGCAACAAGTGAGGAATTGTATAATAATCCTATCCATCCTTACACACAATCACTTTTATCAGCAATTCCACTTCCAGATCCTGAATCTGAACGTACACGTAAACGTACAACATATGAGCCAAGTCAGCATAATTACACAGGTGATGAAGTAGAACTAAGAGAAGTAAAACCAGGTCACTTCGTTTCATGTTCTGAAGCAGAATTTAAACAATATCAGGCATTGTATAGTAATTAACAAGAACGATTCCGATCATTTCGGGATCGTTTTTTTACCTAGTTTTGGTGTCTAGCTCCGGGGCGCCCAGAGCATTTCTTATACTATCAGACTTTATATGTTGATTCATTTAGACAGCACAATAGATCAAAAATCCTGGCATAAGATACAATGGAATCAGAGATTTCTAAATGAAGTCGGGTATCAAAAAAAATAACTCCGAAAAAAATAGAAAACCGTAATCAAAAGGTGAATCTGATGCCCGAAACTCCGAAAAAAATAAAAAAAGTAACCAAAAGAGCAATCTGATGCCCGAAATCGCGAAAAAAGCAAAAAACGGTAACCAAAAGAGCAATCTGATGCCCGAAATCCCGAAAAAAGCAAAAAACGGTAACCAAAAGAGCAATCTGATGCCCGAAATCGCGAAAAAAGCAAAAAACGGTAACCAAAAGAACCATCTGATGCCCGAAATCCCGAAAAAAGCAAAAAACGGTAACCAAAAGAACCATCTGATGCCCGAAATCGCGAAAATAATAAAAAACGGTAACCAAAAGAACAATCTGATGCCCGAAATCGCGAAAAAAGCAAAAAACGGTAACCAAAAGAGCAATCTGATGCCCGAAATCGCGAAAATAATAAAAAACGGTAACCAAAAGAGCAATCTGATGCCCGAAATCGCGAAAAAAGCAAAAAACGGTAACCAAAACAGCAATCTGATGCCCGAAATCCTGAAAAAAGCAAAAAACGGTAACCAAAACAGCAATCTGATGCCCGAAATCCTGAAAAAAGCAAAAAACGGTAACCAAAAGAGCAATCTGATGCCCGAAATCCTGAAAAAGCAAAAAACGGTAACCAAAAGAACTATCTGATGCCCGAAATCGCGAAAAAAGCAAAAAACGGTAACCAAAAGAACCATCTGATGCCCGAAATCCTGAAAAAAGCAAAAAACGGTAACCAAAAGAGCAATCTGATGCCCGAAATCGCGAAAATAATAAAAAACGGTAACCAAAAGAACAATCTGATGCCCGAAATCGCGAAAAAAGCAAAAAACGGTAACCAAAAGAGCAATCTGGTGCCCGAAATCGCGAAAAAAGCAAAAAACGGTAACCAAAAGAACCATCTGATGCCCGAAATCGCGAAAAAAATAAAAAACGGTAACCAAAAGAGCAATCTGATGCCCGAAATCCCAAAAAAAGTAAAAAACGGTAACCAAAAGAACCATCTGATGCCCGAAATCGCGAAAAAAATAAAAAACGGTAACCAAAAGCCGTTTTAATCGTCGTTCCTCAATACGGTCGCAATGCGCTTTTCTTATTATTTAGTGATTTATAAAATTGTAAGGTTGTGTATAACTTCGTGTCTCTGTCTATCTACGTCTAGCTCCTGGCGCCATCGGCTCTATGGTATAAGCCAATCCGTCCGGAAGGTTAAAGAACAACCTACCAGCCGGCTTGTCTTATGCATGTCGCCAAAAAGGCGGGCGCCCTGCGCTTTTGTTCTTTTTAGGAACTATTAACCTAAATACAACAAATTGGTTTCATTGTCAGTAAATTAATGGGTTGTTTTGTCATGTAAGCAACGTTTACAGAGAACAATACTAATATTAAGGAACTGTCTACAAATCTTTTTCAATGAAAGGATAATTGCAACAACTTGGTCATACTTTTGTATAAAGAAGGTTTAGGGGGGATTTTTTGATAGAGGTAAGTAAAATATGTAGAAACGTGTACGTCTTTGTCGGAAAATGACTTATAATTGAACACATATAAGTGTGGGGGGACGTGTTTTATGGGGAAAAAAACTGTTACCACAATCATGATGATAATCATCTTCATAATGTGTTTCGGATCAATTGGATTAGCCGAAGAAGCTGAAAGAACTGTTTATACTCACTCAGCTAAACAATCAACATTTGTTAAAAAGGAATTACCACGGGAGTTAATCCGCTTTACATTTGATTCTGGATTAACTTTTAAATATCCAGATGCAGTTAGAGGCGTATATGTTACAGGTCACACAGCAGGTGGAAGTAGGTTTGAAACACTCCTTAATCTCATGGATAATACTGATCTTAATGCTATGGTCATTGATATCAAAGATGATTACGGTTACTTAACATATAAACCTGATGCAGGGTCCCAATATGATGACATCGGCCAAAATTACATTAAGGACCCAGTGAAAATGCTTAAAGTATTAGAAGAAAAGCAAGTCTACCCAATTGCAAGAATTGTGGTTTTTAAAGATACAGTCCTGGCTAACAAAAAACCTGAACTTACATTCAAAGATGGAAATTCTATTTGGAAGAACGGTCGAGGAGAATCCTTTGTTAATCCTTTCTTAAAAGATGTGTGGGATTACAATGTGGGAATTGCAATTGAAGCTGCAAAACTAGGCTTCCAAGAAATTCAATTTGACTATGTGCGATTTCCAGAAGGATTTGAAAAACGAGACACAACTCTGGGGTATGGTATGGGTGAATACCAGGGTGAACAGGATAATGTACAAAAACGTGTTCAAGCTGTGACTGATTTTGTTGCATATGCAAAAGAGAAGCTTGAGCCTTATGGTGTAAAAGTATCTGTAGATATTTTTGGATATACTGCAACATTACCAGAGGCTCCCGGTATTGGACAAAATTTTACTAAAATCTCTGAGCATGTTGATGTAATATCGTCCATGATTTATCCAAGTCATTGGACATCATATTTTGGCATTGCAAAACCTGACGTAGAACCTTATCGATTGGCTACTGAATACGCAAAGGTTGAAAATAACAAGCTCAGTAAATTAGACAATCCTCCAATCTCAAGACCGTGGATTCAAGACTTTACAGCGTCTTGGTTAGGAAAAGGCAATTATAAAGTATATGGTAAGGCTGAAGTTGAAGCTCAAATCAAAGGCCTCAACGAACAAGGTATTAAGGAATTCCTACTTTGGAATGCTGGTAATTCATATACCGAGGGTGTCGACTACACACCGCTGAACTGAATAAAAAAGTCCCAACGTTTATCGTGGGACTTTTTTAAAAGATAAGAAAGTATAAAAGTTTGTACCTAGTTTTAGTGTCTAGCTCCGGGCGCCATCGGCTCTATGGTATAAGCCAATCCCTTCCCGAAGGCAAAAAACGCCTTCAGTCAGGGCTCGTCTTATGCTTGATATGCACAACTGTATGTAATGATGGCGATGTTCGCTACAATACGTGGCAATTTAATCGACGTTCCTCAAATCAATCGCCATGCGCTTATTCATTTTGATGTTTTTCCACCAACATTTTTCCAGCCAACTTGTGTTTTGGCAGAGTGATCAAAGCTAACTGTTTTCGTTTTCCCAGCTAATAATTTTTCACCGATTCCGTTTGTAAGTACACCCATTACTGCTGTTATTCCAATAACAAAAAGTGCAACAAGTGTAAAATCAATAATATAGCCAATCATATGAGGAGTCCTCCTAAACGGTAAGTTGATATTGTTAGATAGTCTTCTACTTCTATTCTATTCTATGTTTAGTTTGATTAAAAGAGGGAATATCTAATTTTAAAGGATGTTCATAAAAGACACAAAAAGTTCACAGGAATTATTTGTCTAAATAATATATAGTATTAAACTTGCAAAGGGGACTATTAATGGATTGGTATGAAAAGTTACATCAATATTTTCCTCCAGAGGAAATGAAATCGCAAGTTCATATGGAAACACTTCTTAAAGAAAAAGGGGATATTTATCATAAGGATGAAGGACCACATCATGTATTAATGTATGTAGAACTTGAAGACTTTATCTTTATCGATTATTTGTTTGTTTCAAAAGATGCAAGAGGACAAGGTTTAGGTCACAAACTCTTAGATAGATTAAAGAAAAAGAATAAATCGATTATTTTAGAAGTTGAACCAATTAATTATGAAGATACAGATACGGAGAAGAGGCTTAAATTTTATAAACGCGAAGGCTTTGAGCATGCCCAGTCAATTGGTTATCGACGTCGTTCACTTGCAACAAATGAAATTACTGAGATGGAAATATTATACTGGTCACCAACAAACGAACCAGAAGAAAGCATCTATGACGCCATGAAAAAGACTTATGAATTAATCCATACTTATAAGGATAAACAACTGTATGGGAAGTCCTATCAAAATGTAAAAGAAGTGCTAACCTTTGATGATGAAAAAGGGAATGAAAATATCTTATCAGACATCTGATATCTAATGAAAGTGAATTGTTTAGACAAATGAGATGTATTCATTCCTCCATTTTCACCTGCAGTTTGCGCCTTTTTAAGGAATAAATTTTGTATTATTCATTCTCAATTAGAGCATGAATTTGTCGGATCGCTTTTGTATAAATTTACTGCAAATTTATGAAAAAATATATCATTTATAGTTAATTTGTTGTATAATTAAAAAAGAGAAATTACTTATTTAAATTCATTTTAATTAAGAGTTCTAGCACCTTAAGATAAATAGGATTGTCACCGCATACCATTGCAATTAGACTCATCTTTTATTAAAGGGAGTGAAAAAGACTTATGGTTACATTATATACTTCACCAAGCTGTACATCTTGTCGAAAAGCAAAATCATGGTTAGAAGAGCATAGCATTTCATATAAAGAAAGAAATATTTTCTCTGAGCCTTTATCTATTGTGGAAATCAAAGAGATCTTACGCATGACAGAAGATGGGACAGATGAGATTATATCAACCAGATCAAAGATATTCCAAAAGCTTAATATTAATGTTGAATCTATGCCATTACAAGATTTATATGAATTAATTCAGAAGCATCCTGGTCTATTAAGACGACCTATTATCATTGACGAAAAGCGTTTACAAGTTGGCTATAATGAAGACGAAATTCGACGTTTTTTACCTAGAAAGGTTCGCACATTCCAGCTTAGAGAAGCTCAAAAATTAGTGAACTAATTTTTTAAAACATGCTTTCCAATTAGTACAGTGATGGTTCATTTGATTATAAAAAACTTCTACATGTATTTAACATGTAGAAGTTTTTATTTTATGCTTTTAATTTTTTATACTTCTGTAAAATTTGATATGATTTGTTAGGAAGCCACATAGTAGAACAATGAATATACTTATGAAGGGAGCTACATCAAATAATTGGCGATAGCTCTCATATAAGTAATGTAATCTTTCTTCAGAAATCATCATTTTACCGGCCGTGTAAGCTAGAATACCCGCACCAATATAGATGAAGACTGGGAATCTTTCCATCACAATGAGGATTAATTTACTTCCCCAGATTATGATTGGAATTGATATTATTAAACCTAAAATAACTAAGCGGAAATTCCCATGTGCGGCACCTGCAACTGCAATAACATTATCTATGCCCATTACTAAGTCGGCGATAACAATCGTTCTTACTGCAGATAGTAAAGAAATTCCTGCTTTAACGTTTGAGCTATCTCCGTCATGGTCAATGAGTAATTTATAAGCAAGTAATAATAGGAAAACTCCTCCTGCAAATTGTAGGAAGGGGATTTGTAATAAATAGACAGCGCCAATGGTTAGTAATACTCTTATAAGAACCGCTAGTAATGTACCTAAAATGATAGCCTTATTTCGTTTGTTTTCTGGGAGGTTTCTACATGCAAGTGCAATCACTATTGCGTTATCCCCGCCTAAAACGATATCAATTCCAATTATTAATAAGATCGACGTAATTAACTCTAGGTCCAACCTAAATCCTCCCTTATACAAAAACGTCATATTATCATGTATAGGTGTGGTTGGACAAAGTTATGACTAATACTATGTTTTAGTGCTTTATTTTAATGGTAAAGCACAATTTTACTGCAGATCATTTTTGGGCTTGAGGGCAAATAACTGTTTTTAAAAAAATCGGCTTTTTTATTTCCATTCTGAGGTCTTTTATCATAAAATAAGAGTACAAGATATAGATAGTTATGCTGCAAAGATTAGCTAATCTTATTTTTGGGTAAAGTGAAGGATAAAGAGTTACATCTACTCGGGGGTATAATTGTCCCTTCAAAAACAGGATCGAGAAGGGAGAGGTTTTAGGTTATGGAAATAGAACGAATTAATGAATATACAGTAAAATTTTATATTTCATATGTTGATATAGAAGAACGAGGCTTTGACCGAGAAGAAATCTGGTACAATCGGGAAAGAAGTGAAGAACTCTTTTGGGAGATGATGGATGAAGTACACCAAGAAGAAGAGTTCACAGTGGAGGGACCACTTTGGATACAGGTGCAGGCTCTTGAAAAAGGGCTAGAAATTCTTGTAACAAGGGCACAGGTATCAAAAGACGGCCATAAATATGAACTTCCAATTTCTGATGATAAGTTAAAGGATCTTCCAGTAGATGAAAAAATCGAATCACTTCTTGATGAGCATTTTAACTCAAAGCGTTCAATAAAGGATGATTCTGAGGAAACAGATGAAGATAGCCTACACTTTTTAATGCGATTCCAGGATTTTGAAGATGTTATTTCTCTTGCACATCGCACGAAACTAGAAGGCCTATCGAATCAACTATATTCCTTTGAAGGTCATTACTACCTATATGTTGAGTTCTTAGAAGGTGAATACACTGAAGAAGAGCTTGAAAATATGCTAAGCCTTGTGCTAGAGTACGGCCAGGAATCGCGTATTACAATTCATCGGGTTGAAGAATATGGCACAAACATACTAAAAGAAAGTGCGCTAACTGAAATTGCAAAGCATTTTCCCTTACACTAAAACGAGCCGATTTCAATTTTGAAATCGGTCTTTTTAATAAATAAGAAAGTATAAAAGTTTGTACATAGTTTTAGTGTCTAGCTCCGGGCGCCATCGGCTCTATGTTATAAGCCAATCCGTCCGGAAGGTTAAAGAACAACCTTCCAGCCGGCTCGTCTTATGCTTGACTTGCAAAGGATGTGCTGATGTCGATGTTCGCCACAGGACGTGGCGGGTTTTAATCGACGCGCCGATAGGCGAGGCGCCCTGCGCTTTTCTTAAAGATAAGAAACAACCATGGCTAAGCTTCCCATAGCCACCATCTACAATGAAAAAGGTATTTCATTTATTGAATATTGTAGTTCTATTTTGGATGTAGGAAGGTGATATCATTTGAAAAATACCTTTAGAGTTATCCTATTTATAGTGGCAATTTCATTCCTACTTTACATTACGAAAGGGCATTGGGAAGGGTGGCTACTAGGGGCTTTAAGTCTTTTATTTACACTTTCAGCTATTTTTATAGGCTTTGTTATTTTCTTAGAAAATAGACATCCCACTCAAACATTGACATGGATTGTTGTATTAGGAAGTTTCCCTTTACTTGGGTTTATTTTTTATCTAATGTTTGGGAGAAACTTTCGAAAAAAACGCATGTTCCAAAAAAAGGCCTCACTAGATGAGCAAACGTTTTTACAGGTAGAAGGTAGTTTTGATTATAATGAAGAAAAAATTGAGGAAATGGGAGAAAACCAAAAACAATTATTTCGTTTAGCTCATCGCATTGGAAAAACGCCTGTTTCCTTTGCATCTGAAACGAAGATTTTAACAAATGGTGATGAAACGTATTCAGCTATTTTTGATGCCTTAAAAAAGGCTCAACATCATATACATTTAGAATATTACATTGTCAGACATGATGCTGTTGGACAACAATTAAAAGATATTCTTATTGAAAGAGCAAAACATGGGGTGAGCGTTCGTTTTTTGTATGATGCTGTTGGAAGCTGGAAGTTATCGAAGCAATATAGGAATGAGTTAAAAAATGCTGGTGTTTTGATTGAACCCTTTTTCCCTGTAAAATTTCCGGTTTTTAATAACAAGGTTAACTTTCGTAACCATCGTAAGATAGCCGTAATTGATGGTTCTGTCGGATTTGTTGGTGGTTTAAATATTGGTGATGAATATCTTGGTAAGAATAAATATTTCGGTTTTTGGCGTGATACTCACTTGTTTATAAAAGGTGAAGCAGTAAGAGCGCTGCAGTTAATTTTTCTACAAGACTGGTACCATATGACAGGTCAAGCATTATTAACCCAAAGCTACCTTTCACCTCAGTTAGTCGAGGGTGAAAACTTTGGTGGAGTTCACTTAATAGCCGGAGGACCAGATAACGAATGGGAAGTTATAAAAAACTTATTCTTTTCAATGATTATCTCTGCAAAAAAATCAATATGGATTGCCTCGCCATATTTTATTCCTGATGAGGACATCCTCTCTGCATTAAAAATTGCAGCTTTAAGTGGTATTGATGTTAGCATTATAGTCCCTAAACGTCCTGATAAAAAAATTGTTTTTTATGCCTCGAGGTCATATTTTCCAGTTCTACTTGAGGCAGGAGCAAAAATTTTTGAATATGAAAAGGGTTTTATGCACAGCAAAATCATGATCATAGATGGTGAGTTAGCATCAATCGGTACTTCAAACATGGATATGAGAAGCTTTCACTTAAATTTTGAAATAAATGCTTTTCTCTATCGAACTAATAGTACAGAAACACTTGTTGCGGACTTTATAAATGATATAGGTCATTCCAAAAAAATCCAAAAGGATACATTTAATAAACGACCACTCTTGCAACGTTTATATGAATCAACAGCAAGATTACTCTCTCCACTATTGTAAAAGGACCAAGCAACTAACAGGTGTTCGGAGTTTATTTGGAACACTATTTTATTTTGAAAAAAATGTTCACAACTTTAAAAGGAGATTTACTTTTTTACCCGAATGTATACATTATCCCGGATTTATCGGGAGATAAGAGAAAGGCAGGGCGACAGGAGCTAGACACCAAAACTAGGTAGAACTTATATACTGTCTTGCCTTTAAACAAAATAAGGAGTGGATTAAAGGTGTTTGTAGCAAAAAAAGAAAATGGACAGTTTGTCTCATTGTTAGATAATTGGTCCAGGGAAGAATTAATAAAATTACGAACAGAACATTTTTATTGTACGGCCTGTCAGTTACCTGTTCATCTTAAGGTAGGAACTAACCGAATAAGTCATTTTGCACATAAGAAGGATGCAAGTTGTAGTGTAAAGACAGAACATGAATCTAGCTATCATATGGAGGGGAAAAAGCAGCTGTATAATTGGCTGCAACATCAAACAAAAGTACTTGAACTAGAACCATACATAAAGGCTATACAGCAAAGACCTGATATATTATTGGAGTTAGAAAATCAGAAAATAGCGATAGAGTTTCAATGCTCTCAATTGGACCCGGACCTTTTTAATAAAAGGACAAAGGCTTACCGGAGGAGTAATATTAACCCGATATGGATTTTGGGGGAAACATGGTTAAAACAAAAAGAAAATAAGCTTCTAACAATTTCCCCATTTCAATGGTTATTTACTTCCGTCGGACCTAGAGGTAACATGCCACAACGAATCCTTTATTTTAAACCTTCTAGTTCACAACTAGTATTGATTTCAAATCTTCTTCCTTTCACCACTACAGAAACGATCGCACAAATTAAATACCACTCATTAACAAAGATAACCTTAAAGGAAATTCTTCATTCTCAAGTTCCATTTCACTATGAATCTACACTAGCTTGGCTAAAGTTGAAGAAAAAATGGCGCTATCAAATTTCAACCTATCCGTCAAAGAAATTGAACCCTCTTTTTATCGAGCTTTATGAAAATAGAATCCCAAGAACGACTATTCCTGCAGTTGCAGGTTTACCCTTTAAATCATTGTATTTAATTGAAACACCTGCAGTAATTTGGCAATTATGGGTTTTACTCGATTCAATCATACCAATAAACATTGGGCAATCGTTTACCTTCAATGAAGTGTATAAACGATTTAATATGCGGATAATGCAAGGAAATATTAAAGTGCGTAAACTTCCCTTAATAGAAAAAGTGCATTACTCTTTTGCGCTAATGGATTATCTTCAATTATTAACAGGGCTTACTATTCTTAAACGAGTTGATAAACTTCATTTCGTTAAAATCAATGAGATTAAAATCCCCGAGTCATTAAACCAAGCTCAAAACCAAGACATAAGTGTAATGAACCTGTTGTATACTTCCTTATTAAATGGTAAAGCTTCCCTGGAATGAGAAGATATAGTTATGCAAAAGATAATGAAATTAATCCATTATGAAGGTGGTTGATCATGATTTGATAATTGGAAAAGCGCAGCGTAAGCGACACCGTAAATCATATTTTCTCTTCCTGCTGTAAGTGTTGGAATAGCAGCCTACGTAGTAAAAAATGAATGGAGTAAAAAAGACAAAGATTTTAAAAAAGAAAATAGTGTAGTAAATAATCATGAAATGTTTTATTACGATTATTAGTTTTTTAAATAAAATTATTCAAAAGAACATATCTATATTTTAAAATAAAAATAGCAAAAAAAAGGAATAACTAGCTTAAATATCGAATTGTAGAATGATGGCGTTTTTCGGCTATCGAAATAATTTAGGGGGGTAATAAAAAATGGCTGAACAAACAGCAGTAAAAAAACTACCAAATAGAAGCGAAATCCAAGTTGAAGATACTTGGCGCCTTGAAGATATTTTTGAAACAGACGAAGCATGGGAAAAAGAATTTCAAGAAGTAAAAGATATGATACCAAAGATTTCTGAATTTCAAGGAAAACTGAGTGATTCTGCGGATGGGTTATACGAAGCATTGTCATATCAAGATGACATTTCAATGCGTTTAGGTAAAATATATACATATGCACACATGCGTTATGATCAAGATACAACAAATTCATCTTATCAAGCTTTAAATGATCGTGCTGCTAATTTATATACTCAAGTTGGAAGTGCTTTATCATTTATCGTTCCAGAAATCCTAGCAGCCGATGAAGCCAACATTAAATCATTCTTAAATGAAAAAGAGGAATTAAAAGTATATGAACATGCTTTAGATGAAATTAATCGTCAGCGTCCCCATGTACTATCTGCAAAAGAAGAGGCATTACTTGCCCAGGTTTCTGAAGTAACTGCTGCTTCAAGTAATACGTTTGGTATGCTTAATAATGCAGATTTAACTTTCCCAACTTTAAAGGATGAAAATGGTGAAGAAGTAGAAATTACACACGGTCGCTATATTCGCTTTTTAGAAAGTGATGATGTTCGTGTTAGAAAAGAAGCTTTCAAAAAAGTCTACGAAACATATGGTAACTACAAAAATACATTTGGAAGCACGCTAAGTGGAGCTGTTAAGAAGGATAACTTCAATGCTCGCGTTCGTAATTATAGCTCTGCTCGTGAAGCGGCATTAAGTAACAATAATATTCCTGAATCAGTGTATGAAAATTTAGTTAATACAGTCAATGATAATCTCCATCTTTTACATAGATATGTACGCCTTAGAAAAAAACTTCTAGGGGTAGATGAGCTTCATATGTACGATCTTTACACACCATTAGTTAAGGATGTCAAAATGGAAGTAAAGTATGAAGAAGCAAAGGAATATCTAATTAAAGGCTTGGCACCACTAGGTGAGGATTATTTACACGTACTACAAGAAGGTTTAGATAATCGTTGGGTAGATGTACAAGAAAACAAAGGCAAACGTAGTGGAGCTTATTCATCTGGTACGTATGGAACAAACCCTTATATCCTTATGAACTGGCAGAATAATGTAAATAACTTATTTACATTAGCCCACGAATTTGGTCATTCAGTCCACAGTTATTACACGCGTAATAACCAGCCGTACCCTTATGGAAACTATTCTATTTTCGTAGCCGAAGTTGCTTCAACATGTAATGAGGCACTTCTTAACGATTACTTATTAAAAACTATTGATGATGAAAAAGAAAAATTATATTTACTAAATCATTACTTAGAGGGCTTCCGTGGGACAGTCTTCCGCCAAACAATGTTCGCTGAATTTGAACACTTAATCCATAAGAAAGCTCAAGAAGGTGAAGCGTTGACGCCTGATCTTCTGACTGAGACGTATTATAATCTTAACAAAAAATACTTCGGCGAAGATATTGTTATTGATAAAGAGATTGGACTAGAGTGGTCACGCATTCCACATTTCTACTACAATTACTATGTTTACCAATATGCTACAGGTTTTAGTGCTGCTACAGCGCTAAGTAAGCAAATTCTTGAAGAAGGCAAGCCAGCAGTAGATCGTTATATTAATAACTTCTTAAAAGCAGGAAGCTCAGATTATCCAATTGAAGTATTAAAACGTGCAGGTGTAGATATGACATCGTCGCAACCAATCGAGGAAGCATGCAAAGTATTTGAGCAAAAGCTAACAGAGATGGAAAATTTACTATCATAAAGGAAACTTCCCTCAGTGGGGGGGCTTTCATCCCTATTGAAACTTCTTTGAATTCTCTAAATTTCCGGAAGTGGGGGTCTTACTGCCCGTTAATGCGGGATAAAAGTGAAGGGTGCCTGTTTCATATAGGCACCCTTCACTTATTTAAAAACCCTTAAATTGTTTTCTAGTATTAAGATGAAAACAGGTATATAGAAGTGAACAAAAAAGAAGGGGAGCAGTAATGTAGAGGGGAATAAGATTCATTAGGCCAAAAATATTTAGTAAAAATGTTAAAAGAACCAAGACTAGTCCAATTATAACGGTTACTTTCAAATTTTTTTTCACTCCTCATAGCAATAATCAAAATAGACTTAGGATTTTGTCTACTATGATACTATTAAAGTTTGTTTGAAATTATGAAAAAAGAAGCCATATTTGATGGGAACTAAATAGAGTGTTACAACATTGTGAAATAATGTACAAACTGATTGAACTTTCCTTGAAAACTTGATATAGTTTTCTCATGAAGTTACTCACACAAACATATACCCCTATTGTTTAACCGTGATAATTTCTCCCATCCCCTTAAATGAAAAGGTGTAGCAACTGGATGCTACACCTTTTCTTTGACAAATATTTTGACTTTGTGTTGGTGTCTAGCTCCGGGTGCCCTACGCTTTTCTTATTCAAGACTTCTCCAAAAGCTCCCATACTTAACGGGGACATGCTCAACCTTTTGTTTGAGTAATAGCTTTTTCATTTCTCGTTCAACCTCGGATGCCGGTAGATTATAAACCACCGAAATTTCTTTTGTAGCTACAAATTTAAAGTAGTTTAGGAACTCTTCTAACGGTGGTGGGGCTGCAGGTTCAGGGTCATCACCAAGCATGTCTTGGATAATGTGGATGTACAAATCATAAGGATAGCAGCCTGTTATTTTAATTCCTTCGTCTTCTATATTCTCATTAAAGAAAACCAGTGTTGGTATTTCATTAACTTCCATTTCGGATGTTATTTTTAAATCACATTGAAATGCTTTAGCCGCACTATCAGATTGTAAGTCATTAACGAATTCATTTACCTCTAATCCTACAGTAGTAGCACATTCAATCAATACGTCTTCTTCACAAATATTTTGTTTTTCAAGAAATAAAACTTCTTGTAGTTTACGTAAAAAACGTATCCCAGCACGTTTACCTTGTAGTTCAGCTGCTTTAATAGCAATTGAGGCTGCATATGGAGTCGAAATAGGATTTTCAAACCATAAAGAACCATCACAAGACATTCCAGACCTACTTCCCGTACGCTCCCATACTTGAGCCATATTTTCGAGCTTTTGTTTCTTTCCCAGGTTCAATGTTGCTAATCTTCCACTAACAATATAACGAATGGTAAAGAATCTTCCATATTCAATCATTAATTTCTTGAGAATTGGTTCAAGTGCCCAGCAATCAGGACAAAAGGGATCGATAAACATATAGATTTCTAATGGTTTAGAATTTTGACAAGCTTGAGCCGAGAACCAGTTCGGATTTGATTTGGAACTCAAGATAATGCTCCTTTCCGGGCCTGTTCGTCTGGGGTATTAATCATATGCTGGGCAGTAAGGAATAATCGATGATAAAACTCAGCTCTAAGGTTTCCTTCAAGCCCTACTTCGTCCATTGCTTCATTCATGCACGATAGCCAAGCTTTTGCGCGCAAGGGAGTGATTTCAAAAGGTATATGTCTTGCTCTAAGCATTGGATGACCATGTTCTTCTGTATATAGGCTTGGCCCTCCTAAATATTGTGTCAAGAACTGTTTTTGTTTTCTAGCAGTTTCTGTTAAATCTTCGGGAAATAGCGGTGATAAGTCGGGATGTTGTCCAACTCGATTATAAAAAGCATCAACAAGCTTTGAAAGAGTTTCTTTTCCCCCAATTGCTTCGTAAGGTGAATCATTATAATCTGGCATGTTGATTACTCCTTTAAAAGTTTATATAGTATTATTCCACTGATGGTTATAGTAATTCTTACTGTCGTATAGCATCTAAAGGTGAAGCTTTAGTAATTGTTACCTGCAACTACATCTGGATAAGATGTTCAATTATTTAATACAAAATTTTTTTATGTACGTTTATTGTAGCAATGGAAATGACTTATCTCAAATAATGAGCACTTAAAACAAATGGAAATTTTTTCTGATGAAAATAAAAATAGCCATTGTAGCTTTCAAATGAAAGATTGCAATGGCTATTTTGCTAGGAAAAATAAGAGTTTGTTACTTTTTTGACATAGGACTGTGTTTCTTTAAATGGGGGAATTCCACCATATTTATCAACATTGCCTGGTCCTGCATTGTATGCAGCTAGGGCCAGGCTAAGGTCACCATCATATTTATCAAGCATATTACGCAGGTATTTTGTTCCACCTTCAATATTTTGTGCAGGATCGTAAATGTCTTGAACCCCTAGTGATTGTGCTGTCCTTGGCATTAACTGCATAAGACCAATTGCGCCCGCTTGACTTTTTACATTAGGGTTAAAGTTAGATTCGTGTTTAATGACAGATTTAATGAGGTTTGGGTCAATATTATATTTATCTGCAGCTTTCTCAATCAGTACTTCAATGTCAGTAGACACACTAAATTGGCCTATATTTTGAAGAGACGATAAGGTATTAAGTGGTTTACTGTTAGTACTAAGCCTTGAATTGTTATTTGATAGAGCTTCTTGTGAGCTAGTAAGCATTTGAGTATAGAGCTCTTTAAATAAAGTGTCCCCGTTTGTACCTTCAGTACCAGCACTAGAACTAGAATTAAAGTTTTTTAAAGCCTGAAGCTCCATTAACATTTTAAATTGATCAATTTTCATAAGTTAATCTCCATTTAGTAAGTTTTGTTTTCTAAGGTAAAATCTCATTATTTTATTTTCTGCGATTCTAATAGGGATATGATATGTTTTTAGTAGTTTGTTAAAAATGACTTGTCCCGCTTTTTCGTCTGATACTTCATATTCGATTTCGTAATCATCTGTATTTAAATAGTGGCTATGATCTAAAACAAGAAGACCATTTTCAAATACTAGTTCTGCCCTGTTTGTAGTTAAAGACCCAAAGTAAAAAATATTAGTAGGGTCGATGCCTTGTTGATGTATTAGAGTTGAAATATCTCCAGCTGGAAATACACCATTCGTTAGCAACAAGTTAGCTTGTTGTTGAGTAAGTGGTTGATGTGTTTCTAATAATCCTATACGAGCGGGTTGCTTAAGTGTCAATGTGTACCTTTCACCTTTTACTCTAATTCGAAGGGCAGAGCTACTAGCTTTTAATGAAAAGTCTAATGTATCAAAATAATGATTAACTTGTAGCTTAAAATCTCCAGATGTCAGTGAAAAAGCTTCAACGAGCCTATCGAACTCTTCTAAAGTAAGTATATTTTTAAACTCAATTTCGATTTCTTGATTCAAGACAAAACCCCCTTTCCACATTCACGAGGTGGTAGCAAAATTCATTCATCTTTTGTTATTATCTCTTGATTGTAAGGTTATTTCAATATCTTATCTTTGGAAGGACTAATATGGTAAAATAAAGTGAAACTTACAATCGGTAGTTTAGGCGGGGAATCAACTGCCACTTTAGATCCGACGAAGCGTAGGAAATGTAGGTAAGGCGTAGCGCATAAAATGTGCGCGCTCCAAGCGTTATAAGTTCAACTAACTATAAGTGGGAGATGCGGGAAAACCCCTAGAAAAAAACGATTACATACAAAGGTAAGAGCATGAAAGGAGAGACACATATGCAAAAGAGAATTGAAGTTAGTCAAACAATTGAAGTAACAAATGAAAAAGTAGAGTTACAAGCTGAAACCGCTGATTTTGAAATTTCCACACTGAAACCAAGTAGACAAATGCTAGTTGATTCTGATTCAGTAGCATTCATATATATTTTAGAAACTGACACAGAGTTTGTTTATGTAAGCCTGCAAGTTATTATTTGGCCAGCTTTAAAGACTGCACTAACTGAAGACCTTCCAGTATTTCTAAATATAAATGGAAACATGATTCAGCTTAAAGGAATTGTTGAAGAATTGCGTTATTTAATTAGTAATATTGAAGGTAATGCGAACTATGGTGACGAAATGGTAACAAAGGTTGAAGAGATATTTTTGTCTAAATGAGGTAAGTAAAGGTATTGGCATTATAAGATGGTGGTGGATTTAAATGAAGAAGCATTGGGAACTATTTTTAGCACCTTATGAGCAAGCAATTGATGAGTTAAAAGTCAAACTTAAGGGAATGCGTTCGCAATTTGAAATGCAAGGAGTCCATACTCCGATTGAATTTGTGACAGGAAGAGTAAAGCCAATAGCTAGTATACTTGATAAAGCAAACAAAAAGAATATACCACTAGACAGATTAGCCGATGAGATGCAGGATATTGCAGGTTTGAGGATGATGTGCCAATTTGTTGATGATATTAAAACCGTGGTTGAACTCATCCGGAACAGAAATGACTTTGAACTTGTCGAGGAGCGGGACTATATTACACATAAGAAAATTAGTGGTTATCGTTCCTATCATATTGTTATAAGTTACCCAGTCCAAACCATTAATGGTGAAAAAAAAATATTAGTTGAAATTCAAATTAGAACGTTAGCTATGAACTTTTGGGCAACGATAGAGCATTCTTTGAACTATAAGTATAGTGGCCACTTTCCACAGGCTATAGAAGATCGCTTACAACGAGCAGCAGAAGCAGCATTTCAGTTAGACGAGGAAATGTCCCAAATACGAGGAGAAATACAAGATGCACAAGTCAAATTCTCCCGAAAAACAGAAACAGACTCTGATTAAACTAATTTAGTCAAGCTAATCATTTGCGAAGTAGATAACGAATTGGTTGGGACGTTGAAACTCTGATTAAACTAAATCAGTCAAGTTAATCATTTGTCCAATTGAAATCTTGTATTAGCTTGATTTTTAAATAATATAGAGGATGGTGGAAAGATGAGATTTGCAATTACCTCAAAAGGTGATTCCACTTCAAATACATTAATGCAGAAAATGAGAACGTATTTATTAGATTTCGAGTTAATATATGATGAGGATCAACCAGATATTGTTATATCCGTTGGCGGTGATGGGACTTTACTTTATGCTTTCCACCGATACAAAAGTCGTTTAAATAAAACAGCCTTTGTTGGTGTGCATACTGGGCATTTAGGATTTTATGCAGATTGGGTTCCAGAAGAAATTGAAAAGCTTGTGATTGCTATTGCTAAAACACCTTACCAGGTTGTTGAATATCCTTTACTTGAAGTCATTATACGTTATATTGATGGGGGGAGGGAGGCAAGGTATTTAGCATTAAATGAATGTACGGTTAAGAGTGTTGATGGTTCTTTAGTAATGGATTTAGAAATAAAAGGACAATTATTTGAAACCTTCCGTGGAGATGGACTATGTATTTCCACACCATCGGGTAGTACGGCATATAATAAAGCCCTTGGTGGAGCGATTTTACATCCATCCTTAGAAGTAATCCAAGTTGCGGAAATGGCGTCAATTAATAACCGGGTGTTCAGAACAGTAGGATCTCCTTTAGTACTACCTAATCATCACACATGTCTGCTTAAGCCTGTCAATGATGTAGATTTTCATATTACAATTGATCACTTAATGTTGCTACATAAAGATGTAAAATCGATACAGTGTCGTGTTGCCAGTGAAAAAATTCGTTTCGCTCGCTTTAGACCCTTTCCATTTTGGAAGCGGGTTAGAGATTCATTTATTGCTGATTAAGAGAAATTAATTTTTGTTGGACTGTGAATTGGTACACTGTAAAAATAGAACGTTGTTTAGAAGGGGACCATTATCGTTGAAACAATTTACCCTAACCTGGAGAATCACCGAGAAAGCATCTAATGTGCTCCTTCGTGATTTCTTAAAGGATAATAAGGTATCAAAAGCTGCGCTAACAGATATAAAGTTTAGGGGGGGAAATATTCTAGTTAACGGATATCCAGTGACGGTTCGTTATGTACTTCAAGTAGATGATGTGCTAGTCATTCAATTTCCACCAGAAAAGCCGAGTAATGAGTTAATGCCGGAGAATATTCCGTTACAAATTGTTTATGAGGATGATTACATACTTGTTGTAAATAAACCTGCTTTTATGTCAACAATACCGTCCAGGGAACACAGAGCTGGAAGTCTTGCACATGCAATCTTACATTATTATAATCAGATTGGGCTACTTTCAACTATTCATGTCGTTAACCGACTTGACCGAGATACATCTGGATTATTAATCGTGGCAAAGCATCGTCATGTACATCATTTATTTTCAGAGCTTCAAAAAAGTGCGGATATAAAAAGAAGGTATGAGGCGGTTGTTCACGGATTACTTGAATATAATGTTGGAACGATAGATGCACCGATAGGCCGTAAGCAGGATAGCATAATTGAAAGAGAAGTAAGAAGTGATGGACAACATGCGATTACTCATTATACTGTTTTAGACTACCTTTCTGATAAAACCCATGTATCGTTACAGCTCGGAACAGGCCGAACACATCAAATACGAGTGCACTTAAGTTATCTAGGGCACCCATTACTTGGTGATACTTTATATGGTGGCAAAAGAGAAAGAATTAACAGACAGGCACTGCATTGCTGTGAGGTATGTTTTTTTCATCCAATCTTAGAAAAAGAGTTAAGCTTTACTGTTTCATTACCAGAGGACATAAAAACGCTATTGGGTGAAACATAAGAAAACAAGCGAACATCAAGTTTGTTCGCTTGTTACTCAAATGATCTAAATTTTTCTGGGACAAAAGGCATTGATGTAGCTGGGACAGAAACCGTTTCCATTTCAGGATAGCGTAAGGCTGTTAGGTTATTTCCAAATACAGCACCAGTATCGATGTTTATTGTATTATTAATAATTCTAGGTTCTTTTACTGGTGTATGACCATATACAATCCATGCCTTTCCATTGTACTGTTGGGCCCAGTCTTTTCGAACTGGAGAACCATCATCATGTTTTTCACCTGTAATATCTCCATATAGCACAAACGTTTTAACCTTCTTATCATCTCGTCCAATATAATCTTCTCGAATACCAGCATGAGCTATTACAACACCACCATTATCTAACTGATGGTAAAGAGGTGATTTATCATAAAGGGTCGTGAACTTATTACGTACCTTTTTTTGTTCCCTCGTTGATAATGCTTCATATTCAGCAGCAGTCGTTTCTAGTCCATGTGTAATTTGAACTTTACTCCCTTTTAAAAATCGATAAAATTTATTGCAATGGTTACCTGGTACATAATAGGCATCATGATGTTTGACAACTAGTTCATAAACAAGATTGATAACTTCTAATGATTTTGGCCCCCGGTCCGGTAGGTCACCAACAAAGGCTAATTTACGTCCGTTTGGATGAACAGGTATAGAATCGTTCCAAACATAGCCTAACCTATCAAGCAGTTCAAGCAGTTCATCATAGCAGCCGTGTATATCACCGATAATATCTAAATTCATACTTTTTTCCCACCTTTAGAGATCTGATCTAAACTAATTTTATTCTATAGTATCTATTGTTCCCAAATCCATTTGTGAACATTAAAAGCTACCCAAAATAATGGATAGCTTCGCATAAGGGATAGAAAGTATAAAAGAAACTTCTCACAGTGATGGTTTTCTTTCATCCCCTACTTTAGGGTTAGTGCGCTTTTCTTTTAGTCAAACATGTACTTCCTGGTTCGAGAGCGAACATTTAAGACAATTCCTATTGCGATCATGTAGGTTGCAAGTGAGCTTCCACCATAGCTAATAAATGGAAGTGGTAGACCAGTGATTGGTAATAATTGAATGGTCATTCCAATATTTTGAAACACCTGAAAAGTGATCATTCCGATAACACCAGCGCAAAGGTAGCTACCAAATGGATCATGACTTTCAAGTGCAGTATGAATCATACGATAGATCATTAGGAAGAACAATGAAATCACGATACTTGCACCTATAAATCCAAATTGCTCCGCAATAACGGCAAAAATGAAATCTGTGTGACCTTCAGGTAAGTAAACTTCAGAGTTTTGGAATCCTTTCCCTCTTAACTCACCAGACCCTATTGCCAGCAAGGACTGAAGTAATTGGAATCCCTGGGCGCTAGAATATTGTTCTGGAGCAAGCCAACCATAAAATCGATTCAATTGATAGTCTTCTTTCATTATATACTCTTTAAAAAAGTCAGGAAGTGCAAAGTAAATATAAACAACCACCGAAACAGCAAAGATACCAGCGAAGAGGAAGCCAAAAATAATTCTCCACTTTATTCCTGCTGCTAAGATAAGCGAGCCAATAATTGCGATAAACACCATTGTCATACCCATATCAGGTTGTTCCTTAAGTAAATATACGGGGGGTGCTGCAGTTAACATTATTTTTCCTAAAAGTATAAAGTCATCCTTTACAGTACTGACAGGGTATTTTTCACGGTGTTCGACGATTATCTTACTTAGAACAATGATCATAATTATTTTCACTAATTCTGAAGGTTGGAACGTACCAATACCTGGGAGTAAATACCAACTAGTTGCTCCCTTTCTTGTTTCAACAAGGCTACTTGGAAAATTGAGCTCTAATCCAAGTAATAATATCAACCCAAATCCATATAAATACCATGATATCATTTTAAATCTGTCAAAATCTAAAATCATTGTACCGATAATCGCGATAATTCCGACTACGTACCATTTAAGTTGTTGGGCAACAAAATTAATCCCTTTTATATTTGCTGGCAAATACGGTTGTGCGCTTTGAATCGCAATACTACTTACGATTGCCATTAAAAACAAAATAAAAAGTAATGTATAATCCAATTGATGCTGTGGGCCATGTTCTTTCTCCATTATTTAATCCCTTCTATATATCAAAGTATTAAGCTTTTGATTTTTTTAGATAGTCTCCCTTTATAATCTTAGCTGATTTTTCAATGATTGCAAATAAATCTACGAAATTTCCAGTAAATTTGTCTAAATCAAATTGGGCGACAACTTTCTCCGTTTTTGGTAGTATAGTGAGACGAGAATGAAGAGCATCCTAATTGCGAGTATAGTCGGAAATTAATATGAAGTGATTACTTTTTATGAAAGAGGAGGAAAAAGTATGGAGCACGGAGCTTCGGTAACCTCATTAGTCATCGTACTAATTGTTGCATTCTTAACCCCAATTCTTTTGCACCGTTTACGATTAAATGTAATTCCAGTTGTAGTTGCAGAGATCATTATGGGATTAGTAATTGGTAAAAGTGGTTTTGATATCGTGCATGAAGACATATGGTTAGAAACCTTATCAATGCTTGGATTTATATTTTTAATGTTTTTAAGTGGACTTGAAATTGATTTTACGGCATTTGCTGGTGGAAAGAAGAAAGAAAAGCTATCCAATGGTAAGCTTGCACCAAATACGTTTTTAATATCGACGATTATTTTTATAGGAATCTTTGGTTTATCGTTATTCCTATCTTATATGTTCGTATGGACAGGGTTTATTGATAACGTGTTTTTAATGACCTTAATCATTTCAACAATTTCACTCGGAGTTGTTGTTCCAACACTAAAAGATGCACAAATTATGAAAAAGAATATCGGACAAATTATTTTACTCGTTGCAGTAATTGCTGATCTTGTCACAATGATTTTACTTGCTGTGTTCGCTTCAATTTATGGAAACGGCGAAGGAAATATGTGGCTCCTCCTAATTTTGTTTGGAGCAGGGGTGTTGTTATACTTCCTTGGAAAGTACTTTAGAGATCAGTCATTTATAGAGACGATGTCTAAAGGAACAATACAAATAGGAACTCGTGCGATTTTCACCTTAATTATCGTATTAGTAGCTTTATCTGAATCATTAGGTGCAGAGAATATTTTAGGGGCGTTTCTTGCAGGGGTACTTGTTTCACTTTTATCACCAAATTCAGATATGGTTCATAAACTTGATTCATTTGGATATGGATTTTTAATCCCAATATTCTTTGTTATGGTAGGGGTTCAGCTTGATATATGGTCATTATTTGAGGATCCAAAAATATTGATCTTAATTCCCTTATTATTTATTGCCCTTATCTTTTCAAAAATGTTACCAATCCTTTATTTGAAAAAATATTATGATTGGAAAACGACCATTTCAGCGGGGTTTCTATTAACATCCACGCTTTCTCTGGTTATCGCAGCTGCAACGATTGGTGAAAGAATGGGAATTATAGATGCAAGGATGTCTGGGGCACTTATCCTTGTCGCAGTAATAACTAGTATTGTTACACCGATTGGGTTTAAAAAGCTATTTCCGCGACATCAAACTGAAGAACCACAGATTAAGGTAGGTTTCATTGGTGCAAATCAAATGACACTACCTGTAACACGTGAGTTGAAATCAAATTTATATGAGACGACCATGTATCATATTACTCAAGAAAAAATTGAAGAGAAAATTGCAGACTCTTTATTCAATATAGTTGAACTAGGGGATTACTCTATCGAAACATTAAAGGCAAACAATGTATTTGATGTAGATGTTTTAGTCATTACAACTGGAGATGAGATTGTTAACGCGGAGATTGCGGTGTTTGCAAAAGGAAACGGAGTTGAACGTGTTATTGCACGTGTTGAATCCCCTGACCTGGATGAGGCCTTAAAAGGACACAATGTTGAAGTATTCTCTGTATTTTTATCGACTAAAACTTTATTACGTGCCTTAATTGAATCTCCTAGTGTCATAAACATTTTAACTAACCAAGAAACATCGCTTTACCAGGTAAATATGAACAATAACAAATATAATGGTGTGTTACTACGTAATTTTCCGTTTACAGGTGATGTTATATTTGTCCGAATTTTTAGAGGGAAAGATTCGATTGTTCCACATGGTGATACTGAACTTCAAATGGGAGACAAGTTAATTATCACTGGATCTCGTGAATATGTAGATGAGCTTAAAATTGAAATGGAATTTTACAGCAGTAGTAGTTAATCCATATGAAAAACCCGATGATTTATTCGTAATCATCGGGTTCGTGTTTTAAAACGAAGAAGTTAGGCAAAATTGGTAATGATATATATTTTAATGGAAACTTATGATATAATTATGACTAGGTACTAATAACTTGTAATAAATAATAGGGGGATTTTACTAATGACATTGTCCTTAAAAGACCGTACATATGTAGTAATGGGAGTCGCTAATAAGCGTAGTATCGCATGGGGGATTGCTCGTTCATTACATGATGCAGGAGCAAGACTCATTTTTACATATGCAGGTGAGCGATTAGAGAAAAGCGTTCGCGATTTGGCAGAGTCACTTGAGGCAAACTCAATTGTTCTACCTTGTGATGTAACAAATGACGAAGATATTAAGATATGTTTCGAAACAATAAAAAAAGAAGTAGGAACAATTCATGGGCTAGCTCATTGTATTGCATTCGCTAATAAAGAGGAATTAGAAGGCGATTATATGAATACAACGCGTGATGGCTTTTTATTAGCACATAATATTAGTTCTTATTCCTTAACAGCTGTTGCAAAAGAAGCTAAGGATCTTATGACTGAAGGTGGAAGCATTGTTACATTAACATACCTTGGCGGGGAGCGTGTCCTGCCAAATTATAATGTAATGGGTGTTGCGAAAGCATCACTTGAAGCAAGTGTAAAATACTTAGCGAGTGATTTAGGTAAACACGGGATTCGGGTAAATTCAATTTCTGCAGGCCCAATTCGTACGCTATCTGCTAAAGGAATAAGTGATTTTAACTTAATTCTTAAGACGATCGAAGAAAAGGCTCCACTTCGTCGTGCAACGACCCAAGAAGAAGTTGGCGACACAGCAGTATTCTTATTTAGCCATTTATCAAGAGGAATTACAGGGGAAAACATACATGTTGACTCTGGTTATCATATTTTAGGATAGCAGAGACTGAGGACAGCCACATTGTAATCGTGGCTGTTTTTATTTACCTAGTTTTGGTGTCTAGCTCCAGGCGCACTGAGCTTTTCTTATACTATCAGACTTTATATGTTGATCCTTTTAGACTTTAAAACAGCATAATAGATCAAAAATCCTGGAATAAGATACTTTGCTATCTGTGATTTCTAAATGGAGTCGGGTATCAAAAAAATATAACTCCAAAAGAACACTCTGATGCCCGAAATCGCGAAAAAAAAAACGGTAATCAAAAGGGCAATCTGATGCCCGAAATCTTGGAAAAAGTAAAAAACGGTAATCAAAAGGGCAATCTGATGCCCGAAATCTCGAAAAAAATAGAAAACGGTAATCAGAAGGGCAATCTGATGCCCGAAATCTCGAAAAAAATAAAAAACGGTAACCAAAAGGGCAATCTGATGCCCGAAATCACGAAAAAAATAGAAAACGGTAACCAAAAGGGCAATCTGATGCCCGAAATCTCGAAAAAAATAGAAAACGGTAATCAGAAGGGCGATCTGATGCCCGAAATCTTGGAAAAAGTAAAAAACGGTAACCAAAAGGGCAGTCTGATGCCCGAAATCGCGAAAAAAATAAAAAACGGTAACCAAAAGGGCAATCTGATGCCCGAAATCGCGAAAAAAATAAAAAACGGTAACCAAAAGGGCAATCTGATGCCCGAAATCTCGAAAAAAATAAAAAACGGTAACCAAAAGGGCAATCTGATGCCCGAAATCTCGAAAAAAATAAAAAACGGTAACCAAAAGGGCAATCTGATGCCCGAAATCTCGAAAAAAATAGAAAACGGTAACCAAAAGAGCAATCTGATGCCCGTAATCACGAAAAAAATAAAAAACGGTAACCAAAAGGGCAATCTGATGCCCGAAATCGCGAAAAAAATACAAAACGGTAACCAAAAGAGCAATCTGATGCCCGTAATCACGAAAAAAATAAAAAACGGTAACCAGAAGGGCAATCTGATGCCCGAAATCGAGAAAAAAATAAAAAACGGTAACCAAAAGAGCAATCTGATGCCCGAAATCACGAAAAAAATAGAAAACGGTAATCAGAAGGGCAATCTGATGCCCGAAATCGAGAAAAAAATAAAAAACGGTAACCAAAAGAGCAATCTGATGCCCGAAATCTCGAAAAAAATAAAAAACGGTAACCAAAAGGGCAATCTGATGCCCGAAATCACGAAAAAAATAGAAAACGGTAACCAAAAGGGCAATCTGATGCCCGAAATCGAGAAAAAAATAAAAAACGGTAACCAAAAGGGCAGTCTGATGCCCGAAATCGCGAAAAAAATAAAAAACGGTAACCAAAAGGGCAATCTGATGCCCGAAACTCCGAAAAAAACCGAAAACCGGTAATCAAAAGACGTATTTATCGACGTTCCTCAATACGGGCGCCCTGCGCTTTTATTAGTAAGAAAGCATTTCTTTCTAATAAAACATGGCAACGCATTTGATTCACTATAATATTCAAAACACTTCTACATAATATGTATTAACAAAAGACTTGAAAATATATAGTCTCTTAAATTCTAATATTTTTGAGGCATATATCATCCTGAGTACATATTTATAGTAGGAGGTGAGAGCTTTGGGTGAACCGCATAGCTGTTACCTTTTTAAAATATCTTAAACAAGTATACAATCTTTAACTTTTTCAACACTGATGTTGTTTACTATAGGCACATAACTAGTTGCAAGGGCATACACTGATTAACGGATAACAATTTAAAAGAAATAGGAGGTTTATAAATGAGTGAAAGACAAAATCAATCATTACAGAGAAAACCTTTAATGTATATAACTCAGCCAAATTTACAAGGTGTAACTATAAACATGCAAAAAAGTGTTGTTGCCAAACCCAATATAGAACATCGATATGCTGAGTCAAAGTTCAAAACTATTAAGGCTGTATCAATAGATGAAGTTCCAAAAAGCGAAACTCAACGAAAACAAAGTGATAAGCGTGAGGAAGCAGTAAATAGTGTGGTTGAAAATACAACAATTGAAGATATTCAGAAAATACATGAATCCAATGGAAATTCCATCAAGCGTAAACCATTAAAAGAAATGACAGTAGAAGAGAAAATTCATTTTATCATTAACAAACCGCACTATATACCTAAGGTGCTATGTATTGTAAAGACAAAATCTAAAACGTATCTTGGTACTATTGTTAAACATGCAGAGGGAATTGTTACCTTACATCAGCAATCCAGCCTTACCCCACTAACCCTTCCTGTTGCAGAAATTAAATCTATAAAAATGAGTGGATTTTAATTAAAAATAAAGGTCAGTAGAAGATTCTACCGACCTTTATTTAATGCGAAATTAAACGCCTCTTAAATAGATGTCATCTAAACATTGGATAGCACAGAAGCATCTTAAGTCTACAGTAATACAAGAGTTTGTTACTCTTAAATTATCTTGAGGACATGCCATAATGTCACAGTAGTCATCTTGTGGCTCAAGAACACGTAATACAGCACAGCAATCATTTACACTTTCAACACGGAAGAATGGCGATTTGCATGCTTCGAAATCAGTGTTTATACCATGATGATTATGATTATGATGATTATCTCCATCGTGGTCACATTCTGTATCTAATGATTTGAAGAATGCTTTAAATGGTTTACCGTCTTCAGTGAAAAGGATAAACGGGCGCGTGTTTGCACGTGGCTGCTGATTAAATACATCCCCAAGTACAGGATTTAAGCAGTTTGTAGGACAACTAACATCTTCAACAACGTCTTGCAGGTCATCGATAAATTCGACAATGTCACAAACGCAGTCTCCTTGGAAGACACCCCCTACATCGTCTCTTATATCATCATTTCGGTCATTTCTCTTTTTTCCACAACCCAATGAACTCACTCCTTCTTTTAAATTTCTATTACACTATTAGAGTATTGTATGCCCCCTCAATCTGTTACGAGTGAACGCCCTATTTTTAAAAAAATGGGCAATAATAGGGCAGGAATTAAGAGCAATGCATTATCACTTAAGCAAAAATTTGTATATGCGGATACCAATTTAAGCCAGGTGTGCATAACATATTAGCGATTATCTATATTAGGAGGTTAATATGATGTCTAAACGAAAGCAGAAAGAAATCCATGTTGATAAGCTGATCGTAAAAACGAATGAAGTCATTATTATTGATGCGAAAAAAAGAGGTCATAGTGAACCGTGGTTGCCTAGAACACAAGAAGAATTGAAAGTTGATGTCGACGTGGATGCTGTTGCGGGTGATGATGTCGGCGTAGATGTTGATGTAGATTCAAAATCGGATGCAAAAGGTCGTCGTCCTTTTTCGTGGATTTAAGGTAATAGGTATGAATTGATCATTAACAACAACAAAGCAGAGAATTTAACGACTCTGCTTTGTATGTTGAAAATTTGACAAGCTAATTAAAAGATACAAGCTGTAATTGTTTCGACAGCTTGTTGTTCTTCCTTATTTACTTCCTGGTTGTCTTTGTCTTTGTCTTTGTCTTTGTATGTGAATGTTTATTTTTTTCCTTTTAGTTGTTCGATGCATATGCTTTGGGTCCGTATTAGTCAAAGGGTGTTCATTGACTTCCGATTTCCTTTCTTACTCCCGCAAAGGATACCCTTTTTTCACGGTAACAATTAGAGGCTACAAGCGATGCTAATTATTATTCATTTTCAACTCCTTTTTCGAGTGAGAAAAGGACGATTTTGTTGACTTCTATGAAAAGATAAGAAAGTATAAAAATTTGAACCTAGTTTTAGTGTCTAGCTCAGGGCGCCATCGGACCTGAGGTCATAAGCCAATCCGTCCGGAAGGTAAAGAACAACCTTCCAGCCGGCTTGTCTTATGCATGTCGCCGATAGGCGGGCGCCCTGCGCTTTTCTTGAAAAGATAAGAAAGGGAGTATAAAAGTTTGTACCTAGTTTTAGTGTCTAGCTCCGGGCGCCATCGGACCTGAGGTCATAAGCCAATCCCTTCCCGAAGGCAAAAAACGCCTTCAGTCAGGGCTCGTCTTATGCTTGTCGCCGAAAGGCGGGCGCGCCTTGCGCTTTTCTTAAATAGCAATATTATTTTCCTCTTATATATTTTTTAAATGTAAAGGATCTCCTCAGTTTAGAGAATATGATGCAAAGCATTAAAATAGATTTAAGCTATTTTTGCGATAGACTCCTGACTAGTAAATTGGTCACTTCCAATTATTGAGTTTAAATCGTGAAAAAGGGGGATAGGAAAATGCTTTTAAGCTGGCTTGAGCTAGTGTTATTTATAATGGCGAGTTTCCGTCTTACGAGACTATTAATTTACGATAAAATTACTGTCTTTATTCGGAGGCCATTTCACGAGGAGGTTGAGGAGGCCCTACCAGATGGTACAACCGCAACCTACATCATAATTAAGGGTACTGGTCTCAAATATTGGATTGGAGAACTATTAAGCTGCCATTGGTGTACTGGTATTTGGAGTTCTGCGGTATTGTATATCTCGTGGATGTATTGGCCGATTGGGACAGAACCACTAATTATCATACTTGCCATTGCAGGTTTGGCTTCCACCATAGAAATAATTGTTGGTAGACTAATAGATTAGTTTGAAAAATAGGTACAGAATGCCCTAACAGAAGCTAAAGAAATGAATAAACTATAGTAGTCTACATTAAATGGAGGAATAATAATGAGTAATCGATTGGAAAAGGCTTCCTCTGCTAACAGTTCTAAATCACACAAGACAGTGTCCTCTGCTAGTACTAAAAAGAAAAGAAGAGGCTGTGGCTGTGGGAAAAAGAGAAAATAAAAAAACAGGCTAAACTTATTAGCCTGTTTTTTTATGACAGAAAAGCTCGTCATATTATAGGGGAAACGCTTAATTTACTTTGAATGAAAACCATTTAATTTGTTGAGACATAAAATATGGTAAATAAATGTTGAGGGATGAATGAATTTGAAAAGTGTAAGAGAAGCAGTTGGGAAATCGAGGGACAGGTTGAATTTGACAGCGGTAACAAAAAGAACTACGGGGTATGTAAATCACACAATACCGATCATTATTTTTACTAATAAAGGAGTGCCGTTTCAGTTTTTTGGAGGAAGTGGATTTTATGCACCTTTTAAGACGCCATTTTTCATTGTTCGATTAGTTGATTATGAAAGAGGTATAGTTACGTTACAGTTATTAAAACCGTTATCAAGTATCGCTAACGAAATGGAAGATCCTTTTAAGCTAATATGTAGTACAAAGACATTATTAATAACAAACGAGTGCGTTGAAATGAAACTTGCATGTATATGTGGTTATCAAATTATCGACTGTTCTGTAATCAATCGTATAACAGATGATAAGGATGAAGCTTATGACGATAAAAAATATAAAACGCAATCTGCCACAGGTAAGCAAGAAATGATATCTGATTATAGATTACCTACTAAACAAACCGATAAGAGTTTGTCACACGAATCTGCTCCATTAAATTATTTGAATCAAGATGACGAACAGTCTAATGATCATGGAAGTGTAAGTCATTTGGAGCCTGTTTTTGATCCACAGAATGAAAAGGTAACAAGCATTAATGATATAGAAGTTGAAAGTGAAACTAAAGAAAAGAAGTTTGATTCTAAAATAGAGCAAAACATTAAAATAAGTAATAATAATGGTACAGCTATCATTTCCGAAAGCGGAAATTCTATAGTTGATATTGATATTTAAAAAAATGTACTCTTGTCTTCCGTCAATCGTCCTAGCCAATCCTATCTTTTACAATATATTAAGAGTAGTAAGAGAAGAGGAGGTGACCGAGAATGAGTTGGAGAGATTTAGAGCAAAAATTTGAAGATCTTGCAAATGCTATGGCACTAGCAATACAAGAACAATGGCAAAAAGCTGAAGCCGATTCAGAATCAAAGGCCAAAGCAAAGTCTAAGTCAGAAAGTAAATCCAAATCAGAATCAGAATCAGAAGCTGAAGCTGAAGCTGAAAACGATTCTAGAATTTGGATTGATGTTAAAGGCGGAAATTCATATATCTTCAACAGTGGAAATTCTAAAGTTGAAGTGAAAGTTGATGCTAGAGCTGAGAACGAAGCTGAGTTAGAATCTGATTTTGAGTCAACAAATGATGCAGAAAATAGAGCTGACCAAGAGACTGAGCAGGAACAAGAAAACGAACAAACACAAGAGCAGGAACAGGAACAAGAGCAAGAACAAGAACAAGAGCAAGAGCAAGAGCAAGAGCAAGAGCAAGAGCAAGAGCAAGAGCAAGAGCAAGAGCAAGAACAAGAACAAGAGCAAGCACAAGCAGCAATTAGCACTTCTGATTCTACTTCAGTAGCTGTTGCAGAAAACACAAACACTAACACTAACACTAGCACAAACACTAACAACAACACCAACCTTAATATTTAATATAAAAAGGGAAAACGCTCGTCATAGAGCGTTTTTAACTTGCTAAGAGATATATGATTTAATAGAATTAAAAGTTTAGGCCAAGCAATTTATCTTAATATAAAAATCGGACTGTTTTATTAAAAATTAGTCTGTAGCCCTTACACTTGATATTACTTTACGTATAAATATAAAAGCAAGATCGGGAGGGGGGTTCACAATGGGTGAACAAGAAAAAGAATTACTTTTTAAAATCGAAAAAATAATTGATGAAAAAATATCCAACTATTTAAATCATATAACTAAAGAATCGACCACCGAAATAAACAATGAAAACGGAACGGCATCAATATTAAAAAGTGGTAACAGCATAGTATATATTGATAATTCTGGAATTGCTTATGCAATGCTTCTCTTTTATTACCAAATGATGTCAGAAAAAGAGAAAATGGGTATAAACATTGATGACCTGCTTAGCAAAATTGAAGAAAGAATGTCAAAAAACCGAAAAGGCTTTGAGGAATTCCTATCGTCAATTAATGACAAAGAAAAATGATAATGCATTCTTTAATTAAGCACAATTAAGTAAAAAGTAGCATGTTTAAAACTTGACGGTTCCTTATTTAATAGGAGCTGTTTTTGAGTTTGAAACAATTAATCATAGTTTTACTAAATAAAACATCTCCTAGAAAGAATCCGTTTATGTGAGTATTTACCTGGTTTTTGTGTCTAGCTTCGGGCGCCCCTACGCTTTGCTTAATTCCTCAACAACAATTTGGCCAACCTGTCGACCAAGTCGAAGTCCTTCTTCATTATCTATTGGGAAATGAACACCAGCATATAATCTAGAGTCAGCACATTCTTGAAACATTTTCCTTAATTTTTTTGCTTCACCTGGGAAAAAATATCCTAAAACTACTTCAGAACATCCTCCTACTGTTGCATGACCAGACGGATAAGTTGGATGTCTAGGGGTAGAAAGAATGGTCACAAGGCTCTGATCTAACTGGTTTGGTCGTGCTACTAGCCAATCAAATTTTAATTTCCAAGTAAGTACAAAGGTATCATTGATAGCTGCAAGAACTACTGCTAAAATATGTGCTGCCATGGGTGCGGGAACTTTATAGGTATCAATTAATTGATCCATTATAGGTAAAAATTGTTTTGTTGGTACACCTGTCCCCCAGTATTTTGCAATATCAATTTGATGAGGAGTTAACTTCAATAATGTGTTATTGACTAAACTAAGCTGAGAATCCCAATCAATTTTAGAAGGGTGACGAATGTCAAAAGTTATTTTACGACCATCCTTATAAAAAGTTTGGCCATGTTTATCGATTTTAATGTAGTGAGTTACCCAAGACCCGACCATTATTTTTTCAGCAGAATAAGATGACTTTTTCCACTTTTTATAGTTATTCACCATAAAGCAGCTATCTCCTTTTTATTACTATCAAATACATTCTATGAGTAGACTGAATTTTTGATATGAAAGAAAATGAAATGGGCTAAATTGGAAAACATAAATAATGTAATATAAAACATTCTAATATTGTAAAACAATATTTTAACAAGAAGGGGATACTAATGACTGTTGTAGCTCAAGTTGCACAAACACTTGCAGGATTAAAAGCTGCTCAAGCAAGCTTTGAAACCTTTGCACTTCAAACAGATAATGAACAAGCAAAACAAATGTATCAGCAAGCTTCTCAGCAAACGCAAGCGATTGTTGATATGTTAGATCCACGGGTGAATGAAATTAAGCAAGAAGAACCACAATACAATCAATAAGTAGCTAAAAAGGGGGATGGTGAATGTTGCCACCCTTTTTTGGAAGATTTTATAGGGAATGGATGATTTAATCATGAAAAAAAAGTGGCAATTGTCCCTAATTATACTACTATTGGGCTTAGCAGCTTGTGCTGATTTAGATACTCAGTCTTTTAAAAATATGAAGACAGATGACCTCCACGTTAATCAAACAACTGCTATAAGTGCAGAGGAACAAATAAAACAAATGAAAGAAGTAACTGAGGTAGTTGCAATTAATAATGAAAAGCAGCTATTACTTGCGTTTAGGGTAAAGCAATTCGAAAAATTTCGCTTAAATAAGGTTGAAAAAAAGGTTAAGGATGAACTAAAGAAAGCGTACTCTGATTATGAACCTACTGTATCAAGTGATTTAAAGATTTTTCTTGAGACAAATAAAATAAAAAAAGACATCTTTAATCGAAATCTTAAAAAAGAAAAGGTTGAGGAAGAATTAGAAAGAGTGAAAAAGTTAAGTGAAGAACAAACTTAAATTAAATGCGGACTAGGTGATGCAAGATGTCAAATAAAAACAGAAAAAATCTAACACCAACCCAACAAGAATACCATCAATTTCAATTAAAAAGAGAAACAAAGCGTCCGGTTTTTAAGAATTGTCTCAACGCATTCCTTGTCGGGGGACTAATTTGTGTAATAGGACAGGCTGTTCAATTGTTCTTTATTTATAATTTTAACTTTACTGAGAAAACAGCTGGAAATCCAACTGTTGCGACAATGGTATTTTTTGCAATGCTATTAACAGGATTTGGAGTTTATGACCGAATTGCACAATTTGCAGGGGCGGGTAGTGCAGTACCGGTTACTGGGTTCGGTAATGCTGTCATTTCAGCAGCAATTGAACATCGTACGGAGGGATTTGTTCTTGGAGTAGGTTCTAATATGTTCAAGCTTGCTGGTTCTGTTATTTTATTTGGAACTTTCTCTGCGTTTGTCGTCGCTTTAATCAAGACCATTTTATTAAAATGGGGAGGATTTTAAGAATGCTTCAAGGACATGGAACGTGGGTATTTGAAAATAAACCTGTAATTATTTCAACTGGAACAGTTGGGGGCCCCTTTGAAGCCAATGGTAAAATTCCTGATGATTTTGATTTACTGCATGAAGATTTATGGCTTGGTGAAGACTCTTACGAAAAGGCTCATAAGGTTTTATTTGAAGAAGCTTATTATAAAGCCATAGAAAAAGCAAACCTTGAAAAAGAAAAGATCCAGTTTATATTAGCTGGTGATCTCATAAACCAAATAACTCCTTCTAGCTTTGCCGCTAGAACATTGGGAACACCTTATTTTGGACTTTTTGGAGCATGTTCGACTTCAATGGAAGGATTAGCATTAGGGTCTTTTATCATTAATCATGGTGGAGCAAATTATATATTAACCGGTGCTGGCAGTCACAATGCAGCCGTTGAAAAGCAGTTTAGGTACCCAACAGAATATGGTGGACAAAAACCTCCGACAGCACAGTGGACAGTAACTGGAGCAGGTGCTGCTGTGTTAAGTCAAAAAGGGGATGGACCTAAAGTAACGTCAGCGACAATAGGTAAGGTCATTGATATGGGTTTATCAGATCCGTTTAATATGGGTGGAGCAATGGCACCAGCGGCTGTTGATACAATTGAAGCCCATTTTAGGGACAGGCAACTTGATCCTTCCTATTATGACTTAATTGTAACAGGTGATTTAGGTCATGTTGGTCGTGAGGTTTCACTTGATTTAATGAGAAAACATGGGTTAAACATCAATGAATCCAGGTATTGGGACTGTGGATTAATTATCTATAAAGAAGCTCAACCGGTATTAGCAGGGGGAAGTGGAGCGGGTTGTTCAGCTACTGTTGTTTACGGGCATTTATTAAATCGAATGAAAAAAGGTGAATTTAAACGAATTCTAGTCGTTGCAACTGGCGCATTATTATCACCATTATCATTTCAGCAAAAAGAGTCAATTCCTTGTATTGCGCATGCTGTATCAATTGAGTATGGGGGGGAAGAGTAATGTTTCAAACCTTTTTTTGGGCATTTGTTGTCGGTGGCTTAATATGCGTGATAGGACAAATTATGTTTGATGTATTTAAATTAACACCTGCACACACTTTAAGCTCACTAGTTGTTGCAGGTGCTATCCTAGATGGATTTAACCTATATGAGCCCCTAATGGCCTTTGCTGGGGCCGGGGCAACCATACCAATCACAAGCTTTGGTAATTCCCTTGTTCATGGTGCTATGCAAGAAGGTGAAAAGCATGGGATTGTTGGTGTATTAACAGGAATGTTTGAAGTAACAAGTTCTGGTATTTCAGCGGCGATTATTTTTGGTTTTATTGGTGCATTATTTTTTAAACCAAAAGGTTAAGGAGGAATTATTGTGACTGTAGCCTCTCAAGTAAAACAAAGTTTGGCAAGTACTAAAAGTATGCATGCAAGCTTCCAATCGTTGGCACTAACAGCATCTGATGAGGATGCAAAACGTATATTTCATGAAGTAATGATGATGACAGACGAAGTTATAAAGGATTTAGCGATAAGAGTTGGTGAATTGGAACGAGAAGAACCACAGTACAAAGGATTTTAAATACACACCTAAGTTAGGGGGTGACTGATATGCCTGGTTGGATTGAAGTCACAATTCGTTCAGTATCTATCATTGCTGGATTATTTTTTATCACTAAGCTTCTAGGAAAAAAACAGTTGTCCAAGCTATCATTTTTTGAATATATTGCTGGAATAACAATTGGAGATATTGCTGGGACCTTATCAATGGACCTGGAATTAAATCTTACGAATGGAATTACTAGTATTTTAATCTGGTCTTTATTCCCAATTGCTTTTTCATATTTCTCATTAAAAAATAAGTCTTTTAGAGACTTTGCAGAAGGAACATCGACTGTTTTTATAAAAAACGGAAAAATTATGGAAGATAATCTAAAAAAGGAGAAATATTCTATAGATGAGTTACTGGAACAACTCCGAAAAAAACAAGTATTCCAAGCTTCTGATGTAGAGTTTGCTACGTTGGAAACGAATGGGGATATAAATATCCTTTTAAAAAGAGAAAAACAACCACTCACCGTTGGAGATATCTTCAAAAACGCTCCGTCGGTAAAAGAACCTCAAACAGTAGTAATGGACGGTAGAATTTTAGATGAACCATTATCGACAAGAGGACTGAACCGTGGGTGGTTGAAGGAAGAATTAGATAAAATTGGTGTAACAATTGAGAATGTCTTCTTAGGTCAGGTTGATAGCTACGGACAATTAACCGTCGATCTATACGATGACAAAATTCAAGTCCCACAACCAGTAGCGAATAAACTGCTAATGGCTTCGATTTTAAAAAACGAGGCGGATTTAGAAGCCTTTGCCTTACAAACTGGGTCACAAAGTGCTAAAGAAATGTACACAAAAAATGCTGAAGTAATGAGAAAAATTAGTAAAAAAGTAGCCCCTTTATTAAAAAGCTGAAGAAGAACTGGTTATTTGCTGGTTCTTTTTTTTTTCGTTTACATATCCTAGTATGAAGGGAAATCAATTTTTGATTTTTTTGGAGTTGATTAGATTGAAGAAATTTAATATCGAAATTGAACGTTTCATAAAACAATATTATCAGAAACACGATGAAGAAAAAGCAAAATCTGAAAAAATAATTGCTCAGACAGATGAAGACTTAGGAAAACTCGCAAAACAAAGTAAAAGCTTCGAAAAGGACCTAGAAGCAAGAATAGAAAAGGTAGATAAATGGTTAGCGGATAAGCAAAAGCAATTGGAGAACTATTTTGAGTAGTAACAAAATCCACTATCGCCCAGTGCACTTGTCCACACGGTAATCATTCCTTGACATATGATAGTAAGGAAGGTTACTAGACATATATTATTCGACACCTTCCGTGAAGATGTCGAACGGAACTTTGGATTCGACACCTTCTGTGAAGATGCCGAACGGGACTTTGAATTCGACACCTTCCGTGAAGATGTCGAACGGGACTTTGGATTCGACACCTTCCACGAAGATGTCGAACGGAACTTTGAATTCGACACCTTCCACGAAGATGTCGAATGGGACTTTTCACATCTTTAGGTTAAGGTTCATAGGATATAACACAATGTAAGGAGGCTATGATATATGGATAATAATTTATTTAAAAACATTGAACAGAAAACTGGAGTCAATATGAATGATGTATTTCAATTAGCGAATTCAATTCAAAATGCAAACTTTAAGGATGAAAAAACAGTTCGTTCGATAATTCAAAGGGTGTCCCAGATTGCTAATAAACCAGTTAATAAACAAACAGAGGATAAAATTGTTAATTCGATAATAAACGGGAACCAATCATTGGATTTTGGTACCATTGCAAAAATGCTAAATAAAAAATAATCAAAAACGCCTCAAGTGTATGAGGCGTTTTTGGGGGGCAGACGATTGAGGTCTGCCCCTATTAATATAAAGGTTTTATTAAACGTGATGGATGAGCATTTTTTCCTCGCCTTGTTTCTGGAACAGATATGTGTAATGTTTGCTGCGCCCTGGTCATGGCGACATACATAAGGCGTCTTTCTTCTGCCAATGGAGCAAGATCACCATTGCGGTTTGCATCTAGCGCATAATCATGAGGAATACTGCCATCAACAGCGCTGAGAATATAGACGTGTTTATATTCAAGCCCCTTTGAACGGTGGATAGTTGAAAGCACAATCGCATTTGTATAGTGCTTACTTAATCGTTTCATTTCCTCAGTCATTGCAGTCATATGGTCTACATGCTCTAAAAACTCTTGAATTGTCGCAAATTTTTTGGCAACGACCTTTAAATCACGCACATCGTCCGATCCTTTTTCGATAACATTACCTTCATTTCCACGTTTTTTTACAAAATCATCAAATCCCATTTCTTTTTCAATCATCTCTAGGGCTGTCATTGGCTTTAGTTTAGATAATTGTTTAAACAACGGTACAATCTTTTTTAATTTTCTTTGCTGAAAAGGTTGGACATTTGTAATCATTTTTAGTGCTTCAACTAATGTACAATCTTCGAGAATACTAGAGGCCTTTAATTCATTAAGTGCCGACTTTTTTAAAAAAAACGCTATTAATAAATCAGACATTGCCTCGGAATGATTAGGATCTAAGGATAAACGAAGATAGGCAAGTAATGATCGTACTATTCTTCTTTTATAAAAGGATTCAGATTCCTGTTCAATTACAAAAGGAAGGTTACTACTAGCTAATCTTTCAAATAATGCTCTTGAAGTCGTATGAGTACGATAAAGAATAGCAAAATCCGACGGTGAAGCACCTTGTTCAATACGTTCTTTAAGATCTGTTACAATCATTGTCGCCTCTTCCTCTTCATCATAAGGGAAGAAGAAAGTAGGAAGTAGGCCATTGTCAAATTGGGCATGCATCTCTTTGAAACGCCTTTGTTTTCCCCAGCTAATAAGCTTATTAGCTGAGGAAACGATACTATGTGTGGACCGATAGTTTTCATTTAGTGTAACAACCTTAGTGTCTGAAAAGTCTTGATCAAATTGCAAGATATAGGAAGGGTCACTACCACGGAATCCGTAAATCGATTGATCATCATCGCCAACAACGCATAAATTTTTAGTGTGGGCTGACAACATTTTCATTACTTCATATTGTAGTTTATTTATGTCTTGAAATTCATCAATTAAGAAGTAGTGAAGTCGTTTCTGATATCGAGAAAGCAATTCAGGTTGTTTTATAAACAACTGATAACATCCAACCAGCATATCGTCAAAATCAAAATAGCCATTTATATCCTTACTTTTTTCGTAATGTTTGTACATGATAAGTACACGTTCTTCCCATTGGTCCTTTGGTTTCACAAGGTCTGGTGGTGTCAATGTGTTTTTCCAATATCCAATCTGTTGGAGCGCCTGATCAAACGCAAAGTCTCTTTCATCAATCGATAATTCTTTAGCGGCCTCTTTAATTATTTGCTCTTTTTGCCAATCCCATTTTAAAAGTTTTGAGCTTTGCCATCTTTGTGGTTCGTGAAACATGATGATTTTATAAAAAATACTGTGAAATGTACCAATCACAATAGCTTGAAGCTGCTGTGGTGAAAGCTGCTCGGCGTTGGCTAGTCGTTCTTTCATTTCTTTTGCCGCTTTTGATGTAAACGTAACTAACATAATGGAGCTAGGATCTATTCCATGGTCAGTAATCATAGTAGTGGTCCGCGTTGTTAACACTCTTGTCTTCCCACTACCTGCTCCAGCCAATACTAATAATGGCCCTTCAATCGTTGAAACAGCTTGTAATTGGTTTGAGTCTAAGGATCTGTTAGCCTTTTCTTCTGCTTTCTTTTCAAAGGGCCTTGAAGGTCGAATGAATTTAATCGGCTTCCAAGCAGGAGTTTTTATATCTGTAGTCGTAGTAGTAATTGTACGTGATTTTGGTATACGAAACCCATTTTGTTCAATGTACTCAGAATCATAATCCATTTTACTATTAGGAGTAATTGATAACTGCGTAACATAAGATTCACACTCTTTTTTATCCGTAAGTCCAAGATGATAAAAATGAGGTTTTTGTTGAATTCCTAAATATAGCTTAACCTGTGCTCCACAACAAGCACATGTAACTTTTCCACTAAGGCTTGCTTCAAATATTAGTTGAAACTGCTCTCTGGGCAATAAATCTATTTGAACAAGTGTATTATTATAGTTTGCCTTATCCATGAAGGAACGCTCCTTCTCTATTTAAAAGTCAATTTATACTATAACAAAACATACAATAGAGAAAAAGACTTTAAAAGATGTTTAACTTAGAGTATAGGCGGGAAAATAATGGATAGGAGTTGTAAGTATATGGGCTATATTGCGCCTGTTAATCATGAACAGTACACTCAATATGCGAACAGAACCATTCATAGAAAATATAATTATATGAAATTGGCGCCTGTACAGCGCTCTTTTTTATCCTCCCATACTAATAGACCGAATGAAATTGTACTAGAGTCCAGAAAAGAAACTGCAAACATGACAAAAGAAGTTGATAGGGTTTTAACAGAACTAACAGGAAAAGGTCTGTTCGTTAACGAATTAATATAATCGATATAACAAAAGGGAGAAATAAGATGAATTTAATACAAATCACAGAAACATGTTTTTATTTTCAGGGTGTTGTTAACATTGGCTATGTGAACCATGGTGACGAAGGCTTATTAATTGATGCTGGAATAGACAAAACAACAATGAAAAAAATCATTAAAAAGCTTGAAGAACATCAATATCCTATTACTCATTTATATATTACGCATGCACATACAGACCATTTTGGTGGTGCGTCATATTTACAGACAACAAAACAAGTGCATACAATGGCACCAGAGCTAGAAGAAGCAATTCTTCGTTATCCTATTCTCGAGCCTATTTATTTGTTTCAGGGGAATACACCTTTACAAGAAATGCGAAATAAATTTTTAGAAGGAGAGGCAATTGCGGTTAATGAAGTACTTACTGAGGGTACTTATACTATTGATGGCTTTACGTTCTCAATAATTGGTTTTCCTGGACATAGTGAAAATCAAATGGGAATCTTGATTGATGATATTCTTTATTGTGGTGATGCCTATTTTGGAATGGAACAATTACATAAGCATAAAATTCCATATATCGTTGATGCTGAACAAACATTACAATCACTAGAGAAATTGAAAACAATACAATGTAGTGGTGCAGTGCCAGGGCATGGTGTTTATGAAACGAAATTTATTGAAACAGTTAATCAAAATATAACGTATCATTCAGAGATTCTTGACAGTATTCATGTCATTTTCGATGTACGAGAAGGAGCACTTAGCCATGAAAAATTAATCCGGGCAATGTGTGATAGATGGAAAGTAACGATAACACATGTTTCTGCTTGGCTGTTATATCGTACGGCAATAACAGCCTATTTAACAAAGCTCGTTAAGGATCAAAACGTAACAATTCGGATTCAAGATAACACTCTTACGTTTGATAAAAATAATCAAAAAATAGAAGAAGGTTAATATGTTTGGATAAACAGACCTTCTCCTTCTAGCCACTCAGCATACATAATATCTTTTACGTTAGTTGTACCAAATGAACTGATTTGATTTTGTAGCCATACCTCGTCAAAGCCGCTTTCCATTAAATTGTCATATATAATTTCGCCATCACTTACCATTGTAACGGGGAGAAATACTGGTTGCTCGGGCATTTTATGATCTTGTCGTGAAGGAGGGTCGAATTTTGCTTTATTTAGCACACTTAATGAACCGTCCGTTTCTAAAATCGCGTATTCAACTTGACGTATCGAGAAAGTTCCCTTAGCCCGTAGTAAGTGTTGCAATTGATTAATATCTAATTTACTCCTTTTAAGCATATTCCTATCGATTTTCCCTTTATGAATCACAATGGTAGGTTGGCCTTCAATAAACCCCCTGGTCCTCTTGAATTTTTGGGATATATATTCAAGCAGTAATACGAGGACTCCCCATATAGAAAGTGCAAATAGTATTTGCCATACAGTTGTTTTTTTTTCAAAGACTGCACTCCCAACAATCTCGCCCAGAAGAAGAGCTGAAATAAAGTCAAAGGTAGTAATCTGTGAAATTTGCGTTTTTCCTAATATTTTAGTTAAGAAAAATAATGCGAAAAATCCGACCGTTAGTTCTAGTGCAATACTTCCATAATCCATTACCTCACCCCAGTATTAGGATGAACAACATTTAATGAAAATATTAATTTACAACAAAAAAACAAGGGGGAGCCCTTGTTTTGGAATTTTTATATTTCTTTCACCATTGCCACATGTGGGATTCCAGCATCCATAAAGATATCAGAAACAGTAGTGTACCCAATGTTTTTATAAAACTTTTCTGCATGTGTTTGTGCGTTAAGCTTTAGTTTGGAAATACCTTCACTACGTGCAATTTGCTCCATTTTTTCCATAATGACTTTACCAGCACCTTTGTTTCGAGCCGATTCTAGGACACATATACGTTCTACTTTACCAATTCCATCAATCGTACGAAAACGTCCATTCCCAATGGGTTCTTGGTTATCGTAAAGAACTACATGAATGGATTCATTTTCATATTGATCAAACTCTTCTTCTTCAGGAACCTGTTGTTCATCAATAAAAACGATTCTTCTTATTGTATAAGCATCATTCATTTGTTCATCTGTTTTTGCAATTATGGCTTCCATTCTAATTAGCAATCCTTTCCCAAACGGAATGTTTCATAGACTGTCCAAGATCCATTCTCAAGCTGATAAAGCAGGTGGAAACGGTCTACTTCTTCTTCATAATTGAAGTTTTCCATTTTGAGTTGTCCAAGTACATCTGAATGCTCGTCATCAGAGAGTTTTTGCCCGATTGTAATATGTGGTACAAAAGAGTACTCGAGCGTATCCCCAAATGTTCCACTATGAAGATAGTGATGAAGTTCATTTAGCTCATCAGTTGGATCAACCTTAAAATAAATCACATTGTTTACAGGTGAAAAGGAACTAACCTTGTACACACGAAGTGTAACAGGCATTACTTTTGCTGAAATCTCATGCAATTGTGAAGAAATCTCTTTTATTTGATCATCAGAAGCTTCAAAAGCATTTTTTAATGTTAAATGTGGTGGAATGAGCGCGTAATTTGGGTCATAGCGTTTTCTATAAGAATTCGCTAAATCTTGTAACTTTTTTGATGGGAATAATACAATACCGTATTTCATCAATAACCCCTCCTTGAGTTTTAAATTATATATATAGCTTTAGTACTTTACAATACAGAGTGTAATCCTATTATAGCAAATTTTCGAAATAGATTATATATTAGCTTCTGTGCCTAGTGAAAATTAAATCTTTAACATCAACTGCAATGCTCTATGTAAATCCGGCTGCCAATAGGTCCACGTATGATTACCCTGAAACTCATCATAAAAGTACGGAAAACTTTTACGGTCTATTAAAGAGTGTAACTCCCGGTTTGGAGTTAGAAAATCTTTAACCTTTCCTCTTGTTGTTTCAACTGTTGTTTCCTCAGTTCCAATTACATGATAGATATTCAATAAATGAGGTTCATTAAATTCCATGACTGCACCCATGACAAAATCATTCACGTAAGGTGATTGAAGGACCACTTTTCCAAACGTATGTGGATAGGACAGAGCTGTCATAAGTGAGACTGTTCCACCTAGTGAGTCTCCAATAAGGCATCTTCCCATTCCCATTTGATACGTAGGAAATTCTTGATCAATATAAGGCACTAATTCCTCTGCTAAAAAGCGTTGATATTTAGCTTGCTTCACACCATCAGGATGGTATGTTTCTCTACGATCTTCGACATCCTTATAAGGAATACCTACTATGATTGTATTGTCTATTTCGTTATTTTGCATAAGCTTTTCTATAACTCGAGCAATTCTTCCTAAAGTGAAATAATCCCGTCCATCTTGGGCTATAAGAACCGTATATTTATATAGTGGAGAGTAAGTACTCGGAAGATAAATTAATAAGTCTACATCTTCTCCAAGTGAGCGACTATGAATTGTTACCTCTTTCATGGTTCCTTGCCTCGTTGTTTCCATGTAAAATCCCCCATTACTTCTATCGTTTACATCTTTTAAAAATTTAAGCGTAGTTAAAACATAATAATACAAATCGATTATACAATAAATTTTAAAAATAAACAGAGCTCAAAATTTTGATAATGAGTTGGTGCAGGACGTGGCATGTTTTGTCGATGTTCCCCGAGCGAAATGTTCTGGATGTTTACAAAGGTATTTTTTTCTTTTTGTATTAAACAGTTGACATAAACAACATACAATATATAATAAAGTTTATTAATCCGATTAAACACATAAGAATTGTATTGAAAGTTGGTGATTGAATGTTTCTATCTATTAATGATGTGAATAAAGAATATGTTAATCAGGATGTTGTTAATCAAGTCCTATCCAATATAAATGTATCAATAAATGAAGGAGAGTTTGTCTCAATATTAGGTCCTTCTGGGTGTGGAAAGTCAACGCTCTTATCAATGGTTGCAGGATTAAATAAACCGACAAGTGGAGAAATTCTTCTACAAGGAAATCCGATAATAAAACCCGGAAAAGATCGCGGGATGGTTTTCCAACAGCCGGCCTTGTTTCCATGGATGTCTGTCGAAGAAAATGTGATGTTCCCAATTCGCAAAGAATTGAATAATACGAAAGCAAAAGAGATTGCCAATCAATTCCTAAAGATGGTCCAACTTAGTAACTATACACAGCATTCACCACATGAGTTATCTGGAGGGATGCAACAAAGAGTAGCGATTGCTAGAGCTTTAGCGATGAATCCAGCTGTTTTACTTATGGATGAACCATTTGGTGCATTGGATGAGCAGACCAGATCACGTCTTCATGTGGAATTAGAGAAAATTTGGCTTGAAACGAAAAAGACCATTTTGTTTGTCACTCACAGCATCCAAGAATCTATTAAGCTATCAGACCGAATTCTTGTAATGGGCACAAGACCTGGGGTGATCTTAGAGGACATAAAGGTAGAACTACCTAGACCAAGAAATGATGTGCGTGAACAATCAATAGAATTAGAAAAAAGAATCTTAGCATTGTTGGAGAAGGAAATTGAAAAAGTAGTTAAAGAGGAGTTAGCGTATGCATCCAGCAGTTAAACGAATTATCTTTTTTTCAAGTATACTTATTATTTGGGAATTTGCTGTCAAGATTAGCGGAGTGTCCGAGTCTGTAATGCCCGCACCAACAGATGTATTTCGTGAACTTGCTAGAGGTTTTGCTGACAAAACACTTATATATGATATCATTGCCAGTTTCAAACGATTATTTGTAGGCTTGCTAATCGGAGTTTCGATAGGAGTTGGGTTAGGTATTCTATTAGCAAAGTCGAAAACAGCGGATGAAACATTAGGTACCCTCGTATTAGCGCTTCAAAGTGTACCTAGTATTGTTTGGTTACCAATTGCGATTATGTGGTTTGGTTTAAATGAAATATCTGTTATTTTTATTATCGTTCTCGGAGCAACCTTTGTAATGACAATTAATATGCGAGTGGGTATTAAAAATGTACCTCCTCTTTATATAAAGGCAGCACAAACAATGGGTTCAACCGGTATTGATTTGTTTGTAAAGGTTATTTTTCCAGCATCAATACCATATGCAGTAACTGGTTTAAAGCTAGCATGGGCGTTTGGCTGGCGTGCACTTATGGCCGGTGAACTATTAAGTACAGGTCCAGGGTTAGGATATACACTTCGATTTGCATCTGATTTTGGAAATATGGCATTAGTTATAGGTGTCATGATCATCATTGGTACAGTCGGATCGGTTATGGATTTATTTGTTTTCCAAAGAATTGAGAAAAATGTAATGCGTAGATGGGGATTAGAAAACTAGAAAATGGAGGATGACGTGAATGAAAAAACTATTTACTTTAGCTGCATTTGTATTTTTACTTGTGTTAGCAGGTTGTGGAACGAGCGAAGGGGCATCAGGATCAAAAGATAGTAAAAAAGTAATTATTGGGTACTTCCCGAATATCGATCATGCGCCAGCCATGGTAGCACGCGAAAAAGGGTACTTTGAAAGTCAATTAGGTGAGGATGTAACGATTGAATACAAAACTTTCCCAGATGGTGGTGCATTCATGACTGCCTTAAAAACAGGAGAGATTCATGCCGGACTTGTAGGGCCTGGACCAGTAATGAATAATTTTACAAACGGTGCTGACGTTAAAATTATTGCCGGTGCATCTTCTGGTGGTACTCACATTCTTGCAAGTAAAGAAAGTGGAATTGAATCTGTAGATGATTTCGATGGTCAGACATTTATTACACCTGGTGTAGGTTGTACCCATGACGTACAAATGGAAACTTTCTTAAAAAATCTAGGAATAACATCCGCTCGTATTGGCGGAACACTTAAGCATGTAACAGGAAACCCAGCACAGTACAAAGGGATGTTTGAATCAGGTAAAGTACAAATAGCTGCTGTTCCAGAGCCGTGGGCTTCACTATTAGTGAAAGAAGCAGGTGCGAAAATTATTGTAGATAGCACAGAGATTTCATTTGGTGAAACATTACCAAATACAATTCTAGTTACAAATAGTAAATTTATCGAAGAAGATAAAGATGTGATCCAACAAATTGTAAATGCAAACAAGGAAGCTGTCGATTTTATTAACGCCAACCCTGAAGAATCAAAGACAATCATGATGGATAGCATCAAAGAAATTACAAACCAAGAACTTGATGCAGATGTAGTTGATATGGCTTGGGGAAAAATCAGATTTACAACTGAAGTAAACCAAGAAGTAATCCAAGAGTTTGCTAATGCTTCATTCGATTTAAAATTCCTAAAAGAAAAACCAGATTTCGCTAATTTAATTGATACTCAATTTATTGACTAATGAAGAGACCCGCACTTAAGGGGCAGTAAAACCCCACTGAGGGAAGTTTTCTTTATTACAAACGCCGAGTGATGACATGATAAACCGTTCCGTTTTTAAGGTGCAAAACGGTAAATTGACATTAGAAATGGCATACGAATCGACGTATGCCATTTTCCTTGTGCGCCCTGCATGGGTGAATACTCGGTGGTGAAAGTCCACTACAGGCTTGGCAGTAGGAACTGTTAGCGAAAGACAAGGTGGCTATCGTGAGGTAGTGGCTGAAGGAAGTCGGACGCAAACTCCTGAACTGACGAACAGAAACTAGATATAAGGCTGAATTAGGTCGGATAAGGTTGCAAGACAAACTGAAGTCCAATACTGCTCGAAACCTATACAGTAAATCTAGCAGTTACATGGGAGGAAAGTATTCACTCTTACCAGGGGAGGTCTTACGAGGGCACAGTGCAAGTTAAGTGATAACGAACCAGTGCAATCTTCATGGTGACATGAGGATGAATCGTAAGAAGTCAGCCGAGGTCATAGTAGCGTTCGCTGACAGGACGTGAAGGACTGAACAATAATAATTTTGAGGATACAAGGAGGTGTGGAAATTGCGACAACCGCAGAAAACAGGGAAACCTGGCTACCGTCAGAGAGATAATGTGGAACATGAAGAGTATAACGGAGTGCATAGTAATTTCCATGGTGAACTGAACAATCAAAATGGTGTAAATCTGTATGAGAGAATTCTTACAAGGAATAATCTCAATCAAGCCTACCTCCAAGTTGTCAGAAATAAGGGAGCCGCAGGCGTAGACGGTATGACTTACGACCAGTTACTCCCGCACTTGAAGGAGCACAGGGAAGAGTTACTAACGAAATTACATGACGGAACTTATAGCCCACAACCCGTGTTGCGGGTTGAAATTCCAAAACCTAACGGTGGTGTAAGAAAATTAGGGATTCCAACTGTTATCGACCGGATGATTCAGCAAGCAATCAATCAAGTCTTACAACCAATATTTGACCCTACGTTCTCCGATAATAGCTTTGGGTTTCGTCCGAAGCGTAGTGCACACCAGGCTATCATACAAGCGAAGTCGTACTACGAGCAAGGGTACAGATACGTTGTAGATATGGATATGAAAGCTTATTTTGACACAGTGAACCACGATAAACTCATGTACTACATCGAGGAAAAGGTAAAAGATAAGCGTGTTTTACATCTTATCCGCCAATACCTCAAAAGCGGTATTATGGTAAACGGTTTAGTTCAAGCATCCAAAGAAGGAACTCCA
>NZ_JARFVC010000026.1 GCF_029193815.1 Cytobacillus sp. S13-E01
CCTTCATTTAACAACTTACAAGGGTAGTAGTTTCAATTGGGCTTGTCAAGGAAAGCACTTGACAAGCCCAATTGAAACTACTAAATGGTCTGTAAGTTAAATGAAGGAGTTACTCTGATAACTCTGTTACCCTTAGGTTCAACCCACCGGCAATAAGATAGATCATTGTTATTAAGTTTTTAGTTGAACGGTATCCTCTTGCTTGTCGTTTGGCTGCTTGGATTAATCCGTTTGTTGCCTCAAGTATGCCATTATTGATACGACTCTTAAACCATTGAAGGATACCACCACGATGCTTGTGTACACTTTTGGCCACCTTCACCATATCAGGAATCTGGGATCGTCTTGCCCAAGAAAGCCATTCATCCAAATAGGCTTCTGCTTCGGAGACATCCTTTTGCCAGAACCGTTGAAATGCTACTTTCAGTTGATAGGCTTTCGCCGTCTTTAGGTCTTGATCCTTTAATTTAAGCAATGTTTCTTTTTGTTTCGTGTTTAAATTGTCTTCATTTTTTATCCATGCATACCGGCTATTTTTTAACTCGGGATGATCTTTTTGCTCTTTACGACGTGTTTCATCCACCGCCTCATTAATCATCTTCATGACATGAAATTTATCGAAGGTAAGGGAGGCTTTTGGGAACTGTTCTTCAGCCCCCTTGATAAAGGCTGGAGACATGTCAATACTGAATTCTTTAATATTATCGGGGTGGCCGCCATGAACCATTAAATCATGTTTAAATCCCTTTAATGTATGTTGATCTTTGCCCTCTGTAACAGAAATAACCTTACGCTCTTCAAGATCCATGAAGATAGAGACATATTCGTGCCCTCTTTTTCTGGATGTTTCATCAAATCCTACCTGCTTTACAGAGGAATAGTCTTCTCTTTCGCGTGCTTCATTTACATAATGATGAAGGATTGGCCAAAGAGTTGTATCATGTTCACCAACAAGATTTGCCACCTTTTTAACGGGCATAGCTTTCATTAGAAGGATGACGAACGCTTCAAAGTACACAGAGAAACCAGACCGTTCACGGGCCCAATTTGGTTTTATTGTTTTAGCAGATCCGTCACATTCTGGACAATCTGTACGTGGTAGTCTTGCATGAAGATAGGCTTGGTACTGAAAGAAATTTAAGTGTCTCCATGTTCGTTCACGTCCATGGTCATAAATACGGGCGGGACTGCCACAAGTAGAACACTCAAATTTGCTGCCTTTTACCGTTGAAGCATATATGTGTAATTCTTTATCATCGGGATTGAATTCTACATGATCTACTTTCCATCCAGGGCCTAAATTTAGTGCCATTTGTAATAACTCATTTTCTGTCATTTTTAAACTACCGCCTTATCAATTATATTGGTAGTATCATTGTTGACAGATTAATTCCATACTAAACTGCGATGAACCCTTAATTTTTTAATCGAGCTTGTTAATGATGAAGCAGTTTATGAAACTGGCTTTATGGGATATTCATATCCTTTAAGTAACTTACAAGTAGAAAATATGTTAAATAAATGGTTAACGAACGAAAATAAGCAATATGTAATTAAATTTGATTCAGTAGAAATTGGTATAGCTCAAATATCTAACATAGACCATTCAAATCGAGTTTGTGAAGTGGGAGTCTTATTATTAGAAGAGGGACAAAATAAGGGTATTGGACATTGGGCATTTCAAGAATTAACCAAAATTTGTTTTGATAGGCTTGATATGTATAGGATTGAAGCTAGAGTAAAATCAAACAATATAGCTGCGTCGAAAATTTTAGATAAATTAAACTTTTCCTTGGATGGGGTACTAAGAAAAACCATTTATTTCAAGGGAGACAGGATAGATTTGCAAGTATTTGGATTACTTCAAGATCAGTATAAAAGTGTTAAACAAAAATTACAACATGAGGAACTTGGTCTATTCCCTAGATAATAGGCAATATAAAAAATTTTCCAATATTTTCCCTAAATTATTTTTGAAACCTGTTTATACAATCCGGAAGTGCGAGTAAACTGAAGTTGAGCCAGTAGCATTAATACAAGCTGTTAGAAATCGCGGTGACAACTTCAAGTAACGACAAAACACAAACCTATTTTCCTTTGAGGACTTTTATTTAGTCCATTTACATTAACATATTGAACTAACTCAGCTTTAATTGAAGAACATTGCTGCACACAAAGATCTTTAGTCTAATTACTCGGTAAAAATGCGGAGGAATTAGACTTTTTTTATCTCTCAAAATCATTAACGTTGTGAATGGGGTTTCTTGGCATGAAACAGGGTAATGTTTTTAGAGGATTAAGATACAACTTATCAATTTTTTTGTAAGTTAACAAAAAAAATTCAGTTTAGACTTTTTTGTCTCAAAATATTTGATGAAGAGGGAGTTTAGACTTTTTTGTCCAGACTGTTTAGACTTTCTTGTCTTTGTACATCAGACAACACTTGAAGAAGATAAGCTAGTTAGAACAATAATCTAGTTTACATAATATATATTATGGGAAGTTACTTCAAGAACACTCAATTATGTGTCATAAGCCTAGAATACTCGGTATATTGAGACGAAATCGATTTTTCGAGAATTATCGGTTGTTCCTATAATAATCATTATTGGTAAGTTACTGTGGTCAACTTAACGATAATCTTGTGTACCGTCCAGATAACTTCCTGGGATGGTTCCATAATGTCTTAGTACGGGATATAAATTAGTGGTACGTCCAAATAACAAAAATTTTGGAGGTCATTTCATGGAATTTCAACAAGCATTTGATGAATTTTTACTGTATCTTGAAGTCGAGCGAAATTATTCAAAAAATACCCTCGATAGTTATGAAAGCGATTTATCGATTTTTCTGACATTTTTGCAGGATCATAAGCGATCTACGGATCTCGATGATCTCAATCCGTCACTCGTTCGACGCTTTATTCAGCACCAGACCACCCGTGGATCTATCAGTCCACGTACTATGCAACGTCGAATTTCCAGTTTAAAGTCGTTTTGTCACTTCTGTTTAAAGGAAAAGCTGAGCGTTTCTGACTTCACAGCAGGAATCATTGCTCCGAAATCGGTCAAGAAATTACCGATTTACATGTATTTAGAGGAACTCAAACAGCCAGCTTACAATGGCTAAATTTATGGAAGATGGAGAATGGATTCGCCATATTAAACGAATGCGTCTTGTTTATAAGCGAAAAATGCAATGCTTAGTTTCAGAATTAAAAAAACAATTCAAACAAAATATATCTATTATTGGGGGGCAATCTGGTTTGTACTTATACTTATTAGTTAAGATACATCTAAAACGTTCAGAGGAATGGCTAATTGAACACGCTTCCTATTTTGGTGTTAAGGTGTGTATCCTACCTCCATTTATTCCATAAAAAATCATTCTGATGATCCAATTATTAAACTTGGGTTCAGTAATCTTACGTGTGAGGAAATCCTGTTAGGTGTAAATCTTTTAAAAGAGGCTTGGTCATAAAAAACTCCGTAGTGGTAATATCCCTCAACATGCAAAGGAATGGTGGTCAAAGCCTGGAGGATGAAGTATGTGCTGCATCCTCTATTTTTATTTCTCTTATTAAGCTATGCCGCTGTTAGCACAATAACTTCGGTATAAACAACCGACAATCCTTCTTGGATCAAGGCTCATGTTACTGGATAGTAATTTTAAATTGATTTATTTTATTTTCATAATAATCAATGTATCATTAATCTGTCCTGGTGCAGATTGTTGAACAACACCTGTCCAGTAAATTCTAACTTTTTGACCTTCATTAAACTTTGTATTTATAACTTTATTAATAAATGGTTTTTTATAGAAAGCTCCCTTTGATTCCGATGCTCTTTCATCTAACATTACATATAGCTCTTTTTTTGTTTTCCCTTCAACTTCTGTATCACTCATATCAATTACCCATATGTCTGAATTCTTATTAATAAACACATAACCTACGCTAACTTGTAGATTGAATAACCAGAAAACTGTAATTATTAATACTATAAAAACCACTACAAGTATAAACCTTTTCATTCATTGCCTCCTCCTAAGGATTTATCTGTTAGGTATATATACAGTTTTGTATTGTTATTAATCCATTATCCTTATTAAAATTAACCTGCCCTATACTTCAAACTAATAGCCATAACTCCTTCTTGAAGTAAGGTATCCCGTTAGTTTAGGGATACATTACAATATTTAGAAGAAATACTATTAATATCTAAAAGCTCCATTTAGTTCTCCCCCATGAATTAGATACTAATAATTTCTTTTTGTAGTGGTCATTATCCTCCTGTTTTTGGGTCAGTTTACTAAATTAAACTATTCTATACTTCAACAATGACAGGTACTAATTAAATAATAGGCTAGGCACCTTTCATTATTTCGGAATTACTCCAATTGGTTAAAGTCAATATTAGGAAGCAATTTTTTCTTCTATATTGGTATCAATAAACTTAAAGTAAGGTAGAAATATTCCCAACAAAGACATGATACATATTACTGAACCAATCAAAAAGTACATTGGCCGTATCCCCCATAACTCACCTAAAAAGCTACCTACAAATACACCTAATGGCATAGCACCCCTGATAATGAATAATCGAACCGAGGCAACCTTGCCTATTAAGTTGTTTGGCACTGTTTGCTGAAATATCGTTATATTTTGCACACTGAAAAATGCCATCGAAATTCCAGCGATAATCTCAGTGAATAAAGCAAATATAATACTATGGTTCAAACCTAACGAAATAAATGTTAGACCACCAACTACTAAAGATCCTAACATGATGACCCTACGCCTTTTATATTTCACTTTCCCAACCAACATTGAACCGATTACATACCCAAAAGGAAAACTTGCCATAAAATAGCCATATTCAGAATAACTACCCGATAATTCTTCAGTAATATAAGGGAGAGTGATCACCATCGTTACTCCCACACCAAACTGGACAAAAGCTAAAAAAATGCCTAACCAAACGATAATTGGTTGCTTGAAGAAATAGGATATTCCTTCTACAAATTGTTCCATCCAAGACTTTGCTACATCCTGTGTACCTTTTGTTTCTTTTATAAATAGCAATAATGTCCCACTTGTAATAAGAACTGCACTAACAAAAATTAATGTAGTTTTAACACCCGTGTACTCTACAACAAAACCACCTAATATTGGAGCAAGGAATGTCATTAATCTGACCGTCCCATCAATATAGGCATTTGCTGTGCTTAATTGATCCTTTGTCACTATAGTTGGCGTAATGGCTTGATTAGCAGGTGTATAGATGGGAGTTATTAATCCTACCATTATTTGAACTGCATATATATGCCAAGTTTCGAGGTTTCCCATTATTAATGAAACAAGTGGTATCAGAAATATTAGCCCTCTCGCCCATTGAGAAAATATCATGATCCACTTTCGACTCCATCTATCAATAAATGGACCAATGAACAATTGTAGAATGAGAGATGGTAAAAAATATAGCAACCACATACTTCCCAATGCCATAGTCGAATTTGTAAGCTGATATACAAGAACCGAGTTGCTAAAGGTACCAAAAGCACCACCTAATTCCGAGATACCGTTACCAACCCAAACAAAAACAAATGAACGATTCTTTAAAATGGTAGTACTCACACCCATCCCCCTTTATAATCATCCCTTATTTAAAAAAAGATCCAATTCTTTAGCTAAAAGTTCAATAGCTTTCTTTTTAAGTGAATACTTCGAATCGTTCATTTCTACTAATTTTGCCGCCCTAAGTATCTTAAGGTGATGGTGAATGGTAGACTTACCAATGTCAAATTCATTTGTAATCTCTTGTAATGTTCGATCTTCTTCGTACAATAATTTTACTATTCGCATACGAGCTTCATCGCCTAATGCCTTATGTTTAAGTACCAGAAAGTTGTTTGGAGTGTATCTATCATTAGGAGAAATACTTTCATTCGCTATGGGATAATAAAAGACTTTTGTACCCTCTATGTCTGCTTCTATATTCCAAGGTCGATAAATATATTGAGGAATTAACAGAACATTACTTACACTTGGTTCTGGTAAATAAGTAACCCCTCCAGTTGACCATTCAACTAATTCTTCAGGAGTCAATTTTTCTAGCATCTCTTTTTTTGTATCATAATCAGTTCGTATGATTGTATTAAGTTTCTCTGAATCTCTCTGTATAACAGCGTCATACCATCCTCTCATCACACTAATCAGGTGTTCTTTCAGATTCTCAGTATTTGAATTACTAATAAATTCAATATATCGAGAAAAAAAAGGATTATCGCTTGTTAACATTTTCATTTGGTTAATAGCTGAATCCTCACCAAGAGCAGCTTTATGTCTAATATCTTGGAATTCCATTCCGATAAAAGGTAAACAAACAAATTTCAAATCAATGTCAGGAATATCCTGTATGTAAGATGTGAACTCCGATATGTCAGAAAATCTCTCCTTGTGTAGCAATTGAAGTATCGCTTTCCATGTATTGTTCCTTTCTACATAATCCAAATGTTCCAGTAAATCTTTCGATAAAGTAATCTTTAAGTCGTTCCAATAATCTAGTGGTTTTTCTAATGTCTTAATAAGTGGAGTATTAGTTACTGCAGCTATCCCCAAGGCACATTCCCACAACAGTGAGTATTCTAGTTTAATTTTGTAAGTTTCTCTCTTCCTACTTGTAAGATTTATAACATCCAAATTTAACACCACGTTTTGGTTTATATATTTCCAATACATTTATATTCTATAATTATCGAATGTTAAATTCAATATTTTTAGAATATAGTTATTCAACATTATGAAATATAAAAATAACCCACTCTTGAATAGAATGGGTTTCTATATATGAAGCTATTTATCTAAACATATTTTTACTAACCAATAGAAGTCGTAGAGAAACCCCTTATTTAACTCTTGTTAGCAATAGGTAAGCATTTGAGATGATCTCCAGCTTTTTCCCCTGCTCAATACGGAACGTGACAGTTTTCCGTCCTTCAGCGCTCCATCTAACGTTTTGTACTAGACTATAAATTCCTCGTTACCCTTAACGTGAAGATTCCTGCACTGTAAAAAATCTCGCATTCCTACCCTATTCCTTTCCGACTATCATTTCAACTTAGGATATGATTAGCAAGCGGTCAACGCCAGCAAATGCCGCATCAATTGTTTCCGGATGATCAAAATCACCATGTCGAACATCTACTCCTCGAGCCTGTAATCCTTCTGCTTTCTCTGGATTACGAACACTAACAGCTAATTGGTTTACTGGTACCTTTTTTACTAAAGTCTCCACAATTTTAGATCCTAATTTTCCTGTTGCTCCTATTACAATTTCATTCTTCCTAGTTCGTTCTTCTTTATCTTAAGGTTTTTAATGCATTGCTCCATGCAACAACTTCCTCAAGCATGGTATTAACGTTGTTTAGATGTAAATCTTGTGGTTTAAATTCCGTTCCATTTATAAAATCTGTAAATAAACTTAATGTCGGATGTGTTCGAACATCTGCAACTTTTTGTTCTGCAAGAATTCCTCGAAGATGTTCAGCTGCACGGGCTCCACCAGTTGAACCATAACTTACAATACCAGCTGCTTTGTTATACCAGGCTTCACGGGCAAAATCAATGGCGTTTTTTAACGCACCAGTTATGCTGTGATTGTATTCTTGAACGATGAATACAAATCCATCTAAATTAGCCAATTTTTCATTCCAAGCTGCAATACCTGGTTCTGAACCATCTGTTGTTCCTAAAAACGGTAAATTAAAATCTGCAATATCTACAATCTCATAGTTTGCATCTCCACGTTGATCAGCAATTTCTTTCACCCATTCTCCTACTTGTGGACTTACTCTCCCTTGGCGTGTGCTTCCTAAGATAATACCTATGTTTAATTTTTCATTTGACATTGTTAATTCCTCCCTATCTAAATTTCGAAAAATTTTATTTAAAAAACCCATTTTTTCACCACCTAGTTTATCTTTGTATAATTACTATTTTAATAGATCCAAAACTTCACTTAGCTGTTTCTTTACGGACAATTGGAGCTACTTTTGTAGCAAATAGTTCAATACTTTCTGCTACTTTCTTAAATGGCAATCCTCCTATATCCATTTGTGCCATGAATCGTTGATGACCAAAAAGTTCGTATTGTCGGAGAATTTTTTCCACAATCTGTTGCGGACTTCCTACGAATAAGCCTGTATCTGGAGGCCCAGCACTAATTGTTTTCCCAGTAACAGGATCTGATCCTATATCTCCAAGTGTATAAATACCAATTTCAATTCCTGGTTTTTTAATACCCTCGTTCTCACGCATAGTAATATTTATCCCCCAGCTATTTTTAGGCTATTAAGCGAATACGATTTCCTGAAGGATCTATAGTAACGATAGAACCGTTTTCTTCTGTAACGGATGCCCCAATTTCCTTCAACAGTGCAATAATATTATTTTTCTTTTCCTCACTTGAAAGCATTAGGGTATATGATTCTAGTCCAACACTATTTGGAGGGGGTGTAGGTGCACCTACGCCATTCCAAGTATTTAAACCAATATGGTGATGGTATTTGCCATCCGAAATAAAAAGTGCCTGTGTGCCATATCGGTTTACGACTTCAAATCCAAGTCCCTTGATATAAAACTCTTCTGTTTTTTTCAATTCCGATACATTCAAATGGATATGCCCCATGACCGTTTCAGTCGGTAGACCTTTCCATGACTGCTGTTTACCGTAAGAAAGGAGGTCAGAGAAGTTTAATGGATCCACTGTCATTTCAACTTCACTGTTATTCCAATTCCACTCGGAAGGATCACGGTCTACATAGATTTCAATTCCATTTCCATCTGGATCCGATAAATAAAGAGCCTCACTGACTAGATGGTCTGAAGAACCTAACTGTACTCCAATTTCCACAAAGTGCTGCACTATTTTAGCTAAATCAGATCTTTTAGGGAGAAGGAGTGCAAAGTGATATAATCCGGTCGTTCTGCGTTGTTTTGGAACTACATTATCTGGTTGTTCTACTGATAATAAAGCTGTTTTTCCATCCGCACTAAATGTAGCTGACCTTGACGTTTGTTCCAACACCTTAAAGCCAATGACTTCTTTATAAAAAGTGATAGAACGCTCTAAATTTTGTATCTTTAGGTTTACTTGACCTACAAATGTATTAGGTTCACGATGAAAATTCATTTTTAGTTACCTCCTGATGATTTATAAAACTTCACCAAAATTTATCACTTAATTACTTTATGTAAGTAAGTATATTATTATAATGTAGTGTAGTCAAGTAACTTTTTATAAAATAATTCAATTATTTCTTTCACCAGTTTATACTATATAAGTAAGGGGTTGATTTAATTGGATAAGTCGATTTGTCCTAGATTTGAAAAAGCTATCGGTTTTTTGAGCCAAAGATGGACAGGCTTAATTATTTACCAGCTTCTATCTGGTCCACAGCGTTTTTGCAGTATTGAATCATCAATCGGTGTCAGTGGAAGGGTCCTATCAGAGAGGTTAAAGGATCTTGAAAACGAGGTATTGTAAAAAGGGGAGTTTTCCCAGAAACTCCAGTTCGGATCGAGTATTCATTGACTGAAAAAGGAAATGCCCTTGAGCCCATCATGTGAGAGATGGAAAAACGGTCACAAAACTGTTTCTTATCTTTTTAAAAAAAGGGCTGAAAAGAACCAGCCCTATACCTATTATTGGTTTGCTTTTTTTACCCACTCTGCAACTTGTACAGTACGTTTAGCTTGATGTTTAACAGCTGCTTGAACGTCTTCAATCATTTTTCCATCCTGACCAACTGTAACACTCGTTCCATAAGGGTTACCACCTGCTCCAAATGTTACTGGATCAGTATAACCTGGAGAGGCTACTATCGCACCCCAATGATACATAGTGGTATAGAGAGATAATATCGTCGACTCTTGACCACCATGTGGATTTTGAGCTGATGTCATAGCACTAACTACCTTGTTTACAAGCTTTCCATTAAACCATAAACCGCCAGTTGTGTCTAAAAATTGCTTCATTTGGGCAGGCATATTACCAAATCTTGTAGGCACACTGAAAATAATCGCATCTGCCCATTCCAGATCACTTAAAGTTACTTCAGGAACATCTTTAGTTGCTTCCACATGTGCTTTCCATCCTTGGTTTTCATCGATAACCGATTGTGGAGCAAGTTCAGGAACTTTTAATACTTTCACTTTTGCACCTATTTCTGTTGCACCTTCTTCAGCCCATTTTGATAATTGATAATTTGTTCCACCCATACTGTAATAAATCACCGCTAATTTTACATTTGTCATTTTTTCGTTCTCCTTTTTTGATGAAGTTCCAAATAATTTGGATAGTAAACCCATTTTATAACTCCTCCTATTATTACTCTTTGTTGAAATAGCTATTCTTATTACACTGCTAATTTTCTAATTTCAAATGGTATTAATCCTTGTTGGATTCTTTCTCTATATTGTTCAGGCAACATTAAATTTTTTCATCATGAGCAAATCCAGGAGGATCAGTTGCAATTTCAAATAATATTTCTCCATGTTCTTTAAAGTAAATTGCATTAAAATAGTTTCTATCCTGAACAGGAGTGACAGCATAACCATTTTTCTGAAACATATTTTTGCCAATCCAGTTGATCTTGATTAAAATTTACTGTTTGTTTTACTAAACGTAAGCCTTGTTGGTTTGTGCATTTTCTAGCCATTTAACTACCTCCTTATAGAAGTTATCTTGAAACAATACATATTTAATTAATATATCTCGAATAATATTATCTCGTATTCGAGATAATATTATTCCTTTTATTCCCCTGTGTCAATCTTTTTTATTAAAAAATTTATATGCTTCTATAAGTTAGCTTAGCTAAACTTACTTTCTAGCTAATATAGCAATAGCCTTTTTTAAGATTTCATTCTCCTCTTGGGATGGAGCATTTGTTTCTAAAGTTTTGCAAAATACTGAGAAGTTGCCACGGTTCCGTTTTCTAGTTCTATTGGAGAAAAATATTTGTTCCCCAAGATCAATAGGTTAATTTCCTCGGCTGAATGGTTTAATTCCCATTATTATTTTGACCTAAACCTATTTTAGTACACAACTAACACCTATAACGTAAATTTGTAAATAAACACAGAGATTCATTTATTCAACAAAACCAATACAGGTTCGCTGTGTATTGGTTTTGAATAGTAATGTTGTTTATTAGTTTACATAATATTATTATGATAACCTAATGATCTAATTCTTGATATTTAATCATTTCTTTAATTCGGTCCAATTCACCGAGCAATACAGTTATTTCATCCGTTCTAAGTCTAACCGGTAATTGATCATACAATGTAATAATATGATACTCATCATAATGAACAGCTTTTGCTAAGTAATCGTAGATTGCATCAATTTGTGTGTTCGTTAGGACTGTTTGTGTATTCATATCCTTAACTTGTGTTAGTACAAATCCGTTAGATTCGGTATCTAGTTTTCCAGTGAAAATTGAACCATTCATGCTTGTTTCCATTTGGCATTCCACACTTCCTTTGTTTTTTCCCTTATGTTAATTATCTCCATGATTTGCTTACTTATGTGAGTTTAAAAATATACATTTTTTTTTGTGCAAAAATGGAATTTCCTTTCACTTTCAAGTACTATTAATACATTAATTGATAAACGAAAGGAATGACTATTTTGACAGAACGCCTATACTATTCCTCCCCTTTCCTCACAAATTGGGAGACTGAAATAAATACAATAACAGAAGAAAATGACGCTTATCTTGTAACATTAAATGCAACAGCATTTTATCCAGAAGGTGGCGGTCAACCAGCTGATGTTGGGTTTATAGATGGTATTGAAATAATTGATGTCATTGAACGTGATGATGAAATTTATCATCTACTCCCCAGTCCCCCAACTGGTTCAACTGTAGCCTGTGAAATTGATTGGAATCGCCGATTAGATCATATGCAACAACATACTGGCCAGCATTTATTATCGGCTGTTTGTATTAAATTGTATGATGCTCATACGGTTAGTTTCCACCTTGGTACTGATTCTGTAACAATTGATCTAGCTGTTCCTGAACTTTCTGAAAAGCAATTGCAACAAATAGAGTCACATGTTAATCAATACATATATGACAACATCCCGCTTAAGAAATATGTTGTAGGTGAAGATCAATTGTCCGCTCTTTCACTCCGTAAGATTCCAGACGTAACGGATGAGATTAGGATTGTAGAGATAAAAGGAATTGATACGTCTGCTTGTTGTGGGACTCATGTTATGAGAACTGGTGAATTGGGATTAATTAAGTTACTTAAAACGGAAAAACAAAAAGGAAATGTTCGTTTACATTTTAAATGTGGTAAGCGTGCATTATCAGATTATCATGCTTCACATAGCCTTCTCACCCAGATCGCAAATAAATTTAGCACAAATCGTTATAGTATCCTTGAAACGATTTCAAAATTAGAAAACGATAATAAACAGCTTCAGAAAGACCTTGAACTTTTAAAAGAACAAAATGATCAATATTTTGCACAAGAATTATTGGTAGATAATCAAGAGAAAGTAATAATTCACACTTCACAGGACAGAGGATTTAAAGAGATTCAAAGCCTAGGTAAACAACTAACCAACTTAACGGATCGTCTCGTGATGTTAGCTTCTCTCGGAGAAAAAAAGCTCATTTTCTCACATAATGGTTCACGCCAGGTTCATTGTGGACAGTTATTTAAAGAACATTTATCAAAATACGGTGGCAAAGGTGGCGGAAATGCTACTTCTGCTCAAGCTGGCTTTACTTCTAAAGATGACCTATTAGAATTTATAGCATTTTTTAAAAAGGATTTATTAGAAAATCATGTTTGATTCTCATATCCATTTAGATCAATATGAAAATATTGAGCAACAGATAGAATTGTGGCAGCGTGCAGGTATTACTGGGGTCGTAGCTGTATCTACTAACTTAGCTTCAAGTTACAAAACGCTTACCTTAAAGCAACGTTTCCCAACTTTCGTAAAAGCCGCAATTGGCTTTCATCCGGAACAATCTTTGCCTTCTGAGCAAGAGTTTTTAGAATGGGAAAGATTGGTTTCTAAAGAAAGAAAACTGCTTTCTGCTATTGGTGAGGTTGGTTTACCCTACTATACAAAAGTAAATTCATTGGATCCTTACATAGAGTTACTTAATGAGGTAATTAAAATAGCAAAACATGGAGAATTGCCTCTTGCACTGCACGCAATCCATAACCAGGCTGATATTGTTTTTAACATGCTAAAAAAACATTCTATTAAAAAAGTGCATTTTCACTGGTTAAAGGCTTCAGACGAGACGCTTGATAAAATTGTAAAGGAAGGCTATCTTGTCTCTGTCACACCAGAAGTATGCTATCGTGAACGAGACCAGTTACTCGCTATGAAGATCCCGACAGATCAGTTACTACTAGAAACAGATGGGCCTTGGCCGTTTAACGGTCCCTTTGAGGGGAATGTTACTTCTCCCCTGTTACTAAAGGACATAGCTCATACAATTGCAAAAATAAAATCTATCCCTATCGAGCAGATTGTTGAAATATCAGAGAAAAATACCATTAAACTCTATAAATAAAAAGGTAACAATCATTTTAATGTCTAGCCTCGGCCTTAAGCGCCCGAAGCTTTTCTTTTTACCACCAACCTTTTTTCTTAAAATAAACCAAGGTAGAAATTCCAATCCCAAACATTAAAAGTAGAGCATAAAAGTATCCAAAATCCCATTTCAACTCTGGCATCCGTTCAAAATTCATACCATATAAGCCTGCAATAAAGGTCATCGGTATAAAAATCACACTTACTAAGGTTAAGGTTTTCATAATGATGTTCATATGGTCTGATTTCAGAGACATTTGCAAGTCAAATATACTAGTTAAAGTATTTTTAAATGAATCAAAGGCTGATGTCACACGAGAAAAGTTTTGAACTAGTTCATTAACATAAAATCCCGCTTCTTCGTCGATATAGGGAAAATCTGCATGACTTATATCTTTGATTACATTTTCTTGCGCTTCAACAATTTGTCTTACTTCGTGCAGCTTGTACTTAGTATTATGTACTTCGTGACCAATTTCATTTGCAAATGGTGTCTTAAACACTCTCTTTTCAATATCTTGAATATCATCGGCAATTTCGTCAACCTTTGAAAGATAAATTGACAAAATTGAATCAAAAATGTGATAGAGTATATGTCCAGTTGTAACCATATGATCAGGGTGAACTCTGCATTCTTCCTGAATTCCCTTAATAATATTTATATCTTTCATAATTGTCGAGATCACATAGTTTGGTCCTACTACTATGTTAATTGCAGCAAAACTTAAATCATCTTGAAGCACATTTGTACATACAAAAGCATGCTCTGTATAAATATCAACTCTCGGTATTCCTCCTTTTGATTTCATCGCTTTTCTAGCGAGTGGATGAATATTCGCTGTTTGTAGGCTCTCATCCACTAATTTATCGTTTTTATCTTGAATATGAAACCATATAATTTCGTCTTTACTAGGCATTTTAAATGTACTAATTTCAAATACTTTATCTTCACCTTTTTTATAACAAAGCATAAGTCTCTAACCCTCACAATAATTATTTATCCCTGGATTTATAGTGTTTGCTTTTTCATTGAAACTAAACAAAAAACTGACTGGCTTTCCAATCAGTTTTTTGAAAATTTCATTCTATTTTTGAAAATATCAGCCTTTACTAAAGCGTCGTATAAAAGGATTATACCTGGACCTGCTATGAGGCCGATAAATCCAAGCAATTGGAATCCAATATACATACTAATCAATGCCGCTAATGCACTAATCCCTAAGTTTGAAGAGAAAATTTTTGGCTCAATAATTCTTCTGACAATCGTTATAACCCCAAATAAGATTAATAGGCCAAAGCCTGCTTGTTGATCACCATTGATAAAAGAATAAATTGCCCATGGGACAATGAATGAGCCTGTACCCAATATTGGCAGAAGATCTACTATGACAATAAGTAACGAAAGGACAACTGGATAGTTACTGTCAAGCAGTAATAAACCAACTAGAGCCACCACAAATGTAACCGTACTTAGAATGAGTTGAGCTTTTAAAAATCCAAAAAGCACTTTGTATATCTGTGATAATAAAATCATCACTTTAGCTTTTGTTGTTCTCTCAAACAAATTATCAGTTTTTTTATAGATTACTGCTAGCTCATTAGAAAATAGGAATACTGATATAATATAAACTAGAAATTGTAATAAAAATTCAGGTACATTTGACAGAAAAATAAATGTTCCCTCAGTTATGTTTTTCGCTAATTCAATTAGCATTTGCTTCAATGAATCGATACTATCCTCAAAGGAATCTACTAGGTCAACTGGTAGTTTTTCTATATAATTGTTCCATTTTACTACCAAAGAATCAATTCTACTAACATCAATAGATGACATGAAGTATGGTATATTTTTCACGAACAATATGAGCTGATTAATAATCACAGTGATACTAAGATAACTAACAACTAGTAGCAATAATATATAAAGCAAAAAAGTAATGGTTACCGCATAAATTCTTTTTAATTTTGATTTTTTACCGACGTACTTTACAATTGGATCTAACATAACCGCAGTAACAAAAGCCAAGATTAGAGGTAGTGAATATGGTATTAAAAAGAGGATGATAATAACTGCTAGTCCAATAACTATAGATTTTTTATTCATTTGTTGGATAAACCTCTCTCATGACTCGATGATATAGGAAATGATTAATTCATATTTTACAGTATATTGCTTCTATTTAAAATGCAAATATTTCTTCGATATCGAAAAAAGAACTGTTAAAGTTTATAACTTCAACAGTTCTTTAAACTTTCCTTATTCGGTTGTGCCTTTATTATTACTTATTTTTAAAATCTCTACAACTACACCAGTCTCATTTACATCAACTACAAAGGAACCGTTACTATATCGGTCATTTGGTCGTAAATCTGCAGGATTCACTTGTTCTAAACGTCCATTTTTCGTAACTATTTTAATTTCATCGTTTTTGCCGACAAAAGCTAGACCTACGATACGGTGTGGATTTGCCTTAAGTTCACGAAGCATAACAACACCACGTTTTGCCCGCGATGCCATTTCAAATTCTGATAGCTTCATTCGCTTAATCGCACCACGTTGGGTGATAATGACTAGATCTTGAGGATTATTTGGATCAATGATTTTTCCATTTACAACGTAATCCCCATCTTTTAGGTTAATGCCTTTGACACCAGCTGCTCTAGCGCCTACAATGTTAACTTCTTCTTCACTAAACCAAAGCGCATACCCGAAGGATGTTCCTATGAACACGTCCTGTTTCCCATTTGAACGATAAACATCGACGACTTCATCGTCTTTCTTTAGGTTAATCGCTACTAAAGCCTTTGAATATCTTTGAGCTTTGTAGTGTGCTAGCTCCGTTTTCTTAACCATCCCATTTTTGGTAATAAATATTAGAAATTCCTCTGTATCAAAGCTCTTAACAGGTATAGCTTCAATAATTCGTTCATCGCGATCAATGCTAATAATGTTAGCGATATGCTGACCGAGGTCCTTCCAACGAATATCTGGTAACTCATGTACTGGACAATATAAGTAGTTTCCTTTGTTTGTAAACAATAAGACTACATCTGTAGTATTGATTTCGATTTGCCTGAGGAGTGTATCCGTGTCCTTCATACCAAAATCTTGTCCATTTGATGCGGAATATGAACGAAGACTTGTTCGTTTAACATAACCATCCTGTGTAATCGTTACAATTACATCTTCAGATGGGATCATCACTTCTAAATTGATTTTGATTTCCTCTATTTGGTCTTCAATTTTTGAACGACGATTATCAGCATATGTTTTCTTGATTTTTTTTAAATCCGCTTTAATAACGGATAATAACGTTTTTTCGTTATTTAGAATGGCAAGAAGTTCTGCAATCTTTTTATCCAACTCTTCGGCCTCTTGTTGTAATGCTGTAATATCAGTGTTTGTTAAGCGATATAGCTGTAAAGAAACGATCGCTTCTGATTGTGGCTCTGTGAATTGATACTCAGCGATCAAATTATTTTTTGCATCTCTTTTATCTTTAGATGCTCTGATTGTTGCGATGACTTCATCAAGGATCGATAGTGCTTTGATTAACCCTTCTACCACATGGTGGCGTTCACGTGCCTTTTCAAGGTCATAATTAGAACGATTCGTGATTACTTCTTTTTGGTGCCCTATATAAGCATCTAGAAATTGGTGAACTCCCATTAGAGTTGGACGCTTATTATAAATTGCAACCATATTAAAGTTATAAGTCACTTGGAGATCACTATTTTTATAGAGATAATTTAATACCCCTTTAGCATCTGCATCCTTTTTTAAATCTATTACAATGCGTAATCCTGTTCGATCTGTTTCATCGCGAACCTCACTTATTCCTTCAAGCTTTCGATCAAGGCGAAACTCATCGATTTTCTTTACAAGATTAGCTTTGTTTACCTCAAAAGGTATTTCAGTAACAACAATTTGTTGTTTTCCACCGCGTACTTCCTCAATTTCAGCTTGTCCACGGATAATGATTTTGCCTTTACCTGTTTCAAAGGCTTTACGAATTCCATCAACACCTTGGATGATACCTCCAGTTGGAAAATCAGGGCCTTTGATAACCTTCATAAGGTCGTCCACCGTACAAACTGGATTATCTATTCGCATTAATACACCATCAATTACTTCTCCTAGGTTATGAGGAGGAATATCGGTAGCGTAACCTGCAGATATTCCTGTTGAACCATTTACTAAAAGGTTAGGGTACATTGCAGGGAGAACTGTAGGTTCCTGACTTGTTTCATCAAAGTTAGGAACTAGTTGAACTGTTCTTTTATCAATATCACGTAGTAGTTCTGAAGCAATTGGTGATAATCTGGCCTCAGTATAACGCATTGCCGCAGGGGGATCTCCGTCAACACTACCATTGTTTCCGTGCATCTCGATTAATAGATTGCGGACCTTCCACTCCTGACTCATTCGAACCATCGCTTCATATACGGAAGAATCACCGTGAGGGTGATAGTTACCAATTACATTACCGACCGTTTTTGCAGACTTACGAAAGCCTTTTTCTGATGTATTACCTTCGACATGCATCGCATATAAAATTCTTCGTTGTACTGGTTTTAGACCATCTCTAGCATCCGGGAGTGCCCGCTCCTGAATGATGTATTTACTATAACGCCCAAAGCGATCGCCGATAACATCTTCTAGAGGTAGGTCTCTAAATTTTTCTACTTCTGACATCTACAGTTGATCCTCCTCTGCGACCGATAAGTTTTCATTGTCTAATATATTGGTTTCATCTACCAAACTAAATGCTACATTTGATTCAATCCATTTTCGACGCGGCTCAACCTTATCTCCCATAAGTGTTGATACTCTGCGCTCTGCTCTAGCAGCATCATCTATGCGCACACGAATAAGTGTTCTCGTCTCTGGATTCATCGTTGTCTCCCAAAGCTGATCAGCATTCATCTCTCCAAGACCCTTATAACGTTGGATAATATAACCCTTCCCAACCTTTGCAAGAGCACCCTGTAATTCATCATCTGACCATGCATATTCAATTACTTCCTTTTTACCTGTACCTTTACTAACCTTGTATAGTGGAGGAAGTGCAATGAAGACTTTGCCTGCTTCAACTAGTGGTTTCATATAGCGGTAGAAGAATGTTAACAGTAACACTTGAATATGTGCTCCATCTGTATCGGCATCTGTCATGATGACAATTTTGTCATAATTTATGTCTGCAACTGTAAATTCAGCACCGACACCTCCACCAATTGCATGGATGATTGTATTGATTTCTTCATTTTTAAAGATGTCTGAAAGCTTTGCTTTCTCAGTGTTAATTACCTTACCACGTAATGGCAGAACGGCCTGAAATTTACGATCACGTCCCTGTTTTGCTGAACCTCCCGCTGAGTCACCCTCTACTAGATATAGTTCATTTCTTTGAGGATTACGAGATTGTGCAGGAGTTAGTTTCCCACTTAAAACAGCATCTGAACGCTTACGTTTTTTCCCGCTTCTTGCTTCTTCTCTTGCTTTACGAGCAGCTTCACGTGCCTGGAATGCTTTTATCGCTTTTTTTGCTAATAAAGAGCTAATATCAGGATTTTCCTCAAAAAAGTAAGACAGGTTCTCAGATACAACTGAATCAACTGCAGATCTAGCTTCACTTGTTCCTAGCTTACCCTTTGTCTGTCCTTCAAACTGTAGAAGTTCTTCAGGAATACGTACAGATATAATGGCAGTTAAACCTTCCCGAATATCAGAGCCATCTAGATTTTTATCTTTTTCCTTTAACAATCCGATTTTTCTAGCATATTCATTAAAAGCACGTGTTAAAGCTGTCTTAGATCCAGCCTCATGTGTACCACCATCTTTGGTACGAACGTTATTTACAAACGATAGGACATTTTCTGAATACCCATCATTAAATTGAAAAGCGAATTCCACTTCGATTGAATTTTGGATACCTTCAAATGAAATAACAGGATGAAGTTCATCTTTTTCCTCATTTAGGTAGGTAACAAAGGCTTCAATTCCATTTTCATAATGGAATACTTCTTTTACATCATTTCGATCATCTATAAGTTCAATCCTTAAGCCTTTTAAAAGAAATGCTGATTCTCGTAGTCTTTCACTTAAAGTTTCATAATTGTAAACAGTAGCACTAAATATACTGCGGTCAGGTTTAAAGTGAATGGTCGTCCCCGATTGGTTTGTATTACCGACCTTTTCAAGCGTTGTAGCGGGTTTTCCACCATTTTCAAATGTTTGTTCATACACACTTCCATCACGTTTAATTGTAACTTTCAACCATTCAGACAGAGCGTTAACAACAGAGGCACCTACACCATGTAGTCCTCCACTTGTTTTGTAACCACCTTGTCCAAACTTCCCCCCAGCGTGTAATACAGTTAAGATAACCTCTGGTGTTGGTTTCCCAAGCTTGTGCATACCAGTTGGCATCCCACGCCCTTTATCTTGAACGCTTATACTATTATCTTTATGAATTTTGACAATAATGTGATCCCCATGTCCTGCTAGGGCCTCATCGACAGAGTTGTCGACGATTTCATAGACAAGATGGTGTAATCCTCGACCATCCGTACTACCAATATACATCCCAGGTCGCTTACGAACGGCTTCTAGACCTTCTAGGACTTGAATTGCATCATCATTATAGTCAAATGTTTGTTGCTTAGCCAAAAAACATACCCCTTTCTAATCGAAAAACGAAGTTAACCAAAATAAACCTCGCTTTTTCGTAAACACTTTATAAAACTTGACCCCAATAAAGTGTTTAAGTCCTCCCACAAGAACATCTGTTTCTATCTTATCATATTCCTTATATGTTAGTTGCCAAAATTTAAAAAAAGACTATGGTTTATATCTATTTTATAAAACTACAGATGTTCATAATATAACACATCGAAAAGCTAGTCTATGCTATATTTTATCTATTTATCTAAATTTGGCAAAAAAACAAGAAAAGCAAAGGGCGCCCGTCAACGAGGAACGCCGACTAAAACCCGCAATGTCCTGTGGCGAACATCGACATCAGCACATCCTGTGTAAGGTAAGCATAAAACGGTTCCTATAAGAAGCTGAGTTTTCCCTCTTAGAGGAAATGGCTTATGACCTCAGGTCCGATGGCGCCTGGAGCTAGACGTAGATAGACAGAGACACGAAGTTATACACAACCTTACAATTTTATAAATTCCTTAACAATAAAAAATCCTTGTAGATACAAGGATTTTCTAAGGGCATTATATGTAAGGAAAACTACTTTTAAAAATTCAGCAAAAGGCCACAACGTGCAAATGCCTAGTTTTCTTTAAACCATTAAACCTTATTTTGCCATCGCATGTTCTACTTTGATACACCGATCCATAATGACCGTATAGCCTTTTTCTTTAAGAAAATCGTATGCCTCTTCATTTGCAAGTCCTAACTGTGCCCAAAATACATCGGCATCTATCTCAGCAAACTCTTCGGCAACTGGGTACAAGTGTTCAGATCTACGGAAAACGTTTACAATATCGATATGTCCGTCGATTTCTTTCAGTGACTTAACTGTCTTTACTCCTAGAATTTCATCTGCAGTAGGATTAACGGGAATGATTTCGTATCCTGCTTCCTGCATAGCCTTGCTTACCGTATAAGAAGTTTTCTCAGGATTAGCTGATAAACCCACCACAGCAATACGTTTACTATTTTTTAGAATTTTACCGATTTCCTCTCGTGAAGGGATTTCTATAGCCATAAAAATGTCTCCTTTCGACATGAATATACTGTTTACTATTATAGTATTTCGGCAAAGTGTTCCAATATTCCTGCACAATCGTAATACCTAGATTTAAATTATGTCGAATAACAAAAGCGTAGGGCGCACGCCGGAGCTAGACACAAAAACCAGGTAAAAATTTTATACTTTCTTACCTTTTGAATAAAGAGGTGAGAACAATCGTTCCCACTGCGAGCAAATGAACACTTTTAGAAACCACTTAGTCTTCTATGGACCCGGTGTAGAGTCGGCTTTTATTTATCAGTAGCATCGATTTGCTTTAGCGAATCATCTATAGTCGCCCACCCTGCATCATTTGCAAAGAAACGTGACCATGTGGCAACCCCCGCAAGCTGGTATTTATGAACAAGCTGAGCTCTTTTTTGAAGTGAAGCTTCGTCTTCTATCCAGATTTTGTAGGTGGCTTTCTCTGCTTCATCTAGATACTCTACGTAGTTTTGTCCGGATGCTTCATCATAGATAGGTGTCAAATTGCGCTCACTAACCCAATCATTTATCGCTTGCATACTATAGGCCTTTGAGGATACTTCTATATTCCCACCATCTGTTTCCTGTTCCTTCCAAATCCGGGAATATAACGGAATTCCAAGTAGTAAACGATCGTTTGGAACGACCTCTAACAACTTTTGAAGATTACTTTCAACCCAAGGCAAACTTGCTACACTACCTGGTACTGGAGATGTACCCCAATGCTCATCATAAGCCATAACCATCATATAATCGACAACACTAGCAAGTTTTTCTCTCTCATAAAATCTAGACCAAGTATCACTACCTGATATAAAGGTAACATCCATAGACACAATTAAGCCTGCTTGGTGAAAGTAAGGTGTAGCTTCTCTTACAAACTGTGTAACAAGTGGTCCATCTGCTAAGTTGACGTTTTCTATATCTATATTTATCCCATCCAATTGATACATTTCACTATATTGCAGCAGCTGTCTTATCATTTTCATTCTCGTTTCATAATCTTTAAGGGCTTGATATGTTTTTTCAGGATCGAAGTCGTTAGAAAAAAGTCCCCACACCTGGTAATTACGAGACTTAGCCCATTTCATATAGTCCGCTGAGCCTAAGTTTGAAATATCACCTTCATTATTTTTCAAATGAAACCAAGTCGGTGAAACAACATTTACACCGGGCATTTGCGGTAATTTCTTTGTATCTGGATTAGCCGAATACACCGCCTCCCAGGTTAGATTAATTGGCCAGCTAATGTCTGGTCGATACTTTTGTGATATTTCATTTTCCACCTTTACAATTTCTGTGTTTGATAGGGTAATAGAATCCTTTTTCAGATATCCAGAAATTCCATTGTCTTTTCGGACGTAATAAAAGTTTCGATCTTCTTCTACGATTTCAATTATTTCATTTCCTACAACTTCACCTACGTAAGCGGTCGTTACATCGGGATCTGTTCGTAAACGGAGTTTGTCCTCTTGTAAACCTTTGTTTACAATCCCACGAATGATTGTCTCACCTTGTTTTCTAACAATGACTGCCCCTGTCTCTTCACTATAATCCCATTTAACAGGGAAAAGTGTTTTTAAAGGCTCGAGTGACATAAGTGATTGACCCTCAGATGATAGATAAATAGGAACCTCAACATTAAAGGGTTCTTCATTCACTAAATACGTAAGAGAATCAGAAGGCATTTGGAGAACTTTATCTTTTGTTGTGAAAATAATAGAGTTAGTTGCATCATCAATAATTACAGCATCATCAATATTTTCCTTTACAAAAGAGAAGGGTAGATACACTGTACCATCAATAATTTGTGCTTCTTCACCATATATCTTTCCTTCAAAAATGATCGGATGTTCTTTATTAGTAAACAAGGCTTTCTCTTTTGATGGAAATGGATACAACAATAAAAATAGACTTGTAGAAATAAGTACTACTGAAAAAAGAAGACCTAAGATAATGAAAGGCATTTTTATACGTTTTTGTTTATTCGTTTCAATTCTCGACATTCTACACCCTCCTACATAGTACGCAATATTTTGATAAATGAAAAGAGATAATGTTAAATTTACAGGATTTTCTTTAAAATTAAATTGGCCAAGTATCGTATGTTTTTTTTTACTTACATGGTACAATTAGGTAAGAAAAGCTGATTATAAAAGGAGTTAAAGTACATGCTTATAGAAGCTTTAGTAATTATAATGGCCTACTTATTAGGGTCAATTCCATCTGCACTTATAGTTGGTAAACTTGGTTATGGAATTGATATTCGTGAGCATGGCAGTGGAAACCTTGGAGGGACAAATACTTTTCGAACATTAGGTAAAAAAGCGGGTTTGATTGTAACTGGAGCTGATATTTTAAAGGGTACATTAGCTGCTTCGTTGCCGATCCTCTTATCATCTGAGCTTCATCCTTTATTCGTTGGTTTATTTGCTGTAATTGGACATGTGTACCCTGTTTTCGCCAAATTTAAAGGTGGAAAAGCGGTAGCAACCTCAGGTGGACTTCTATTATTCTATAATCCAATTTTATTTATTACAATGTTGGTTGTCTTTTTTATTTGTCTATACCTAACAAAATACGTTTCACTTTCATCGATGCTAACAGGTATATATGGAGTAATTTACAGTCTATTCTACGGTGACATAGCCTTAATTATTGTATTATCTTTCCTTACCGCTTTTGTTATTTTTAAGCATATTGCCAATATAAAGCGGATATTTAATAAAACGGAGCCTAAAATAAAATGGCTCTAAATGGTATAAAATAAAGCACATCTTCAAATAGTTGTGCTATTTTATTTCTCATCTAAAATTTTCAGATTTGTCAAACATTTATGGTTAATTTTCCTTAAATTGATGTATGATAAGTTTAAGAACAGAACTAATCGAGAGGGTGACGTATAGATGAAAAGCATTGTTGAAAAGAATTATATTTACGAAACAGCCGTAAATCCACCAGTATCAGGTGAAGAATTTTCGTTAGAGCTCTTTCATTATTCACCAGATTTATCGTGTAGTGGTACACCCTGTAAAAAAATAAATACGTTTGATGAATTATTACAAATGATTGATGAATTTGAAGAAGAAACGAAACATTAATTTCTGTTCAAAAAGACGTGGGTCCATAAGGATCCACGTCTTTCATATTTTATTTAGATAAAACGATCAAAAAACTCTAGGATTGTACGGTTTACTTTTATTTCATTTTCTTTTTTGGAGAAACCATGCCCTTCATCCTCAAGAACTAGGTATTCTACATTCACCCCTTTATCCTGAAGTGCCTCCACAATTTTATCAGACTCAGCTTTTACAACACGCGGGTCGTTTGCGCCTTGGATGACAAGCATTGGCTTTACCATATGATCCAAGTATGTGATTGGTGAGTATTCAATCAGTTTTTCTTTATCCTTCACCGGGTCTCCTACCCATTGGTTCATAGCTGGCTTCCAGTGTTCAGGTACTGAATCAATAAAGGAGAATAAGTCACTAGGACCAAAGATATCAACAACTGCCTTAAAGTACTCTGCATGACGACCGTGTAACAGCAAGGCCATGTATCCACCAAAGCTTCCACCCATTAACAGAATTTTTTCGCGGTCTGCGTAGCCATTTTTAAATAGCCACTCAAGACCTTCAATATTATCTAATCTTGGACCATGACCCCAGTCTCCCTCTACCATTTTCATAAACGAAAGTCCATAACCAGATGAGCCACGGAAGTTTGGGGCAAATAAACTATAGCCACGGTTCACTAAAAATTGAAAGAGCGCTCTAAATGATTTACGTTCTGCAGCTTGTGGTCCGCCATGTGGCCATAAAATCACATGACCATTGCTTACATCTTCTTTAGCCTTAAAGAACTGTGCTTCAATTTCTAACCCATCAAAAGATGAATATGTTAAAACTTCAGGCTCAACAAGTTCTTCTTCAGCTACACCAGGCACACCATAATTTGTACAAGCTGACCAATCTTTTGTTTCAACAGTCATTTGAAAGATATTGAATGGACGGGTTGCTGATCTTCCCATTAAATAGACATTACCTGATTTAGCAACCACAAGCTTCTCTATTACACTTACTGGTGTTTGCAGAGGAGTTGTTTCACCTGAAGATAAATCATACTCATATAGGAAATCTTCTACACCCTTAGAACTGACAATATAAAGCTTATTATTCTCTTTATCGAATTGAAGCGAATTAAAATCTTCTTTTTCTAGTCCTAACACCTTGGTAAACTCTTTTGTTTCACTGTCGTATTTAGCTAAATAGGTTAAGTCTTCATCATAATTCGTAAGGAGGTATACCTGGGTATCACTCGTAAATACTACTCCTGTGACTGTATGCTGTTTTTCAGTCGCTGGAGTTAATAGTGTTTCTTCTCCATCTTTATGTAAGTATGCAAGTGTATACGTATTAGCAAAATGCTTCCAGTATACAAAACTTTGCTCGTCTGGACTGACATCCATTAAATAGGTGGCAGCTAAGTTTCCTTTATTCATTACCGCCTCTTCTTCGTTTTCTAGGTTATAGCAATATGCGTTTAAATACATTGGATTGTCTTTAGTCGATGTGTAATAAAGTCTGTTCCCATCTTTTGATAACAAAGGGCCCATATGACGATGTCCCGCTTGTACCCGAAGAGGCTTCAATTCCCCACCCTGTCTTGGAAGAGCATATAATTGAGTATTTTCATCGCCGTCATTATCAAATCCAGCAATGATAAATCTTCCTTCTTTATCATACGTAAGCTCGTGACAACTTTGATCAACAAATGTTAGCGGATATGGGAATTGATTAGGTAGGTCCATCGCCCACAAATTGTATTTCCCACTTAAATTCGTGCTAAAAATAAGTTGTTTTTCATCTGGACTAACCGCAAAGTCTTGGATTGCAAAGGTTCTAAAAAATTGTTCTACATCAGGCTTTTTAAATGTAATCATAATTGACCCTCTTTCTATTCCTAAATAAAGTTACTATTTACATTATTCGAGAAGAAATAGAAAAAACCTTGTTTTTTATTTCGTATTCTGAAGTATTTTTCGAGGTTTTTAGCTAAATGATGTCTTTTTTATTGAGAAATTATCAGTAAAAACATAAAAGGTGACTAGCTCCCGGCGACCTGCGCTTTTCTTAACAAAATATAAGTAAATTCTCAATATTTGTATTATAGTAAGAGTAACTTATCATAAGGGGTTATAACCTATGAAAAATATAAACCATAAACGAACTATTTTCACCTCAATACTTTGTTTAACATTAATTATTTTAACTTCTTATTTATTATTCTCTATGTACAAACAAAACAAGAGTTTATCAGCAGATCCTATTGCTTTTCCGGTTGCAAATCACTCTTTTAAAAAAAGCGAGTTCTTTTATAAAACCTACTCTACTTCACTCAGCCTGGCTGCAGTAGGTGACATTCTCATACATAGTACTGTGTATACTGATGCTATGACCGGAAATGGATACGATTTTAAACCACAGCTCGCAGGTGTGAAGGATTTATTAAGAAATGCTGACCTAACGATTGCAAATCAAGAAACGATAACTGGAGGAACTGAAATTGGTCTTTCGACATATCCACAATTTAATAGCCCCTATGAAGTTACTGATGCCCTTTATGATGCTGGTGTGGATATTGTATCAATTGCCAACAATCATACATTGGATCGTGGTGAACAGGCAGTACTAAACGCTACAGCTTATTATGACAAAATCGGTATGGAATATGTTGGTGGATATAGAGATGATAAAGATAAACAAAGAATTAGAGTGCTAACTAAAAATCGAGTAAAGGTTGCTTTTCTTTCTTATACATATGGTACGAATGGCATTCCAGTTCCTACTGGAAAGGAATATCTAGTCAATTTAATCGATATTGATGCAATGAAAAAAGATATTGATGTTGCTAAAAAGAAGGCGAATGTTGTTGCAGTAAGTTTGCACTGGGGAAATGAATACCAAATGCTTCCTAATGATGAACAAAAACAACTTGCGACCATGCTCGCAAATGCGGGTGTAGATATAATCATTGGACATCACCCACATGTTCTACAACCAATGGAATGGATCACGAGAGAAAATGGTGAGCAAACCTTTGTGGCGTATTCTTTAGGGAATTTCCTTTCAGGACAAATTAAAGATTATAAAGATATTGGTGGTGTCCTAGAGATTGAAATAAAAAAAGAGTTTAAAAACAATAAGTCTTTCATAAGTCTTCAAAACCCAGAATTTATACCAACATATGTTGCTAGTACTAATTTAAAAAAGTTTCGAGTGATCCCCCTAGAAAGTGTTACTACATTTGGATCAAGCTACTCATCCTCAATTTTTAACGAAATCGAGGACCATATGCAACAATGGTTAAACTAAAATGGGAGTCCGGTAATCAAACAGCTTCCATATTACCTGATATCTATAAAGCATTGGGTCTAAGAAAGTTTTAAAATGTTCACCTCTTATTCATTGTATACGATTAATAACATTATATATAATAGAAGTAGACCTCATAAGGAAGGTGTTAACCTAATGCAATTTACAATATCAGACAAGGCTGCTAAGTGGTATAAAAGTGAATTAAACTTATCGGATGGTAACGAGGTGAGATTCTATGTACGATATGGTGGATACAGCCCCATACAAAGCGGTTTTTCACTTGGTGTAAGTATTGATGAGCCAGAAACACCTGCTATTCAGGCAGAGGAAGAGGGTATTACCTTCTTCGTGGAAGAAAAGGATCTTTGGTATTTTGATAATCACAACTTAAATATTTCATATAATGAGAAAAAGGCTGAACCTGAATTCACCTACTCAAAAGCAAATTAAAGTAAAAAGTGATTCCCTAGCCTGAGGAATCACTTTTTATTTTTGTAAATCCAAATTAAAACGCCGTAAATGGTCAGATAAACCTTCTGCCAATAGAATTTCTTTTTGTCTATCCCCGAGCAAATCAAAATGAGGGTATGTATCTCTTACGTGCATCCATTCTGGCTTTAACCCGTATTTTTCACCCCAGCTAACCAATCTCTCTATATTAGAACAACCTACCTTTGTAACGGTTTTACAATCGGGAAAACGTGGATCGAACCAATAGTGTGTCAAAAAAGAAATGCGGCCTAATAAAACCTCTTGTTTCCAGGACTCTAGTTCGCTTTTCTTTATACCAAATGCCATTATTCCACACCCGTTTTTTTAGCATTCTCATAAGCTGCATGCCAATCAGGATAAAGCTTTCGAATTTGAATTGGTCGAAACGAACCCTTTTTCACACATACATGCGTAGATGTTGCAACCACAGCAGCCTCGTCATTTGGAGTTACTATTTCATAACCGTAAATAACACGTAATCCATCATAATGTTCAATCCATGTAGTAACCTTTGCTATGTCCCCGTACCGTAACGGTTTTTTATAGGAAACCTGAATATCTATAACAGGAGAAATAATCCCTCCCTCTTCCATCGCAGCATAGCTAAAACCTAAATCCTTAATAAGCTGTGTTCGACCTAGTTCCATCCATACTAGGTAATTACCATGATAAACAACTCCCATTTGATCCGTTTCAGCATAACGTACTTCAATCTCTTTTTTACTAATTAACATGATGCGATCCCCCTATAACAATATCTTTTGTTTCTCTGAATTTGATAATACAATAATATTTTCTTATCGTATCATATTGGACAATAATTAACGATTTGTTTACATTATAAAAGACCAAACTTTTAAAGTCTGGTCTAACTTTTTATATATTTCCGCTTTGACGGTCACTTGCTTCATCCTGGATTTCGCTTCTCATTGCTTCAATACTTTCTTCACGACGATGATTCTTTGCCTCAATTGCAGTTTTTTCCTCTCCAGAAGCAAATTGGATTGTTTCTTGGGATTCTTCGATGTTCTCAATCGTGTTTTGCACCATGTCTTGGAGTTTTTCTACGTTATCACTACGATCATCTGGTTTAGGCCTATTGTTTGTCATGAGTAAATCCTCCTCTAGAAACGTTATAGTACATAAATATTGTGCTTCAAAAGAAGTAAATTATGAGTTTAATGTTTTAGATAAGAAAAGCGCAGGGAGACCGCCTTTTTGGCGACAAGCATAAGACGAGCCCTGACTGAAGGCGTTTTTTGCCTTCGGGAAGGGCTTGGCTTATACCATAGAGCCGGGTGGCGCCCGGAGCTAGACACAAAAAACCAGGTGAAAATTTTATACTTTCTTTCCTTTAAAAAAGGACGTACAAGACGTCCTCTTAAAATTGAAACTATTCACCTTTAGTTTGAATCACTTGTGGGTGGTGCCCCGATTTATCTTGCATTTGCTTACCTTTGTTTCCACCAAACCCGCGAGATTGAGTACCTATTGTATTATTTTTGAACTGGTTATATTGATTTTTTTGATTTGACATGAAATATCTCCTCCTCCCTTACATTATCACCAGAGAGGATATCCTTCATGTATAAAGTAAATTGGTAAAAAAATCTTCCCTTTATTCAGCTTTACCAAGCATTCTTCGTTCAATTTTAGCTTCTATTTTATCCATTGCGTCTTGGTCTTTTAATAATTGTTTTTTATTCTCCAATACAAGCTCTTCAAATGATTGCTTTCTGATTTTTCTCAAAATTATCACCCCTTTATCAACTATTGTAATATTAATAATTCCCAAAAAACGATGTAATTATTACAACTTTGTGAAAATTAATTTAAATTTATAAGAAAGACGCAGGGCGAACGTTCTCGAGGAACATCGACATCGGCACATCCTGTGAAAAGGCAAGCATAAGATGAGCCCTGACTGAAGACGTTTTTTACCTTAGGAAAGGGATTGGCTTATGACCTCAGGTCCGATGGCGCCTGGAGCTAGACGTAGATAGACAGAGATACGAAGTTATACACAACCTTACAATTTTATAAATTCCTAAACAATAAAAAAGGCAGGATTGTGAACAATCACAATCCTGCCTTTTCGCTTTTATGCTAAGTTTATGCTTTAAGTTTGTCACGTAGGACCATTTGCAGGATACCGCCATGACGATAGTAATCAATTTCAACTTCACTATCAAAACGAACAAGTACTTCAAATTCTTTTTTGTTTCCTGCTTCGTCTGTAGCAGTAACCTTAACAAAGTCACGAGGTTTAACAGTCTCATCAACTGCAACTTCGATTGTTTCTTTACCTGATAATCCTAAGCTTTCAGCACTTTCACCTTGTTTAAATTGAAGTGGTAAAACACCCATTAATACAAGGTTACTTCTGTGGATACGCTCAAAGCTTTGGGCAATAACAGTTTTGATTCCTAATAGGTTAGTTCCTTTTGCTGCCCAGTCACGAGAACTTCCCATACCGTAGTCATTTCCAGCAATAACAACTAGACCAGTGTTATCCTGTTTATATTTCATACAAGCATCATAGATAGAGGTTACTTCACCAGTTGGCCAGTGTGTAGTGTAACCACCTTCAGTACCTGGTGCAATTTGGTTTTTGATACGGATATTCGCGAAAGTTCCACGCATCATAACTTCGTGGTGACCACGACGTGAACCATATGAGTTAAAGTCACGAGGTGACACTCCACGCTCTTGTAAGTAACGGCCAGCCGGAGTATCTTTTCCGATTGAACCTGCAGGAGAAATGTGGTCTGTTGTTACAGAATCTCCAAATTTACCTACAACTCGTAAACCACTTAACGGTTTTACTTCGCCTGGTTCAGCTGATAATTCTTCAAAGAATGGTGGGTTTGCAATGTAAGTTGAATCATCATCAAATGTATAAAGAGCATCTTCATTTGTTTCGATTGCATTCCAACGAGCATTGTCATCAAATACAGTCTCATATTCTCTACGGAATAGCTCTGGAGTTACTGTCGTTTTAACAGCCTCTTTTACTTCCTCCATTGAAGGCCAGATATCGCTGAAAAATACATCGTTTCCATCTTTATCTTTCCCTAAAGAATCGTTTTGTAGATCGATGTCTACTGTTCCAGCTAGTGCATATGCCACTACTAATGGTGGTGAAGCAAGGTAGTTACCTTTAACTAGCGGGTGAATACGACCTTCAAAGTTACGGTTACCTGAAAGTACTGATGTCACTAATAGGTCATTTTCAGCAACAGCTTTTTCAATCTCATCCAATAACGGACCAGAGTTACCGATACATGTAGTACAACCATATCCAACTGTGTTAAAACCAAGTTGCTCTAGGAATGGAAGAAGTTTTGCATCTTCTAAATAACCTGTAACAACTTTTGATCCTGGTGCTAAAGATGTTTTAACATATTTAGGTACTTGTAAGCCTTTTTCAACTGCTTTTTTCGCAACAAGTCCTGCCCCTAACATTACATAAGGGTTAGATGTATTTGTACAGCTAGTGATTGCAGCAATCGCTATTGCACCAGTCCTCATATTCGTTTCGTCACCATTGTTAAATGTAACAGTGATTTCTTTATTAATATCATCTGCAGTTAAACCAAAGCCTTGGTTACCTGTAGTAGTAAGTGCAGTCGTAAATGATTCTTTCATTGCTGAAAGAGGGATTAAATCTTGAGGACGTTTGGGTCCAGAAAGATTCGCTTCAATTTCAGATAGATCAATTTCTACTACCTTCGTGAAGATTGGATCTTCAAGATCAGGAGTATAGAATAAACCATTTGCTTTAGAGTACTCTTCAACTACTTTAACTTGCTCTTCATCACGGCCAGTTAAACGAAGGTATTCTAATGCTTCTCCATCAACTGGGAAGAATCCACAGGTAGCACCATATTCAGGAGCCATGTTTGAGATTGTCGCACGGTCTGCAAGTGGTAATTGAGGAACACCAGGTCCAAAGAACTCAACGAACTTACCAACAACACCTTGTTGACGTAATACTTGCGTCACTTTAAGTGCGAGGTCAGTTGCAGTTGTTCCATTTGGAAGTGCACCAGTTAATTTTACACCGATAACTTCTGGGACTGGGAAATATGATGGTTGTCCAAGCATTCCTGCTTCTGCTTCAATACCACCAACACCCCATCCAAGTACCCCGATACCATTGATCATCGTAGTATGTGAGTCAGTACCCACTAGCGTATCTGGGAATGTTTCAAATTCACCATTTTCGCCTTCAACAGCATGAACAACATTTGCCAAGTACTCAAGGTTAACTTGGTGCACGATACCTGTTGCAGGTGGAACTGCACGGTAGTTATCAAATGATTTTTGTGCCCAGCTTAGGAATTTATAACGTTCAGCATTTCTTTCAAATTCTAAATCCATATTAAATGCTAATGAATCAGCAGAACCAGCTCTATCAACTTGTACTGAGTGGTCGATTACTAGATCAACTGGAATTTCTGGGTTAATTTTATCAGGGTCTCCACCAATATCAGCCATTGCTTTACGTAAAGAAGCTAAATCAACTACAGCTGGAACTCCTGTAAAATCTTGTAGAATTACACGAGATGGTTTAAAAGGAACATCTACCTCTTTAAGTTCATCAGTTCCCCATTTTGCTAAATTTTCAACATGCTCTTTTGTAATGACTCTGCCGTCAACTTGACGCAATACAGATTCTAGTAAAACCTTGATTGAATAAGGTAAACGAGAAACCTTTCCAAGATTAGCGTTTTCAAGAGCCTGTAAGTTATAGTAATTATAAGTTTTGCCATTCACCTGGAATGATGAACGCGCATTAAAAACATCTTGTTTTGCCATATGTATTACCCCCTCATGAATATAGTAGTATAATTTCAACAAAATGTCGAAAAATAACCTTTTTCGAAAAATATCCTACGTGAATATATTAATACATTGATATACATAAGTAAATAACAAGAAAGTTATTGGTTGTAATAAGTTTTTCTTATTTTAGTTCTTAATTTGCGTCCTTATATTTAACCATACATTTTTTATGGTAGTTTAACTAAAACTACCTTATGGAGGTGATTAATATGGCTAAAAGAAAAGCAAACCATGTTATTCCTGGAATGAATGCTGCGAAAGCACAAGGTATAGGTACTGGCTATAACGAAGAATTTTCAAATGAACCTCTTACAGCAGAGCAGCGCCAAAATAATAAAAAACGTAAGAAAAATCAATAAACGACAATATTAAAACCCGCCATTCGCGGGTTTTTACTTTATATACACTACTCATTATTAATATCAGATACAATCGATTGTAAATCATCTTGAAATTGCTGTAGTTGGTCACGTTGTGTATCAGATGCAACCTCTAGCGCATTAGTAATTTGTTGCACAGCTTCATTTACTTCATTTTTTAGGCGTTTCAGATGTACGCCATAATCAGGGTCATCTTTTACAATATTTTCATAAATGTCCTTTGCTTGGTGGGTACCTTGTTGTGCAGCTTGAAAAGCTTGTTGTTTATCTTTGCTATATGGCAATAGTGTCAACTCCTTCTCGGTGTAAAACTTCATTTACTAGCTTTCCTAAAACCTGATAAAACATTCGATTTGTTTTCGAATAAAAATAATCAATTATATCATCCTATTGGTAAAGGAGGGATAACAAATGGCTGAAAAGAATACATTTAAGGATATTCGAAAAAATGCTCCAAAAGGTCATAATCCTGGACAACCAGAGCCTCTAAGTGGTTCAAAAAAGGTAAAAAACCGTAACCATACAAGACAAAAGCACAATCAAGGCCATGATATGTAAAAAATAGATAGTTGTAAAAAGCCGCAATTATGCGGCTTTTTAGAATTGATCTTTGAAAATGGAAACTAAAACCTGAATCTCCTCTTCTGTAATTGTACGAAAATCTAATAACAACATGTCGTTTTTCACTCTCGCAATAACGGCCGGACTAGTCTGCCTTAACTTCGATGCTAACTCTTCAACAGTTATTGATTGAGGCCTAATTGCAACGACATACGTTGGCAGAACAACATCTGGCATTGTCCCTCCTCCAACCTGAGAAAAATCTTCTAGTATCGCAATATCATAATAAGAGGTTACCTGATTTAGTAATCCGACGAATTTTTGAGCACGCACCTTAATTTCGCCTTTGGTATCAGTGATATCCCTTATTGCTGGAATGGTTTTAGCATATTCACCACCACGTAGGTAAGCCTGTAAGGTTGCTTCTAATGCGGCAAAGGTCATTTTATCGACGCGCAGTACTCTAGCTAGCTGGTGTTTTTTTAATTTATCAATTAAAGCTTTTTTACCTGCAATAATACCCGCTTGGGGGCCCCCTAAGAGTTTATCGCCACTAAAAGAAACAAGGTCTGCTCCATGTTGAAGGACCTCAGCAACGACTGGTTCGTCACCCACCGAGTACTGTTTATAATCGAATAACACACCGCTTCCTAAATCCTCATAAAAAATAACTTGCTCTTTATCATTGCAAAGCTCAACTAATTCCTTTGTCTCTACTGATTTAGTAAAACCAATCGTTTTAAAGTTACTAGTGTGTATTTTCATAATCATAGCAGTATTTTCATCAACAGCATTTTCATAGTCATAAAGATGTGTCTTATTTGTCGTTCCAACTTCTATCAAATTAGCCCCGCTTTCTTCCATAATGGACGATATTCTAAAAGAGCCTCCAATTTCAATAAGTTGACCACGAGAAACAATAACATTTTTATTGTTTGCAAAAGCTCGAAGAATAAAGTAAACAGCTGCAGCATTATTATTAACAACCATTGCCGCCTCTGCACCTGTTACCTTTATAAGCAAATCTTCAATGATATCATGCCTGGAGCCACGGGTTCCTTTTTCTAGATTATATTCAAGATTAGAATAGCTTCTTGCAACATTTACAACTTGAGAAATGGCTTCTTCACTTAATCTTGCTCGTCCTAAATTGGTATGTAACACTGTTCCCGTTGCATTTATCACTTGACGTAAATAGGTTTCATTAAATTTCCCACATGCTTTTTCTACATCATTAAATAGGTCATCCATTATCACTTCTTTAGATGGATTCAAATCTTTATATATTCCCTTTAAAAGCTCGTTTCTTATCCTTTGTATATGCTCTTGGATCAGCTCTGTTAATAGCTCAGCCGATAAGCTGTATGAGATAATTAGGTTTTGAAATCTATCGTCATTTTGCAATTCATGTATTGGTGGTAAATGTCTTACTGCCTCTTTCACGCTGAAATCCTCCACACCTTGTGATATTTACTTTATTATACCATCCTCACCCTTAAAGCACGTATGTAAACAACTTGAATATGATAAGTATAGTAATTTGCTTGGAGGTTAAGTTGATGGATAAGAAGGAACATTCTAAAGCGCATGACATCAATGGCATAGAGGATTGGCTGCAGCAATTTTTCAATGATCCTTTTACTAATTATTTAGATGAATATCAATTTAGAGTTGATTTATTTGAAACTGACAGTGCATTTATTATTGAGGCAGAATTAAGTACGTTTAAAAAGGACCAAGTTTCTGTTGAAATTGATGGGTCAGATATTATTATACAAGCAAAGTCACATCCACAAAATAGTGATCATCCTCCAACTATCTATGAAAGACAAATCACATTACCCTTCCCTTTAAGTTACAAGGTAATAGAAGCAACTTATGAAAAAGGAATAGTAGAGGTTATAGTAAACAAAGAGGGAAAACGAAAGACACCGGTAAAAACCATAAAAATAAAGTAATAAAGCCCTGCTTGGGCAGGGCAAATACACTCATTACATTTGTTCAATTTGTGATATCATTTCATCGGCCTGTGGAAATTTTCCAACTTCTAATTTAGAGTAAAGCTTTTCTCCGTTCACCGTAACTTCAAATGCGCCACCAGAACTTGGAATAAGTTCTAAAGTAGAGATGTCAGGTCTGAAATGGTTAAATAATGCTTCCGCGAAACTCGCGGCTTTTGGAGCGTAGTTTCACTGCATGCAAAATTCAACATGTATTTTATAATTTTTCAAGTTGAACTCCCCCTATTTAAAGAATTTTGCCCAGTATATTCTTTGGACTATTAATATTGTAGTATAGGCATTATAATTTCTCAAAATATTTAAACCTTATTCATCAATATCACTAACTTGCTTGAAGTATACATTTATGTTTTAACCCAAAACCTTTTATTATCTTCCCTTTTAGTAACCCTCAAAGTATCAAAAAGTTCTAGTAAGGGCACTAAATATTTCCTCGAAACACTAAGAATCTCTTTGGCATCTTTTAATTCAAACCCTGTTTCTGTATGTTCCTTTAACCGATTAATTGCATTCCAAATCACTGCACCATTCACGACAAGTTTATCATCTAGTTGATAAACTTGATTTGTAGTGAGAAGGAACCACTTGAGTTCCCCCGCTTCTTTTTCAGGTAAACCAACTAATGATGTATACTCATCCCAGGGTTTAACATGTAACTGATCTTCTTCAATTGAAAGAATAAGCTGCTCCATTCGTTTAGCCCATTGTTTTGGAAAGGTAGGTTTAAAGTTTACTGCTGATATGAATTGACCCTCTTTTTTAACCGTTTTATCTTCTAGCATTAAATCTAGTGTGTGTTCCACTACATTTTTTGGATAGGTCCGAGAAAGCTCTTGATTGATTTCTGCCTTATTCATTCCTAACCGTAAAGGATTGTTAGTATGGTATTCCTCTATTAAAGAAATCACTTTCTTACGTAATTCGTTTATAATACTATTATGAGTATAGTAACCAGCTCTAAGTTTTATAAATTTTTCTTCATTCAGGAGCTCTGCGATAGTGTACTCATCAAGGGAAGTTACTTTCATAAGCTCAGCTTTTAATAGTTCTTTATGTTGATGAAACGCATCCAGCATTCGGTCAAGCGGAGTCCCTTCTCTTTTTTGAGTAAGCATTTCGATAGTTTTTTCACCAAATCTATATTTTTTTCCGTGAGGGTCAATAACCCATCCTCCTGCAATTGTCTCGGTTGGTGAAGGTCTTCTGATAATAAGGCGGTCTCCCCGTTTCGTAACAATTGGTTCTTCAAGTCGTAGTTGACATAATACTTCTTCCGTTTCACCTTCAACTTCATTACGGTCAAAGAAGACGATTTTTCCAAGCACTTCTGACGTACCGATATGACACTTAATTAAGCCGCGTTGCTTAACTACATGATCCAAATCAGATACAAATTTAATCGTCACATCAATTGTTTCTGTAACAACATAATGCTTTGAAGAAACGAGTACGTCTCCTCGTTTTACGTCATTTGTGTTAATACCTGAAAGGTTGACGGCAACACGTTGTCCGGCATTCGCACTATTTGTCGATTGTTGATGTATTTGAAGCTGCCTTGCCTTGGTTTCAATTAATGATGGTAGAATCGTTAAATGGTCACCATCCTGAACAGACCCTTCATACACTGTACCTCTTACCACGGTCCCCTGACCCTTAACCGTAAATACTTGGTCAATTGGTAATCTAAAGCTGCCCGAGGAATTACGTGCTTCTAGTTGCTGTAGTTGATTTTTTATAGTATTTTTTAATTCTACTATTCCAACCTGCGAAATACTATCTACTAAAACCATTTCGGCATTCTCAAATACAGTCCCTACTAATTGCTCCGAAATCTCTTCCCGTACAAGTTCAGTAAAATCCTGGTCTACTTTTTCAATCTTACTAATGGCAACAATTCCGCGTTTCACACCTAGAAACGAGAGAATTTCTAGATGTTCTTTTGTTTGTGGCATGACTCCCTCGTCTGCTGCGACAACCAAAATTACAAGATCTATCCCCGCAACACCTGCAATCATCTGCCTAATAAATCGTTCATGACCAGGTACATCAATAACCGAAATAGCCATTGTATCATCAATATGTAAAGGAGCAAACCCCAGTTCAATCGAGATTTGCCGTTCTTTCTCCTCTTTTAAACGATCTGTGTCTACACTTGTAAGAGCCTTTGTTAAAGATGTTTTCCCATGATCAATATGCCCTGCCATTCCAATTGTAAAATAACGTTTCTCCATCAAATCACCTGCTTACTTTCTATATATAAAGAATCAGTTTATATTATGCACCCTTTTAAAATACTTTAACGGGTATTTAGAGGATATTCAAGGAGGAAGCTCTATACTTAATACTTGTATCTATGGAGAAGTGCTTGTATAATTATAAATGCACATAAAATACGGGGCTGATTGCAAAGCTGGTGCTTGTCTCGGTCTTCAAAACCGCATGTGAGGCGCGTGCCGTCTCAGGTGGGTTCGATTCCCACGCAGTCCCGCCAAATTTTACAAATTGCTGATAATAATATTAAATTTACGGTCACATTCGTTAAAAGTATCGTCTAAACTTAGAGAGTATATTCCTAAGATAATCAAGAGAAGCTTAACTATAATTGGTTAAGCTTTTTTTCTTTATCATGACTCATCATGTATTCGGGATGCTACCATGTTCGTTCATTTATATTTAAATTGACGGTATGTCGTGAAGAAACTGAATAAAAAGAAAAATTGTATTTTATTTCGATATTCGAAATGATAAGATAGATTCATAGTTTTTAAACTTATGGAGGAATGTGAAAATGACGAAACGACCAATTACAGCGGAAGATTTATGTAAGTTTAAATTTGTTGGAGACCCACAGGTTTCTCCTAACAAAGATAAAGCAGCCTATATTTTAACCCATGTAGATAAAGAAAAGGATGGCTACTATTCTTATGTTTATGTAACTGATATGAAAGACGAAGGAAGACAGTTTACATCACATTATTCAAAGGAAAGCTTAGTGAAGGATGTAGCTCCAAAATGGTCACCTGATGGGAAAACAATTGCCTTCCGTTCTAACCGTACTGGAAAAAATCAAGTCTGGCTTTTACATACAGATGGTGGTGAAGCAATCCAATTAACAGATGTAAAACAAGGTGTTGGTGATTTTGTTTGGTCTCCAGATGGAAAACAGTTAGCTCTAGTCATTAATGGTGAGTTAAAGCTAAACTCTGATAAAGAAGAAGAGAAAAAAGAAGAAAAAAGCGATGTTAAGGTGATTACTAGACTTCGTTATAAAATGGACGGAATTGGCATTTTAAATGATGACCGAAAGCATATTTATTTATTTGATTTAGATACAAAGAACTTTACAAAAGTAACTGAGGGGGAACATGATTTTTCTCAGCCACGTTTTTCTGCAGATGGAAAAAACCTATTTTATATTGGAACAAAATCAGAAGATAAAGAATGGGGTTATCTTTCTGCTATTTGGAAATACGATTTAGCCACAAAAGGAGAAGCCCTATTTTATCAAGCTAATGGGAATATCATGTCACCTTCTCTATCTTCTGACGGCAAATGGTTAGCAGTTGCTGGTCATACTCGTGGTGAAAGAAGTCAAGGTAATGCAAATGTCCTTCTTATTTCTATTGAAACAGGTAAGTTGAAAAATTTAACGGAGGACTTTGATTACACGGTTGGAAACTTAGTTGGCGTCGACGCTAAATTTGATACTGCTGATCATCGACTTATTTGGGATTCTACTAGTTCTTACCTTTATTTTATTGCTACTGTTGGTGGAGACTGTCAGTTATTTAAGGTAGACCTTCAAGGAGAGGTTTCACCTGCGTTATCATCTGCACAAGCATCTGTTACTTCCTTTGATATTGTAAGTGAGGAAAAAGCGGTTCTTGTTCTTGCTACTTCTCAATCAACTGGAGATCTAGTTATTCAAAATTTGAATAATCTAGAACACCGAGAGGCACTTACTACTTGGAATCAAGGTTTATATGATGAGGTCCATTTAAGTGTTCCTGAGAATTTCCACTATAAGAGTACAGATGGACAGAATATTGAAGGTTGGATTTTAAAGCCTTACGGGTACGAAGATGGAACCAAATATCCTATGATCCTTCAAATACACGGAGGCCCAGCTACTGCATATGGAAATGGCCTTCATCATGAAATGCAATTAATGGCTGCAAAGGGTTATGTTGTTCTTTATACAAACCCAAGAGGAAGCCACGGCTATGGACATGAATTCGTAAATGCTGTTATCGGCGATTACGGCGGGATGGATTATGAAGATATCATGGCTGGAGTAGATTACTCTTTAGACACATTTGACTACATCGATAAAGACCAATTATTTGTAACTGGAGGCAGCTATGGTGGGTACATGACCAATGTAATCGTCACACGTACAGACCGTTTTAAGGCTGCTGTTACGCAACGAAGCATTTGTAACTGGCATAGTTTTTATGGAACAAGTGATATTGGTTTCTTCTTTACCGAATGGCAGCATGGTCATGCAGATTTATGGGATGATGTCGAGAAGCTATTAAAGCTATCTCCTATCCACTATGCACGTAATGTAAAAACACCTACATTAATATTACACAGTGAGCAAGATTTACGTTGTCCAATGGAGCAAGCAGAGCAATGGTATATCGCACTAAAGCGTTTAGGTGTAGATACTAAGCTAGTTCGCTTTCCTGATGAAAACCATGATCTGTCACGTTCAGGCAACCCTAAGCACCGCTTAGAGCGACTTCAACATTTAATTGATTGGTTTGATGTTCGTCGTTCATAAACGGACCTTTAGAAGCGGGTCTCCATTTTAACAATGTACTATCTACAATAAAAGGTGATCTAGAATTTTTCTCTAGATCACTTTTTAGATTTATGTGTTTACCTTATTGGATAAGTGAAGAAAAAGACACACGCTTGAACTCCCGTACACTACGAAAGGCGCTAACAAAGAATTCGTTTATTTACATAAACGAGTCTAGAAGACTTTGTTATTCCACTTACCACGAATCTTGTGAATAATATTTAACAAACCTGACCTTTTTAAATACATTAAAAAAGACAGGCACTAGGAAGAGCCTGTCTTTGAAATTGCTATTAATTATGCTTTACGCACGTTAGCAGCTTGAGCACCACGTTGACCTTGCTCAACATCAAATGTTACTGCTTGGCCTTCTTCAAGTGATTTGAAACCTTCGCCTTGGATAGCTGAGAAATGTACGAATACATCTTCTCCACCTTGACGTTCGATGAATCCAAAACCTTTTTCTGCGTTAAACCATTTCACTGTACCTGTTTCCATTGTATTGCCTCCTATTGTGGTAGTTATCCACTTTGTATTACTATTCTTGCTCATTTAATATATCCAGCTGAAAAGCCATGAGAACTTTTTAATCTAAACATGCCGAACAAACAAAAATAATCCTTTATTAGAATAACATGAAATTAAAAGGAAAGCAATCTAAAATATGAGCTATTCTTACTAGCAAAGTTTTTAGTAGCTTTTCTTTTGCGAATAGTATTTTAACCTGTTTTTGGTGCCTAGCTCAAGGTTCCCTGCACTTTTCTTAGGTTAACTAGTCCTTAGAATTGTAAACCGTTTCCTTAGATTGTTTGAATTACCATTCATCTATGTTATACTATTAAAAAAAGCGAGGTGCCATTTTGACAAAATATACAGCAAAAAAGAGTAATCTAAAAGAAATATTATTAAAAAACAATACAAACATAGAAGCTTTGGAAAAGAATACACAAATTCCCAAAAGTCAACTAAACGACTATATGTCTAAAAAAGTTATGAATGTGAATACAGCCATGACGATTTCTAAAGAATTAAATTGTCAAATAGAAGATTTGTATGTCTGGAAGACAGCGGAGTAGTTCACTTTCAAACTTTTCTTTAAGTGTGTTTATTATTCTTTTTATTGTCAAAGCCTCAGGAACGTGATAACAAATTAAATTGAGTAGTGGCAAAAGGTAAAGTGGTTTATTGACCACTTTACCTTTTCGCTTATTCCTTCGGTTTAAATGTTCTACAGCATGTTTCAGCAGACTTTTCTGCTTCATCCTGATGATCTTTATACCCTAATTCAGTACCGAATTCTGCGTCATATGTTGAATGGCGGTCTAAATCTACCATGATTTTCTCTGCTCGACATACATTTCCTTCCCCATAAAAAGTGCAGTTAGAAATCGAACACATTACCTCAACATTTGGCATATAGTTCCCCTCGCATTTCTTATATAGTTTTATAAAGGTTTCCTCTTCCTTCTATATTAATTTGGATATTTTTAAATCAAATTATGTGCTACTCCTACTGCTTTATCTTTCCTTTTTCATCTGTGTACCGTTACAATTGTGTTCGTAAGACATAAAATCCCCCGTATTTCTGGGAGGAAAGGCAATTCGTTAGTTTTTGATTAGGTGTTCATGTAACTTCTCTCTTACATCTTCTGGTATAGCTTCTGACTTTTGTGTTTTAAAATTAAAATTAACGTAGGTTGCACTTCCTTTTACGCAAAGCTTATCTTCCTGATGAATCTCCTCATACACCTCAAAACTGGAATTACCTATCTTCTGGATCCATGTTAAAACAGTTATTGGTGTTCCATAAAAGATCTGACTTATGTATTCTACATTCATTTTTATAATGACACATTTCCAATCCGAGAAAGATAAGGAAGGTGTAAAAAGCCTAAAAATCTCATCCCTTCCAGACTCAAACCAAACTGGAATTGTTGTATTATTAATATGGCCTGCCCCATCTGTTTCAGAAACACGTGGATCAATCGTCTTCTTAAAAATAATAATTACCCCCTTCAATCATTTAAAAATTTTAAATCACCAAAATTTTATTACAAATTAAAGAATTTGTAAAAAATATTTGTGTAAAGAAAAGCGCAGTGCGCCCAGAGCCAGACTCTAAAACTAGGTACAAATTTTTATACTTTCCTTTCTTTTAAAAAAACCAAGCCGAGTGACTTGGTTTTTTCTTTTATCTAATTTGTCCATTACCAGACATTAGGTATTTTCTAGTTGTTAATGCTGGTAAGCCCATCGGTCCACGAGCATGTAGCTTTTGAGTAGAAATTCCGATTTCCGCACCAAACCCAAGTGCTCCTCCGTCTGTGAATCGGGTTGAGGCATTATGGTATAGTGCTGCTGCATCCACGAATCTCATGAATGTTTTAGCTGCGTCATTATTTTCTGTAATGATAGCTTCTGAATGTTTTGTTCCATAAATGTCAATGTGATCAATTGCTTCATCAAGATGATCTACAATTTTAACTGCTATATCCAGGCTTAAATATTCATTTGCCCAATCTTTCTCCTGAGCCAATGAAGCACCAGGTATTGCAGCCAATACTCTTTCATCCCCATGAATGGCAATGCCATGATCATTAAATGTAGATAATAGGGCTGGATGATTGTTCGTGAACCAGTCTTGATGGATGATAACTGTTTCAGCAGCATTACAAACCGCAGGGCGATCTGTTTTAGCATTAACTAAAATGGATAATGCTTTATCTACATCTGCTTCTCGATCGATATAAATATGACAATTCCCGACACCGGTCTCTAAAACCGGTACTGTCGCATTATTAACAACTGCATTAATTAAAGATGCACCACCACGGGGAATTAATACATCGATATGTTTTTTCATTGTGAATAGCTGTTTCGTTGCTTCCCGATCAGTACTTGCGATAAACTGAACTGCTTCTTTAGGAATTTTGGTTTCTGCAAGGCCTTCATGAATTACATCTACGATAACCTTATTGGTCGTTATTGCAGACGATCCTCCCTTTAGGATAATCGCATTTCCTGACTTTAAAGCAAGACCAGTTGCATCAACTGTCACATTTGGTCTCGCCTCGTAAATCATCCCTATTACACCAAGCGGGACACGCACTTCTTCTACTTTTAAGCCATTTTCTAATGTCCAATTAGTCATAATATCACCTGTTGGATCATCAAGTTTTACAACATCACGTAGTCCTTGGGCAAAATCAACTATTCGTTCCTTTGTAAGTGAAAGACGATCCATAAATGCTTCTTCAAAGTTTTGCTCACGACCATTCTGTAAATCAACTTCATTTGCTTGTAAAATTACTTCATATTTACTTTCAAGCTTATCGGCTAAACTAGTCAATGCTTCATTTTTCTCCTCTGTTGTTAAAGCACTTAGTATTTTAGCCGCCATTTTTGCCTGAATTGCTTGTTGCTCTACATTTACTTTATGGTTTTCTTTTACTAAACTCATCCAATTCCCCCTTTAAAATTATAATCCTACTGGTACCAAAAGCTCTAGGTTACATACTAAATCGTTATTATCAACTACTGCTAGTTGGCCATTTTTCTCATCATGCTGTTCTCTCTGTTTAAAAAACTGTCTCAACTGTTCAGAAGAATACTTGATTACACCAAGACCGATAGACTTTCCTTCTTTATCTAAAATTTTCACGACTGAACCTTTTTTAAAATTGCCGTTAACGCCATAAACACCAGTAGGGAAAAGACTTTTTTCATTCTCAATAATTGAGGTTCTTGCCTCTTCTGTAATTAAGATTTCACCTTCTGGCCCAGAGTTAAATGCAATCCATTGCTTTTTCTGGTTAAGATTGATCATGTCATCCATTGGAATAAAATAAGTTCCTTTAGCACTTTGGTTTACAGCGTCAACTAATATATCCTTTGTCCCTGCTTTTCCAAGAAACGTTGAAATACCTGATGCCATCGCTATTTTAACTGCATCAATTTTTGAACGCATTCCACCTGTGCCCACCGCACTTCCAGAATCCCCTGCTGCTTCTTCAATTGATGGAGTTATTTTGTGGACTCTCTCTAGTAATTTGGCATCAGGGTTTTCCCTAGGATCCGCATTATAGAGTCCATCTATATCTGAAAGGATGATAAGCTTATCTGCCTCAACTAAGCCTGCTACTTTAGCAGAAAGGGTATCGTTATCTCCAAATTTCAAACGGTCAATTGTAACCGTATCATTTTCATTGACAATTGGAATAATTCCCCGCTCTAACAAGACATTAAGTGTATTTCTGACATTGTTATAACGAGTTTCATTTGAAAAATCACTTCTTGTAATTAATATTTGCGAAGCAACGTATCCGTGGGATAATAGAAGTTCTGAGTATGCTTCCATTAAAAGCCCTTGCCCAATCGACGCAGCGGCTTGTTTTTCAGGTAAAGAACTAGGTCTTTCTAGGCACCCTAACTTACGATAGCCAGCTGCAACTGCTCCCGAGGAAACAACAAGCACTTCATGACCAGCATCCTTTAATTGAACTATTTCATCAACTAACTTTTCAAGCTTTCTTCGACTTACTTCCCCATGTAAGCTAGTTAATGAACTACTACCTATTTTTACAACTATACGATTACTCGCGGTGTCAGATGACATCCTATCACTCCTTGGTAGGTTTATCTCATGTTTTTAGCCAAATTACTTAGTCAAGTTATCAGAAACAATTAATTTAATACAATTGATTTGTTTTTTAATTGTGCACTTATTTCTTTTGAGCGTTGTGCTGCATGCTTTACGGCTTGAGCTATTGCTTTTCCTCCCCCATAACTAGCCAGTGCGTCTAATCCGGCTGCTGTTGTACCATTTGGAGACGTAACATTCTCTCTTAGTTCAGCTGGTGTTTCATCATTTTCCATAACCATCTTTGCTGCCCCAAGAATGGTTTGTGATGCAATTTTACGTGACATTTCAACATCTAATCCTGCCTCTTTACCAGCCTTTTCAATATGTTCCATTAAATAGTAAAAGTAAGCTGGGCCACTTCCAGCGATACCTGTAAATATATCCATTTTATCTTCTTTTATGACGTAAACTTCTCCAATACAACTTAACAGTTCTTTCGCATCTTCAAGTTTACTCTTCGCTGTATACTTGCCCTTAGATATTGCTGTGGCAGACTCCCCAATCATACTAGAAGTATTCGGCATCACTCTAACTACCTGTTGTCCTTCTTTAAGGTTATACTCCATAAACGCCGTAGATATTCCAGCTAAAACCGAAATAACAAGCTGCTCTGGTTTTAATTGATCTTTAATTGAATGTAATGCGACCTCTGCATCCTTTGGTTTCATAGCGAGAATAAAAATGTCAATATTTTTAAAGTCCATCTCCTCTCTTGACATTCCTTTTATTCCATATTTCATTTCAAGTTCAGTTATGCGTTGTCTGTTGCTTTTATTTGTAACAATGATTTGATCCTGAGAGATTTTTTTCGCGTTTACGATTCCAGCAATCATAGCTTCTGCCATTGAACCTGCTCCTAAAAAAGCAATCGTTTTATTTTTTATCATATGACCTCTCCTATTTACGTTCGTATTTTGTTCTCATTTCGAACAATGTCTACTTTATAGTAGCATGTTGATTTTCTTAATCAAGGGCTTTTAAACATGTCATATGGATATGGCTCAATTTGTAAGTGTAAGCGTTATCATCGGTAGATAAGTTCGTTTAATCCTTCCTCAAGCATGAAAATAGCGGGATATAGCTGAATATGGGAGTTTTTTTTGCCAACTTTAAACTAGTCCGGAAATAGTATTGAATTTTTCGTTCTAAAAAATAATTTTTGTATTAAAAATAGCATCGTTTTGTTTCGACACCTTTTAACAATCATCGACCAGTTTTAAACAGTCCCTTTATAAAAATGATGTTATTATCATTACGGAAAAAGGACCAGAGAAATATAAACAGAAATATGCTCTACCCTGTGATTCTGATAAAGTACCTACCTTTACCTACAAAAATGAAGATGGATAGTAACAGCATTTCGACTATTTAATAAATAGATCAGCCTGCCTCGTGTTAAAGACTATCTTTATAAAATATTTTATATTTTATCTACTTGATAAGATGGGCTATAATGGAATAATAGTGACAAGTATTTTAGAGGTGAATAGATAGATGTTAACAGGTTGGTTTTTATGGTTCATATTATTTTGGATTGTTTTTCTAGCTACAATGATGTCCATTGGTGGATTTTTTATGTTTCGAAAGTTTTTAAAAAGGCTCCCAAAAGAAGATGGCAAATCAGAATTAGATTGGCAGGAGTATTACCTAGGTAAGACAATAAATCTATGGTCAGATGATCAAAAAGAGCTTTTAGAGGATTTAGTCAAGCCAGTCCCTGAACTTTTCAGAGATATAGCTCGCCAAAAAATCGCAGGAACAATCGGGGAGCTTGCTCTCAAAGAAAAAGCAGCCGCCATTACCCAAGACCTAGTTGTAAGAGGCTATATTATTGCTACACCAAAACGAGATCACAAATTCCTATTAAAAACATTAAAAGAAAAGAGTATTGATGTGTCACCATATAAACAATTATTTCAATAATAGAAATAACAGCACGCATAAGAAAAGCGCAGGGCGCCCGCCTTTCGGCGACAAGCATAAGACGAGCCCTGACTGAAGGCGTTTTTTGCCTTCGGGAAGGGATTGGCTTATACCATAGAGCCGGGTGGCGCCCGGAGCTAGACACTAAAACTTAGTATAAACTTTTACTTTATTATCTTAAAAAAAGAACCCGGAATATAGTTACCGAGTTCTTTTTAGTTCAATTGAATTTCTGTTTCAAGCTTTTTAAACCGATAGAACATCGCAATTCTCCAAGGGACAATCATACCAAATGCTAGAATCCAAAACATCCCACTCAGTTCACCAACATCAATAGTTGTACTTAAGACTGATTTAAGAATAATCCGGATAATTAGTAGACCTAGTAATATAAAAATGAATGCTTTAGACCTTTTTAAGTAAATTTCATTTTCCTTTATTTCAAAATTTGAAGTCTTAATTAGGAAAAGAGAAAAGAGTAAACCGACTAACAATGCCTCTATTACTTCCAAAGGTGTCACGCGAAACATCGGGTGTAAAAACATTAACGCCCCCGTACTCATAAAAATTGGAGGTAAAATTATTTTTCTTGCCGTTGTGGGTCTTTTAGATGCTCTAATTCTGACAAATATTACAAGGATTGCCATAATAACCGCAACCACAGATGATGCTATAACCAATCAAATCAATCCCTTATGATAATATAATGACATAACCTTATAATATAGGAAAAGAGAGAAATAAAAAACCATTTAAGAAAAGAAAGTCTTAAATGGTATGAATGGGCTTAACTAAGTACACGGTTAATAGCATCAAGTACTCTTCCCTCATCAAAGGGCTTAACTATAAAGTCCTTTGCGCCTGCTTCAATTGCCTCTACGACCATCTTTTGTTGTCCCATTGCGGAGCACATAATAATAGTCGCATTCGGAAATTCCTTTTTAATACCTTTTACAGCGTCTAATCCATTCATTTCTGGCATTGTTATATCCATTGTTACAAGGTCCGGGTTTAACTTTCGGTATAGTTCAATAGCCTCTTTACCATTTTCAGCTACACCGATAATTTCATGGTTAGCTTTATCCAATATATTTGATAGTGTTAAGCGCATAAATTTCGCATCATCTACAACAAGTATTTTTGCCATATCCTTACCTCCTCAAGACCTACAAAAACGATTCAATATTATGTATACAAATTATATCAAAAATTCGAAGAGAGATATAGCAAAATAGTCCAATACTCCTACAATAATGGAATTAGAGACAAGTATAAGGATCATATCTATATAGTATATTTAAAATCCAGTGAACCCCCCAAATAAAGGTGTCAAGTAAATTATGATTTTTGTCATCCAATCAAAGAATAAGACAATCCCCATAACGATCATAATATATCCACCGATTTTTACAATTTTAACATTATTTCTTCTTATCCATTGCAATTTTCCAATGAACAATGAAAGAATAAAGAACGGAATTGAAAATCCGAGTGAATATGCAATCATATAGACCACACCGGAACTTGGATTAGAAGCAGCTAAAGCAATAACAGATGCCAAAATCGGCCCTGTACAAGGTGTCCAACCTGCTGCAAAAGCCATGCCTATTAAGGAAGAGCCAAGGAAACCTGCTGGTCTGTTTTTAAATTCAAACTTTCGATCCTTCATTAAAAATTTTGGTGATAACGCTCCGATGATTACAAACCCAAAGAAAATGATTAGTAATGCACCTATTTGTCTTATTAAGTCTTGATAACCATAAAAGAATCTGCCAACAAACGATGTTCCAAAGCCTAACATGACAAATATAAGTGAAAAACCTAATAAAAAGAAAATGGTGTGTAATATACTTCGTTTTTGAAGCATTGCATTTTCAGACTTTATTTCTCCAACCGACACACCAGTTATATATGATAAAAAAGCAGGATATAAAGGTAAGCAGCATGGAGAGATAAATGATAAAAAACCTGCACCAAATGCTAACAATAAATTTATATCAGCCATTGGGTAACATCTCCCTCCCTAATAACAACAATCATAATCTATTTTATCAAAATCACCCAATAAATGCATGTGTTATTGTTACAATTTTGTGGCATCTAATTAGATATTCAGATGTGTAAGGACCCTATTTCTACTAGAACACTTAAATAATTTATTATTTACTTAAAAATTGAGGTAGGGCTCTTACTGCCCTAAAGCATAGGATAATCACCTCCCCAATAAATTTCCCTTTCGGATTATTTACCAACTTTTTTCCTTTGAATTAATTACCAAACTACGTTATAATTACGAACATAGACATACATAGGAGAGGACAAGCTACTGTGTCAAAAGATGATATGCTTTCAACAATAGAAAAGAAAAGAGCTGAACCTATTGATATAGTCTTAAAAAACGGACTTAGTGCATCTGTTACTATAAAATATAGCCAAGAATTGGATATGTTATTAAACCAATACACTAATTATGCAATGTATAGAGAAAAAAGCCTCTCAAATTCCTAATAGGCTTTTTCTTTATGGAAGCATTTTCTAGAGAAACCCTTGGCACGAGCGTATTTATTAACCTACAACAGTCTCTATTCCCTCTGAATGACCAATTTGGAGTTAGTACCTTCTTTCAACACCCTCATGGTTATACTCGTTCGGCAGTTTTTAAATGAAAGAATTAACCTACTTGAACTTTGCAGCACTTTCGATATCCTAAATCTGTTAGACTTTCTTTAAACAATCGAATATAATCTTTTACCGTACCTACAAATAAAAATGGTCCAGCAATACTAGACCAATATGTTTTCGTAGTTCCTCATCTTTAAAGTTTTTGATAGATTTCCCATCAATATCGATATCTGTTTTGCAATTTTTGTAAAAGATTGCGATTCCACCGTACTATTTGACAAAATAAAAGACACTCCAGTGAGTGCCTGTCCAAACAAATTATTTGGTTTGTCCGTTCATTGCTTTTAGCATCTGATTGATCTTTTTTTGGGATGGTTTCATTCCCATTTGCATCATCATCACTTTAAGCATTTGCTCATTAATTGGCGGATTTTTCTTCAAGTAGCTCATCATGTATCTACGTGCAATGAAAAATCCTAGTGCTACTCCAGCAAGAAGTGCTAGAATACCAACTAGAATAGGTACCCACATACTATTTCCTCCTTCATGTTGTCTACATTACAGTGTACTAGACCCTTTGTAATTATACAATATTTGTTTTGTTTTTTCTCTATATTATACCGTCTATTTTTTTATTTTTAGCTAAATAAGGCGAATTTACCTATACGAACTTCCTTTCCTTTATTGGATTTAACCATCCGTAACGATTGGCTGTAAAATCCATTGCTAAAAAACAGGAATCGTACTTTCTTAAAATCTCAAAAAACATGGTCTCCGCTTCAAAACTTCCCGAAGCCTCTAAAAGTATATATCGATCATGAACCACTAGCTGTGCTTCACTTTGAAGATTTCTTATTTGTAGGGCATGGACATTTCGTTGCATAGTATAATCTACACGTTTTGTCAAATATGCTTCTAGGATTTGATGAATTTTCAATGAAGGGATTGGTCTTGTTACAAAGTCAATTTGCTGACGTAACAGTGCCTTTTTCTCACAGCTCATCTTTTCATATTCGAGAAAAAGCTGATAAATTTTAGATTCACGACCGAAATAATGACTGGCAAACTCTTCTTCAATTAAATAAATTTGATACTGCCTCATTTCTCCGCCCCCAATTTTCACCACTTTACCCTTATTATAGTGGACTACTTGAGAATTTATTGTCTGAAACCGGAAAAATGAAACACTATTTTTGTCGAATAAACACGAATTCAGCAATTGAATCGAATAAGAAATGCCATGTAAGAGAACTACAACTAAATCTATAGGAAAATTCATAATAAAAGATTTTTCTTTAATGTTTCTATTTTTTTAATATTACCTTCATTCTATCAACAACATTTTCTACTGTAAAGCCATATTCTTTCATAATTTTCGTACCTGGTGCAGATGCACCAAACTGATTAATCGCTACTACTTCACCTTCGTCACCAGTGTAGCGTTCCCATCCTAGTGATGACGCCATTTCGATTCCAAGGCGTTTCTTAACAGACTTAGGGATAACTGTATTTTTATATTCCGCAGACTGCTCTTCAAAGCGATCCCATGAAGGCATACTGATAACAGAAACATGAATGTTCTCGCTAGCAAGTGCCTTTTGCGCTTCGACGGCAAGGCCCACTTCTGAACCTGATGCTAATAATAGGCCCTCAGGGTTATTATTTTGAGCCTCTGAAATGACATACGCACCTTTTTTCACGCCTTCATAGGCCTTATCAATTGTACCGGCAATAGTTGGTAGGTTTTGACGAGTAAGAACCAAGGTTGTCGGTTTGTCAGTTGATTCCATTGCTAGTCTCCATGCAGCCGCTGTTTCATTTCCATCAGCTGGACGGATAACACCCAGGCCAGGCATTGCACGTAATGCAGGTAACTGTTCAACCGGCTCATGGGTTGGACCATCTTCACCAACGGCAATACTGTCATGTGTAAACACATAAGTTACTGGCAGTTTCATCAAAGCAGCTAGTCGGATTGCAGGACGTAAGTAATCAGAGAATACAAAGAATGTTCCACCGTATACTCTAACCCCACCATGTAATGCCATACCATTTAACGCAGCACCCATTGCAAACTCACGAACACCAAACCAAATGTTGCGTCCGCTGTAATCATTTGGAGTAAAGTCCCCAGCACCTTTGATCATGGTATTGTTTGAGCCTGCTAAGTCAGCTGAGCCACCAAAAAATTGTGGTACGTGGTTTGCGATTGCATTTAAGGTTTCACCAGATGACGCACGTGATGCTAAGCTTTTGCCTTCTTCATATTTAGGCAGGTGATTTTCCCAACCTTCTGGAAGTTTACCCAAAATAGCTGCATCAAGTTGTTTGCCAAGCTCAGGATATTGTGATTTATAGTGTGCAAACAACTCATTCCATTCTTGTTCTTTCTTTTCACCAGGCTCATAGATAGACGTACGGAAATGAGAATATACTTCATCCGGAACATGAAAATCCTGTTCGAACGTCCAGTTATAAGCTTCCTTCGTAAGTTTCGCCTCGTCTGCTCCAAGTGGTGCACCATGCACACCAGATGTTCCAGCTCTATTTGGCGAACCATAGCCAATCGTTGTTTTCACTTCAATTAAGGTTGGGCGGTTCTGATTGGCTTTTGCCTCAGCAAGTGCCTTAGATATTTCTTCCAGATTATTACCGTCTTCAACTCTGATATATTGCCAGCCATATGAATCAAAGCGTTTTTCAACACTTTCAGAGAAAGAACGATCTAAATCACCATCAAGTGAAATATCATTTGAATCATATAAAACAACTAACTTTCCAAGCTGTAAATGGCCGGCAAAAGATGCCGCCTCAGCTGATACACCTTCCATTAAGTCCCCATCACCACAAATACTGTATGTATAATGATCAACTACATTGAAAGATTCCTTATTGTAGGTACCTGCTAAATGACGTTCAGCCATTGCCATTCCGACTGCCATCGCAATACCTTGGCCAAGTGGACCAGTTGTTGCGTCCACACCAGCAGTATGACCAAATTCTGGATGTCCAGGGGTTCTGCTCCCCCATTGACGAAAATTTTTAAGATCGTCAATTGTTAAACCATAGCCGCTTAGATGTAATAAGCTATATAACAACATCGATCCATGGCCTGCTGAAAGGACGAAACGATCACGGTTAAACCATGCAGGATTGCTTGGATTAATGTTCATATGCTTCGTCCAAAGTGAAAATGCCATAGGAGCTGCCCCCATCGGCATTCCTGGATGGCCTGAATTTGCTTTTTCAATAGCATCAATGGATAGTGTTCTAATCGCAGCGATTGATAAATCTTCAATAGTATGTGTCAT
>NZ_JARFVC010000027.1 GCF_029193815.1 Cytobacillus sp. S13-E01
TTTTATACTCCCTCATTAAAGTAAGGTTTTTCTCTTGTTTTCTCTGTTTTTCTCAGTATTTCAAATTTCAATAAGACTGCACTTTAATGGACTAACAGAACTTTATTTGTATTTTAGAGGAGGAGGACATAGTTAAATAAACCCTCTTCTTCTATTTTTTTACAAAAAAGGATAATATCTAGAAATATGGTCGCTATTGGATCCCACAATGTTCATGGCGGCACACCCTCCCATTTCTCACGGCGTCATATGAAAAATATGCGCATACATTCCTTCGTTCTGCCTATCCATGAAGTGGGGTCGGCGATGCTTTCTTGCGGGGTCATTGCCCAATAGTATAAATGCTTGCCGACTGCTCCTAGCTTCTGTTGTAAGTCTTCTTCAAATTGAAACAACTTTAAAATACTTCGACTACTAAGTGAATAAAAAATGAGAATTAAATATTGTCATCGATACTACTGTTTATGTTATATAAATCTTCGACTATTTTCTGCACCTAACTTCTTTTTGATCACTTTACCCTATCCTTTTAAGCAGCTTCTTGCATACTAAAATGAGGAATATCTTGTAACATTTTAGCTGGTTCAAACTCAATTTGTTTCTTTCCAATCGTAAATAAAATACGAATTAATTTACAACATATAGCGATGATAGACTGCTTCTTTTTTAATGGATTTTCATTTCGTGTAATAAAGTACTGATGTAGTGCCTTAAATGCAGGATTTTGAGCTACAAGAGGCAACACGACTTTAAACAATAGTGCCCTTAATTTAGGACGCCCTCGTTTAGTAATAATTGTTTGCCCTTTCCACTTTCCTGATGTAGCTAGTTTTAAGTTTAATCCTGCTAACTTAACAATTTGGTCGGGATGTGAGTACTTTTGTAAATCACCGACTTCTGCAAAAAAGGAGGCTACTGTAACTTGTCCAATACCTTTAATATCTCCCATCTCTCTCGCCCCTGGAACATCTTGTATGATGTTCTCTACTTCACTCCAGACGCTCTCTAATTGTTCTGAAAGAAGATCGTATTGGTCTAGTAAGCTTTTTAATTTTAACCTAGCTAGACTTCGCCCCTCTTTAATGCCTACTGAACGAAGGGCAACGTTTTTCAACTGAACAACCTTCTTTATTCCCACACCTTTTTTAACTTCTTTACGAATTTCAGCTAGAATTTCCAAGTCTTCACGCTCTAATAACTCATCAGGAAAAAGTCCCATTCTTAGAACTTGTAGAGAAGCTTTTCCATCCCACTTCCCAAAGACCGTTAAATATTCAGGAAAGAAACGGTCGAGCCATTGGTGAACTATATTTTTCACAGCTGTTAGGTCCTGTACCAATTGGTTATATAGGTTCATACCTTCACGTAAATCCGAGTATATACCTTCCGGTAAATTGGGCTCCGAATATCTTCCGCCCTCAATAAGTCTAGAGATAACTCTAGCATCCTTGAAATCATTCTTAGTAGGAGAATTGTCATCTAACTCCTTTGTTTGCTTAACATGAGCTGGATTAACTACAACCACCTTTTTTCCTTTTTCTTTTAGCCAATAAGCCAACGGAAGCCAATAATGTCCAGTAGGTTCCATCCCAATGATGACATCTTCCTTAGACTGTTTAGCTTTGATTTGATTTAACCAGTTTATGAAACCTTCAAAACCCTCATATGTGTTTAAAAATGTATGAGCTTTTCCAAATTGTATACCTCTATAATCTTGTGCTCTTGCGACATGCTTATGTTTAGCAATGTCAACCCCTATAATTAAGGTTTTTTCTGTAAGTTGCAGAATCTTGTCATTTTGTTTATACTTCATTTTAAGTCCTCCTTTGGTTATTAAATGTCCTTTGCGCTGATCAGCTTGGACACTTTGTATCATACCAAGGAGGCTTATTTTATTCAAATCTCATTTTGCTTTAATACAGGAATGCTTTCTTATCTTTTAAAAAAAGAGGGACTAAGCTTATGCTAGTCCCACAGTGTCATTTTCTCTAATCTAACATCTATATTTCCGTCCTATGTTTAATAGATAAATAATGTCTATTCCATTTTGGATTGTATCTATTTACTCCTTTTAATACCTGATTTAACTACTATTAGAACATGACGTAGTCAGGCTAAACTACTCTGCTATTCCTTAACGACATTTTTTATGGTCAATACAAAGAAAACCGCTTAAACCGGACATAAATTATAATTTTTATCTGTCCAAATATCAACCTTCGCTCTTTTGTTTTACCATTGTTAGCAGTTGGGGTATTGAAGGCTCTTATACTACCTTACAAATTTTTTGAAGTACAGTTACATCACTGCCAAATTTACACATTGAATCACAATCACAGCGTAAATCGGTAAATAAAATGTAGGCGATAGACAATGAATCCAATGTTCTAAATGAAGGTCTTAATAGCTGGGCGTTTATCTCCTTTTCCCTGCTATTTGGTGCCACTAAGTAAAAAGGTACTCCGCTACCAATTGAAATGGATAAATCGTTAAGCCTTAAAATCCCAGAGTAAATCGATGTACTTTTTTCCACTTCAAAACCACTCACTATGTTATTAGAATCATCCAACCATAGTACGTCAATTAGTGAAACGGTATCAAACACCGGCTTAGGAAGGTCGGAGAGAATTAATTCCCTCAATGAATACTCGCCTAATTTTTCTTGATTCCAAGTGCGCTTGTGGTCATTACGAGCAATCCAAACCTTATACCCAAGTGATTTCCCAAGCTTTGCGAGGTAATATTGCATTTCCGTATGGGCATTTTCCTCAAGCTCATCTTGATTGACTTGTTTGTGACGCTTCGCTCTTGCCTTTACTTGTTTATCCTGCTCAATGTCAATAACCTTTGCAGCGTTCGCTTTAATAACCAAGCGACTACTACCAATCTCAAATAATAGTCCAGCAATCGCACCTAAATCCTTTGATAAATCACTTCGGTAAATATTGTTTTCCTTAATAATAACTTCCCTCATCTCAAGATAAGCTATCCATGAACCTAGTTTTTTGTTTTGATTAAAGAGAATGTTGAATCCATTGGTTATTGCCGTGTTAAAAGGAGGAAAAAGAGTTGGATGTAAAAAATATAAAATGTTGGCAACCGCTGGTCCTAATCCTTTTATTTTCAGCGCATCTAACACATATATTTCATTTAAAAGTTGTTCTTCTTTTGTCATCTCTAAGCACGCTCTTAAAAAACGACCAAATGCTCTTTTATTAGCTTCGTTTTCATAAATGTCAGGTATTCTTAATTTCGGCTTCCAGTAGAAGGCATGTGCTGCACCTTCAAAAATTTGTTTCTGTTCTGAAATAGCAGTTATAACAGTTTCTAAACTCGAACCTTTAAAATCATTGCCAAATGTACCCGCTTCTATTTCATTTATTACATTTGAAAGGCTTTTCCTAATTGTTCGAAATGCTTTCAATCTTTCATCATTATTAAGGAACCAAGTATGGTATACGGATTCAGAATCTTCTTTAAAATTTTTGATGATTTCTTCCAAGAAAAGACCCTCCAATAGACAACTATTTTTTATCAATTATAGCACTATAGTAAACTATGAGTGATAATATTAGCTACGTAATATTATAATTCCCTTAACAAAAAAACATCGTTTCATCTCGTATTTATGTTAAATTAGATGTGTACTACATCTTGTAGGAAAGGAAAGGTTACATGATAAAACGAAAGAAAATATTACTATTTAGCATAATGATTGGTACTCTTATTCTCGCTGTTTCCGCTGTTTTTATTGGAATCCATAAAACTGGAACAGTTAATCATGGCGGTGAGGTTACGTTAAAAACTCATGGAATGACAACCGCGAAAAGCTCATACACAAACCAAAATATGAAACCACTAGTCAATAATACGATTATCCGAATAACGTCCACATTATATGATCAAGAAATAATTGCAAAATTGATGAAAATAAAAGAGATTAAAGATGTGTATGTTTATGTCATGGTGCAAACCGAAAAAGGAGAATTTATTGGGGTTAATCCTACAAAGGATATTCTTATCCCAGCAGATAGTACTCTTATAGTTCCGCAGCTAATTGAAGGAAGATTACTTTCAGCAGAAGATGCAAACGAAAAAGCGATGATCGTTGGATCAGTATTCGCAAAGAACAATACCACAGAAGATGGCTACGCTATTTTAGGAACGCTCGGTTATCACCCAAAGCCACTTCAGCTTGAAGGAAATGATATGCAAGTAGTAGGTGTTGTTGGTGGGACTTCATCAATTGAAAATACAGTAATTTTACCCTTCGACATACTTGAAAAAATATATAAAGATGAAGATAAAAAATATGAACTATATGTCACTTTGGTTAAAGATGAAGACATTGATAAAACGTTGCAAGAGCTAGCCAAATTAAACGGTGACTTCGTTGATATCGAGATATATCAAAAGTAAGCGCAAGCACTTTTTAACAAGTATTCATTAAGCAGCTTTTAAATATGTGAATCAAAATCTACTATACTCTGTCTTTGTAAATAGAAGATAGATTGTTAAACACTAACGGCAATACGGATTGGTGCAATGATTGAACTGAAGATTAAACGTTTTGCCGTTCTATTCAAACTTCACAGGTTAAAAAAAGCAAATGATTAAGCATTAATGCCTAACACTAAATTAAATGAGCAAATCAAGAGTAATAAAGAACCCCAGAACTTTTTCATCCTGGGGTGTGAGCTAAAAAATCATGCGTGATTAAATGCTAGATTATTGATTTTCTAAATGGGATAGACTATGGGCTTTGCCTTTATTAAAGTTTCCTTGTTATATTATATGGTTATTCAACGGTTAAAGTGGACACCATATCTGCATGCCCTTGTCCGCATGGTACGCTACATCTAATCGTATATTCTCCTGGCTCCAATGTAAGCTTTCCTGAACCGTCACCTTGAATATTTAAGTCTGTTCCGTCAATTTGTATTCCGTGTAGGCCTTCTTCGTTTGTAAGATTAAATGTTACCTCACCTGCTTTAGCAGTGTAGTTCTCCTGATCAAATTTCCAGTTAGTTGCAGTAAGGTCAACGGCTGAACTATTACTGCCTCCATCGCTTCCTGTTCCTTCAGTAGTGTTGCCTCCATCAGCATTTTCCCCACCTCCGCAAGCGGCTAAAACGAGCAAAAGAGCAATGAACATCAAAGAAAAAATAGCTTTTTTCATCAAGACGACCCCCTATATATTATTTTGACTTCCTACGTTTTCCATTATAAGCTAAAAAAGGAGTCTAATTATCATATTTGAGTAAGTTTCAAAAAGCTGTCACATTTACTAATTTAATTTTGTAGTTTGTTTCCACTTTTAAGTTGCTTGAGCGGATACTAACTTTCCGGTGAAACCATCTATTTGATTATTTATTCTGACAAAATGGTAGGCGACCACCATTTAGAGTGTTACACTTATTTTTTATTAATTAGCTCCTGAAACATTTTTTCTAATTTATCAGGGGATGTAATGCCTATCATTTTATTTTGAATTATTCCATTTCGATCGACGAAATAAGAGGTCGGGATTGACAAGGCTTGATATACTTTCCCTACTTCACCTTTTTCATCTAGTAAAACTGGAAATTCAAATCCGTAGTCATCCACAAATTCTTGCGCACCCTTCACAGTATCAGATGTCGTAAGATTGACTGCATAAATTTCCATCTGATCACCATACTCTTCATATAATTGAACCAAATCTGGAGCCTCCGCCTTACATGGTGGACACCATGATGCCCAAAAGTTAACAAGGACAGGCTTATCCCCTTTTAAGTCAGAAAGTGCGTATGTCTTTCCATCCAAGCCTACTAGAGAGAAGTCAGGTGCTAATGCTCCTATAAAGGGACCTACTTCCGTTGGGTCTTCAGTTAGTTCAGCTGCAGGTTTTCTATTATTGGTTTTTAGTTCTGAACCTAAAAATTGTTGGGTAATAACAATCCCTATAAAAACACCTATGACCAATAGCAGTACCCTTTTCCACTTCATCATTTTAAAAGCCTCCTTTTAAGCTAAAGTCCAGTAAAACCACCGTAAGGTTTAATGATTGATAAAAAGGAACTAATGCGATAAACACAACGGAAACCAGTTATAAAAAAAGTATGTGTAAACGCCTGATTTTCCTCCAAAAACTACGGCCTTCTTGCTTAATTTCTTGAACAGATATTCCCTGATAAAAGGGGTCATACACGGTGAAATAAACGATAACATTCCAAAACACAACCCAAATCGTTATTTCTGCAGGATTTACAACTATGAAACCCCCTTTATATTACAAAAAAAGTTCCTTTAATCCGAAGTCACTTCTTGATCTACCTTTCGATGAGAGAAAAAGATCCATAAAATACTTAAAACCACCGTTATCCAGGCCCATTGCAAGCCATCAAAAATGATGAAAACATCCTGTATAGCTCGAATTGGAGCTATTATTATATAAAAAAATGCGATGAGCAGGAGTACCCATGGTTCAATTGGATATGACCGCTTTTGCATAAACCACATGATTATAGCTATTACTATTAAAAAAGCAACTATATAAATGTTACTAGGATGATAGAGCTGGCCCTGATAATCATACCCAAACGGTAGATTAGTAAGTACTCCATACTCCCGAATAATTACATACCAGACGATTAAGGCAGGGATTAAACCACGTACCAGCATTTGCCCCGCTCTATGCCAAGCTATGTGGCGTCTTCGCAAATACCATAAAAACCATCCAAATATTAATAGAGCTAACCCGATTTGAAAATAGCTTCCACCACTAAAATAAATGACTGACCAACCACGTTTCCAAATAAGGGAAGGGTTTGAAACGACCGGCCAAAATTTATATAACACGACGCCCGCTACAATAAGAGATATAACACTATCAGACAGCCTTTCTTTGTCACCAATGGGAGGTTCTATCTTGGATTCTTGTAGCCTTATCAAAATATACCAAACAAAAACACTAACCACCATACCTAAAATCGTAAAAGGAACGTTGAGCGGTCCTAGATCTAAAAAAAAACCAGATTGAAACATAATCGTTCACCCTACCCTACTTTTTTATGTAAACATCTATCTTTAGTAACACATCATCTTTAAGTATGACCTTCCACCAGGATACTATCAACAACTACAAATGCGATTACCGCCATTATAGTATAATGGCTGCAACAATAAAAGAGAATTATTGAACCCGTTAATTGAAAGAATCGTTTTACCTCTTATTAGCAAAAATGAGACAGGAATAGTGCTCCTGTCTCTACAACATCTTAATTATTCATGAAAATTTCTACCATCTGTCACTGCTTTGATGATGCCAGTGCGGATAGCAAAGTCACCAAAATGCTCGCCTTCCTGCCGCTCTTTTGCATAGTGGGAAAGAAGTACACGCAGTTCACTCAAAATTTCTTCTTCACCGATGTTTTCGCGGTACATTTTGCTTAATCGGCTGCCGTCAAAGGCTGCACCGAGATACATATTGTATTTGCCGGGTGCTTTGCCGATAAAGCCAATTTCGCCGAGAGCATGGCGTGCACAGCCATTCGGGCAACCGGTCATACGGATGGTAATTTCTTCGTCCCGCAGACCGTTTTCATCGACAATGACCTCAATTTTATCAAGAAGAACCGGTAAATAGCGTTCTGCTTCCGCCATTGCCAAACCACATGTTGGAAGAGCGACGCACGCCAGCGAGCTACGGCGAAGCGCTGTATAATGCTTGCCATCCGTCAAACCAAAATGTTCGATCAATTCGGTAATCTTTTTCTTTTTATGGCTCGATACATTAGCAATGATCAGGTTTTGATTTGCCGTTAACCGAAAATCACCAGTGTGGATTTTGGCGATTTCCCTCAAGCCTGTCTTTAGCTTGTAATTATCAATATCTGCGACGCGCCCACCTTCAACAAACAACGTATAATGCCATTTTCCTTTAACACCCCTCAACCAGCCGTAGCGGTCACCATTGTGATCGAAATGATATGGCTTCGCTTCATCCAACCTCCAGCCGAGGCGGTTTTCTAGTTCAACTTTGACTGTTTCTAACCCCAGTCGGTCAACTGTGTACTTAAACCGCGCATTTTTACGTTCGGAACGGTTGCCATAGTCGCGCTGAATCGTAATGACTTTTTCCGCTACATCATAAATTTGCTCCGGTTTACAAAAGCCAATTACTTTGGCTATCTGCGGATATGTCTCTTTATCACCGTGTGACATCCCCATACCACCACCGATTGCAACGTTAAAACCAACCAGCTTGCCATCTATAACAATCGCAATCAATCCTAGATCCTGAGAAAAGACATCAATATCATTTGATGGAGGAACGGCAATCCCGATCTTAAATTTCCGCGGCAAATAAAGTGGTCCGTACATCGCTTCTACTTCCTCCACTTCCGGCGAGCCGGCCACTTTTTCCTCATCCAGCCAAATCTCATGATAGGCCTTTGTACGCGGCAATAAATCATTACTCAATCGTTTCGACCATTCGTATACTTCAGAATGGATATCCGATTGATATGGGTTCGAGTTGCACATGACGTTCCGATTTACATCACCACAAGCCGCAATCGTATCCAAAAGGGACTCATGAATTTCCTGCATTGTTTTTTTCATATTCCATTTTAAAATACCATGCATTTGGAACGTCTGGCGTGTTGTTAGTTTTAAAGTTTCGTTGCCGTATTTTTGGGCAAGATCATCCATGACAAGCCATTGATCTGGTGTTGCTACACCGCCTGGCATCCGAACGCGTAGCATAAACTGGTAGGCAGGTTCTAATTTTTGCTTTTGGCGTTCATTGCGAAGATCCCGGTCATCCTGCAAGTAGCTACCGTGAAACTTCATCAGACGATTGTCATCGTCTGGAATCCCTGCGCTGATCTGATCCAACATCACTTCTTTTAGCGTGCCGCGCAAATAGTTACTTTCTTCTTTTATGCGTTCAACATCACTTGGTAAGCCCACAGGTGCTTTTAAAATTTGCTTCACCATTTTGAAAAAACTCCTCCCAATCAAAAATCAGTATACATCACGCTGGTAACGTTTTTCCTGCTGCATCTTGGCAAGATAGTCTTCCGCTCTTTCCCGGCTCATGCCGCCTTCTTTTTCGATAATCGCAAGTAGAGCAGTATGGACATCATGTGCCATGCTTTTCTCATCACCGCAAATATAAACCACCGCACCCTCCTGAAGCCATTTGAACATTTCTTTGCTCTGTTCTAGCATGCGGTGCTGCACATAAACTTTTTCAGTAGTGTCACGCGAAAATGCAACATCCATTTTCGTCAGGACGCTCTCTTTCAACCACCTTTGCCATTCAGTCTGGTAGAGAAAATCTGTCACAAAATGCTGGTCTCCAAAGAACAGCCATGACTTTCCTTTCACTCCCTTTTCTTCGCGTTCCTGCATAAAGGAGCGGAACGGCGCAACACCTGTCCCCGGTCCAACCATGATAATCGGTGTATCAGGATTCATTGGCAGCTTAAAGTTTTCATTATGCTGAATGTAAACCGGCAACGTATCCCCTGGTCGCAGAACCTCTGCGCAAAAAATTGAACAAACCCCTTTTCGTTGTCGTCCATGTGCATCATATCGAACGGCTCCGATTGTTAAATGTACTTCATCCGGATTTGCAGATATACTGCTCGCAATCGAATATAGACGAGCCGGTATTTTCCGGAGAATGGAGACAAACTCTTGTGCTGTTCCACCCCACGGACCAAAATCCCGGACTACATCAAGTAAATCCCGACCCACGAGGTATGATTTGATTTTTTCTTCATTGCGCGGTGATAAAAGCTCCCGTAAATCATCATTGGCCAAAAGCTGTTCCACCTTTTCAAGAAGTGGTTTTGTTAAAACAGTAATTTCATAATAAGAGGTGAGTGCTTCTTTAAACCGGAAAACGTCTCCCTGTTTATTAACCGTAACTATTTCTTCCTGATCCCATTTCAATTCCTCAAGAAGCATGTCTACAAGGGCCAGATCATTTTCTGGATAAATACCGATACTGTCACCCGGTTCAAACATGAGGCCAGAGCCTTCAAGTGATAACTCGAGGTGGCGCGTTTCTTTGTTCGAACCGCGACCGTTCAAATTTATATTTTCAAGTACTTCCGCTTTAAATGGATTTGTTCTGGAGAATGCCGTTTCAACTGCTTGAGGTGTTGTTGTTGGCGCTAAAGCATGAGAAGCACTTCCGCCCTGCGCTTCACTTAAGCTACCAAGAACTCCTTCAAGCCATTCGACCGCAGGTTCATCATAATCAAGATCACAGTCGAAACGCGGATAAATTCGTGTACCGCCAAGCTCAGCTAGCCGGTCATCGAATTCTCTTCCTGTCTGGCAGAAAAACTCATATGAGCTATCACCTAGTGATAAAACGGAAAAGTGAAGATCATCAAGCTTTGGTGCCCTTCGGCCATGTAGAAATTCATGGAATGTTAACGCATTATCCGGTGGATCACCTTCTCCATGGGTACTTACGATAATTAGTAGATTTTGGACTTTCTTTAAATTATTCGGTTTAAAATTGCTCATCGATGAGATGGTTACTTGAAATCCTTCCCCCTCTAGCGTCTTGCCCGCCTTCTTCGCAAGTGCCTGTGCATTGCCCGTTTGTGATCCGTAAAGAATGGTTACTTCTTTTGAGATTGTCTGTTCGGTGATCCCCGCAGGAAGTTCTGACTCCTGTACTTCTCGTGTTCCCGAAATAGAAGTGAATTGGGATGCAGCGAGATAACCGCTCAGCCAGACTTTTTGTGATTCTGACAAGGTCGGCAGAAGATTGTTAAGGAGTTCTGCCTGCTCCTGATTAAAAGGGCTATTCATTATCTTAAGTTGCACCAATTTCCACCTCACAAATGAATATTAACTTATCGTACCTCATTGTCGAATGACTGCCGTATTTTACACTTTTTACTATCAGTAGTAACTTCTACTAGTACATATCAGTTGCTTTATATATTAGTTTTCATTACTTGCAGCCGTACCGCTCCCCTTACTAGTTGCTCGATCGATGACAATATCTTCGATAACCCGATGGCTGCTCAACGGACCAGTGTGGAGAATTTGCAGACCTTGCTTTTGCCGCTTACGCACCGCTTGATTTACTTCTGCGATTAGAAGACCCGAAAACAATAAATACGGTACAACAATTACCTTGCCAATAGCTCTTTCAATACTCATCTCTAAACCTTCATCTAGACTCGGTTGGGCGGCAGCCAAATAACATACAGATACGTGCTTACTTCCGAGCCTTCCCCTGATGCCTTCTGCAATCTCCGAAAAGTCAACGTGAATTTCAGGGTCACTGCTGCCCCTTCCAACTATCAATAAATGGTCATGTGGGGACAAGTTAGCTGTAGTAACCCTGACAAGCTCAGCTATTGCATCAAGAATTTTCCCCTGAACACCAAAAGGATCCTTTACATTTACCTGAACATGAGAGTATCTGTCCTGTAAAGAAGTTAGGGCTCGAGGGATATCTTGTTTTATGTGTCCCGCCGCCAAAAGGAACAGAGGAACAACTGTGATATCCGTCGCACCCCTTATCACACAACGTTTGAAGCCCTCCTCAATCAGTGGCTCAGTTAGCTCTAGGAAACTAATTTCCTGAATGGGTACATCTATTCGTTTCATAACTCTTTTGTAAAAGGCTTTTGCCTCATCGGCCCCTTTTTTTGAGCGTGTACCATGGCCAATATAAAGAATTGCTTTCATACTTAGTTCTCCCTTTTAGTCTTATCCGTGGACCACTGGCAAAGTTGGCACAATTTCTTCATGAAACCAATTCAATTTTTTGTGCAGCCTTACGACCTCTCCTATCACAATCATGCTAGGATTGGAAATTTTCGCTTCTTTTACCTTTTCTTCAATCGAACTAAGCGTTCCTACTACGATCCTCTGATCGGTTAATGTACCCCATTGTATAAGAGCAATTGGTGTTTGGGGTGATTTGCCGTTCTCGATTAATTGTTTTGTTATCGTCGAAAGGTGTGAAACCCCCATATAAACACAAATGGTGTCTACTCCATTGGCTAGATGTGACCACTGGTGATTCGCTGCCTCATCGCCCGCTTGGTGTCCCGTAATAAACGCAAAGCTTTTACTCAAAGTACGATGTGTGACAGGAATCCCTGCATAAGCTGAAGCAGCAATGCCAGCCGTGATACCTGGTACAATTTCAAACGGCACATCATGCCTCACACATTCCTCAGCTTCTTCACCCCCACGCCCGAAAACAAAAGGATCTCCTCCTTTTAAGCGGACGACTTGTGAGCCTTTTTTTGCATATTTAACCAAAAAATGATTGATTGTCTCCTGCTTCATTGTGTGGTAATTTGGTAACTTGCCACAGTATACCAATTGGGCCCCTTCTTTCGCGTGCTTTAGTAGCTCTGGATTTACAAGCCGGTCATAAAGGATGACATCAGCTTTCTGCAGGCATCGCAAGCCTTTAACCGTAATCAAATCCGGATCTCCTGGACCCGCACCTACTAAATAAACCTTGCCAACCATGGCTCTACCATCCTTTCTCACCTTCTCAAGCTAGATAATATTCTTATCTTGAAGATATCCCAAAATTTGTTCAACTGCCTCTTCTACTGTTAAAAGGTCGGACCGGACCGTGATTTCAGGATGTTCTGGTGCCTGATAAGGTGAATTAATCCCTGTAAATTCCTTAATTTCGCCACGGCGGGCCTTAGCATAAAGCTGCTTAGGATCACGACGTTCACATTCTTCTAGCGGGCAATCGACGAAGACTTCGATAAACTCACCTTCTTGAAAGAGGGCACGGACCTGGTCTCTATCTGACCGAAACGGGGAAATAAATGCGGTTGTTACGACCGCGCCGCTATCAACAAACAGATTGGCAACTTCACCAATCCTCCTTATATTTTCAGTCCGATCTTGGTCCGAAAAACCAAGGTCACGGTTTAGCCCGTGGCGGATATTATCGCCATCCAGGACATATTCATTGATTCCCTGGCGGTACAATTCACTTGATACAGCATTGGCAATCGACGATTTTCCGGATCCTGAGAGACCGGTAAACCATAGTACGCAGCTTCCATGACCATTTTGAACACGACGGTCTAGCTTTGTAACGGTTGAAGTGTGCCATGTGATATTCGTTGCTTTCGTCATGTTTAAACCTCCTTAGACAGTTACCTCTTCCTTCATTCCCTCGATAAGAACTTCCACAACCTCTTTCCGGCTAAATGTAGACGGTGGAAGTGTACCAGAACGCAGGAGTTCTCTAACTCTTGTACCGGACAGAATCACGCGGTCCTCATTGCTGTGTGGGCAGGTTTTATCTGAAGCCATTCCTTCGCATTTATTGCAGTAAAAGCTATGTTCAAAGAATAATGGCTTAATGCCAAGTTGCTCTTCAGTAAATTGGCCAAAAATGTGCTGTGCATCATATGTTCCGTAATAATTGCCTACGCCTGCGTGGTCACGACCTACGATGAAATGTGTGCAACCAAAGTTTTTGCGTGCAATCGCATGGAAGATCGCCTCTCTCGGGCCGGCATAACGCATAGCAGCAGGATAAACGCCGAGCTGTACCCGCTCTATTGGATAATAATTTTCAAGCAGGACACGGTAGCTTTTCAAACGGACATCAGCTGGGATGTCGTCAGATTTTGTTTCTCCGACAAGAGGGTTGACGAAAAGGCCATCGACCGTCTCAAGCGCAGCTTTTTGAATGTATTCATGGGCCCGGTGGATCGGATTCCTCGTCTGAAAGCCAACGACTGTTTTCCAGCCCTTTTCTTCAAACAAAGCACGCGTCTCCTTTGGTTCAAGCCATACATCGCTAAATACCCCTTTTTCTGGTTTTTTTACAAGAGTCACTTCCCCAGCAACATAGACTGACCCTCTTTCATAAAGCCGTTTGACACCTGGGTGGGCAATTTCCTGTGTTTTATATACCTCAAGCGCTTCTTTATCTAGATCCGGTTTAAACCATTCGGAAACTTTTATCACTCCATAAACCTCTTTGTTAAAAACAAGCTTGATCAAATCGCCCGTTTCAAGTGTTGCTGCAGTTTCATAAGATACAGGGAGCGTCACAGGAATGGACCAAACCGTATCGTCGGCAAGACGCATATTGGACACAACCGATTCATAATCGGCTTTCCCGAGAAACCCGGTCAACGGACTAAACAGCCCGACTCCAATCAGCTCGAGATCACTTAAGGCGACAGCGTCAATTTCAATTTCTTTTTCGATATGTTTGAACTCATAGTATGGATCAAACGCTTGAATAAGTTTTCCTCCATGAGGTTTTGGTAAGAATGACAATAGAATCAAACCCTTCTTAATTTATTTTTAATCTTTTACTACTTGTTGCGGTACCCTTATCGACGGATTCTGCCTTTTCATCAAAGACAGCACACCGAACACGGAAATTAAGACCCCTGCCATAGCGATGATCGGGTAGACATTACGTTCGATCAATAATTGGATAAGTGTGTAAGACAGTACCATTGATAGAACCGGTGAAACGACCCAAACGGTCAGCATCTGAACAACGATGTCTTTTTTCAATACCGCCCAGCCATGTTTGGCAAAGCCTATACCGATAATGGAAGAAGTCGTGATTTGTGTTAAAGGAACAGGGATCCCGAGCATTGATGCTACAGTTACAATGCTTGCACCTGTTCCTGAGATGACGCAACCCTCTTCTAGCTTTAGGGTTGTAATTTTTTTACCGTTTGTTTCAAGGACTCGTTGTCCCAGTAACAGCGCTCCCAAAGCCACAAATAACCCTCCCCAAAAAATGCCGTTACCTGTTGATAGGATGCTGGCTCCGACGAGCGGGCCAACTGCATTGGCTACATTGTTCATCCCGGCAGAAAATGCTTCAAATAAGCCCATAAAAACGACAAGAGTGGACAGAAAAGGAACAGCTTTCGGCGCCTCCATCCATTTTTTAAATCTTTTGTTTTTTAGCAAGGAGGAAGCAAGGATCGCGATGAGAAATGCTGCAATAGGTGTAAGGAGCCAAAAAATGATAATCCAGACGAGATTACCAAGGAATACTGACTGGTAGACAATACCGGCACCCACGACTGAACCAACGGCAACTTCACTTGTAGAGAGCGGAATTCCAACTATATTTGCCAAAAACAATGACAAAGCAGCTGAAGCTATAACGATTAGGGCAATATTCACAGTAAATGTGCTGGTTGGGACAATCCCGCTCCCAATCGTTTTGACTACTTCACCGCCTCCAAGCCAAGCACCAAGAAAGATAGCAATACTGCACAATAATAAAGCCATCCCTTTTTTGATAACACCTGATCCATAGGCGATTCCCATCGAAGCAGCTGCACCACTTGCACCTATATTCATAGCAAAAAATAATCCTATCGTAATAGCAATTATCGTGAGCAAAAGAAAAGCCCTCCTTTAGCGATCGTGCAAACCACATTCCGTTTTGCTGCTTCCCACCCAGCGTCCCGCGCGTGTGTCACCACCAGTCTCCAATGGTTGTGTACAAGGAAAACAACCAATGCTCGGATATTGGTGGTCATGCAATGTATTGTATGGGAGGTCTCTTTCTCTGATGTATGCCCAAACATCATCCCAAGTCCAGTAAATTAACGGGCAAATTTTGATATTCTCAAATTTTTGATCTTTATTAATAAATTCCGTTTTTGCCCTTGTCGATGACTGTTCCCTGCGAAGCCCAGAAATCCAAGCATATTTGGCTGTTAGAGTGTCTCGTAAAGGAATTACCTTGCGGATATTGCAGCACTGGCTAGGGTCTCTTTTCCATAATGCAGACCCATACTGTGCAGCTTGGTCATCGAGATTTAATTCTGGTTGTTTCCGCTCAATCCTTAATATTGGGAAACGTGCTTCAATCTTGTCAATGACCTCATATGTTTCTGGGAAATGTAATCCTGTATCTAAAAATACAATATGTGCATCTGGCTTTATCTGCTGGATTAGATCAATCAAAACAATCGCTTCTGCACCGAAGCTGGACGCATAGACAATCTCTTGTTCAGAATAAGTACAGTAAGCCCACTCCAAAACGGAACGCGCCCCTTTTGTTTCATCCCCGACAGGAAAAGTTTCTGAAATTTGACTCCAATTTTGATATGTTACAGCAGCAGTCATTGCTACAAACCTCCTTTTCTTCATATAAGAAAAACGCAAGGCGCGCCCGCCTTTCGGCGCGTCGATTAAAACCCGCCACGTCCTGTGGCGAACATCGACATCAGCACATCCTGTGCAAGTCAAGCATAAGACGGTTTATTCAAGAAGGTGGTTTTTCCTTCTTAAAGGAAATGGCTTATGGCCTCAGGTCCGATGGCGCCCGGAGCTAGATGTAGATAGGCAGAGACACGAAGTTATACACAACCTTACAATTTTACAAATTCCTAAATAACAAAAAAGGCAGCCTCCCACCTGATAAGATGGAGACCGCCTCTAGTTGATCTAGTCAGCGATTTTTATTCGATTGAAGACGAACCTTTTCATTTTTATCAATTTGCACAATCTTGCCATCTTGGATAACTAGAGTGATAGATCCATATTTTAAAGTTTCAAGCATTGTCTCAAGGTGTGCTAAGACTTCTTCCCTTTCATCTGCTTTCAGTTGATTCGCCCCCTTTCAAATGAAATGTCTTTCCACCCTAGGAAAGGCGTTAGTACTAACTATTGGTTAACACCTTATCCCTAAAACAAAAATCATTTTGCTGGATTTATCACTTTGCTTCGAAGGTTGCCCGGCATTAAGTGAGCCGCTCATGATAAGTAATGTAGTATTTGATGAAATTAATCCTACCACACCAATAGGTTTAATGTAAATAATAAAATCAAAAATTTTAAAAATTCTCATTCAATCCCTTTTTGGGCATTTTCTTATCAATCCTAGTAAGTTCTAAACCTTGAAGATTGTTAATCAGATAACCGTTAACATAAAAAAAAGAGTAAACGGTCATCAGATGCACAGTCTGATGACCTTAGTTTTGAGGTGGGGTTTTACTGCCCCTTGAGCGTGGGATGAATTTCTCGGTTTATTTCCGGAAAATCTGTAGCGGCAATCAGTGTTCTTAGCGCTTACTGCTGCTATTAGGCGCTAAAACTTTTGTTCAAATTACTTTAGGAACAATCAAAAATGCGGCCGTTTTTACGACCGCATTTTTAGGATGAGTAGGACCATCCATTATTATTCAGGTTTGTTATTTGCTTCTGGATCTGGGGTGAAATCTGGCATGAAACCATCATATTTAACCTCTGTAACCATTCCTGCTGAAGCATGGTGAAGGTCATGGCAGTGGAATAGCCAGTTTCCAGGATTATCCGCTTTAAATGCGATCACGTATTCATCCCCAGGCTCTAGATTAACTGTGTCTTTATAGATCGGGGATCCTTCAAGCGGTTTCCCATTTTTACTCAATATCTGGAAGAAGACTCCGTGTAAATGCATCGGGTGGTCATCTAATTTTGAATTATTGACCAAGTTAACTTTTACGAGGTCGCCTTCCTTCACATTAATACTCTCAGTATTCGGAAATGTTTTACCATTGATGGTATAGGCAAGTTCATTATCGAGCATCTCTGTGTTCAAGTTCATTGTATATTCTACATCATAGCTCTGATCTAATGAAAATCCTCCGTCTTGGGGAGCACCATAGTTTGTATATGTGAACGTTGGTAATTCCTCATCCTGGTTTGACTTGTCCGTTGATTCTGTAGCGCCTTCATACTGGATTTTCGCCTTCATTCCATCAGTACCTTCCATGTTGCCATGGCATTCAAGTAGCCATTCACCTGGATTGTCTGCAACAAATTCGATGTCATACCGCTCACCAGGTGCAATAGAAAGTAATTCATTTTCTATTTCCTGAGGCTCGTTTAATTCCTGCCCATCAATAGCCACTACTTTAAATTTATGGCCGTGTAGGTGAAGTTTGTGGGTCATGTATCCGATATTTGCTAAGCGAATCCGGACTTTTTCACCCTCCTTCACTATAAGAGGATCGACACTTTCTCCGCTTTTTCCGTTAATCGTGAAGATATCATAGGCGCTCATGTCATCCATCATCATGCCATCATTTTCATCTGCTTTTTCTTCGTCATTTCCATTACTCATGTCCATGCCTTCCATGTCCTCATCGTCTTCACTCATGTCCATACCTTCATTGCCTTCACTCATGTCCATGCCTTCCTCAGGATTACTCATCCATTCATCAAGCATAAGCGAATAATCGCGATCATATGATTTTTCTTTAGGCTCTACAATGAAAGAACCATATAGTCCCTTATCAAGTTGATTGACACCATCTTGATGGGTATGATACATATAAGTGCCCGGATCTTCAGGTATAAATTCATACGTAAAGGATTCTCCAGGCTGAACGGCATTTTGGGTAACTCCAGGAATTCCGTCCATATTATTTGGAACCGTAATCCCATGCCAGTGAATTGTGACAGGGTCAGGAAGTTCATTTGTTAAATTGATCTTGACTTTTTCCCCTACATTAACACGAAGCTGCGATCCTGGTACTGAACCATTAAAAGTCCATGCATCTATACTTACTTCGTTGTTTAGTTGATGGGTTGCCTCTTTAGCGACAATATTAAATTCGTTACCTGACAATGTTTCAAATTTTGTAGTTTGCAGACCAGCAGGTTCCTTTTTATCGCCTTCCATATTCATGCCTTCCATATTTCCGCTATCTTCTGTTTGGCAGGCTGCCAATACTAATAAAACGAAAGACAACAATGCAATAAGTTTTATTTTCATATTCATATTCATACCTCCTGTGTTGTTGAAATGATTTTATAATATAAGTTTGCAGAAACTATGAATTTTACATGGGAGCCTTACTATTATTTGACCCGGTGCTTGGTTAAGTTTCAAATGGTAGAAGCTGCATAAATAATCGGTATCTTTCCTCTTTCGATCGTTTATATCTTTCGTCGATTGCTTCTTTGTATAATTTTCGTTTTTCTTCTTTTGATAACGAACTATGTTTAATCTTTATTCTAGCATCATGTAAAAACTCTACATATTCTTCATATGAATCATCGTATCTTTCTTTTAAGTTGTCGCGGATTTTTTTTGCTAACATCGGACTTGCTCCCCCAGTTGCAACGCTGATTTGCAATTTGCCACGTGTGAGGGTTGCCGGAATGTGAAAATTACCTATTTCTGAATCGGTAATTACATTTATAAGCTTTGTATCTTTCGTATTTTCATATATTTCCCGGTTTATTTCCGGAAAATTGGTAGCGGCAATGATGAGAAATGCATCCTTATAATCGGCGTATTCAATTTCTTTTCTGATAACATTAATTTCCCCTTCCAAATACAGTTGCTCAATCTCTTGTATAATTTTTGGGCTAACAACAGTAACAGCTGCTTTTGCTTGAAGAAGAGGGCCTATTTTTAAAAAGGCAATGGCTCCCCCCCCCACTACCACACACGGTTTGTCTTCTATCTTAAGTGTAACCGGGTACATAGATGCACTGCTCCTTTCTCTCCTAAATGGTTTCTCAAAATATAAAGATACCTAATAGTTTGTTTGAAAAGTAGCTAAAAGTAAACAGTGAAATATCTTATTTTTGATTCATTTATGACAATAAGGGAAATATAAGGTAAAATGTTTCTAAAATCATATTTTGGAGGAATTCAGCATGAACCTTACATTAACACGTAAAGGAAACTGGATCTGGTTTCTTTTATTGGTATTTGGTTTGCTTCTAACAGCCTGTCAAAATGAAGCAAAACTATCAACTCCCACACCTACTTCCGACTCTCCTCAAGACACTGTAACAAAGTTGGATGTCCCTTCATTGAACTTACTAATGACAAATTCAATGGGAGACTATATCTCATTTGTAAACCCTGCCAACGGAACAACCCAGAAGGTAAAAGTAGGGGCTGCGCCATTTGGTCTTGCCTTGGCACCTGAAAATCGCGCATATGTTGCAACTGCTGAGGGAGTTGCTGTTATTGATACAAAAGATAAGAAGCGTATTGCACTCATTCCATATCGTTCGAATATAAATGAGATTGAATTCGGAGAATATCGCGCAGGGGGTATGGGAATTGCCGTTTCTCCTGATGGAAGCCGAGTGTTCGTCGGAGTTTATCTACCTGGTGAAGTAAACCAGCTAGAGATTATCGACACAGACCGTCTTGAGGTAATTGATAGCGTCCCGATCGAAAATAGGCCATTTCAGGTGCTTATCAGTAATGATGGGCGTGAGGTATATTCTATTAATCATGATTCCTATTCAGTTACAGTAGTAGATACATCCGATTTAAGTGCACGGACAATTGAAGTTGCACCACTAGGACGTGGTGCCTTTGATAAACCAAATTATGGTGCAGTCGATACGAAAGGACGTTTACTTCTTCCCTTTCAAGGAGAAGTACTTGCAATTCTAGATCCCAAAAGTGGTGAATATACTGAAGAACCGATGAATGCAAACACCCATCTTTCTGGAGTCACTTATCGAACGGACGATAACAAATTATATATTATCGGAGCAGGAGCTGCAGGTGGTGCTGATAAAGGCTCAAGTCTTGTTGAAATGGACCTTGACACTATGAAGGAAACCATTTTTCCTTTAAGCCGTCCACACGAAAATGTTATCACAAGTCCTGATGGAAGATGGGCCTTTCTAACTGGCGGTTATACCTTGGCAAACTATGGCTGGGATGGAATTACAATTCTAGACCTCAAAGAAGGAAAATCAATGGAACTTCCAGTCGATGGTCAACCTCTAGATATCAAAATTATCGAATAGTCTTTAAAAGGGGACCGAATCATCCACTTTACATTTATTTAAGTGCATGTTAAATCGATTAGCTTCTTCTTTAGCAAACACCATTCACGTAAGGAAAGGCCGACAACTCTATATGCAGTTGTGGGCCTGTTAAGTAAAACCCATTTGTTCAAATAATCGACATTTATCATGAGCAAAGTTTGATAGCAACCCAGGCAGTGTCTTATTAAATAAACACTACACCTATTCTTTTAGAGGTTTCGTTAAAATACAAAAAATAATAGTTTTTGGCTTCAATAAACCATCAGCATATTCAGCAAAACGTATTTCATAAATCAATTTCTATTTGTCTGCTTACTCTTAACTGGACAGTTGCTACAATAACCAATCCCTTCAACATCTTCATCTAGTTTATAGTACATGCAGCATGTTTTCCTAGAGGGATTCACTTTAAGTTCTTCACCTATTTTCAAATAATGTTTAATTGGATTTTTTTCCAAGTTAAACAAGTCTCCACTAGCACTTCTCAGAAAATTAAAATCATCGTACAATCGGTATACCGTTACAGAGTCCAACTCTTTTGCTAGGAGTTTTCTGTAAGTAGAGTTAATTCGAATAGCAACATTTTCCCACAATATGGATGAATTGATACGTGATGTCTTTTTTAATACTTCTAAAACCGGTGTAATATGGGATGAAAAAAGGTTGCGTAACACCCTTTCACGCCAATGTTCTCTTTTCATACCCTCAACTTCCTGCCATTTACACATACCTTCTTGAATACATAATTTACGGTCCTTACCTAATGAGCATGCTTTTACTGATAAGTTAAGGGCACAGTTGAATTCGACCATACTATATAATGTGGAAGACACAACTAGATAAGCATATCTTTTAGAAAGCATAGAGGCTGCTACTATTATATTCGGGGCTTTAATTTCTAACATTTGCCTTTGTAGAAACAGTAGACATTTTTCCTCATTTAACAGATCAACAATTGCAATATCCTTAGGACTTTCGTGTTCTAAATATATATCAAAAGCCTTTAGTTTGTTCAAAACAATACTACTCATTTTTATCATCCTTAAATTGAATTCGTTTCTAATTAAGATAATGAAAATTATATCAAACAGGAAAATGACTTACTTAAATGATAGATATGTGAAGAAAGTCCTTAAAAAATGCCATTCTTTGCTCCATCATATTGTTATGGATAATGGGACACCACTAAAAGTGGTATTATGTTTACTCGTTTTATTTTCCTATCATGGAAAAATTGTTGTAACACTGATCAACGTACAATAGGGGGCTGTTTTACGAATTAAGTGATGAAGTAAATAAACTTGATTGGGCTGTCGCACTACAGCAGTAAAACGATCAGGACATATTAAAACAGACCAATAAAAAAATCAAATTATAAATTCAAAGTCAACTTGAACGGTGGTTCACTGGCCTTCCCAATTATATCAAGGCCTATTTACCGAATTCACTCTGCGAAAGTTGAAGCCACTAAATACTCTTCCTATATTTCTTATTTTCCCCAACACGTCTCCCTCTACCATATGGAATACATAATGGAGTCCCAAATATAGGGTCTTTTGTAATATCACACTCCATTCGGAAAACATCTTTTACCATTTCGGGGGTTATTATATCTTCTGGTTTTCCCTGTGAATAAACCTTTTTATTTAGAACAGCCACTATATGGTGTGCATAACGACATGCGAGATTTAGATCATGTAAAACCATGACTATAGTTCGGTTTTCTATTTCATTTAACTCAAAAAGGAGATCCAAGATTTCGATTTGATGTGTCATGTCTAAATAGGTTGTAGGTTCATCCAACAAAATAATATCTGTTTTTTGCGCCAAGGTCATCGCAATCCATGCTCTTTGTCTCTGTCCTCCGGATAAGGAGTCAACTGACCTATGAGCAAATTCTATCATCTGTGTTGCTTCGAGCGCTTGATTAACCACTTTTTCGTCTTCATTTGACCATTGCTTCAACCAACTTTGATGTGGGTACCTTCCTTGTTTAACAAGTTGTAGAACCGTAAGACCTTCGGGAGCAATTGGTCCCTGTGGTAAAATAGCAAGACGTTTTGCTACCTCTTTGGTAGATAAATTTCTTACTACTTCTCCTTCTAGAAATATTTTACCTGATTTAGGTTTTAAAAGACGCGCAAGTGACCGTAATAAAGTTGACTTTCCACAACCATTGGCTCCGACAAATACAGTAATTTCCCCTGACGGAATCTTTAGATTAAGATCTTCAATTATTATAGTGTCATTGTAGGCTAGAGTAAGGGAACTTGTTTCTAACACACTCATAGTCTCACCCCTTCTTTAAAAATTCATATTTCTTTACATATTACGATTTTTATATAATAAATAAATAAAGAATGGAGCACCAATTCCAGATACAAATACTCCTGCTGGAAGATCAAGTGGTAAAAAGGCTGTTCTGGCTACTACATCAGCTAAAATTACAATTAATCCTCCTATTAAAGCCGAAACTGGTATTAAACTGCCAAATGATCGACCAACTATTTTTTTTGCAATATGGGGTGCTATTAAACCTACAAATCCAATTCCACCCGCAAATGCAACAGCAGAACCAGCTAAAGCAACACTGACAATTAGCAAAGTAAAGCGGTAAAATTGTACTCTTGCCCCCAAGCCTAAAGCCACATCATCACCTAGTTCCTGTACATTAACTTCACGGGAAAAAATAAGAGCAAGTGGAATAAAAATTAACACCCATGGCAACATTGAATAAACATTCTCCCAATTTGCACCATAAATGCTACCCGTTAACCAAATGTACGCTTCACTTGTAGAGTATGTAGGACTAAGTACAATCATCATAGTTGTTAAAGAACCCATTACAGCCGCAACTCCGATACCAATTAGTACAATCCTTATTGGTGTTACACCCTGCTTCCATGCTAATAGGTAAATGATAAGAGAAACAACTCCAGCACCAACAATTGCAGCAAACGGCATCCATTTAATACTGATTTCTGAAAAATATGTAATGAATATAACCGCTGCTACTCCAGCACCCCCGGTTACTCCAATTATATCAGGGGAGGCCAATGGATTTCTAATTATCCCTTGTAGGATAAGCCCTGACACTCCTAGTGCTGCGCCTACAAGTAAGGATAGAAGCATTCTAGGTAGTCTAAGTGTATTAATTATAAATGTGTTTTCTCCATCTCCTGCCCCTACCAAATGTTGAACAATTGAAACTGGATTAATCATTGTACTTCCAACTGATAAGCCTATAATAAAAATGATTAATGTAAGGACAAATAACAACAAAAACATCTTAATGGCTTTTCTTTCTATTAAAAAGGAAAACTTACCTGATTTATTTCTAATGGTATTAAATTCTTTCATTCCTTTTTAAACCCCCTACGTGCTATGTAAATAAAAAATGGGGCTCCAATAAGAGCAGTCATTACACCAATTGGCATTTCTTCAGGCATAATAACAAACCTTGCCGCGACATCAGCCAATAATAACAAGCTTGCTCCGAACAAGGCACAATAGGGAATAATCCATCGATAATCAATTCCAACAAACGAACGAACAATATGGGGAACAATTAGACCTATAAAACCAATAGAGCCCCCCACTGCGACTGATCCACCTGCTAAAAAAACAATAACAATACCGATTAAGCTTTTTATTAAAATAGTTCTTTGCCCCAATCCCTTGGCTATATCTTCCCCGGAGGTCAAAATATTTATCGAAGTACCTAATAAAAATGATAATATCCCTGCTCCTATCATGAACGGTAAAATAGGTTCTAACATATCCATTGTTCTTCCTGAAACAGAACCGGCCAACCAAAACAATATTCCTTCTAAGTTTTGTTCATTAAGCACTAATATTCCTTGGGTAAAGGAACTAAAAAAAGCGGATATAGCAGCACCGGCTAATACAATTTTAATTGGAGATAATCCGTCTCTCCCTAAAGAGCCAAGAAAAAAAACCATGACGGCTGCAACTCCGGCACCCAAGAATGCTATCCACATAAAATGGACCAGTGACGTTACTGATAAAAAAACAGACGAAAAAACAACAAAAAATAATGCACCTGCATTTATTCCAAATATACTTGGGGAGGCTAAAGGATTTCTCGTTAACGCCTGCATCAAGGCACCTGCAATAGCAAGACTGGATCCAATAACAGTAGCGATAACTGCACGTGAAACTCTTGTTGTTGTAATTATAATATGTTCTGTTGAAGATTCGTCAAATTGAGTAAATGCCTCAATAGCAGTCTTAACTGAAATCGGTGTCTGTCCGAATACAATACTTGACATAAAAGATATAATAAAAATGCATATTCCAATGATAAACCCAATAATTTTTAGTGATGTACGAGGAAATAAGTGTGTCATTTTTCCACTCTTTCAAAACTAAGATTTTTAATAAGAAAAGCGCAGGGCGCCCGCCTATCGACGACAAGCATAAGACGAGCCCTGACTAAAGGCGTTTTTTGCCTTCGGGAAGGGATTGGCTTATACCATAGAGTCGATGGCGCCCGGAGCTAGACACTAAAACTAGGTACAAATTTTTATACTTTCTTTTCTTTTGATAAGAGGGGGATAGTACCCCCATTTTGTCTCTTAAACAGCACTGTACTGACTATTACTAATTTTCTAATTCAAAGTGTTCATAAAGTTGGTCTAACATCATATTGGCTGAAGTTATTCCACCTGCCATATTCCATGCAACTTCATCAATCTGATATACTTGATTGTTTTTTACAGCATCAAGTTCTTTCCATAAAGGATGATTAGTCCATTCCCCAAAAGTTTTTTGTACAGCATTTTCTTCACCCGGATCAGATAAGAAGTAGAAGAAAACATTTGCATTCATATTTGGAATACTTTCTTTATCTGTCAGTTTCAGAACAACAGTACCCTTATCTGCTTCTGCCTGCTGGAATTCTGAACGTACAAAACCAATTTCATCTAATATATCTCCTGCATAGCCTGTTACATAAATACGAGCATGATCTGCTCTGAAGTTAAGGACTGATGCTTGAATTGGCCACTTATCACCTAATTTAGCAGAAATCTTTTCTTTAAAATCGACAACACGATTATCCCAATCTGCAAGAAGTTCTTTCGCTTTATCTTCCTTATTCATCGCTTTTCCCATCAATTCAACAGTGTCTTTAAACTTAAATACCGTTTCATGTGTCACGGTTGGGGCAATTTGGGATAATTGGTCATAAACTTTTTCATGGCGTAATTTTGAAGCAATAATTAAGTCAGGTTTTAATTTTGCAATTTCCTCTAGATTTGGTTGTGTCTCCAGACCTACATGCTTAACCCCTTCCAAGTCGTCTCTTAGATATTTGTACATTGGCTGTTCTACCCATGAGTCAACAACTCCTACTGGTGTTACTCCCAAAGCAACCGCAACATCAGTAGCACCTTGATACAAGGTAACAATTCTTTTTGGAGTTCCTTCAATCGTTGTCGTTCCCATCGCATGAGTTATTTCTCGAACATTCTCTGATTCTGTTGTTTGGTTTTCCTCATTTTGTTCAGTTTGTTCGGCTCCTCCCTCATTGCTAGTTTGGTTTTCTGATGCCTGATTTCCACACCCAGCTAAAAATAATACGAAAAAAAAGATAACTGCAAGTAAAGAAAATGTATATTTTCTTTCAGATGAATATGTAATTGTAGACATAAAATTTCCTCCTTTTTAAATTCATATTATTGATAATGAAAATTATTATCATTTACAATTACAAATTTTATACTACTTAACTAATTAAATCAATAGTTAATTTTTAAAGAATTTCTAAGACAATTTTTCTTATTGATCTCTTACTTTCGTTACGATGAATCCATATAAGTGATTCAAAACTAGGTCTATTTCACAGACTAATAGGGGCAAATGAATATTACTTATTTTTATTTTTTTAGGTTCCTTCATAATAACGAACCCCATTGAAACATCTTTCAATGGGGTTCCTAATTATTATGCTCTTATGGTGGCTTACAGGGGTTGTAATTGATACTTTTTTGTGTAGGTATATCTACGCTTTATTAAAACAGTAGGGGCTACTGTTTGTTTATAAATTTCGGGGTTTAGCAACACCTTATATCATCCATTACTTGTAGCTGGTCGGTAAAAAACCACAAAGCCTCTCAACCCTAACTCACCTTATTTCGCTCCCGCACTAAGAATTATTTTAACACGAGTGTTGATTATCCAAAATTAGACAGACTTATCCCTTGTGAATTTTTGTATTTTTTCAAAACAACAGCCATTTCAGAGCACCAGTCAATAGGTAAATTGTCTTTCAGTAGTTTTCTTTGGAATGAGATAAACGACATTTTTTCGAATATCCGTCCTTCAGATGTCTTTGTATAAAGCCATTTCAATAGAACATAAGCGATTAAAGCGGTAAAAAGCTGATTAAAAACGGCATTTTCAGTCGTGCCAAATAAAACAGGAACATTTAGATTCTGTTTAATCCAGCGGAAGCACGTCTCGATTCTCCATCTTGCCTTGTACATGTCGGCGATTACTTCTGGCGAAACGTTCATTAAATTAGTAACAACACGCATCTCGTTACCGTAATCGTCCTTAAAAAATACCACCCGATGTCGATTCTTAGAACGAGATTGCTTAGTACCCAGTTGGCAGGTGATATCACGCGTGACAGGCGATCCAGCTACAAGGCGTTTTAAAGAATGAGGACGAAAAATCTCTACATTTTCTTTCATTCGAATGACAAACATTTGCTGGTCTGAGTCTGATGTAAATTGATCAATTCGCTTGATCTTAAAATAGGCTCGTTCTTCTACCATGATAAATCGAGAATCGACCAACTGTTCACCAATCGGCCCATCATGCACAAGTCCAGTAGTTTCAACGACTTGAAGTGGCATTTCAGTTAGAGGAGAATAGCTGACATGCAGTTTGATTCCTGCGCGCTCCCCATGATAAAGGGCCCACGGAAGACGTGACTTTCCCACTGTAATTGTGGTGGAGTCTACCAATAGGAGCTCCTTTGAAATTTTTAATGCTCGACGTGTCATTCGATTGCATTTAGACACGACTAAATGAAATAATTTCTTCATGATATTGTAGTCCACATGGCCAGCTTTCTTAGAGAGCGTGGAGTAATTGACATTGGGCAGTCCATATTGGTTGCCAACATCCGCACAGTCTCGATAACTTTTGAGCTCATTCATTGAAGTGCAGAGTAAATAATTAATGAGTGTTAACACATCAAGCTTACGAGCTGTATCCTTATAACCGATGGAGGCCTGAATGTCGGCTACTTCTTCTTCTGAGACAATCTTTTGAAACAAATTGTGGAATGTGGTATTCTTCTTCATGAGGGCACCTCTTCTGTAGTTTGTATGTTCGCAAACTCCATTCTACAAGAAAGGTGTCCTTTTTGATATATTTTAGTTGGATATTATTGGTTAATCACACTCGTGATAAAATATATCTATTTGAACAAAAAAATTTCTCAATACCTAATTGCTCAAGAAAGTCAATTTCTGAATATCCTACGCACTTTTTATGATAATATTTCTTGCCTACTTGTAATCGTTTTTTGGTCCTTCATCCATTAAAACCTCTACCATATTGGAAGACCCCATCTTAAGTTTAGGCCTACGCTCTGAGTTTAGCTTACTATAAAGCTCTAATGGACTTATAATAACTCCATCTAAGGTATTATGTAGGATTCCCGGCACACATGTATAAATTCTATCATTATTATTTGCATTCATGGAGGAAATGGTAACGGAGGTTCCACTATGGTTATCTATACTCATGGATACCTTGTATCTATAGAATGAGCCTGTCCCATTAGACTGAGCAGAATAAACCACAGGAACCACTGCGAGAATATCATTCGTTAGCCTTAATTTAATTATTTCTGTCTTCTTTGATCCACTGCTTCTCCCAATATCCCCCATATGTTCCACTGCCCCGTTACCAAACCGGTAGAGGGGCGGTGTTCCTTCAGCTCCAAACATTGCTACATCTATCTGCTTACCATTCTTTGTATAGACTAAAGCATAAATATCATAATCTGTCCCTGTCTTCCAAGATACCGTAGCAGTAATCTCTGGTGTTTTCTCAATGATAACTGACTTTTGACCTTTTTCGAGACTTATTTTACCCATTACCTTTTCAAGGCTTATCGTTGACAACGTGCTTTGTCTTTTATTATTTTCAGGAATAGTTAGAGTCTTTTCAGGTTCTTTTGGAGTTTGTTTTTGAATAGCTTTAGGTGCAGGGGGCTTGTTTTGCTCATCAAATTCAACCTCAACACCGTAATTTTTACATAACCCGTCAAGCCCGGAATCAAATCCGCGCCAGATTGATTTTGCCTTTATCTGACTATTCCTTAGATATAATTCTAATACGACAATTCCATTTTCATTTTTGAAGCTAGATGGGGTTAACTGGATAATATTGTTATCGGTGCATATCTCTGCCTTTAAACTCTTTACATTTGAAAATCCCGTGCTATTATCCTCTGTAAGAGTTATAGCTATTTTTGTAATACCTTCTGGGACTCTACTCATGTCAAAATCCATTTTATGTACTTTTGTATTACCTACTTTCTCAGATGGTATAAGGGTAGCTACACCAGAAGAACTCGTTGGTTGATTATAAAATATAATTCCGCTGTCCCCTTGTACCTTGTCTGAATCAGTTAAAAGGAAAGCTGTTAAGGAAATATCTATCGTATTAGAAATTTCGTAGCTAACAGTAACATTACCTTTTGGGGAACTTAAAACTGTATTGGCTCCCATCTGAAGAAATTGATTCATTTCAACAACTCCCTACTCCTCTGTCTATTAATCACCTAACAACTTTATATAAATCACTACAAAATCCTCTTCACCCAGATTAAAAGGGGATGTTTAAATTGCTTAAATTAATCATATCAAAAAATTAACATAATCCCCAGGTAAATTACAATTATTGTTGTTTTTAGTAAATATAACAAATTAACGCCTAATCTAAACAAACAACAGCACCACTCCAAATCTAACGGAATGGTGCTGTTTTGTTTTTTTTTTTTTAATATTTAGTACATGTTATGCTTGTAATGTGGATTGTGGATTTTGCTCTCGTTTTTCTGTTTTATCGATGATAGCCGTACCAACTAGGTCGCCAGTCACATTAAGTGCTGTAGCACCCATTCCTACAATAGCATCAATCGCTGTCAATAATGCGACTGTTTCCATCGGTAAACCGAGTTGAGCAAATACAGTTGCAATCATAATAATACCAGCACCTGGAACCCCAGCTGTGCCAATTGAAGCCAACGTTCCTACCAATACGACGACAAGCATATCAGTAAAATTCAAAGGACTTCCTACAAGGTTTGCAGCAAATACGGCAGATACCGCGATACGAATGGCTGCCCCATCCATATTAATAGTTGCTCCAAGTGGGAGACTGAATCCATAAAGACTTTGAGAGATTCCTAGTTTTTTAGCAGCGTCTAACGTGATTGGTAATGTACCTGTACTACTCTGTGTAACAAAGGCCGTAATCATCGGCGATTGCGCATGAGCGAAAAATTGACCTGGACGAACTTTGTATAAAAGCATGAAGACGATGTATATACTAATTTGAACAAGTAATGCTACGTATAGTACAGCGATTACGTTTCCCAAAGATAATAAGGCGCCCATCCCTTGGTTACCAACGGTTTTTGCTATAATCGCAAAGATACCGATAGGAAGATATTGTAGGAACCCCTTCATTATAGTAAGTGTTGCTTCATTTAGTCCTTCAATAACTTTATATAAATGTTCACCCATTTTAGCATGTTCTTTGGATACTCTTAAATAGGATATGGCAATCCCAAAAACAATCGCCGTGAAGATGATTCCTAAGAGGTTGAGTTCGCTAAAAGCAGTTACAATATTAGCAGGTATAATATTTAAAAGAACTTCGATAATACCAGGATTTTCAGGAACCTTAAATGCTTCGTTACTGTTAAACTCTATCCCACTTCCTAGGTTAAATAAACTAGCAACAGCTAAACCGACCGCAATGGCAAGTGCAGACGTTAACACATAATATAGAAACACCTTTCCCCCTACACGCCCTAAATCACCAATCTTTGTTTGATTAACACCCACGATAATGGTAAATAAGACAAGCGGGATGATTAGAAATTTAAGCAAACGAATCAAAAGATCGCCTAAAGGCGTCAAAATAGTTGCTTGTTCCCCAAATATGATTCCAGTAATAATACCTAACACTAAAGCAACTGTAATTTTTAAAATAAACGAGGCATTAATGTAACTTCTCCAAATCGCCTTCATAAAACAACCTCCAAATGATAATTTTACTATTCTTTTAGTTTAAAACAGGCTTTTAAGACACAATGACCTTTATTCCTATAAATTTAGTTGGTCATTATATCATAATGTATGTAAATTTCTTTGTCAAAATGTAAGCTTGTGTACCTGACCCTGCGTAATAAATCCAAATTACATAAAGAAAAGTGCAAGGCGCCCGCCTATCGGCGACAAGCATAAGACGAGCCCTGACTGAAGGCGTTCTTTGCCTTCGGGAAGGGCTTGGCTTATAACCTCAGGTCCGATGGTGCCCAGAGCTAGACACTAAAACTAGGTTCAAATTTTTATACTTTCTTATCTATTAAAAAATACAACAAGTTTCTACCTGCTGCAAACGCCAAAAGGAAAAGAAAGAGTCAGCATAAACGAGTACATGATAACAATGACTTTCTTTAAGTATTTCAGTCAAAAATGCATTGGGTATTTGAAGTTCAGATGGTAGCTCATGGAAAATAGACGTCTAAATACGTGATGGTTATGCTGTTATATATCTAGCTAGACAATCCAGACGAATGGAGGGGATTATGATGAGTACGCAATGGCAAATTCAAGAAGCAAAAAATCGGCTGAGTCATTTGGTTAAAAAAGCAGCGGATGATGTATCACAACTTATTAGTGTACGGGGCAAGCCTGCTGCTGTTGTCTTGTCAGTAGAGGAATATCAGAGGGTGACCAAACCCAAGACCCGTCTGACGGATTTCTTTAAGTAATCTCCTTTACAAGATATTGAACTTGATTTATAAAGCAGTGCAGACCACGCTCGAGAGTTAGAATTATGAGATATCTTTTAGACACAATCGGAGCTCGTCAAAACGGTTCCTCATCTGGGCGTCTTTCGCTGGATTAATGAGCGTGATGAAACTTCTTTGTTTTTGAGTGTGATTACATTTGGCGAACTGCAGAAAGGCATTAGTAAATTAAACGATAAAGCTCGGGCTGAATGCCGTAAAGGCATTTTTTATCCATCCGCCGGCTGGGAACTACCACGGACACAAACGTGGTCAAGGGTGGTGGACTCAGGATAAACCACTAGATATCTAAGGTAAGGCAATTAAAACCCAAAATATAGAGGGGAGGTTTATCTTAAAAAATTGGATTTTGTGTCTTGACAAAGGGATACATTACAGTGAGCGGATGTTCCTTTTTTGATACAGTATGCTTGATTCCTTTACTAATTTTAGCGAAACAATATTTACTCTCTTTGCGGACTTAGTCAATGATTATTCCTCCTAAAAATTAAAAGGCAATGCACAGCTTTACATTGCTGTACATTGCCTTTTATATTATCAGGATAATAATATATATTTATATGGTCATTTATTACGCTAAATATTTACTTAATTAATTGCAATCTCTAATTCTAGTTCTACCTGATAGTCCTGCTTACTCATTGATAAAGTATAAAATGCGGCTCTTGCGATATGCCACCCCAATACAGGTGGAACAGCATTACCAATCATTTTGTAAGCACTAGAAGCCGATACAATGAAATTAAAATCGTCTGGGAAAGATTGAAGTCTTGCACACTCTCTGACAGAAAGTCTTCGCCAACCTTCCATATTTGCTTCATCTTCTGGTGTTTGAGTTCTATAATGCGCTTCTATATTACCGTGATGTTCAGCACGAATAGTGCATGAAGGTCTATCCATAGATATGCGATTGTTACCTTGCATTTTTTTCCCCGGATAAAACTTAGCCCTCGAATAGTCCCTACTTGTGTGATTTAATATAGCAGGGTCATCTATTTTGTCCCACAGGTCATCAATAGCGTTCTTTGAAGTTTTCCAAGGTTTCCGTCCAAGCTCTCCTAGTTCATCATGAGTAGCTAATGGATAATAAATTGCTTTAAAAATTTCCTTTTTTACACCGAAAATAATAACCCTTTTTCTTATTTGTGGAACACCATAGTCAGCAGCATTTAGTACCTTATATTGAACTACATAACCACTATTTTCGAAATCTCTTAAAATTTTATCTAGGGCTGATAAATTTATACTTTTATTGGTCTTATTTGTTCTAATTCCATCCACATTTTCTGCAATAAACATTTTTGCATCACAGTGTTTGATTACTCTTATCATGTGTTCATAAAGTCTACCTCGTTCAGTCATCAAGCCTTTCCTTTTACCAGCTAGACTAAAATCTTGACAAGGAAATCCTCCAATTACTATATCAGCTTTGGGAATGCTGTTTAAGTCCATTTCCGATATACTTTCTTCAACACCCTTATGTTTAAAGTTATGTTCATAAACCTTCATAGCTGCTGAAAAAATATCATTAGCAAAAATTATATTAAAAGGATTCTCTTCATATGTTTGACCTAAAAATTCAAAATCTCCTCGAAAGCCGAGGTCCATCCCTCCGCAACCGCTAAAGAGAGATACAACATTTATTTTACGCTCATTTTTTAATTTCAACTTATGAACGTCCACTTCAAGTGGTTTATCTTTGTAATATGTTTCAATACTCATATAGTCACCTCCGATGTTTGTATTGTATAATTGTAAAATCATTCCTATATCCACAAACTATTCAAGGGGGCTTTTTAATGATAGAAGAAGCACTAAAAGTATTATCAGAAAAAATACACCTAGATAAAGAATTGTTTCGTACTGTTCAAACTGGCGACGATTTTGAGAAAATTGTCTTAAATAAATTTCAAGAATTAATAACATCTAAACCAGAATTAAATATCAAAAATGTTGAACATAATGGCTCTCATTCTTTTCCCGATTTAAAAGTCACCTTTACCAATGATAGCATATACGGGGTTGAAATTAAATTCTCTGCTTCTGGAAATTGGAAATCAAAAGGAAATAGCGTTTTTGAAAGCCTTTCTAATAAAGAACAAGATGACAATGCTTATAAGGAAATTTACGTTTTTTTTGGAAGGAAGCCGAAACTAAAAGAAGACTTATGTTCTTTGGAAGTTAAGTTTGCTCCCTATGGCTCAAGTGTTGATAAAATTGAAGTTACACACTCTCCTAGATTTGCAATTAACATGGCTAAGTCTAAGAGCAATCTTTCTAATTTATTTGGTTCCGATGGTACTTACGCAGAGTTCCGAATAAAAAGTAACCAAGAGAAAAATGACCTGTTGCGAGAATATTTCAGTAAAAATATAGAAGAAGGTTCATCAGATAAATGGTATTTACCGAAAATATCAAATGAGGATATAATAAATGTTGAGCCTATTTTATTTTCAACTTTAAGTATTCCCCAACAACGAAGGATTTTGGCTGAATCGTTTATACTTTATCCAAAAGATTTATTCGGAAAACAAGCAAACTACGCCAGGGTAGCATCACATATGATATCAGAACATTTTGTATACGGTACTTCATTAAGAGATTGCTTCTCTGCTGGTGGAAAAATCATTATTCTTGAAAAGGAAATTAAATATCCAAGAATTCTTATGACATTTTATACTCTCGCTTCCACAATCAAAGAATTGTTGTTAAATCCCCCATATGGTAATTTTGAAGAGGAATGCTTTTTTATTTGGGAAGAGTCATTTAACGATAATCCAACAATTATAATAGATAAAAATAGTGATTTAGCAACTACTTACCAAAAAATAATTTCTAATTTTAAGCCTTGTATGGCAATTCAAAGTGTAGAAACCGATAAAAAAACAGATATTAATATTGACCTCACAAAATTCTACTTTCATAAAGAAGAATAGTCATTGCAAACATCAAACATGAGAGGTTGTCTCAAAAGGCTAATAATTTTTTTGAGGCAATCCTTTCACTATTTTTTATAATTTTGTTTCAATACGTTGTAAGGCTTTTAGTATTTCAATAAGTAATTCCTCAAGGTTACTTTGCCTGTTTTCAGATACAATCATACCTAAAGGAACCTCACTTGTTTTCCGCCTTGGAGTTGCATTCAAACCTTCCTTGAAAGCTATATCCCAAGTAGTATGGTGGTTTTCTTTATATTCCCTAATTCCCTCAAAAATTTTAACATGTTCTTCTGAAAACTGTTGTCGATTTCCTATTAAGCCTAGTCTTCTTAAATGCTTTTTAAAAAAGCGTACATTCCCAATTTTATCGTTAACTCTCTCCATAAATTCTTCGTCAGTATACTTATAAATAGTTTCTCCCCCCAATGCAAATTCATTAAAAATTATGTTGATTTTTTTTGATGTTATTATAAGTTTAATACATAGTTAACTATTAGTCAACATGAATACAAACATTTGTTCTGATAATTTTGGATGATATAAAAAGAGCAGTCCTATAAGACCACTCTTCAAAAAAAACCTTATGGTACGGTTCACCGCACCTAACTAACATGCAATTTTTCATGTTCGAGGAAAGGTTTATTTCATTACTGTATCCATCTATTGACGTAAAAAGATATTCAGCATAATAATTTTCTTAAACCAAACGTAACTTTATGTTTTATGATAGGGATAGGAAATAAAAGTGGATGACAAGAGATGAGGATTTCAAAACTTTATAAATAGGGCGTTGATTTAATTTTTCTTCACTAAATAATTAGTAGGAGGCAAAGGATGAAAATACTTATAGCAGAAAGGGATGGACTTGAACGAAAGGGGATAAAGTGGTTATTATTATCAAACCAGGTTTTAATAACGCAGTTAAAAGAAACGGATAATGAAGAGGAGTGTTTTGACCTCCTTATCGATTGGAAGCCAGATGTTGTAATCATAGAACTTGAGATGTTTACCAATTCTCGAAAAAAATTAACGAATTTACTGCGGGAACTGGAGATAAAGACAATTGTTCATACGAATCATAAAACCTTTGAGGCAGCTGAGCAGTCGTTAAAGATGAAAGCAGAGGCTTTGTTTATAAAACCTTATGAAACAAGTGAGTGGTTACATACGGTTAAAAAAGTAGTTATAACCACACAAAAAAAGCCAAGCGGAGACAGAGAATCTTTTATCCATCACGGATGGGCGTATGACCTTTTATTTGGAAGGGTATTCAATAATCCACTTATTTTAGAGGAGGTTCAAACATGGGGGTATCAACAAATCCCTACACTTGTTGTCGCACTTAGCCCTGATAAGTCGAATAAAGAACAAGTTGACCTAACTAAGCTAGTCCATCTTATCAATACAGAGTTTCAACCCTACCACCCCTTTGTGCTAACCGTTCAAGATCATCTCGTCCTATTGTTTAGTGTAGAGTTTTTGCCTTCCAATCAAGAACCAATTCATTCATTGAAACGGATATTAGTGTACTTCTGCCAAATGATGGGGACTAAAAATGATTTATCCTTTTCAGCAAGCATTGGAAAATGGTACGACAATCCGAAGTTGGTGCATCAATCGTACTGGGAAGCAAAACGTGCCCTGTTACGCCGTTTTTACTTTGGAGGGAACCATGTATTTCCTCCAATTGAAAACTTGGTCTTAACCGAAATCGATCCGTTTCTTTCGCCTAATGAAAGCGATGAATTTATGACGCATTTACGAAACATCAATCGTGAGATGCTGAAGAAATGGCTTTATAATCACGCAAATAACTCTCCGATAACGGAAGAAAGTTTCCCCGATTCGGAAATCGTCCGCATTCGATTAACAAATATCTTGTCTCATATAAGACGCTTCATGCTGGAAAAAGTATATCTACTTAAAGAAGAACCTCTTTATAAGCAATTATTTGACGATATTTTATACGGCGAAGTGTTATTTGATATTGTTCACAACATGCTGTTATTTTGTTACCGATTATGCGACCAGGTTGAAAAAGAGGAATTTACTTATAATTCTATTCTTATAAAAAAAGCGATTCAATATATAAATGAACATTATTCCACCCCGATTACTCTTGAGGAAATTTCAGCTTATGTAAATCGAAATAACCAGTATTTTAGTTCTATGTTTAAAAAGCAGATGGGGTGTACATATACGGAATATTTACAAATGAAGCGAATTAAAGAAGCACAATCGCTGCTAAAAGGGTCAACAATGACGATTTCAGAAATAGCCGAACAGGTTGGTTTCACAGACCCGAGCTATTTTAGTAGAGTCTTTAAAAAGATAATGGGATATTCGCCTAGGCTTTGGAAAACTAATAATTATCCAGATATCTAAAATTTATCCATATAACGTGGATGAATTTTACTTTTTATCATCAAGTTATTTTTATGTTTTCATAAAATTCTAAATATTATCCATAGAATTATGCAACACAGAAAGGTAGGATTAATCTAACGAGTAAAGAAAACGTTTACAACTCGATTTGTGAAAAACATATTATACATTTAGGAGGAATATTAAATGAAGTATTCACCAAAGAAAGGTCAGCAACACGGCTTACCATATGATCCCTTCAAAAGTAGTACTATACCACGCCCTATCGGCTGGCTTTCCACCAGATCTAAAGATGGAGTAGATAACCTTGCACCATACAGCCAATATCAAAATCTTACCTGGGATCCACCAATGGTTATGTTTGCGGCAAATCAATCTGTATTAGGCGGACGAAAGGATACAGTTCGAAACGTGGAGGAAACAGGTTGGTTTGTTTGGAACATGGCTACTTGGGATTTACGCGAAGCAGTAAATATTTCCGCAAAGGCGTCTACAGCGGATGTTGATGAATTTGAGGCTGCGGGTGTAACGAAGAAAAGCTGCATTGAAGCTCCTGTCTCACGTGTTGCCGAATCACCTGTTCAATTTGAATGTGAGTATGTTCAGACCATTAGAATACCAACTGGTAACGAGGTTTCCACAGTTGATATTGTTATCGGACGAGTAGCTCATGTTCATATCGCAGATGACATCATTTTGCCTAGTGGGAAACTTGATATATTGAAAATTAAACCGATAGCCCGCCTTGGGTATTATGATTATACTGTTATCAACGAAATTTTTGAAATGAAGGCGCCATCTGCTACAAAAGAAGAGTTAGCTGGCCTTGAGGGAAGAAATGTATAATGACAGTTTGAGAGCCCTTTGATTTTGAATACAAAAGACTTTTGAGACTATGTACGGTAATTGAATCAAACATACCTCAATGTCTTTTATCTCATGAATCTGATTTAAAGATTTCTTTTTTATCGGAATAAATTTTTGGGTATTTAGAAATTTTCATTTTTTATAAAAAAGGGAGGAATTCATACTGTGCTAAATCCTCAAACAACAAAAGCAGAAGAAAAAACTATGCCTCAAGAACCAATAGTGAACAGTATTTCCAATGTCTTAAAATTCATTGGTTTTAGTTTAATTGGTATTTTTGTTTTTTTTGTCCCGATTACTGTTAATGGAACTTCATCTATTCCTCTTGATCACACAGTTACTTGGATAAATACAACCTTTCCATCTCTTACACCGATATACGCTTTACTTCTTATTTTAGGGGGAGTAATCTATCCATTTATAACGAAAACGTGGAATCAAAATATTTTTAATATCGTTTTCTCATTGTTAAAGATTGTGGGTTTGGCAGTTGGGTTAATCATATATTTAAAACTAGGCCCAGATTGGTTAATGAATGAATATGTTGGACCCTTTCTATTTGATTTACTAGTAGTGCCCGTAGGTATAATGGTTCCACTAGGTGGGGTCTTTTTATCCTTACTAATAGGTTATGGTCTTTTTGAGTTTATTGGTGTACTTTTTCAACGAGTCATGAAGCCAATATGGAAGACTCCAGGTCGTTCAGCAGTAAATGCTATGGCGTCATTTGTTGCAAGTTTTGCTGTCGGTATATTAATTACGAATCGAGAATTTAAAGAGGGTAAATACACAATAAAACAGGCTGTTATTATCGCAACTGGATTTTCAACTGTAACCGTTTCCTTTATGGTTATTGTTGCTAAAACGTTGGATCTCATGAGTATATGGAATTTGTATTTTGCAGTAACGGCGTTTGTAACGTTTCTTGTAACGGCTATTACAGTACGAATTTGGCCAATAAGCAAGATACCTGATGAATACTATAATGGAATGGAAGGCGAGCCAGAAAAGGTTATCAAGAACAACTATTTACAGAATGCTTGGAAAGAAGCAATGGAAGCTTCTAATAATGCACCAAACCTTGGAAAAAATATCTGGGTGAATTTACGTGATGGTATAATTATGACAATGAATATTTTACCCACTATTTTATCTATTGGCTTAATTGGTATTCTACTCGCCGAATATACACCTATTTTTGATTATATAGGTTATATTTTCTATCCATTTACAGCATTATTACAATTGCCAGATGCATTCCTAACAGCTAAAGCAGCTGCGATTGGAGTTACTGAAATGTTTCTTCCAGCATTATTAGTAGTTGAAGCAGCACTTGTTACGAAATTTGTTATTGCAGTCGTTTGTGTCTCATCAATTTTGTTCTTCTCAGCGAGTATTCCTTGTATTTTGGCCACAGAGATTAAAATTAGTATTCCTAAACTTATTGTTATTTGGATAGAACGTACAATTTTAAGTTTAATTATTGTAACACCACTAGCCTATCTATTATTATGAGCGTTCACTGTAATACCTAAAAGTCATCGTGACTCCTCGGGGTTGGTCGGAATTCGCTGAATAATAAAGAAAAAAGGCCAGTCTACTCAGTGACTGGCCTTTTATGGAATATATCCAAAGGTTGGAGCTGTTTTGGTTTGGTTCCTGCACCTAATTAAGCGACTTTTCCATTTAACATTGCAACACTTCGTCACTTTTTCATTCTTTGTTTTGTAAAATGAAGGACAAAACCCACTCCAGGAACCTTCAAAACTTCCTTCTCCACAGTATTTGATAGGAATCCCTTCAAATTATTCAAAAAAAGCTGCCTCTATTTATGGTACGGTTCTCCCCGATTAATCTTAAACGCCCTATATACCTGCTCAAGTAAAATTAATCGCATTAGCTGGTGTGGAAAAGTCATTTTCGAAAATGATAGAGTGTCATTTGAGCGCTTCATGATTTCTTTGCTTAGTCCAAGAGATCCACCGATTACAAAGGCTATTTTACTTTTGCCGTAGGTCGCTAATTTATCTAAGTCGCCTGCAAGCTGCTCCGATGATTTCATTTTTCCATCAATTGCGAGTGCAATGACATGCGTGTCGTCAGTGATTTTACTGAGGATTCTCTCCCCCTCTTTTTGCTTAATTTGCTCCATTTCGACCTCACTTAAGTTTTCTGGCGCTTTTTCATCTGGCATTTCAATGATATCTATCTTTGCGTATGGTGTTAATCGCTTTAAATATTCATTAATTCCCTGTGACAAATACTTTTCTTTTAATTTACCAATTGTAAAAATTGAGATATTCACATACTCCCCCACTTTATAAACAAGTTATACACAAAAGTTATACACATATCCACAGTCTACATCCACATCTTGTATGAGAATATTAGTTCCCTACAAAATATGTCGCCTTGTTTTGACAAAATTCACACTTTGTGGATAACTTCTCTTCTTCTGTTAACAACTTCATTTCTGGCGGTAGTTCATATTTATCAACGTACATGTCTAAGGCAAGCTCTATATGGTCTTCACAACATTTCATGATTTCTATCCTCCAATTTATTAACTGTGGAAAAGTTCTAATTCTCTGTTAACAATTTCATAATACCTATAACTTCCGACAAATTCAAACAAGTTTTTTATCCACAATACAAAAGATACTTTATACAGAAATATAAAAAGAACAGAGGATTATTGTTACTTTCCCCTGTTCTTCAATCCTTATAATGATTCTTTTGCTAATTTCATATTTACAGTTTGAATTTTTCCTTCACGGTAGAATTTCACTTCCATTGTATCACCAATTGACTTGTTATATAGATGTTGACGAAGCTCGAGAACATCGGATACTTTATTTCCATCTAACTCGACAATAACATCATATAGTTTTAAACCTGCTTGGGCAGCTGGTGAAACAGGTACAATTTCTATAATGGCAATACCTTCTGTTACATCAGTTGGAAGACGAAGTGTTTCTTGCTTATGATAATTTGAGACCTCACTAAGCGATTTTAAGCCTACTCCCATGTATGGCCGGCGAACTTCACCATACTTCTCTAAGTCGGCGATAATTGGTGAAACAATGTTTGTAGGTATGGAAAGACCAATGCCTTCTACTGCTTGTTGAGCAATTTTCATTGAGTTTATCCCAATTACTTGGCCTTCGATATTTACTAATGCTCCACCACTATTACCTGGATTTATTGCAGCATCTGTTTGTAAAACCTCAGCATTCCAGTCAGGTATTGAATCCCCATCTAAATCTACTGGTATCGAACGCTTTGTTCCTGAAATAATTCCTTGAGTGACAGAACCAGAAAAACGTAAACCTAACGGGTTACCAATGGCCAATACAGGCTCACCAGCACGAACTGTATCAGAATTCCCAAACTCTGCTATCATAGTTACATGTTCTCCATCAATCTCTAATACCGCTAAATCTGTTAAAGGATCGCTTCCGACCACTTTTGCTTCCACTCTAGTTCCATCACTTAAACTAACCTCAATTTGGTTGGCTCCATCAATGACATGGTGGTTGGTTACAACATAAGCCTTATCTCCAGCTTTCCTATAAACAACACCAGAGCCTGTACCAGCTTCCTGCGTACCACCCTCGGACCAAAAGCTAGCTTGTTGAATATTAACCACACCAACAACCGCTTCAGATACCTTATCAACAGCATTCGTAACTTCACTCACTACATTGACAGAGACATTCTTTTGAAAATCTTGATATGTTTGTTCTGTCGTTTGCTGCTGATTCTCTTCTACTTCGTCTGAAAAATCCATGTCATAAGGTAGTAAATCATACTTTGATAGTGCTGGCATTGAAATAATAATTAGAAAAGCACCTAAAATGGCACCAACTAGGGCTGATAGAAACCAACCACCACGATTACCCTTTTGCTTTCTTTGTCGTAGGTGTTCATAATCTTGATCGTAATACCCCATTCTAGTCACCAATCCTTTCGTGAATGAACGACTGTATTTAAATTTGCACAGGGCGTACCATCTAAACAGATGCCCTGCATTTTATTTATACCAAGAATTACCTGTCACTTCTTAAATTTACCTTAAAACCCTATATTTTTTCAACCTATACATATGCTAATTTTGTTGGAATTTTAGGATCTGTATCATATATATCAAAGTTTTCACCCGTGACAAAACCTTTATTCTCTAGCGTTTGGGTAACCGACATCCTAGCTAAATCCTTCATATTATTATCTTTGCTTAAATGTGCTAAATAAATTCGTTTTGTTCTTTCTCCTATCATATCTGTTAATGCAAGTGCAGAATCTTCATTGGAAACATGCCCAACATCACTTAAAATTCTCCGTTTAATATTCCATGGATAGTGACACATCCGAAGCATTTCAACATCATGATTGCTTTCTATAATAAAAATATCAGCATTACTCGTAACACCTTTCATGCGGTCACTTATATAGCCCGAATCTGTTAATAGCACGATCTTTTTACCTTCATGATGAAATGCATAAAACATCGGTTCAGCAGCATCATGGGACACGCCAAAAGACTCAACCTCTAAATTACCGAAGGTTTGTACAGTATCCATTTTAAAAATAAACTTTTGGTCTAGCGGTATCTCCCCTATATAACTCGCCATTGCTGACCATGTTTTTTCATTTGCATAGATTGGTAATTTATATTTTCTTGCAAGTACTCCTAGACCTTTAATATGGTCACTGTGTTCGTGAGTTACTAGAATACCAGATAGATTTTTAATCTCACACTTAACTTCATTAAAAAGCAATTCCATTTGTTTTCCGCTCAAACCAGCATCAACTAATAAAGAATGCTTATCCGTTCCTACATAGAAAGCATTTCCAGTGCTCCCACTTGCTAACACACTAAAATGCAAACTCATAATTATTCACTCCTGTATTTCTATTATTTGACCCTCAATTGCATTTACATAATAATCCGTTTTATCATCAACAACAATATGCCAGGTAGGTGTTAAAAATTGAGATTGTGATAAATTCACGAGTGGATAATAACCTAGTTCAATTTTAGTAACTTTACTTCCATACTTTAAATAGTCCGTCCTATATAAATATTCTAGGGATTGAATGGCGGAAAGTATCTCCTCATTATCATATTCTTCAATCTCCATTAAGAGGGTTTGCATATAGGAAACTATCTCGTTATTATCGTTTAGATAAATGGCTAATAGGCCCCTTGGGTTGTTATAAAACACATCATTGTTATATTGTTGAAACAATATGATCGTTTTTGTATCTTCATTATAATCCCAAAACACATATGATTCTCCAGAAATTATTTGATCTTTTAAAAATTGATTAAGCTTTGAGGAAAAGTTCGTATCGGTAAACTTAATTGGCTCGGTAAAAGTAGCTCTAAGAATCGTAGGATCTTCAAGGATTATCTCCTGGTTCTTCAAACGATTTATATCTTCACTTAAAAATATCTTTGACTTCCCACTAATATATGTTCCCTCAACCGGTTGCTTTGGGAGCTCAACATAGGTGATTTCTTCTGTCTCAAGCTGTTCCTCTATTGATGCTTCCCTGATTAAATCTAACTGACTTAAACTCCTTTTTTCAATAAATTGATAGATTAATACTAAATCTAGGATAAGAAAGGTAACGATAAATATGGTCTTTGTCTTACTCCAATCCACTTTCATTACCTCCTAGATCATTTTGCTGCGGAAACTCTACCTTTTTCCAACTTCCATCATACAGATAGCTCCATATAGGCTCTAGGATCACAACTTTTGATCTTGTTGGATCTTCCTTAAGCTCATAGCCTATCGAAACGTCACCTATCAAATCTAGGTTTAGATTGGGATTATCTTTTAACGTATTATATACTTCATAGCCTGATGGCAATTTTATTTCAACTATATCAACTGGTAATTCTAATTTTAAAAGTGGTCGTTGATATCTAGTTACTTCATTCTTTCCCCATACTTGTTCAATTTCAGTAAGACCATTTACATTGAAGATTGGTATATTTTTAAAATATAATCTAAAGACTGTTTTTTGTTCATACTTATTCCAGCTAAAAAAGCGATATTTATCTGTCCAGCCACTATGATCGTTAATAAAATCTATGCTATCTTGGATAAGGTCTACATTTGCCGGACTAATTTCTTCTCTTCCGATTGGATTTACATAACGGATTAGTTTTTTACTTGGATCAACCCTTAATAGCCTGGATCCATCTGTATAAACATCACCGTAAGTAAACTCATCCTTTTTCACAAAATTAGGGTTTGTAAAAAGCGCATTTTTAAACATTTCTGGCTCAATAGTATCCGTGTAATATTGTACACGACTTATTGTAGTTGGCTGCTCTGGCAAATATATACTCTTTGTATCTGTAATAATAAAAGCTTTATATTTGGGATACTGTGAAGACAAATGATAGTAGTTTCGCTCAAACGAACGGACATATTCACCTTTTACTCTTCCTTCATAAATTACTTGATTGTTTTTAGAAATAAAGTGAATAACTCCTTCATTATCTTGATTTTCATTAATGTTAAATATGATACGATTAAAAGAAACCTCAGGTAAGTTACGATCATCAATTTGTATAATAGAATCAAATAAGTTTAACGGTATATCATCTGGAAATTCAACTTCAACACTTCCACTATAAGCTAATTGCCTTATATAATCTTCCTTTGAAATGGTGAGTGATTTATTACGCAGATCATAAAACTCCCATTTTTTTATTTCTTTCATTATCTTATTGATTTCAAGTTCATCTACGGTCCCATAATTGACATTGCTCTTATGAAATAAAATTTTCGACGGTTTTATTAAGCTTGTATTCTCTTTTTTATTACTTATTGGTACATCAATAAAGTAATCTGAGTTCTCAATTTCATCATATTTTGGTGAGTATGTCCAAAGAGTCCATGTTAAAACAATACTAATGATAACTAAAATAGATAGTACTATTGATTTACCCGCTTCATATTTCATGACCACTCATCCTCTTGTTCATTCTCGAGGGGAAGTGTAAAGTATATCTTTGTTCCAACACCATCTTCACTTTCCGCCCAAATTTCCCCGCCATGTGCCTCTATCATTTCCTTAGCAATTGCTAGCCCTAAACCTGTACCACCGAGTTGTCTCGTTCTTGCTTTATCAACACGATAAAAGCGTTCAAAGATATAAGATAAGTTTTCCTTTGGAATTCCTACACCTTCATCAGTTACAATTACCTGAATTTTATCTTCTAGTTCCTTAAGATAGAATTTGATCTTTCCACCTTCAGGAGAATATTTCATTGCATTAGATATTATATTATCAAGTACTTGCGTAATCTTATCTTGATCGATATCTATAAATATTTCTTTTTTTGGTAAGAGCCTTGTAAATGTCACGGATTGTTCTTTTGTCATTTCAAAGCGATCAATTATCTTATGATAATACTCTGTAAAGTTAACCCAGACTTTTGTAAGCCGATAGTCTTTGCTATCTAATTTTGATAACTGAAGTAAATCATTTACAAGTCGTATCATTCGTTCTGTTTCTGTTTGCGTCACATTTAGAAATTGAGGTGCGATCTCTTTATCTTTCCAAGCACCTTCTGCAAGAGCCTCTAAATAACTACGCATTGTAGTTAGTGGGGTCCTTAATTCATGTGATACGTTTGCCACAAATTCTCGACGTTCCATATCGATTTTTTCTTGTTCAGTAATATCATATAATACCGCAATTAGACCATTTATAAACCCTGTTTCTTTTTGTATAATTGAAAAGTTCACTTTTAAAATAAATGGTTTATTTTTCGTACTAAAATCTAAAGTAACAGAGTCCCTTTCACTAACAAGTTGATCAAAAGAAAACTGTAGATCTAAACCAAGTATAGACAGAATTGATTGGCCGATGACTGTTTCACGTGAAACATTTAACATTTTTAATGCTGGCTTATTGATAAGGATCACTCGTCCTTTTCTGTCTGTCGCAATAACACCATCTGTCATATGTGTTAGTACAGAGGATAGCTTTCTTCTCTCTCCCTCTGTTGTTGCCTGTGCTTCCTGTAGCTTCTTGGTTAGAGTGTTGAATGTCAATGCTAACTGACCAATTTCATCATATCCATATACTTTTACTTTACGTGAAAAATTCCCTTTAGCCATCTCTAAAGCATGCTTTCGCATTGCTGAAATAGGACGAGTTATCGTTTGAGCGAGAAAAATACCAAGTATAGCTGTTACAGTTAAAGCAATTCCTGTTCCTGTAATTAAGATATTATTAATCTTTTTTATATCCTCGTAGATATTTTCCATAGATGCAACCAAAAAGATAGCACCTTTTATTTCATTGTTTGATAAGATTGGTGTTGTAGAAACGTGTACGCGGTGTTTTGACTTCGGTTCAATAAATACTTTTTCCCAATACGTTCCAACGAGCAAAGCTCGTTTAACACGTATTTCGCTCGTTCGTTTCCCGACAATTTTTTGATTAGAAGGATCAGAGGTACCTATTACTCTACTTTTATTATCAATTACTCGGACTTCAGATGACAAATCATCTGAAACAAAGTCCTCTAATATCAACTTAATATCATATTCTAAGGTTGGAGTTTTCTCATCTCGTTCCTTTTCCATTTCTTGTTGAATGTTATAAGCAAGTAAATCAACTCGTTCATTTAAAGAGTCCTTAAAATTCTTAACAAGCTGTTTTTCAAGTTGTCCTACGAAATAGACACCGATAATTTGCATAGCTAAAATAATCAAAAGAACATAGATAAGAACAAACTTTAGATGAATCGAACGAAAAAAGCCTACTTTTCTCATAAAGCATTACTCCTGATCTGGATTTCGGAGATAATATCCGACACCCCTTCTAGTTACAATCCATGTTGGATGACTCGGACTATCTTCAATTTTTTCACGAAGACGGCGAACTGTTACATCCACTGTTCGTACATCCCCAAAATAATCATAACCCCAAACCGTCTGTAGGAGATGCTCACGTGTCATTACTTGCCCTAAATGCTTTCCAAGATAGTGCATTAATTCAAACTCGCGGTGGGTTAATTCAATGGTTTCTCCACGTTTAGATACAACATAAGCATCTGGATGAATAATTAAAGAACCAACTGTAATATCATTCGATCCACCTGTATCTGCATTTGCTTCTTCTTTGTTTGCATGCCTTCGTAAGTTTGCTTTAACCCTTGCTAAAAGCTCCCTGGTACTAAATGGCTTTGTTACGTAATCATCTGCACCAAGTTCAAGGCCCAATACTTTATCGATCTCAGAATCCTTTGCAGTAAGCATAATAATCGGCATATCATACTTTTTCCGAACTTCACGACATACTTCCATCCCATCTTTATGTGGAAGCATAATATCCAACAATATCAAATCTGGCTTTACCTCTTCAACCTTTTCTACTGCGCTATTTCCATCGTAGGCGCAAACAACAGTATATCCTTCTTTTTGTAAATTAAATTGTAATATATCTGCAATTGGTTTCTCATCGTCTACAACTAGAATTACTTTACTCATCTTTTCGTTCCCCTTTAAATGAAGTTATAAATATGTTGGTATCGTAGGTAACTAGTTTCTACCTTTACTTTACCATGACTACTCTTGTAATTGTATTACCAATATTCGTTATCCCTGACTAATTATATTTATCATTGGTAACATGAAGCCAAATAGTCATTTTTACTTCCTTTGTCTCAATATTAATTGAACGACCTATATTAATAAAAATAACCTCCAGCAGTAAGCTAGAGGTTATTATTTAATTTAAGAAATCCAAAGGATTTTGTAGTTTTCCATTTTTATAGACTTCAAAATGAAGATGTACTCCAGTGGAGTTCCCAGTTGTACCCATAACTGCAATTTTTTGACCCTTTGATACAGTTTGTCCCGCTTTTACAGAAAGAGACGCTAAATGTGCATACAAAGTACGAAAACCATTATTATGATTAATAACTATTTTATAACCATAACCACCGTCCCATCCTGCTGAAACAACTGTTCCATTGTCTGGTGCTATAATTGTTCTATTATTTGGTCTTGCGATATCTATGCCTTTGTGCAATGAACCCCAACGATACCCGTAATTACTAGAAATATAACCACCCGCCGTTGGCCATGCAAGCTGACCAGTTCCACGCGAAGGAACAACCTTTGTACCTTGTAAAACTATTTGATTAATAGGTTCTTTTATTATCTTTTCTTCAATGACCTCACGTTTAGAAACCTGTCCGTTAACTTTTTGAACCGTATAATTTACTATTTTTTCGCCATCTTGACCCTCTTGTTTAATTTTCTTATCACCTTTAAACATTTCCGAGTTTTCTATTGTTTCATTTTGAAAAGGAATCATTTCTTTAGTTACTTGTTTTTCTTCGATAATAACATCCACAAATGATTTTAATGCAGTTACATTTAATTCTTGACCAATTTTAATTAAAGAATCTTCGGTAAGACCTGGATTTAGTGAGAGAAGTTCTTTGGTAGATAAGTTATGCGCAATTGCAATTCCTCCAAGGACATCTCCTTCTTTTACAGCATACTTCTTCTCTTCAAGAGTACCTTTTTGTAATAATCTTACTGCTTCATCAACCGTTAATATAGAAGCAGGCGAAATATTTTTAGCAACACTTGTAACATTTGCAGTTAATAACACGTCTACTATTAAAGATTCACCCTCTTTTAATTGAGGAGTTTCAGTGTTAGCTAGTTTTCTAGATTCCACTTCTTGTAAAGCTTCTGCTGAAATATATTTTAATTTTAACTGTTGAATAACATTCTCTACATCTTCTGGACTTGCTAAATATGTAACAGGTTCTCCATTTACTACTAAAGCAGCAGCTTCAGTTACGATATCTACCTTTGATGCGATACTTGCAGCTATTTTTTCATTGTCTGGATTAGGTCTAAATGTCTTTTCTGCTATATATGTAAGCCCATCTGCCGTTAATTCAAGCCCTTGATATTCTTTCTCTATTTGATCTATTTTTTTGTCTACAGCTTTATCAATTATGTCTTTACTATCAACAATACCAACTCGTTCACCTTTTATATATACATGATACACAGTGCTAATTGCACCATCATCATTAGCCCCCACCGAAATTGTCCCAAATGTTAGAGTTGCGAAGGCCGAAGCTGCTATTGCAAATTTTTTTAAAGCAATATGTGGATGTAATGTTTTTTTTCTATTATTCTTTTTTTCTTTCCTATTTAACACGGTATTTCCTCCTATACAAAGGCTTACTGCCGGACATTAGTGCTGTACGTTCATCTCACCTTGTGAGAAAAAGATATAATCGACAATATTCACATTATTCTACACTTAAATACTTTATCATATATTGTTAAAAATAGAATAGTAGTATGAGCTATATGTAACATAATTGTAGTATTACTGTCATATTCTAGCGATAATTGTGTATATTTAGGTCTAAATAGTGACTATATTCGTATGTTTTATTGTAAATTAATATCGAATATTGCGAATATGATACATATTACATACTTGATAACTAGTTATTTGGGCATGAAAGAACAAAAGCGCAGGGCGCCCGCCTTTCGGCGACAAGCATAAGACAAGCCGGCTGGAAGGTTGTTCTTTAACCTTCCGGACGGATTGTTCGAAATGCGTAAGCGCCTTGGTCAGAAACGAGAAAACTGAGACTCCGACGAAAGAAGCGTTCTTTGCTTCTGTAGGAGGAGTTGAAGTTTCCCCTCGTTTCTAGGCGCTGGAGCTAGACAGGCTTATGACCTCAGGTCCGATGGCGCCTGGAGCTAGACATAGATAGACAAAGACACGAAGTTATACACAACCTTACAACTTTATAATGTCCTAAACAATAAATAAAGCGTAATTGATGATAACATCAACCACGCTTTATGATAGTGGCTCAGGACGGAATCGAACCGCCGACACAAGGATTTTCAGTCCTTTGCTCTACCAACTGAGCTACTGAGCCGTATACTAATATTGATTCCATTATTTAGTTAATGGATAATTCGTTGTTGCTTCATTCTCATCTCAGGGAGCTTATGCAAGGAGCAGCTCGATGAGAATTCTGAAGATTATTCAGGGAAGCTTATTCGATCGTGCTCTACCAACTGAGCTACTGAGCCGTATACTAATATTGATTCCATTATTTAGTTAATGGATAATTCGTTGTTGCTTCATTCTCATCTCAGGGAGCTTATGCAAGGAGCAGCTCGATGAGAATTCTGAAGATTATTCAGGGAAACTTATTCTATCGTGCTCTACCAACTGAGCTACTGAGCCGTATAGAAGTTTGTTGGTCCATTACTTTGTAATATATGATACTCTGTTAGCTTCATTCTCATCTCAGGGAGCTTATGCAAGGAGCAGCTCGATGAGAATTCTGAAGATTATTCAGGGAAGCTTATTCGATCGTGCTCTACCAACTGAGCTACTGAGCCGTATAATATTGGCTATTAATATGTAAAACTATATAACTACTTGTTTAATCTACTAAAAATAATCTATATGAACTAGCCTTTTAGGCTAGATAAATAAGTGGTTGTCATGACTAGTATTGAACTGGCAATCCTCTGAGTGACTAACCGGGCGACGGGACCCTTATGTAAAACTATTAAATTAGTAAAGTGACCCATACGGGATTCGAACCCGTGTTACCGCCGTGAAAGGGCGGTGTCTTAACCGCTTGACCAATGGGCCATTTTAAAAAAATGGTGAGCCATGAAGGATTCGAACCTTCGACCCTCTGATTAAAAGTCAGATGCTCTACCAACTGAGCTAATGGCTCTAAAATATTATTTGTTTTATACTTTGTAATCAAGACTTGTTAAAAATTTATGTTAAGAGCAGCTAAAAGACGTCAGAATCTCAGGATGATTATGCAAGCAGCAGCTCGATTTTGACTCTGAAGAATTCCTTCGTGTTTTTAAGTTTACTAAGTTTAAAATAGAACTTGGATGTGTCCTCTTCTCAGTAAGCTTAATCAAGCAGCAGCTCGATGAGTACAACTCGTCGTTTATTCAAGAAGCTTTGCTCGTTGCTCTACCAACTGAGCTAATGACTCTAAATATTTAATCGTTTTTAACGACGCTTTTTATAATATCATAGATGATCATCAGAATGCAACAAGATTTATAGAAAAATTATAACATTTTATCATCTTAAATAAAAAGCTAAATTGCAATACTAAATGCATAATTTTTTATAAAAAACCTATAAGATAGCAATTTTTCTTAAAATGCAGTTATATCAAGGACTTATCCCGGTTTTGATCATTGGGGGTTTTATATCCCACTCCATTTTTTTCCTTTTGTTGGCATGGCTTTTTGTAGTCTTGGAGGAGAGTTTGTCAAGAGGAAGAGCGTAGCGGCTCTTGACAAACTCTCCTCCAAGACTTATTCTATCTGACCAACAAAAGGAAAAATTAAGCTACACTATGTAGTTCACGATCTATACATTGCCCAGGTGTTTGGTAGCCTAGTATTTTTCTAGGTCGATTATTAATAGCGTCTGTGTACATTTGTAAGTCGCTATAAGTAAGAGTCCTTAGTGACTCTCCTTTTGGTATGAACTCCCTTAAAAGTCCGTTGTGTCGCTCATTTGTGCCTTTTTCCCATGAAGCAAAAGCGTGCGTAAAGAACACTTGTACTGCTGGTTCTTTTTCTTCAATAAGAGAAAGTGTAGAAAACTCTGATCCATTATCAGTTGTAAGTGATTTGAAATCTTCTAATCCATGTTTCTTCATCAATTGTAAGGTTGCAGCTTGAACTGTTTCCGCATCTTTACCCCAAATCTTTTTCGTCAAGAGGAAGCGAGATTTCCTCTCAACCATTGTCAAAATAACTGGTTCTCCTTTTGTCTTTTTACCAATTACCAGGTCAACTTCCCAATGACCAGTTTCTTCTCGTGAAAGTACAGAGGCGTCTCTTTCTTCTATACTTCGACCGAGATGTTTTGTATTTTTACCTTTTGGCTCAGAAGGTTGTTTCTTTCGTGGCCGCATCCGCGTTTTCATTGGTAAATCAATATTACGGATAGATAGAACGCCTTGACCAATTAACGTATAAACCGTCTTCGTACAAGGTACATGTTCATCTGGATGGTCCTTTCGATACGTGTGGACAAAGGTATCAATACTATGTTCACGTGGCTGTTTCTTAGTAGAAATGATGGCCTTTGGTAATTCCTTAAAGAAACCCTCCGAGTATTTATGGAAGTCTTTTGCATGACATGATTGCCTGTTTTCATGATAAACACGTGCTCCGG
>NZ_JARFVC010000028.1 GCF_029193815.1 Cytobacillus sp. S13-E01
GCTCACTGATGCGAAGTAATTTCCATGACTGAAGTTTAGTTGCTTCGATTTCCACTTCTATTGTATGTAAAGGGGTATGATGTTCGCGGATTTTCTTTAATGATTTAGTAAAGTCGGATGGTTCATTTTTTTGGCGTTTTTTAATTTCTTTGTTTGGTTTTTTCAAGAGAATCCCCATCCTTTCTAAGAGGTTAACTTCGAGATTTTTTTTCCTGTATGTACCTTTTTACAGTTTCTTCACTTACCTTGCCTACTGTACTAGCGAAATATCCCTTACTCCATAAAGAACCCGACCTGTTGTAGAATTCTTTTAATTTAGGGAAATTCTTAAATAATTCTCTAGCAGAAATACTTTTAAGGATACGGACTACGTCCGTAGGTGCAATTATTGGCTTGGTTAATATAAATAAATGAATATGGTCGGGCATTATTTCTATTTCTTTAATTTCAAATTCATATTGAGTGCTAATAATCCGAAGGATTTGTTTCAACTCTGATTCTACGTTCCCGTTTAACACATTAAATCTAAACTTTGGACACCATATAATATGGTATTGGATAAGGAATTTACAATGATTTAATCTATTGTATTCGCTCATTTTTCACCTTAAAATCTTAAAATTAAAACTCTATATGTGAATTTTACCACATAGGAATGTATGTTCTCAATACATATTTTGAAAGAAAGTCGCTCAAATAGGGCAGTCCGAAGACTACCCTTGAGCGAAGCCCTTACATCCACGGGGCAAGCCCGCGTGGTTTTACGGGCTATTTCTATAACTAACACGCTAAGATTAGGCTATCTAGAGACAAAGTGCTGTTTAAAAACATAAAAGGGTCAGACAAATTTGTCTGGCCCATCAGTTTATCCCGCATTAACGGGCAGTAAGTCCCCCACTTCAAAAAATTAGAGAATTCGAAGAAGTTTAAGTGGGGGATGAAAGAAAACCCCCACTGAGGGAAGTTTCCTTTATTTCTTTAGAATACCTTTTAAAACAAATGCAACGTTAGCAGGTCGTTCAGCTAATCTACGCATGAAATAGCCATACCAGTCATTCCCATAAGGTACATATACTCGCATTGTATACCCTTCATTGACAAGTTGCTCTTGTCGCTCTGAACGAATACCGTATAGCATTTGGAATTCAAATTGTTCATTACTTATGTTATGTTTTTTTACTAATTCTTTTGTATATTCGATCATTGCATCATCATGAGTCGCAACTGCCGTATAATTTCCATTTAATAGATGCATTTCAATAATTTTTTTGAAATTATCATCTACATCTTTTTTCTCTGGAAAGGCAACTTGAGGTGATTCTTTATAAGCGCCTTTAACTAGGCGAAGGTTAGGTTTGTATTTATTTAAATCCTTGATATCTTGAACTGTTCGGTACAAATAAGCTTGGATTACAGTACCAACATTATCATAATCTTCTCTAAGCTTCTTGAAGATATCGAGAGTTTTTTGACAACGAGAATAATCTTCCATATCGATTGTAACAAAGACCCCATTTTCCTTTGCAGCATCTAAAATCCGCCGCATGTTTTTGAGTACTACATCATCTGAGATGTCTAAACCCATTGACGTCATTTTTAAGGACAATTGTGAGTTTATCTTTTCTTTACCAATGGCTCTAATTGCTTCTATTGAGTTGTCTGCCATTTCATTCGCTTCTGCCTCGTTATCGACAAATTCACCAAGATAATCAATCGTAACAGCTAAGTTCTTTTTATTTAATTCTTTTATCGCTTGTACTGCTAGTTTAATAGTTGCCCCTGCTACAAAACGGGCTGCTCCAAAGCGTAGTCCATACTTCTTTGCTAGTTTTGTTAGCAATCTATTTTTTGATAGGAACAAAAAGAAATTTCGTAAAAGTTGTTCCATGATGTGCCCCCCTTGTAAACGCATACATACTCTATATATTTAGATACTATAATCCAACCTCATTTTATCACCTTTATACTAATTTGAATATGATTACAGAAGAAATTTGTCGAGAACTCGTCATTTTTGTCAGTCCTTCTTCGTATAGATACATCATTATGAGGGAAAATATAGCGTACAAATAGAAAGTAAGAGTCAAAAACTATCAAGGAGGTTTCTCTATGCAACAACAGCAAAATACGCCTCTTAACCAACAGGCGGTTCATCCTCAACCACCAAATGTTATCAGTACAAAGGACTTATTGTATTTAACTGACATGATGTCGTGGAATTTATTGGCCCTTAAAAAGGCTCACTTTTATGCAGGTCAAGTCCAGGTACAAGGTTTAAGTCAAGCTCTAGATGAAATTGGACAAATGCACCAACGTCACTATATGAAAATTCTTGGTCATTTAGAAAGTACTAACCATCCCATACAAGGCATGCAACAACAAAATCAACAATAAAAGCAGTCAGGAGGATAATTGATATGGATCAAAGCAAACAAAGTCCTAACCAGTTAAAAAACCCGAAAACAAAGGTTCCAAAGACACCACAAATGAATGACCGGGATTTTATAAACGATATGCTCGCAACTGAAAAGTATATGACCGACGCCTATTCAAATGCCCTAAATGAAGCGAGTCACGAGGCGCTCTATCAAGATATCAGAACCATTTTTAATGAAACACAAAATAGTCAACGCCAATTGTTTAACTTAATGTTTGAGCATGGATGGTATAAACTAGAAGCAGAAGAACAACAAAAAGTACAACAAAAACACCAACAGTTTTATAATTATACGACTACTCAATTCGTATATCCTACTAATGGGATGATGCAATAGCCCTTTTTAGTAATAAGTAATTTCAACGATTTTTATAGTCAACCAATCAGAATTCTCTAATTTTAGTAAATTTGTTTCATAATTCGACAATCTTATTACTCAAGTCGGCAATTCAATCTAATCATTCAGCAAATTCTAACTAGCCATAAAAATAATTCAATACAGTGGAGCCGGTCACAATCCTTTTGTGCCGGCACCATTTTATCCCGCATTAACGGGCAGTAAGCCCCCACTTCAAAAATTAGAGAATTCGAAGAAGTTAAGTGGGGGATAACTGCCCGTAAAAGCCCGATAAGTTCAACTAACCCTCAGTGGGGTATGAAAGAAAACCCCCACTAAGGGAAGTTTCCTTTATTTTTTTGCATTAGTCGCTCTATGCTCTTCATTCAACCGTTTAATTTCAGTTATTACCTCCTTCATCTGTTCCTTTGCCTCTGGGTATGACTCATTCCAATGCTTTACAAGTGGTGGCATTGATTTTGCGATATGTGTGTACAATGCCCACATTTGCACTTTTGCCAATATATTTGAATCGCTTTCTCCAACCATTAATTCTGTATATTTTTCAAGAAGCCCGTCAAATTGCTGAATAAACTTTTGATCCACTACTTCATCTCCTTTTTTACCCTTGTTTAATTGTTTATATCTGTATTATAAACCTTTTCCTACACATTAAGTTTTTTTCTTATTCCCAAACAAGAAAAGCGCAGGGCGCCCGGAGCTAGACGTAGATAGACAGAGACACGAAGTTATACACAACCTTACAATTTTATAAATTCCTTAACAAATACAAAAAAGAAACCGGCTTATCACCAATTTCTTTTATACTTTTTTACAAGTAATGGGACAGGTTATACAATGGTCGATTTGACTAGTGGTTTGATAGTAAAGACAACACGTTTTTCGGACCCTTACTTCTTTATCATGCTCTGGAAGATAGGTTTTTTTTGAAAAATATCGTGATAGGGGATTACGGTTACCTGGACCAAATAAATATCCATTTGCATTCCCTACTACATAATTAAAGTCATCTTCTATAATCGTTTTATACATATCAAATCGTTCATCCTCAAGAAGCATTTCATACAACCAATAAATATAGATTGCGATATTCTCCCATAAGATCAATTTTGAAATTTTCGTTTCTCTAGATAATACGTCAATAATCACCTGAATATGTTCAGAGAATAAAGATTTTAAATATTTATCTCTCCATCCCATTCTGTTATCTTCGGCAACACAACATTCTAAGTTTTGTAGTCGAAAGTTTGGTAACCATACTGATATTTCTTTGTTTTCATCTGTTTCTATAAAAACATTGTTTAAAGAGACATTTAGTTGCTTATTAAGGATGGTCATAGAATAAAGTGAAAGAACAGCGAAAAAGCCATACCTTTTGACCAACATTGAAGCAGTTACTTTCTGATCTGGGGCATCAATTGTTGCTTGTAATTTGCTTAAATAGCTCGTTAGCTTTTCTTTATCCAATAAATCACTTACGGCTATTGATAATTCAGATGGATAGGGCTGTTCACTTAGACGAAAGTTTTTTAGCTGCTTGATTTCATCTGTATGAAATACAGTTGTCATGTTACACTCCTACCTTTTTTAAAATGCAACGTCCCTTTCCATGTGGAATACATAATGGTGTTCCAAAAAGTGGATCGACTGTTACCTCACATTCCATTGAGAACACATCTCTAACTAAATTACAATTAATCACATGTTCAGGTCTACCTTGTGCGTAAATTTGTTTATCCTTAATTGCAACAATATGATGAGCATATCTACATGCAAGATTCAAATCGTGTAAAACCATAACAATCGTACGGTTCTCTGTTTCATTTAATTCAAATAAAAGATCCAAAATTTCAATTTGATGTGTCATATCTAGATAGGTTGTCGGTTCATCTAGTAAAATGACATCTGTTTGCTGCGCGAGTGTCATCGCAATCCATGCACGTTGGCGCTGACCACCTGACAAAGAATCAACAGGACGTTCTGAAAACTCCACCATTCCGGTTGCTTCTAAAGCTCGATTAACCATAGATTCATCTTCTTCTGTCCATTGTTTGAACCAGTTTTGGTAAGGATAACGGCCTTGTTTAACTAACTGCAACACAGTAAGACCTTCAGGAGCAACGGGTCCTTGTGGGAGAATCGCTAATTTTTTCGCTACTTCCTTGGTCGCAAGCTTAGCAATTGCATCCCCTTCTAGAAGAATCGATCCTTCCTGTGGTTTAAGTAGTCTTGCCATTGAACGTAAGAGAGTCGATTTACCACAGCCGTTTCCACCGATAAATACAGTAATCTCACCCTTTGGTATTTGTAAATGTAGGTCATCTATAATTAATGTTTCACCATATGATAGTTTAAGTGCGTTCGTTTCTAAGGCATACATGATTGCTTGCCCCTCTCCTATTTAATTTCGACTCTTGTATAGTAGGTAGATAAAATAAGGTGCTCCAATGGCAGCTGTAAAAACTCCAGCTGGCACTTCTAATGGTGAAAATAATGTTCTACCAATTAAATCAGCAAGCAAAACAAGTAAGCCTCCAACTAAAGCTGCAGTTGGTATAAGTGCTCCAAAAGCAGAACCAACTAATTTCCTTGCAATATGTGGTGCCATTAAGCCCACGAAGCCAATCCCACCAGCAAAAGCAACCGCACTACCAGTCAATGCTGTACTCGCTAAAAGCAATATTAGCCTTTGCTTTTGAACAGCACTACCGACACCTGTCGCAACCTCATCACCAAGCTCTTGTACGTTAAGATTTCTTGCTGAAATGATAGATATCGTGACTAAAATGATAACAACAGGTGTTAACACTGCTACATTTTGCCAAGTTGAGCCGTACACTGTTCCAGTAATCCATATATTTGCCTGACTAGCGCGATAAATCGGACCCATAATCATAAACATTGTTGTAAACGCCTGCATCAGAGCCGAAACACCTATCCCTATTAAAACTAGTCGTATTGGCGATACCCCATTTTTCCAAGCTAATAAGTAAACTAAGATTGCCACTATTGTTGCGCCAATAAACGCTGCAACGGGCATCCATTTAATGCTTACAGTTAATGAATTATTTGCATCACTAAAAAACGCCAAGAACGCAACTACGGCTACTGCAGCTCCACCGGTAAGGCCAATAATATCTGGTGAGGCAAGTGGGTTTCTGATAATACCTTGTAAGATACTCCCTGCTACCGCTAAACTTATTCCAACTAATAAAGCGATAATGATTCTCGGTAAACGAAATGACTTTACAACCAAGGTTTCCATCTGCTCACCATAACCAAATAATACTTTTACCACAGTGATTGGGTCTATTTTCATTTCACCCATTCCAGTGCTTATTAAAAATAATAAGATGACTAGTGCAAAGAGAACCGAAAATACCGTTACCGACCTTTTATCAATTAAAAAGGATAGTAATCCTTTTTTCCCTAAACGAAATGCTGTGTATTTGCTCATGACTTATGAAACCCCCTACGAGCAATATAGATGAAGAAAGGCGTTCCTATTATTGCTGTCATTACACCAACTGGTACTTCTTCAGGCATAACGACATAGCGTGCTGCAATGTCAGCTAGTATTAATAGTACTCCTCCTAATATTGCACAATAAGGAATAATCCATCGATGATCTAAACCTACCAAGGATCTCGCTAGATGTGGAACGACAATTCCAATAAAGCCTATTGGACCAGCCACCGCAACTGAACCCCCTGCTAGTAATATAATGACAACAGCCGCTAATAATTTAACTGTTCCAGTTCGTTGTCCTAATCCCTTCGCAACATCCTCACCCATTGTTAAAACATTGATTTTGTTTGCAATTAACAATGATAGAACCCATGCAGTCATTAGATACGGCATAACTCCCCAGAGTAATTCAAGATTTCTTCCAGCAACAGAACCAGCTAGCCAAAATAAAACTTGGTCTAGCGCCATTTCGTCTATTACTAGAAATCCCTGGGTAAAGGATGAAAACATCGCAGCCATTGCAGCCCCAGCAAGGGTAAGTTTCATCGGAGTTAATCCTTCTTGTCCTAATGACCCGATAAAATAGACTGTAAATGCAGCTACTGTTGCACCTAAAAAAGCAATCCAAGTGAAGGCCTGTAATGAATTAATAGAAAATAACGAAACTGCAATAACTATAAAGAAGCTTGCGCCTGCATTGACACCAAAGATACCAGGTGAAGCCAGTGGATTTTTTGTTAGTGCTTGCATTAATGCACCGGCAATCGCTAAGCTTGCCCCAACAGCCGCAGCTATCAATGCGCGAGGCAAACGAACTGACTGAATAATAATATGTTCATTCGACCCATCAAACTTAGTAAAAGCATCTAATGCCATACTCCATGTTGTATTTGTATACCCATAAACAATACTTAATGACATGCTTATTATTAGAACGATAATTCCAGTTATCAAGCCGATAAATCTGGAGCGTGTTGTTGATAAGATCATATGCTAAAACCCCTATTGTTTTAAAAAGATAAGAAAGTATAAAAGTTTGTACCTAGTGTTAGTGTCTAGCTCCGGGCGCCCTGCGCTTTTGTTCCTATATCCACTTTGATAGTAGTGTTATTTCTGCTTCTCTTAAATAATATACCGAGAATACTTCTCAATCAGTGACAAAACTCACATACAATTATATTCACATCATATATAGTCTATTTCAAGTGATAATTACTGTCAATGATTATGAAAATCATTTTCATTTTTTTATTGACAGAAGGCTTGCTACGTTTTATCATCATAGACGTGAATGAAAATCATTATCAAACATACTTGGAGGTAAGACAATGAAATCAACAAGAAACAAATTTATGTTAGCATTTATAACTTTATTGCTATCATTTACATTCATTTTAGCTGGTTGCAGTGCTGAAAAAGAAGAAGTACAGGAGGAAAAGCCAGCGACAGAAACAGAATCAGATACAACGGAATCTACAGCATATACAGTGGAGCATGCTATGGAAACAACTGAAATTCCGAGCAATCCTCAAAAGGTCGTGATCCTTACAAATGAAGGAACTGAAGCATTATTAGCAATGGGAATCACACCTATTGGAGCTGTTAAATCTTGGTCTGGTGATCCTTGGTATCCTCATATCGCTGAACAAATGGAAGGCGTTCAGGTTGTTGGTACTGAAAGTGAAGTAAATGTTGAAGCAATCGCTGCTTTACAACCAGATCTAATTATTGGTAACAAAGCGCGTCAAGAAGAAATCTATGAACAACTAAAAGCTATTGCACCAACTGTTTTCGCTGAAAGATTACGCGGTGACTGGCAAGAAAACTTCAAGCTTTATTCTAAAGCCGTGAATAAAGAAGATGAAGGTAATAAAGTTCTTGCAGATTTTAATGCACGTATCGATTCTCTTAAGTCAAGCGTTGATTTAGACACTGAAATCTCTGTTGTTCGCTTCATGGGTGACCATACACGTATTTACTATAAAGATACATTCTCTGGTGTAATTTTTGATCAAATTGGTCTTAAACGCCCTGAAAATTTAGAAGCATTATTTGCGGATAAGCCAGAGGATATGTTTATGAGAAAAGTTGGAAAAGAAGGTATTCCTGAAATGGATGGAGATGTAATTTTCTATTTCTCTTATGAAACTGGTGATGGTTCAGCAACAGCAACAGAAACAGAAATGACTACTGATCCACTTTGGCAAAATTTAAGTGCTGTAAAAGCAGGAAATGTTTACAAAGTGGATGATGCAGTATGGAATACTGCAGGCGGAGTTCTCGCAGCTAACTTAATGTTAGAGGATTTAGAGAATTACCTAACAAAAGAGTAAAGTAAATATAGTAGAATAGGCTGACTCGCAATGGGTCAGCCTATTTCTTACTGTTAAGGAATTTATAAAATTGTAAGGTTGTGTATAACTTCGTGCCTCTGTCTATCTACGTCCAGCTCCAGAGCCTAAGGCGACTAGTGGACTTCCCTCACCTCCTTACGACGAAGCACAGGATGTGCAAGTAAGGCGTAGCGCACAGGACGTGTGCGCTTCTAGTGTTATAAGTCAACATCGAATCGCTTTCGCTCTTTCGTGTTTCCTTTATCTCAAGGTAAATGAACGTCGACTAACATCCGCCACGTCCTGTGGCGAACGTCGACGTCAGCACATCCTGTGCAAGGCAGTCCATACGTCGCTAAACGGGGCGCCCTGCGCTTTTGTTCTTTATTTCCCTCTTAGCTTTTCTAAAATGACTTGCGCTTCATACCCTGCATTAAAGTCGTAAACATTTGCTTCTTCGCCATTTAGTGCTTTAACTATATTTTCCAATAATGAAGAAGGTACTACGTCATCAGTGGCTATTTCAGCAATAGGTTCTAAAAGCTTGCCACCTTCTAACGTCCCCCAGTTTACTAATGAAAGAGTTCCCTCAGTTCCATATGCAGTGAATGCAATTCGTTCCTCACCTGCAACCTCACTAATCCCATTTATAATAAACGGGGTACCATCTTCTAATTCTATAGTTGCAAAAACACCAATTTCACTTTTAGTAGGATCTTCAGGAAACTCGAGTTGCCCATCTTTATACTTTAATGAACCAAAAATTCGTTGTGCTTGTTGAATAAAGTGGACACCTACTTCTAGTACAAATCCACCTTGTTCTTTACTTGCAATCCAATCGTTTTGTTGCCAATAACGTGGCCACCCTGGAAATTTCATCGTGAGTTCTACTCTGCGTAAACGTCCAATATAATTTTCTTTAATACGTTTAGCAAATGCATTCGCACCTGAACTATAGTTTAAAGGGAAATTCATCGCATGAACAATTCCAGCCTCTTGTGCTATATTTTTCATTTCTAGTGCTTCTTCAAGTGAATTAGCTAGTGGTTTTTCACATAATATATGTATCCCTTTGCTCATTACATCAAGTGCAATAGTATGATGGTATTTTGGAGGTACGGCAACATAGACTATGTCTAACTTTTCACCATTTAGCATGTCTAAATGACTGCTATATCCATTAATCCCACCAAGTTTTTTTTGCATAGATTCTACTCTTTCCTTCACATGATCGCATACTGCAACAACTTCAGTTCGTGGATACTGACCAAATGATTGAATAAGTCTTTCACCAATAGCTCCTAACCCAATTACCCCTACTTTATATACTTTAGTCATCCTACATCCCCCATTATTTATCAAATGTTTAATTTTTAAATGATTGAGATTAGTTCCAATACAAGCCTTATCACAAGATTCTATCAACAAAATATTATACCAGATTAGGCGTGTTTGAGTAACTATATAGAGCACTACGTCTCACTAACGGTCAGGGTTTTTATTATTTTAAGCCGGTGAATTCAACAATAAAAAACAGACCCACAAAGGGGTCTGTTATAGTAGCATATATTTATGCCTTGCGTACATTTGTCGCTTGTGGACCACGCTGGCCGTCTTCAATGTCAAATGTCACTTCTTGTCCTTCATCAAGGGATTTGAATCCTTCACCTTGAATTGCTGAAAAGTGAACGAATACATCTTCTCCACCCTCACGCTCAATAAATCCAAAACCTTTTTCACTATTAAACCATTTTACTTTACCATGTTCCATTTTTGTTGCCTCCTAGTATGTAAAAAGTAAACAAAATTATAAAAATAATCTTGCGTGATTATTATTACCCGCTAGACATTTTTTAAACATAAATTTAGGAATTTTTTTTCGCTAACCCAATTCCTTGTTATGGCCTTTGATATAAGGATATTGCACTAATTCTAAATTAGATTTTTAATATCGTATACTTTACCATTTTCAATCTCATGACTAAAAAGTAACTTTACAAGGGATGCCGCTACGAAACCAGGTGTACGTAGCATGCCTTGTTCATTATATTGAATAAATGTTTCTACATCTGCAAAATCTGTTTTATCTGATTGTCTTATTGTCTTCTGCATATCTGTATCCATAACTCCAGGAGAAAATGAAATCACCTTCGCCCCGAACTGGGCACTCTTTTGTTCTAACGCCGCAGATTTAGTAAACATGTCTATCCCCGCTTTTGTGCTGCAATATGTACTCCAGCCATAGATTGGTCGATTGGCTGCTCCTGATGAAACATTTATAATAACCTTCTCTGTATTTATACCTTCTGTATGAGCGATAAATTGAGAAGTTAGTACCATTGGCGCGATAAGATTCACGCGAATGTTCGCTTCAACTTCCCTACTCGATGCCTTTCCAACAGGCTTAATAGGATCAACAACTCCCGCATTATTGACAAGATATATCCCCTCAGTATTGGAAACATCGATGGACGCTAAGATTTTCTCCATCATTTTTTCAATTTCTTCAAGCTTTTGTAAATCACATGAAAAATAATACAGATTTACATGGTTTTCTTGAGCAAGTCTCTTGAGATCATTATTTTGCTTTCTTGAAACACAAAATATAGTATGGTTCTCATGAAAGAGTTGCTTTACTACCGATTCACCTAACCCCTTGGATGTACCAGTTACAATAAAATATTTCAATAAACTACACTCCCCTATTTTTCCGATAGTTATTTTTCATCTGTTCAAAAAGTGAAGAAAGAAATACCCAGCCGTCTGAGGCTTTTCCTATAAACTTATATGGTAATAGATTCATTATTCCTAGCCATATATTATAAAAAATCGTTAAACTTACTAACATATTTTCTATCTCATAAATTCTCATCATCACTACTGCAATCACTATATTCATTACTGGGCCACCAACTGCTATCATTGCTTTTTTAAAATCACTAATTTCTAAGGAGGAATCATTCTTTGAAAAAGCCCCTATAAAATAGACAAGGTTAATTTCTAGAAACGTACCTCCCACTTTAAGGCCAAAAAGCTTCGGCCCAATCCCCAGTGAAATCTGTGTTCCTCTTACTTGAAAAAATCTAGCAACTAGGATATGACCAATTTCATGTAAGAGGTTCGAAATGGGTGCAGCTAGTAACAAAAATCCAATTAACAGCATTCCCTTACTCCTCTCCAAATTTCGAGTACAGGAAATGGTTTTTGATTACCACTCCTTCCTAAAATCATGATAACAAGAAATGCTGTGCTTGAATATTATTTTAGCAAAAAACCTTTATTCAATAACCCCTGTTTCAATTAATTTAACCTCAGCTTCCACATTTACATTTATATCTTTATAACCTTTTTTCCACTTTGTCGGATCAAAGTCACGAATGGCATTTTCTGCTGCAAAGCCAATTCCTATAGGGTCCGTCTCTTTTTCTTTAAAATTCAGGATCATTTCTAATGACCGTTCTTCTATCTTTTCTTCCATTTCTTTAATAATTTTATCAACGACAGGCTGATCCGCTTTTCTACCAGAGAACTCACTTAACATGCCTTTTAAATACACTGTAATCGTAACTTTAGGACTCTCACCACTCTCATCAACAGTAATGGTTCGTTTAGATTCGATTCTTTTAATAGCTGCATATTCATCACTGCCTTTTAAATTTAGCGTATATGTGCCCGCCCCAAAGTTTTCGACCAGTGATTTAAAGAAAAACATATCTCCCTCAGAAACTTTATCAACGAGCTTATCTTCTTTAAAAATTCCAATTCCAGTCATTCTTACCTTATTTCCGTCTAATATTAATATCGGGAGAAAAGGATCCATCCCCTGTGCAAAATAGCGAAACATAAAAGAATGAAGAATCGTATTAGGCAAATCTCTACGATCAATATTATGTTCGATTAAAGTAGCGATATAATTTCCTGTCCCTAAATTACCAAGGTCTTTCTTCAACACTTCAGAGGCTTCTCCATCTATAATACCAAGATACATTCTTGAACCCACACTCGCATCACGTTGAAGCGCATCTACATATTCGATTATGCCTTCTTCCGCTAGCTCTTTACTATAGATTGCAGCTTTAATTCCACCTGTTACAAGTGGATCGGCTGATTTCTTTTGGAGTACATTGATTACTTCTTTTGCTAAATATGATTCTTCTATAAACTGTTCATTTTCAACACTATCATCTGCTTTAAAGACAGGGATTACACATGTTCCTCTAATTTTACCGCCTTCTGCCTTGTCAAACCCAATCGCAGTTACAATATTTATTTCATCAATAATTTCTTTTTCTAACGAGCCCAACGTTATTGTTAAAATAATGAGGATGACTACGCTGACAATCATTAGGGCTTTCTTCATTTTTTCTCCCTCATTTTGGAAAGTAGTAGTGTAATGAAAAATAGAATCGGAATATAGACAAAATTAAAATAGAAACCGATAGTTGAAAGGGTATCATTTGTTGTATTAATAATCCCTCTAGAGTTAAGTAATCCGATAGCGATTACCGCAATGATCATTTGAATGATTAATACTGGCCTTTGTTGAACAGTAAAAAGACGCTTAATGGTACGGCTAGAGGCCCACAGTGCCAAACAAATATTAGGAAGAATAATTAAAATATAAGAGGCAATCCCTACATATTCAAACCTTGAGACAAAGGGTAATTCGACGATTTTCCACATGGACAGTGTAGCCCAAATTTGCTTTTCTAGCTGAGCCTCACTAAAAAAAAGGAAGGCAGCTAAAGCATATATAAGATACAAAAGAGTCGTATAAGCAACCGCTAAATATGCCCACTTTTTTGACTTTTGAGGTTCTTTTATAAAGGGATAAAAAACAAATAGCACTTCATATCCAATCATACTTAGACTCATTCCCCTAGTTGCAGCTGCAAGCTCCATTATTGAGTGATCTAATATAGGTAATAAATTACCAAAATTAGCAAATTTCAATGGAAATACTACCATTAAAACTAAATAGGATGGGAAAACAATGCTAAATAAGCTTATTCCTGTAACAGTACGGAAGCCCCCAGAAATAACATAATAACTTAGTAAAAAAAAATATATAGTAAAGATCCATACATTAAATTCAGGAAACATCCATACCTGAATAACCTCGATAAATGTCCGCATTACAACAATGGTAAATAGAAGTAGATAGGCTGTAAAAGCTAAAGACAAAAATCCACCAATCCATTTTCCAAATACATCTTTATGAACAGCAATGATATCGCCTTCAGATTTCTCTACTATTTTATAGATCATCCAGATTACCAACACCGCCAGCATTCCAGCGACTATAATGGATATCCAACTATCATAGCCGGCCGCCTTAGCGATGATCCGTTGAAACCCAAGTACACCGACACCAATTTGGATTGATGAAATTAAGAAGAACACTAGATATGGTGATACTAAAAAACGTTCATCCACTTTTTTCATGCGGCCATCTCCTTGTAGTACACTTATTCATCGATGTCCTTATTCATTTGAGCATTTTTTCTATTAAACCGCTCTGGCTGCTGGGAACGTAAATATTGAGGTCTTTTTGCCAGTTTACTAAACGGAAGTCTAACTAGTCCGTCTTTAAGATCATTTAATCTAAGCGGATAGATCGGCTCTAATATTGGCCTTCCAAGCGATGTAAGTCGAATAAGATGTGTTAGTAAAATACAAAAGCAATAGACAACACCTAGTAATCCCCATAGCTGGGCAAACAGAAGAAACGGAAATCTCAGAATACGGATAGTGTTGCCCATGTTATAAACAGGTGTTGTAAATGATGCCAACGCTGCCAACGCAACAATAATTAAAAGTACATTACTGGTTAAGCCTGCTTCAACCGCTGCTGTTCCGATTACAATCCCACCAACGATACCAATTGTCTGACCTACTTTTGTTGGCAGTCTTGCCCCTGCTTCTCTTAGCAACTCAATTGTTAATTCCAAAAACACCGCTTCTAATATAGGTGGTAGCGGTACTACTCGTCTTGACGTAATAAGTGTCCCCATCAATTCCCTGGGTATTAGTTCATAATGAAAGGTGAGAACCGCAACATAAAGGGGTGTGACTAAGATTGAAAATGTTACAGAAAAAAACCTTAATAATCTTAAAAACGTAGCCACATACCAATTTAAAAAATAATCCTCAAACGATGAAAAAAATTCGATTATTGTCGTAGGGCCAATTAAAGCATGTGGGGAGCCATCTACTAAAATAACGACTTTCCCCTCTGATAATACAGATGCAACCCTATCTGGTCGCTCTGTATCTAATAATTGGGGAAAGGGTGACTTTTGGTTATCTGCAATCATTTGTGCTACAAAAGAGCTATCTACTAATTGATCAAATTCTATATCTTTTAATCTTTGCAGCACTGTTCGAACATTTGTTTTATCAGTAATACCCTCAATATATAAAACACTAATTCGCGTTTTAGATAATTCTCCCACTGTTACTTCTTTTACTTTTAAATCAATAATTGGCAATCTTTTTCTAATTAGATTTAAATTCGTATCAAGGGATTCAACAAAGGCTTCCTTAGGACCAACAACACTAAATTCAACCTCTGGTACAGAAATACTACGATTTTCATTAAGTGCTGCTCTAATCAGCGCACAGGACTGATCATGTTTGTGAAATTGAACCATGATATATCCAGAGATCACTTTTGATTTAATTTCTTCAATATCCTTAGAAATGATAATATCTTCAATTGGCACAGCTTTCTTAATATCCTCTATATTCTCAAATGAGTGTTTATTTAAAGAGGGCAACACAAATTCGTGTATGATTTTCGAGTCTACCAATGTTGTCTGGTAACAAATCCAGTATGGTTGAATCGCTTGATCATTCAAATAATACAGAAAATCCCCCATCTTTTGAAAGGCCGTAACTATAGTTTCTACTAGCTTCGGTTTTTGATGTTTTTGCTTCCGAAACATGTTAAACATATGCATCACCATTTACGTCATATTTCAAACAGTTTAAATAAACGTTTGATAAGTAGCCCTTCAATTAATTCCCTTCTGTTAGTTATTCCATGAAATGTTAGGTAATTATGCAAAAACTTTAATAAGAAAAGCACAGGCGCCCGGAGCTAGACACTAAAACTAGGTACAAACTTTTATACTTTCTTATCTTTTAAATAAGCCTACCAACTTGGTAGGCTACTCTAAATCATTTATTATTTTTTCTCTTTCTTTATATCCTGTATATCCGTCTCCTCCGCTATCTCAGTTTGAAACCTATTTTCAAAGCTTGTACTGTTAAACGTTAAGTGATTATCACCTTTTTTTAATACCTTACTTTCCATATAGGCGTGAAACAGAGCTTCTGACATTGCTATAAATGTTGCTGCAAAAAGTGACGCTAAAACAATCCTATCAGCCTGCCCAATAAATAAAAGGCTTAGCGCCCATACTGAAGCGAATGCGAGGCCAAAGTCTGCAAAAGTAGCTACTAAATTTCCGAACCTTGGCAATATAAATAAATCTCCGATAACATATGCCACTCCTGTGACTAGTATGCTTATCATCAATATTCCCGCTATAGAAGCATTATAGTAAATCCCTAAAATTGACAAAAGCACAACCGAAATGACAATATATTTAATCCCTAACGCCTTTAGATGCCGCATTTTCAGTTCATCCTTCCCTACATACATTGGATTAATTACTACTAGCAGTATTATTTACTAAAGTCCTTCAAACTATAAATGTAAAGTAAAACTTCAAACGCCAGTGCTTCGTTGGACTTTTAGGGGCATTTGATCCTCCTGAATTACCAGCTTCTTTTGGTGGGGTCTAACTGCCCCTTAATAAGTTTGGAAAAAAATTCGAATCTGTAATTACTATTTCTGCATGAAATATCTCCATTGTGCAAAAGCTTATCATATTGCCATATTAGGTAAAAAATTCTACCGAGGTGTTTTTGCTATGAAGGAAAAAGGCTTTACTTGGATAATTATTCCAATATTTGCATCTATATTATTTATTTCCGTTTTTTCACCATTTGGTGTTCGCGAGGATAATACGGCACGACAGCAGGGTCCCACGATTCAACAAATCCAAGGTTTAGATAAAGACAAGGACTTGATGCAACCAAAGATAATAGATAAAGATGATAAAAATAAAGGAAATAATAAGCTATTCACTGTAAACTCGATTCAAATTGGAGAATCCATAAAAAACGATTTAAACAACAGTCCCAAAATTACAACTGTTAATCACAATCCAAGTGATTCGAGCCATTTCTTTGAAAACCAAGTAATTGTCAAATTTAAAACTGACATTAGTGAAAATCAACTTTCCACCTACCTGAAAGAAATTAACGGGAAATTGCTTAAAAGAATGGATTCAATTTACACCTTCTCATCAGAAACTAAAACAACAGTGGACTTAATTCAATATTTCGCTCCAATTGAAAATGTTTCATATGCTGAGCCAAATTATATTATGATGCAAAATGAAATTTCACCTCCAAATGATGAACTATACCAACGATATCAATGGAATCTACCACTTATTGAAACGGAGGCTGGATGGAGGATAACTCAAGGAGATGAAACAGTTAAAATCGCTGTAGTTGATACTGGTGTAGATCTTGAACATCCTGATTTAGCCCGTCGTTTAACAAAAGGCTATAATGCCTTAAATGATTCCGATCAAGCTGATGATGATAATGGACATGGAACCCATGTTGCTGGAATTATTGCTTCTGAAGTTAACAACCATGAAGGAGTTGCTGGAATTACATGGTTTAATCCGATCATTCCCGTTAAAGTAATGGGTGAAGAAGGCTATGGATCAACGTTTGATATCGCCAAAGGCATCATTTGGGCAACTGATCAAGGTGCAGATGTTATCAACTTAAGTCTTGGGAACTACCAGCATTCAGATATGTTAAAGGATGCAATTGATTATGCCTATCGAAAAGATGTCGTAATGGTCGCGGCTTCTGGTAATGATAATTCCAGTCAACCGAGCTACCCTGCCGCATATCCAGAAGTACTTAGTGTGGCAGCCGTTGATAACTATGGTGAGCGTGCTCCATTTTCAAACTATGGAGACTATATCGACGTAGCCGCACCGGGTGTTCAAATTGCTAGCACATACTTTAATAAGCAATATGCTGCATTATCAGGTACATCCATGGCAGCACCACATGTCGCTGGATTGGCAGGCTTAATACGTTCTATAAACCCTGATTTACTAAATACAGAGGTAATGGAGATTATTCAAAATACAACTATTGATCTTGGTGATAGAGGAAAAGATATTTATTTTGGAGAAGGACTAATTGATATCGTAGATGCTTTAGAAGCCGCATCGGACTAGAAAAGCGCAGGGCGGCCGGAGCTTGACACCAAAACTAGGTTAAGATTTTTATACTTTCTTACCTATGTACAAATTTTACATTCTTAACCTTTTAAAAAAGTGTTTAGACTCCTTTTTTTACTATCTCATCTATCTATATTGGGGGTGATAAGATGAATCGAGATAGGAAACTGCTACCATTGGAGCACAGGCTTATATATTTATCGATTATTTTTTTAGCATTGTATGTTTCTCCGTACTATATTCTAGGTGAAAACGCTCATATGCGCATCCATGATAATCTCGATTCAAACATTGCCTGGTACAAGGTATTAAAAGAAAGCGGTCAACTATTTGGTCCAGTTAATGCCTTTATTCCACAGATTATTAATGGCAATCTCTCTCGGAATGCATTTGGAACGGAATTTAGTGTGATTGTTTGGTTACACGCTTTATTTCCCTCAATCCTTGCATATGCGTTAAGCCAAACCATTACGAGAATCCTAGCATTTTTCGGAATGTATCTATTGTTAAAAAAACATTTTATAAAGGACTTAGAATGGGCATGGATTCGAGTTGGTGTGGCATTAGCCTTTGCACTAACACCATTTTGGCCATCTGGAATGCTAAGTACACTCGGTATGCCCCTCGCTCTTTGGGCATTTTTAAATATTCGTGCAGGTGAAAAGACATGGACAAACTGGGTAGTATTAGCATTGCTACCTCTTTTATCAAGTTTTGTTCTTGGTTTCTTCTTTTTTCTATCGGCAATGGGATTATTTTGGATTGTTGAAGTTATTCGTGGAAAAGGGTGGAACCCCCGTTTTTTTTATTCAATTATCTTTATGACCATCGTGTTCTTGATGGTGGAATATCGACTAGTCTATTCCTTTTTATTTGATCATGAACCAAACAGTCGTGATGAATATTTTCATGCGAGATTGTCATTTTTACATTCGATAAAGCTTACATTTAAAAACTATATCCTTGGACATACCCACGTTATGACAGTACATGGACTTGTTATATTACCAGTCACCATTTTGGCATTATACGCAGTCCTTATTAAAAAATGGTGGAAGCAAGAAAAGGTATTTATTATTTTACACGTATTAAATATTACCCTTTCCGCTTGGTATGCCTTTTGGTTTAATAAAGGCTGGCTTCCATTAACAGAACGATTCAATTTCTTAGATACCTTTAATTTTGCCCGCTATCATTTTTTGAGACCGTTAATTATCTATATGCTATTTGCAATTTCACTTAAAATTTTATGGAGGTTAGGTCATACCTGGCGACGTACCTGTATATTTTTAATCGTGGCTCAACTTCTAGTTCTCACTGGCTTTAATGAGGAAATCCTGCACCGGAAAAAGCCATCATTTAAAGAGTTTTATGCGGAGGAACAGTTTCAAGCGATTAAGGAATATATCGGTTTACCCGCCCAAGATTATCGGATTGTAAGTATCGGAATCCATCCTGCGATAGCACAATACAACGGTTTCTATACACTCGATACCTATAATAACTTTTATCCATTAGCCTATAAATATCAGTTTAGAAGGATCATTGAAAATGAACTCACTAAAAATAAGAAGATAAAACAATACTTCGATCAATGGGGTGGTCGTTGTTATATCTTCATTGATGAAATTGGAAAGCACTATATGTTCAAAAAGAATACAAAGAAAGCAATAAACAATCTAGACCTTAAAATTAATCCCTTTTATGAAATGGGTGGCCGTTATATTCTTTCTGCTATACCCATTCATAACGCTAGCTCAAATGGACTTATTTTAGAAAAAATATTTGAATCCACCGAATCAGCTTGGAAGATATATTTGTACAGAACAAACATTACATCTTAGGAGGGCCAAAATGATTAAGCCAACACTTACAATTGTTGTTCCTTGCTATAACGAGGAAGAAGTGTTACCTGAAACAATCATACAACTTAGTGGTTTGTTAGAAAAGTTAACGATTGAAGGACTTATTTCAAGTCAAAGTAAACTATTGTTTGTAGATGACGGTAGTAAGGATGCAACATGGTCTATTATTTATAAACAAGGCCTACTTGATCCGACTATAAAAGGTCTTAAACTTTCTCGCAATGTCGGACATCAAAATGCTTTGTTAGCCGGATTATTCACTGCTAACAAGCAGTCTGATTGTGTCATTTCTATTGACGCTGACTTACAGGATGATATTGAAGTTATTCGAGAGTTTGTGCAGAAATTTACTGAAGGCTATGAAGTCGTCTATGGTGTAAGAAAAGAAAGAAAAACAGATACCTTCTTCAAACGGAACACAGCTCAAGGATACTATAAAATAATGAATAAAATGGGTGTAGACATTATCTATAATCATGCAGACTATCGGTTAATGAGTAGTAAAGCGATTGAAGAACTCGAGCGGTTTGGAGAAATAAATCTATTTCTAAGAGGGATTGTTCCATTGGTAGGATTTAAATCTACTCAAGTCTACTATGATAGATCCGAAAGATTTGCAGGTGAAACAAAGTACCCGCTAAAAAAAATGCTTTCGTTCGCCCTTGATGGTATCACATCTTTTAGTGTCACTCCAATTCGCTTTATATCATTGGTAGGTTTCTTATCCTTTTGTGTTAGTTTGTTATTTGGTGTTTATTTTTTACTATTAAAAATAACAGGGAACACAACAACTGGTTGGACATCATTAATAACTTCAATCTGGTTAATTGGTGGTTTACAACTGATTGCAGTTGGGTTAATTGGTGAGTATGTAGGCAAAATATACAAAGAAACTAAACGACGTCCTAGATATATTGTTGATATTAATACATTTAATCTCGCTTTTCCAAAAGGACAATCCGATTCAAGTGAAGAGGAGCCGTTACACCTTGGTTTTACTAAGCTTCCTGAAACAAACTAGTCCATTTGTTCGGTTTCTTTTCGTTGGTTTCATTAATACTTTTATTGGCTTATCGACAATATTTATTATGATGTACAAAATAGATGTATCTTATTGGGGTGCAACATTTATTGGGAACAGTGTAGGAGCTATTGTTAGCTTTTTGCTTAACCGCACTTTTACATTTAATAGTAAGATCTCTTATCGTTCTGGTGGTGTACGGTTTTTAATCGTCATCTTATTCTGTTATTTCTTTTCTTATTCAATTAGTGATCTAATTACAAACTTCCTACAGGAGTTACCTCTTAAGGCGCAAATCATTTACGAAAATGACCTTGCCGTATTAATCGGAACAGCGCTTTACACAATCACGAACTATCTTGGACAAAAATGGATCGTTTTTTCTAAGTAAACCTCGGGGTCAAGCTAATAATAGGATTGTCAACAAAAATAAATAATAAATAATAAAGTTTGACAATTTTGTGAACTAAATGAATAATATATGTATAGGGAGGATGAGTGCCATGGAAGTTAAAGTGAAAATATTGGATGCTTTAAAGTATATAAGTGGAACCATACTTGCAATTGGTTTAATTTTTCTTTCGTTCGGATTATTAGAAAGCGGTTACAATTATTTAGCACCTATAGGTATAGGTACGATTGTAGGAGCTGTCTTTATCTTTCTAATGGGTATCTTTTTTGTTGCAACAGAAGAGATGCTAGGGAAAATGAGTAATTAAAATAAGTTTGTTCATTTTATAAAAAACGATCACCAATTAATAGGAATATCAAGTGTTGACGATGCTTCCTAAAGATGAAGGTAACGGTAGAAAAGCAGTTGATACCTCGAGCTTGACACCTAAATTAGGTACAAAAAGAGCGCCATTGTAGACGCTCCTGTTGAAAAATCGTATTAATAATAACCCCAGACTAGAGTTAATAACGTACCAAAGACAGTAACTACAGCTATAAAGAATCCGTAATATAGAGTAGTATAGATGGATTTCTTATCCTCAGTTTCACCTGCATGCATAAATACTACTAGCTGAACAGCTGCTTGTATAAATGCTGTTATAAGAAGAATCGTCGCACCCAATGCGAATGACATATCAAAGAAGTAAACAGTTAGAGCAATTGCAGTAAGGATTAGCGAAAATACAAAGCCCATTACTTGTTTACGCGGGAATAATTCTTTCATTTTACATCATTCCTTTCAAGAAGACGAAGCTGAAGATGAAGATCCAAACGACGTCAAGGAAATGCCAATAAAGAGAGAAGATGAATGCTTTATTGGTTGTTTCTGGAGTCAACCCCCGCTTTTTAATTTGAAGGAGGATGAATAGTCCCCAGACTGTACCGAATGCAACGTGTGCTCCATGCGTTCCTAATGTCAGGAAAAGGATCGATGTAAATCCACTAGTTTGGAGTGTTGCCCCTTCGTGTATATACACAATGAAATCATAAATTTCTACACCTAAAAACGCCAGTCCAAGGAGAATTGTGATTGCAAAGAACACCATCATCGCTTTTTGTTTTCCAATACGCATGGCGTGAATTCCAAGGCCAATGGTAAAACTACTTGTTAAAAGTAGAAAAGTTTCAATTAGTACTGGAGTGATTTCAAAAATTTCAGCTCCAGTAGGACCGTTGCCAGTACCATTTACTAATGTTAAGTAGGAGGCGAAAAGCGTCCCAAAAAGCGCAATTTCCGCTCCTAGGAAAATCCAAAAGCCTAAGATATTTAAGCGGTTTTGTTCCGTGCTATATTCAAGAGGGAGCGAGTGATTTATTTTCATATTCTAGTGCCTCCCAATTTTTTTTCAGTCTCTTCAACTTCTTCAACTGAGATGTAACGCCCGTGATCTTTCTCGAATGAACGGTAGCCTAAACAAGCAAAGATACCGATTGTGGCAAGGATTAAAACAATCCACATGCCAAACACAAACGCAAAGCCCCAAACGAAAAAGATACTTCCCATGATAAACGGCATACCACTGTTATTTGGCATATGAATTTTCTTTACTTCTCCATTGAACAGTGTAAAGCCCTTTTTCTTAGAGTCCCAGAAGGCTTCTGTTGATTTAACTTCTGGTTCAATTGCAAAGTTGTATTCAGGTACTGGACTATGAGTAGCCCATTCTAATGAACGTGCATTCCATGGATCCGACGGAATATCTCTTGATGCATAACGAATACTATAGTAAATATTGTACACGATTAAAACAAAGCCAACAGCCATCCCAAGCGCTCCGATAAACGAAATCATATTCCAGATTCCAAATCCGGTTGACTCAGAGTACGTATACATCCGGCGTGCTTGACCATCTAAACCTGAGATAAACATTGGGAAAAATGTTACACAAACGCTTATTGAGATAAACCAGAATGACCATTTCCCAAGTCTTTCATTCAGCATAAACCCAAACATCTTCGGCCACCAATAAAAGAGACCGGCAATCATTGCGAATACAACACCAGGAATAATGACCAGATGGAAGTGGGCCACTAAGAACATTGTATTTTGGTATTGATAGTCAGCGCTTGCCATTCCAAGCATAACCCCGGTAACCCCACCAACGGTGAAAATTGGGATGAAACCTAATGTATAAAGCATTGGAGTGGTAAAAACGATTTTCCCTTTTCGAAGCGTGAATAACCAGTTAAAGATCTTAACCCCGGTCGGAACAGCAATAGCCATGGTTGTTATTGAGAAAATACTATTAACGAGTGGTCCCTGACCCATTGTAAAGAAGTGATGAACCCAAACTAAGAATGATAGGGCAGAAATAGCTACCATAGAGATTACCATTGATTTATAACCATATAGATTTCGACGTGAAAAGGTTGCAATAATTTCACTATAAATTCCAAACGCTGGTAAAATTAGAATATACACCTCAGGATGGCCCCAAACCCAGAACAAGTTCGTCCAGAGCATATCCATACCGCCATTTTCAGTTGCAAAGAAGTTAGTTCCAAATAAGCGATCCATCGTTCCCATTGCAAGTGCAATTGTTAGTACAGGGAAAGCGAAAGCAATAATTAAGTTAGTAATTAATGCAGACCATGTGAACATTGGCATTTTCATTAATGTCATACCAGGTGCTCTCATTTTAAGAATGGTCGTGATAAAGTTAACTCCAGTTATTAATGTACCTAACCCTGAAATCTGAAGTGATATCATATAATAATTTGTTCCTACAGATTGACTAAATTCATTACCTGCAAGTGGAAAAGGAGAGGACCAACTTGAATCGGGAGATCCACCTACTACAAAAGAGATGCTAAATAACATTGCTCCGAAAAAGTATAACCAAAAACTTAGAGCATTTAGCCTCGGAAACGCTACATCACGGGCTCCAATTTGTAACGGAACTACGAAGTTCATTAAGGCCATGATAAAGGCCATAGCCATAAATATAATCATAACAACACCATGTGTTGTGAAAATTTCATTATACTCCTGTGCGCCGAGCAAAGTGTTTTCGGGCACAGCCGTTTGAGCACGCATCATAATCGCATCTACTCCACCGCGGAAAAGCATTAGCAACGCTGAAATTAGATACATAATACCGATACGTTTATGGTCAACAGTTGTTAACCAATTACGCCATAGATAACCCCATTTTTTTAAATAAGTCAATCCGACCAAAATTGCAATTAAAGTAAGAGCAATAGCAGCCATTGATGCGTAAATAGTCGGACTTGGATTTGGCACGGCAAATCGGGCAAAGTAATCCATATTTTATGACTCCTTTCAGTAATTATTTACTTATGGTTATTGGACAAACAATTGAATCCTAATGTGTCGTGTCCCTATGTTCTTAATTTTCTTCGGATGAGTCCTCATCGGTTTTGTTAGCGGATTTCTCAGAATCAGTTTCGTCATTGTCCAATGACCCTGCGTTATGATGCGCTTCTGGTGGTGGTGAGAATCCTAAATGGGTACCAGTAAACGTCGACTGCCCAAGGTGACCTGGTTCTAATAATTGATTGAATTTCTCTGCAGTTAGAGGTTCAGCAGTTTCTTTAACCTCGGTCACCCACTCATCGTATTCTTTTTGAGACATTGCCTTAACGTTAAACGTTTGTTCTGCAAATCCTTCACCGGTAAAGGAGGCATTACGACCCATATATTCACCCGGAACATCCGCTGCTAAGTTCAATGTGTTAACCATAGAGGACATTGCATATTTTTGACCGCCAAGCTGCGGAATCCAAAAACTGGCCATTGGTCCATATGAATAAAGTTTAAATTGAATGGCACGGTTGGTTGGAATGAACAGGTAGTTTACTGTTTCAATATCTTCTTCAGGATAACTAAAATGCCATTTCCAGTTTGATGCTGAAGCATAAATCACTAAAGGTTCTTGTTGTTCGTATCCTTTTGGTATTGCCTCCACCTCATAGGTGGATTTAACCGTCACAACCGAAAGAAAAGCTACGATTAAAATTGGAATAGTAGTCCAAATGATTTCAAGTTTAAGACTCCCTTCAATATGAGGAGGTTCATAATCTTCTCTCTGGTTGGAAGCACGATATTTCCTCACAATGTAAACATAGAGGGCGATTACAACAATAACTACAATGGCCATCGTCCATATAGATATCATTATGACATCGGCGGTTGTTCGACCTTGAGGTCCTTTAGGATCCAAAACCAACAATTGTCCACAACCTGTTAGCATTGTGACAATAGTAAAAACTAAAAATAATAAAGCACCTTTCATTTTCATAAATTTACCCCTTCCTTTGTTTTAGAAGCTTTATAGCATAAGTAATAGGATAAAGTGTAACCTGAAGTTTCTATCTTAGTAGCGCATCCAATTCATAGCTAAATATAAAATCTGTCATAAATTGTTCAAAAAGCAAGACAATGATAGATAGACTGATAATTAACTTCTTTTAAATATGGAATACGATATTGGTCTAGAAATTTTTGAAACTACTTAGATTAGACCAAATTACTACGGTATAACAAAGGTTACTCCTAATTGTGTATATCCACCTAGTAATAGCTAAGAGGCATTTTCCAAGCATAAATTATATAACTCATTGGTAATAGTAACATAAGTACCCTAATCAAAATGTGACAACTTAGTAAAGGTTTTATTTTACAATTTCAGTATATCTAGTGATTTTAGTGCATTTTTTTTGACGGGTAAAAATCATATAAAATTAAAAAAAGGAATCCAAAAGATTCCTTTTTGCTAAACTTTGTTAATGCAATTTATCAGCCTATTTTCAATATCTTCTGCTATTTCTTTTAATTTTTCGTTGTCTATGATCTGCATAAATAGTGAGGGCTTTGGCATTCCAATCTTTGTCGTCGAGCTCTCATTATAAACAACGATTTTACAAGGAAGAAAGTAACTCACAAGTATTTCCTCGTCTAGTACCTTTTTGGCTTCATGTGGATTACATACTTCAAGAATCATTAGTTCATTATCAAAATCAATTCCTTTTTCTTGAAGCTTATTTCGTAAATCCAGATTCCAAAGGACACCAAAACCTTCTTCCGCTAAGGACTCCTCTAGTTTTGTAACCGTTTCTTTAACATTCCCTTGGATTTCTTTTGTATAATGGAACATTCTAATCACCTCAGTAGGTATCTTTCCCTTTTTTTTCATAATAAATTAACTGCTGTGATTTTTATCATATCGATTTAAATTTCTACCTAAATAAAAACCTTCAACATAATTATATATTGAAGGTTTTTTTATTATTTTAATTATATTCTTTAAAGGAAAGATTAGTAACCGTAACCAACGTACGCTGCTCCAACGATAATAAGCAGAATAAATAAAACTACGATCAGCGCGAAACCACCGCCGTATCCTACTCCTGCTCCTGCAACTGCTCCACTCATACAAACACCTCCCTTTCCTTACATTTACAATATATGTAGCTAACATAAAAATGAAAGGGCGTTTACCCAGTTTTAGGCATTTTTTTAATGCAATATGTGCTGCAGAACATGTCCATTCTGGTAATTTGCAAACTTATTGATTTAAGATTACCCATTATTAAACTCATCATTATCCGACATAGGGTTATATCGATAAAGCCAAAAAGACGTGCTAAATAGTAGCACGTCTAGGGTTCGTTTCCAGCACAGGGCAGAAGCGACTCTAGCGTTATAAGTCAGCCTCGAATAATATCGGTCCGTCTTACCATTATTCCAGTGGATCAGTCTATCACTAAATTGATCCTCAAGCATTTCTTATTTATTCAACATCATAGCCTTGATCATCAATTGTTTCTTTTATTGCATCTAATGAAACTTCAGTTGGATTATATTCAACATCAACCTTGCCATCACTTAGGTTAACTGTTACTTTACTTACTCCTGTTAATTCACCAACATTGCTTTCAATAGCATTAATACAATGACCACATGACATTCCTTTAACGTTTAATGTAACTTTTTCCATTCGTAACATCTCCTTTTATTTTTCATTAATTTATGAACAGTCACTAGGACTTCATCTATCAAAATCACCTTCTTGAATACCAACTAGCAACTAGTACTTCAGTTTCTAACTGCCTCTTAATAAGAGTTTACCATACCCCCCTATCCTATGTAAAGTCTTTTTGTTTAAAATTTCTTCTAATTTATTTTATTTATCCCACATTAACGTGTAGTAAGACCCTCACTTAGGGAAATTTCCTTTATAAACATAATTAACTTCTTTCTAAGTTTACCCTTTCTACCAACTCTACACTAAATGAACTGTTTGTAAATTATTTGTACAACTGTTCTTGTTAGGGTAAAATTTAGGTATTCTTCTTAGGGGGGCACATAATGGAAAGAGTACAAATGGCTGATGATTTAACCTTTTCACGAATCATTCATGGAATATGGCGAATTACTGATTGGAAGCAATCGAAGGAAGAGACGTTGTCATTGCTAGAAGGATGCCTAGATTTGGGTATTACAACCTTTGATCATGCTGACATCTATGGGAGTTATACGAGTGAACAACTATTTGGAGAGGCACTTGCTTTGAAACCTGGGCTTCGTGACAAAATGGAGCTTGTAACAAAATGCGGAATTAAATTGGTTTCGTCGAATAGACCTCACCATGCTATAAAGCAGTATGATACGAGTAAAGAACATATTATCGCTTCAGTCAATCAATCTTTATTAAACCTACATACAGATTATATTGATGTTTTACTGATTCATCGTCCAAATCCATTCATGGATCCAAAGCAGGTTGCAGCCGCATTTTCACAGTTAAAACAAGAAGGAAAGGTACGCCACTTTGGAGTGTCAAATTTTAAGTCTTCACAGTTTACGATGCTACAATCCTATCTAGATTTTCCGTTAGTAACGAATCAAATAGAACTCTCTGCTTATGAACTGGAAAATTTCCTAGACGGTACAATTGATTTATGCCAAGAAAAACGGATCGCTCCTATGGCATGGTCACCACTCGCAGGTGGGCGTATATTTAAACTTGATAATGACAAAGCTGTTCGCCTGCGTGCAACACTTGAAAAAATTGCAGATCAAGTAAACGCACATGGAATTGATGAAGTAATGTATGCTTGGCTTTTAGCTCATCCTAGTAACATCATGCCGATTGTCGGATCAGGAAAAATCGCAAGGGTTAAAGCGGCTGAATATGCACAATCGATTTCACTTTCAAACGAACAATGGTTTGATATTTTACAATGCTCACTGGGACATGAGGTACCGTGAAGTTAAGAAAATCATAGGGTGCTCTGTTATCGGTGACAAGCGTAAGCCAAATCCTTTCAGAGGATATTTTTCCTTCTGAAAGGAATGGTTTATGACTCTTTGTTCCTAGAAACCTTTGTCACTTGTCTCTGTATTTAAGAATTCATGTAGTGCTTGTTTATTTTTACTAATATCTATCTCTAGAACTGAACCCGCATGCTCGTAGCTTGCATCTACGAATGAATTATCAATCGGAATACGCATTGTTTCTATGTCCGCTGGCGGATTTAAGAGAAAGTCCTTGAGCAAGGCCATACGATCCAAGCCATCTATATTGGTTACAATAAAGGGTTGTATTGTCCCGACCATTTTTGGTAGTCTTGTCACCCCGTAAAGACTTGTAATTTCATCTTTTAGGGCATTCATAACCTTTTGTTGTCGTTCTACCCTTGCAAAATCTCCCTGGGCATCATGTCGAAAGCGCGCATAACCTAGAAGCTCTTTCCCATCTAACTTTTGCAAACCTGGTTTTAGAACAACACCAATTCGATACGACATCTCTTTTTCAACATCAATTTCCACACCATTCGGAGCTAGTGCATCAACCACCTTTTCAAACCCTTGAAAGTCAATTAACGAGTAATAGTTAATATCGATATCAAAATTTTGCTTTATCGTTTGCCTCAATAACTCCGCCCCACCAAGAAAAAAGGCAGTATTAATTTTATTATTGTTATATCCAGGAATTTCAACGTAAATATCTCTCATTAAAGAAACTAGTTTAGATGTCCCATTTTTCGGATCATACTGTGCAATCATGATTGTATCAGTACGTGCTTTTTCCTCGCCCCGAGAATCCACACCTAATAGCAAAACATTTACCTTCCCAAGTTCCTTATCCATTTCCGCTCCATTAAACTCCGTTTCTTTTTGTTCTATGGGTGGAACGCCAGCAAATTTCAAACCTTGATAATACTGATACACTGCATACCCTGTTATCGCTACGAATAGGATTATAAATAGTGAAAGAAACTTCAGTATTTTATTTCTTTTTTTCGCTTTCTTTTTACCGTATCTACTCATTATTTCCCCTCATTTAGGTAAAATTAGATTGTTGTTCTAATTCTACACTTTTATGTCTGCGTTTAAAAGAAGACCTACGTATTTGACGTTCTATTCCTTAAAAAGTTCCACGTTATAGCAATCACAAGTAATGAGATGGTCATTTACCATGCCAACTGCTTGCATAAATGCATAACAAATAGTTGTCCCTATAAATTTAAACCCTCGTTTCTTCAAATCCTTACTTAATCTATCACTAATTTCCGTTGAAGTCGGAACATCTTTTAATTCCTTAAAATGATTTTTAATAGGCTCATTATTTACAAACGACCAGATATAGTTGCTAAAACTACCGAATTCCTCAACAATTTTAAAATAGGCATGTGCATTTGTAATCACAGCATTTATTTTAAGTTTATTACGAACAATTCCCGGATTATTTAAAAGCTCTTCTATCTTATTTTGATCATATGTAATAATCTTTTCGGGATCAAAATCGTCAAAGGCAATTTTATAATTCTCTCTCTTTTTTAGAATCGTATACCAGCTTAAACCCGCTTGTGCTCCCTCTAAATTGATAAACTCGAATAAAAGCCTGTCATCATAAACGGGGACACCCCACTCGTTGTCATGATACTCAATATATAACGGATCCTCATTGACCCAACCACATCTGTTCATTCATTACCCTCCATACTATTACTTTTCCTTATCGTAGCATTACTGTATGTGGTTGTATATTATTCTAATGATTTACTTTAAAACATTGCCAAATTTGTTTCTTTTCTTTTAAAAAAAGCAGTGGATTTCAACGGAAATCGCTCTGCTTTTGGTATGAATTAAGTCAGGATAATTTGGTAGTATTAAGCTTTTCCATCCTTTACAATCTCTTGCAAAATTTCAAAGGATCGGAGACGTTTGGCATGATCATAAATCTGTGCATTTACCATAATCTCATCCGCCTGGGTTTCATTTAGGAATGCCTCTAATTTTGCTTTGACTGTGTCAGGGCTACCTACAAATGATGCTCCAAGTGTTTGTTCAATTGATGCCTTTTCGTAATCGCTCCATAGTTCATCCATGTTTTCCACCGGAGGACTAAGCTTACCAGGACGGTTTCGAACGAGATTAAGGAATTGCTGCTGCATTGAGGTCGATAGATATTGTGCCAATTCATCAGTATCTGCTGCAATTACATTCGCACCGACCATTGCATAGGGCTTATCAAGTACTTCTGATGGTTTAAAGCTTCGACGGTACAAATCTAGAGCTGGTATCGTATAGTTTGGTGAAAAATGGCTCGCAAAGGCAAATGGTAAACCGAGTTGTCCAGCCAATTGAGCGCTAAAACCACTCGAACCTAATAGCCAAATTGGAATATTTAGACCTTCTCCTGGAATAGCACGCACACTATTCCCGCTTGAGGCTGGATTTAAAAAAGCTCGTAATTCATGTAATTGCTCTGGAAAATCATCGCCCGTGCTCTTAAGTTCACGCCGCAGAGCCCTTGCTGTTACTTGATCAGTACCTGGTGCCCGACCTAAACCGAGATCAATCCGGCCTGGATACATCGATTCCAGTGTCCCGAACTGTTCTGCAATCACAAGTGGAGCATGGTTAGGCAACATAACTCCACCAGATCCTACTCGGATTTTTGATGTACCTGCTGCTACATAGCCGATCACCACTGAGGTAGCTGAACTAGCAATTCCCGTCATATTGTGATGCTCAGCTAACCAATATCGGTTAAATCCCCATTTTTCTGCATGCTGGGCAAGGTCCAATGTATTTCGAAAAGACTCTGCTGGTGTTCCGCCTACCACAATTGGTGCTAAATCCAACACAGATAATGGGATGTCACTTAATCGTTTTAATTTTTCACTCATTTATTGTGTCCCCCTCCTCCTTATGTATTGATCACTTACAAAAATCATAAGGCTCCAGATTATTTCACTTCACATTATATCAACTATTATTGATGTATCACACTATAAGGACTTAGCTTCTAAAAAACAGGATTTCTTTAGCTAAAAGAACATAAGATTTCATCCGCTCTTCATAACTGAGTAATGACACTTAGTTAAAAGGCTGACAATAAACCATTTATAGTATTACCTTAAATCCAATAAATAAATGAAGGTCAAGATTTCACTATTAGAATCTCACCTTTTATGCATGAATAACCTATCAATCACAAATGAGGATGAACAATGTGATAAGATAGAACGGCAACAAGAAGGACTCACCAACTTTGGCAAGCCCTAAATGTCTACTATATTGCTTTTATTTTTCCTTTAGCCGCTTCTGTTTTAGCTTTAGCTGCACCAATAATGATACTCTGATCACAGATTGCTTCGACGTCATTTTGGTCATGTGAAACCATTATACAGGTTATTTTTGCTTTCTTTAAAATCATGCGAAGTTCTTCTCGAATCGATTCTTTTAGGTCAGAGTCTAAATTACTAAACGGCTCATCCATTAACAACACATTAGGCCTAGGTGCTAATGCTCTTGCTAGAGCAATCCTTTGCTGTTGTCCTCCACTTAATTCATGGGGATATCTTTTTTCAAGATTCTCCATTTGAACAAGCTCTAACATTTCATGAACCCGAGACATTCTATCCTTTCTTGGTAACTTAGATAAACCAAAAAGGAGGTTATCCCTTACCGTCATATGTGGAAAAAGTGCATAGTCTTGAAACACCATTCCTACTCCTCTTGCCTCAGGTTGAATAAATAAACCTTCATTAACAACAGGATTCCCGGCAATTTTAATACTTCCCTTAATTGGTATCTCTAGCCCAGAAATTAATCGAAGTAATGTACTTTTACCGCTCCCGCTTGATCCTAACACACCGACAATCTCAGCTTTATTCATTGAAAACGAAAACTGATTGATAACCGGTGCAGCTGACCGTGAAAAGGAAAATGTTAGATCATGAATTTCTACAGCTTTCATTGTTTCACCCTCTTATCTATCATTTGAAAAGCGATTACTGACAATGCACTAATTGCTACAATCATGAGAGACGAAATTGACGCCTCATAGATTTGTTCGTCTACTGCAAATTGATACGTTTTTGTAGCTAATGTATCAAAGTTAAAGGGTCTTAGTAATAACACCAAAGGCAACTCCTTGCTGATTTCTACAAAAGTAAGTATGAAACCACTGAATAGTGCCCCTTTAATGAGAGGAAGATCTACCTTAAAAAACGTCTTCGTTACACTTAGCCCAAGCATTCGCGATGCTTCAGTGTATTTCAAACCTACTTTTTCAAAACCGACTTCTATCGCATTAAACCCTGTAGCCATGAAACGAACTGTATACCCGACAATAAGCATAAGTAAGGATAAACTGAGGATGAGTGGAGCTTCTCCCAATCCCAAATAGGAGTAAAGGGGTGCTAACCAATTGTCAAGTGTGATAAACATCGCAAGAACCCCAATTGCAATAATCGCACCAGGTATCGAATAACCTGTTGTTATTAGCTTTGCTAAAATATATGAAAATGTGGTCTGTGAACGAGCAACATTGGCAACAATTAAAGAAATGGTAAGTATAAGTACTGTTGAAATAACTGCAACATAAACAGTTTGATAAAGCAACGTAAAATATGTTTCATTCCATACCTTAGCGAAGGTTAATTTTGCCCAAAAAATCAATTGAATTAACGGGATTAGAAATCCTAATAAAAAAACAATGGAACAATACAAAAAGGCACCAGCAGCAGGTAGTCCTTTCAGCTTCATAGGTACTAATGGTCTCGTTTTATTACTTAAATTATAACGTTTTCTTTGTCTAAGGAGCCTTTCTAAAAAAAACATCCCGACAATAAAGACCATTAACCATGCTGCAAGTCTCATCGCTGAATCTACGTCATACATTCCGAACCATGTTTGAAAAATAGCAGTGGTTATTGTATGAATCCCAAAATAGCTAGTAACCCCGTAGTCACTTAGTACTTCATATATAACTAACACTACCCCACCAACAATAGCAGGCCTCGAAAGTGGCAGCACTACCTTAAGGAATATAGCAAATGGCTTCCTTCCGAGTAGTCTGGCATTTTCAAAGAAAGATGTACTTTGACTATCTAGAAATGCTCTTGTAATGATATATACATATGGAAATAAGAAGAACGTAAAAATAAAAATCGCACCACGTAATGATGATACTGATAGCAGCTCTGGATTAACTTGATAATCAAAGCTATTCCTCAGCGTTGTTTGTACAACTCCTGTATAACTTAGCATTGTTCGATACGTATAGGCAGCAATATATGGCGGAATAGCAAGTGGTAAAATGAGCCCCCACCTAAAAAAACGCCTTAGAGGAAAATCATATGCAGCTACTAGCCAAGCCAATGAAACCCCCAGAATAGTCGTCAGTATCCCTGTAATACTTACGAGTGTAATAGTGTTTATCACATACGTTGAAAGTAAATATTCACGAATTTGGTACCAGTTTTCATTTGGTTCTTGGAATAAAGAAAAGAAAACAACAAGGATAGGCAGCAGTATAACTGCCGCCCCCAAAATACTTATCATTAACCAGCCGTTAAGTTCCTTTTGAACATAACGTTTTACAAGCTCTCCCATTTTACTTCCAACCTGTTTTATTAAAGATTTCTATAGCCTTCTGGTTATGTTCTCCTAAAGTATCAAAATTAAGTTCTTGCATCTTAAAATCGCCCCATGACTGAAGAATTTCAGGTTTTGCAGCGTCCACATTAACAGGAAACTCATAGTTATTTGCGGATAGATATTCCTGCGCCATTACACTAGTAATATATTCAATAAGTTTAGTTGCATTTTCAGGATTTTTACTGTACTTTGTCAAACCAATCCCACTTATATTTACATGTGTACCATTTGTTTCTTGATTAGGGAAGAAAACACCGAGACCTTCTGCTACTTTTACTTCTTCAGGCTCTGATGAGTTCGCCATCAGGCCTACATAATATGTATTCATAATAGCTACATCACCGGTTCCTGCAGCAATCGCTTTTGCTTGGTCACGGTCTCCACCATCTGGTTGACGAGCAAAGTTTGTAACGATACCCTTAGCCCACTCTTCAGCTTGTTCTTCTCCATTTAACTCAATAAATGATGCTAATAAAGATTGATTGTATAAATTTGTTGAAGAACGTGCTAATACTTTTCCGTTCCATTTTTCGCTTGTTAAATCTTCATAAGTAGAGAGATCTTCAGGTGCTACACGGTCTTTTGAATATACAATTACGCGTGCTCTTGTTGACATCCCAATCCAATTATTATCAACATCACGTAGGTTTTCAGGTACATTTTTATTTACTACCTCTGAATTAATTGGTTGCAGGATGTCATTTTTCTTTGCATTAGCAAGAATCCCACCATCGACTGTTATAAATAAATCTGCTTCTGTACTTTCACCTTCACGCTTTATTCGTTCAATAAGCTCCTCAGCTTTCGCTTTTACTACATTTACTTTAATTCCAGTTTCTTCAGTGAACATCTTAAAAACGGCTTCATCTGCTTCATAATTTCTAGCAGTGTATACGTTAACAACTTGATCCTTTGTTTCCTCATTTTTAATAGTTTCTTTATTATCAGCAGTGCTTTCTACTGGTTTACTTTGGTTTGCACCGCAACCAACTAGACCTACTAATACTAAAATACTTGCGGCTACTACAAACAATCGTTTTAATCTTGTCATGATCTGTTACTCCCTTTTTAATAGATTATGAGAATGAAAATTATTATCATTGATAACAATTATCATTCTACTAACAATCTACCCATTAGTCAACAGAAAAATCAAAAGTTAGTAAACATTTTTTTGAAATTTTTTTAGGAAGTGTTCAACGGTTATATTTTTAACCAATCTAGAACAATATTTAAATTATATTTTCAAACATATCCGTTTTTTATTTTTTTCGCAATTTCGGGCATCAGATTGCCCTTTTGATTACCGTTTTTTATTTTTTTCGCGATTTCGGGCATCAGATTGCCCTTTTGATTACCGTTTTTTATTTTTTTCGCAATTTCGGGCATCAGATTGCCCTTTTGATTACCGTTTGTTATTTTTTTCGCAATTTCGGGCATCAGATTGCCCTTTTGATTACCGTTTTTTATTTTTTTCGCGATTTCGGGCATCAGATTGCCCTTTTGATTACCGTTTTTTATTTTTTTCGCGATTTCGGGCATCAGATTGCCCTTTTGGTTACCGTTTTTTATTTTTTTCGCAATTTCGGGCATCAGATTGCCCTTTTGATTACCGTTTTTTATTTTTTTCGCGATTTCGGGCATCAGATTGCCCTTTTGGTTACCGTTTTCTATTTTTTTCGCAATTTCGGGCATCAGATTGCCCTTTTGGTTACCGTTTTCTATTTTTTGCGGAGTTATATTTTTTCGATCCCCGACTCCATTTAGATATCACTGATCCCAAGGTATCTTATTCCAGGATTTTTGATCTAGTATGCTGTTTTAAGTCTAACAGGATCAACATATAACGTCTGATAGTACAAGAAAAGCGCAGGTCGCCCGCCTATCGGCGCGTCGATTAAAACCCCGCCACGTCCTGTGGCGAACATCGACATCAGCACATCCTGTGCATGTCAAGCATAAGCCAAGCCGGCTGGAATGTTGTTCTTTACCTTCCGGACGGATTGGCTTATACCATAGAGTCGATGACGCCCGGAGCTAGAAACTAAAACTAGGTACAAACTTTTATGCTTTCTTATCTTTTTAAAAGAAGGCACCCGGTAAATGGGAGCCTCCTCTTAACCGACACTATTTAGTTATTTACTCTTTTAAATGGCCACCAGTTTGCTAGACCGAAACTCTTGACCATTACTGGAATAAATAATGGCAAAATGACAAATGCATATAATAGTAAACCAATTAAAATAATAGAAGCAATCTGAAGTAAAGATAGCATTCCAGATGGCATCATCGCAGCAAATGTACCACCTAGAATGATGACAGCTGAAATGATAACTGTTCCCATTTTTTTCATGGCCATTAGCATTGCATCTGCAACTGTTAGATCTTTGTATTCATTAAAGCGATCCATTAAGAAGATACTGTAATCCACTCCTAGGGCAACAAGGATAACAAAGGCAAAGAATGGAACAGCCCAGCTTATTCCTGTATATCCTAAGATGTTTACGAAAATCACTTCATTAATGGCGATTGACGTGTAATACGTTAAAATTAATGAACCAATAATATAGATTGGCATAATAATAGATCTAAAAAGGAAGATTAATATAATCGAAATACCAACTAACATCAGTACAACCGTACGTGAAAAATCTTGCCCTGACATTGTATCTAAATCTGCATTCGTACTTGTAATACCACCAACTGCAACGACTGCATTTTCTAACTTTGTATTTTTTGTTGCTCTAGTGACTGCTTCTTTTATTTCATCGACTTGATTAATTGCTTCATTTGAGTATGGACTTGCTCCAAAAATAACATCCATGGTCATAACTTTACGGTCTTTTGACAGATAAACATCAAGTGCTTGCTTAAATTCATCACTCTCAAGAACCTCAACTGGTAAATAAAAACCATTCATATTACCTGTGCTTGATAACCCTGATAAATAATCTTGAGCAGAACCTAGACCTTCTGATACTTGGTTCAGTCCATCTGCACTTTGTTCAAGCCCTTCAGTTAGCTGACTTAATTGACCACCTAAATTACTGAATCCATTAAGTAGTTGTTTTTGTCCTTCATTAATCCCAGATAAGCCATTTGCAAGTTTTGGCATATTACTTACGATTTGACCTTGCCCGTTCGCTAATTGGTCTAAACCGGCTTGCTGTGCAGCAATACCTTGAATTAATTGTTCAAATCCTACCGTTAACTGGTCTTGGCCACCAATTGCTTTTTCAAAACCATCATTAGTACCGACCATCCCACCGTTAAGTTGAGTAAGACCAGAATTTAGCTCATTTATCCCTTGTGAAAGAGCAGGTAACTGCTGTTGTAACGTATTCACTGTTCCTTTTATTAGTAGATATTGCTGGTCATCCGCTATACCTTGGTAGTTATTTTCTAAAAAGGCAAAGTTTTCTGCTGTAATTTGCGCTAGTGCATTTGATAATCCAGATAAACCAACACCTACTTCTTGATACTTTGTAGTAAGTGTTGATAGATTACCTTGTACGTTTTTATAACCGCTTAAAAGCTCTTTGTATCCTGCTAGAAGTTCCTGGGCCCCTGCTTTCGTTTGCTCCAAGCCATTTCTCACTTCAACTGATCCTGCAGAACCTTGACGTATTCCAGCTTCAATTTTAGCAAGGTTTGTTTGAAATTCAGCCAGCCCAGACTTAATATCATTTGTACCTGTAATCAAGTCATTAATTCCATCTGTTGCACTTAACAACTCAGGTTCTGACTTCGATAATTCACTTCCTGCTTCTTTTAACCCTTCACTAATTTGGGTTAATCCATCTTTCCCTTCGCCAAGTCCTTCTTCAAGTGTTTCAGCTTGATTAGATACAAAAAATTCTTCGATTGTCTCGCCCGTAGGTCTTGTTACAGATCGAACAGAATCTACTAAGCTCACTTTCTCAAGTTCTTGACTAATTTTTTCTGCTAACCCAATGTAATCAACAGAATCCATTTCTTCATCGTTTTTTATAACAACCTGAGTGGGCATTGATTCACCGGGTCCAAAACTATCTGCAATTGCATTAAAAGCTTCGATAGAATTTACGTCGCCACTGATTTCTTCCAATGAGTCATACGATAATTCACCATCATATGTTACCAAAAACGGCACACATACCGCGGCAACAACTAATAATGATAGTAATGGTCGTGATAATGAAAATCTCCCTGCAATCGTCCAAAGTCTACTATCCCCATGTTCAGCTTTACTTTTAGAAGGCCAAAATATTTTCTGTCCTAAAACTGCCATAAAGAAAGGTACAACAGTAAACAGCGCAACAAGAAGAATCGCAACCCCTACCGCTACCGCTGCTGCAGATTGGTATAGGATAAATTGTGAGAAACCAATGGCTGCAAAACCTATCATAACCGCTAAACCACTAAAGAACACGGTACGGCCAGCATTGCGGTAAGTTTCAACAATGGCTTCTGTTACACTTTCTCTTTGTGACAATTCCTCTTTAAATCTGCTAAGTAATAGAATACAGTAATCCGTACCAATACCGAATAGTACAGCAACTAGGAAAATTTGTGTATACGTTGAGATAGGAAAATCTAATTTATCAACAAAAAACGATACAATCGATTGTGACGCAAGATAGGAGAATCCTACTGTTACTAATGGTATTAATGGCGCAACAACTGATCTAAATACGAGTAGTAACACAGCTAGGATAAAGATTACCGTAATACCCTCTGTTTTTTTCAAGCCTTCTTGTGAACTTGAAATTAAATCTTCACCTATTAACCATTCACTTGTATAATAGTGTTCAACTTTCACCTGGTCAATAGCTTGATATATTTCCTCTCTTAGTTCAGCTGGCTCACGGTCATTCCAACTTAATGTTACGGAAGCTAAGATCGACTTTCCGTCTTCTGATACCAACTGACTTTTTAAATTTTCTTCATTAAAATGTGTAAGTATTTCGATAACACCAAGCTCAGCACTGTTTTCTTCTAGAGCTCGAATTGCTTTTTCAGCTTCATTTATTTCTGTTTCGGTAAGACCTTTTTCACTATGAAATACTAAGGCTACTTGAGTTTCATCCCCACCGCCTTCTTGTTTTTGAACATCATTCATAATCTGTCCTGCTAAATTAGAAGAGTATCCTTCAGGGACTTCAATTTGGCCTTTTTCTCTAACAAGCTCCGCCATATTAGGAGCTGCCATAAATAACCCCACAATGATGACAATCCACGCAATGAAGACAAACCATTTTTGTTTAATAATAAAATTCACTTTTTATTCCTCCGCCTTATCGTCTTTATTCTCTAGTAGCACCTGATTAAGCTTTTCGAATGTTTCGATAAACTGCTGAATTTCCTTTGAATCAAATCTAGTTATTAACGATTCAACTAAATTGTGAACGCGTTGCTCTGTTTGTTTAAAAAGTTCATTTCCTTTATTCGTCAAGGTTAGATACACAACTCTACGATCATTTTCATCACGAGTTCTTTGAATTAATCCTTTTTCCCACATTCGATTGATGATTGCTGTAATTGCACTTTTCTTCACATCAAATACTTCAGCTAGTTCTGACGATGTGCACGTTCCCACTCTGTTCATATACCTTAATGTATAATGTTGATCATTTGTGAGGTCACTGCCAATTTGCTCTTTGACAAGTGATTCCGCCTTTTTATTGACGGAAAAAGAAACCTCAATATACCTATCCACTAAGTCCTTAATGTTATTACTGGACATTTTTATATATTCACCTCATATTTTAGATTATTCTACGATTAAACTGTTCAATTGTTTAACTATTAACATGTATAACTATAATGTCGTTACCTATTGTTGTCAATAATTTTGTATTTTATAAAATTTCCTATTATTGCAAAAAAAATACGTTTGCAGGTGATCTTTATTAATAAAGGGATTAACAAGTGGAAGAAGTAGAGAAACTAGATGAACAGAGGTGGAATGGAACACCTGGTATGATGATTGAAATACTTTCACCTGATCCGTTAACCTAGTTCGGTGGAAAAATATCAGCTGTACAAAAAAGCAGGCGTAAAAGAATACTGGATAATTAATAACAGAAGTTTACTTGTTAAATGGGTTACATTACGAGTTTTTGGGGTATTTACAAAAGAGGATACTATACAAGTTCGAACGTTACGCGGGTTATCCTTAAGTTGTAATTTTTGAAATAGCATGGATAAGGACTCGCCATTTCGGCAAGTCCTCTTTTTTTTTAAAAGTAAACAACATAAATAATTCCCGCCAAAACAATACGATAAATTGCAAACGGAACTAGCTTAACTTTATTAATAAGCTTTAAGAAGAAGCGAATCGAGATTAATGCGAATACAAAGGCACTAATAAAGCCGGCGATAAAAAATGGCAACGCATCGATTGAAAAGTATTCTAAATTTTTCAGGAATGAAATACCACTTGCACCAGCCATAATCGGAACGGCCATAATAAATGTGAAATCGGCTGCTGCACGATGACTCAATCCGACCAACACTCCACCAGAAATGGTTGCACCTGACCTTGAAAACCCTGGCCACAAGGATAAACATTGAATGAAACCGATAGTTAAAGCTTGTTTATAGGTAATTTGGTCAACAGTTTGAACCATTGGTTTCCTGCTAGTCACTATATCAGCAATAATCATTAAAATTGCGCCAATGACTAAACCGATTAAAACCGTAGCTGTTGTAAATAGATATTCATCAATTATATCTTCAAAAAGCAGCCCTAATACGCCTGCCGGAATTAACCCAACTATGACATGTGTCAACTTAAGGTCGCCTTGACCGTTTTGAGCTGCTTTTCCACGGCGACCCAATCCTAGTAAATCAATAAAGCGATCTTTAAAGACAACAACAACCGCTAAAATAGAACCCAGCTGAATCACAACTTTAAACGTATTTGCGACATATTTTGTCAAAAATTGTTCCGATTGAAGCCACATATCATCAACAATGATCATATGTCCGGTTGAAGATACAGGAGCAAATTCTGTTAACCCTTCTACTATTCCTAGTATAATTACTTTTAATAGTTCATTAAAATCCATCGATTTAAACTCCTTGACCCATATTTCTCTTTTTCATGCTATATGATGGGAGGTTAACAGTCCCATTTCAATAAAAAACGGTTACGATTCAACTGTCGAAATTTTGCTGTCTACTGCTTCTTTAATATTATCTAAGCCTATGCGGTTAATGAATTTCCAAAATGCTTCTCTCTTTTTTCCATTATTCTTATAAAATTCAAGTATCTGTTCTACTGTAGTATATAACCCTTCTGGAGTTAGTCCTTCTTTAAAAATAAAAGCGGTTCTAGCATTTTCTCCATTAGCTTTGCCGCCAACATATAAGTCAAAATGATCTTTTCTTTTTATGACTCCAATATCATTTACTAAAGGTTCCCCACAAGCATTTGGACAGCCCGTGTAAGCCGGTTTAAGTGGCCAAGGCACTTCTATACCCGCAATTCGCTTATTCAACTCAATTGCGACTGGCATTCCCTCTTCTTCTGCTCCCTTACAAAAGCCGCAAGTACGCAGACTCTTTACATAAGCACCTACAGGATAGACAGACAACCCTACTTTTTTAAGTTCCAAGATGACATCATCTTTTTGACTCTCTACTACATCAATATAGAGTTGCTGAAAAGTTGTTAGCTCAATTTCACTGTCTTCTTTTATATATTTTGCAAGAGCAATTAGTTGCTTTGCCGTTAACTTTGCACCAAATCCTATACCACCGTTTACTGCCAGCTTTATTGTTTTTACTTCTTGATTCGCCATAATAAATTCCCCCTTAAAAATTCAACTACCATCAAGTTCTATTGTCATCTTAGTACCTTTTCCAAGTTCACTACTAACATTAATGGAACCGCCATGTGCTTCAATAATTTCTTTCACAATTGATAGACCTAAACCGGAGCCACCACTTACTCGTGATCTCGATTTCTCGACTCGATAAAAACGGTTAAAGATTAGTGGAATATCAGCTTCAGGCATTCCTATTCCTTCATCAATGATAGAGAGTATTATTTTATTTTTTTCTTTAAGGTGGCCGACCACTAATTTTACAGCACTATCATTATTTGAATATTTTAATGCATTGTCTAATAGGTTAACAATTACTTGTTCAAACCTTGATTGATCAATCTTAACATATATGCCATCTGGACAGGAATGCTTTAATTGAATTTTCTTTTTTTTAAATGCAGGTCTCATTTTCTCAACGATATTAGTTGTAAAAGCACACATATTCACTTTTTCCTTATGAATAATAAAAGTATGTTGATCTACTTTTGCTAATTCGAATAAATCTTTAACTAAACCTGATATATGTTCAGACTCTTCATAAATAATATTTAAATATTTATTTCTTTCTACATCATTAATTCCCTGACGCCTTGCAACGTCAGCATATCCTAATACATAGGTAAGTGGCGTTCTAAGTTCATGTGATATGCTTGCTAAAAACTCGTTTCGTTCTTTTTTTAGGGAACTTAAATCATTTGCAAGTGTTTGTATACTTCTAGCAAGCTCACCTAACTCATCGTTTCCTTGATGATCAAGTGAAACGGAAAAGTCCCCTTTACTTAGTTTTTCGGTTGCTTTTTTCATTCGTATTAAAGGAATAGTAATAACCTTTGACAGTATAACGACAGCGGCTATGGTGAAAATAATGGCAATCCCACCAATTAAGACAAAATGACGCTTTAACTTTGAAATCATTTGTTGAATTGATTCGGTATTTTTAAACATATATACATGACCAACTAATTTGTCTTCAAAAATGATTGGACTTACTGTGGCTATATATGATTCTGTTTCCCACCGGCTTTCGACAATCATGCCTTCAAATGGTACAGAGCTTCTCTCATTTTTCATGAGACTTTTCATACCGGCTGTTAACTTATTCGATTTGTCTACTACTTCACCATCATGCGTCATAATCACTACATCTGTATCTGCTTCTGATTCCATTAATGCTACATGTTTAATCGTAGCTTTATCATAGTTTTTTTCAAGTACATTTCGATGACTATTTCCTCTGGCTTTAAGCTCTGAAAGTTCTTCCTCAATTCGGGAATTTACTAATCCACTGTATAAAAAATAAAATAGCGGCATTTCAATTATTAGAATAAATGTAAAAACCAAAAGTCCAAGTTTAATTGATAGTTTATTCATTTATTTCCCCTCAATTTAATGCTACTCCCATTTGTATCCTACTCCCCAAACAGTTTTCAAATGGTCCTCAACTTGGAAACCAGATTTTCTCAATTTATCCCTTATATTTCTTACATGTGAATCCACTGTCCGGTCTTCAATTGTTGTTTCATATCCCCAGATAGATTCTACTAATTTCTCTCGGCTAAAAACGATATTTTTGTTTTTCATTAATAAACCAACCATATCAAACTCTTTTGGAGTAATAATGATATTTTCATTATTATAAGAAAGCGTATGGTTGCTTTCGTCCCATATTAGTCCATAGCTTTCTAATTTGCTTGTATGATTGGTTCTTCTTAAAACAGCTTGTATCCGCGCAATTAGAACACTTTCATCAAAAGGCTTCGTGATATAATCATCTGCTCCAATAGTTAATCCACGTACCATATCCGTACTTGCACCTCTTGCTGTAAGCATTATAATTGGTACGTCAGAAAACTTTCTTATTAATTCAGCTGTTTCCCAACCATTAAGCGTAGGCATCATCACATCTAATAAGATTAAATCGACCTTATTCTCTTCAAGATAGCTAATTCCTTCTTCTCCAGAATTAGCTTTAATACATTTGTAATCATGATGCTCCAGATACAAAGTTAATAAGTCTAACATCCTTTGTTCGTCATCTATTAATAAAATTTTTGTCATTTAAGCTTCGCTTCCCTTTAAAAAAACTTACACCTCTATACTCTCATTTTCACCTTGCAAATATTATCTCAATGATCCATAATAACTACGCATGGATTTGTAGAACCTATGGTACTAATATTAATACATAATTAAAGAAATAACAGTAAGTAATCACGCTGCACATATCAATTTACGGCAGACAGGCAAATTGCTTTACTTTGAAAAGTTGAATAATCCCATAAAGGAAGCTTCCCTTAGTGGGGTTTTACTGCCCGTTAATCCGGGATAAATATAAGAAAAGCGCAGGGCGCCCGCCTTTCGGCGACAAGCATAAGACGAGCCCTGACTGAAGGCGTTTTTTGCCTTCGGGAAGGGATTGGCTTATGACCTCGAGCCGATGGCGCCCGGAGCTAGACACTAAAACTAGGTTCAAATTTTTATACTTTCTTATCTTTCAAGAAAAGCGAAAGGCGCGCCCGCCTATCGGCGACAAGCATAAGACAAGCCGGCTGGAAGGTTGTTCTTTACCTTCCGTGATTGGCTTATGACCTCAGGTCCGATGGCGCCCGGAGCTAGACACTAAAACTAGGTTCAAATTTTTATACTTTCTTATCTTTTAAAAAATCCAGTGGCTTTAATCGGCACTGGATTTTTAAATTACAACCAATATGTTAATGTATCTATAATTCCGAGTACAATCATGATCCAACCTGCACTCTTCTGTACAATTGAACCTAACTTCCGACTTTTCTTTATAAAAATACTTCCTAATTCATAATACCAAATTAAAAAGATTGCCAAAATGAGTGGAATCGATGTACCAATAGCAAATATACTTGGAAGAACGGCGCCATATGGTGTTGATAATACAATCGGCATTAACGTAACGAAAAATAAAACAAACATTGTCGGACAGAAACCTAAAGAAAAACTAACTCCCAATAAAAATGCGCCTAACTTTCCTTTTTTCACCAACCTATTCGGTACTTTACCTAATGTAAGTGTCCAGCTCATTTTAAAATAACCTGCCAAATAGATACCGATAATAATAAGTATGGGTCCTAATGATTTACGAATCCAAGGAAATAGAAGAGTTAGATTAGATCGGAATTCCTGTCCTAGCTGCCAAACTAAAAATCCAAGTCCAGAAAAAACAACAATTTTCCCCAAGGTAAAGAATAGAACCTCTGTCCATGCAAGTCTTTTTTGAACAGAACTATTACCATAGATCGCTATAGCTCCTAGGTTTCCTGTAATTTGACATGGAGCTAAAGCACCCACAAGACCCAGTAGTAGAGCAGCAAGCAAAGGTAAACCTTCCAAACTATAAAATATGTTCATAAATGGTTTACTAAGTAAATTGCTAGCTTCAGACATAAATTGATACATTCTATTTCATTCTCCCTACCTGCCGGTTACTTCTCCAGTCCAGTAACCCATGTATAAATTTTATCCCGCATTAACGGGCAGTAAAACCCCCACTGAATGAACTTTCACTATTTATTCTAACAGATGAATGTAGAAATTGTGAAGTCCCGGTTAAGCACACTAATTTAATATAGATATTTAATTGTAATTATAATTTTCGAACGTTTATTTATTTTTATCATAATGTATGGGTAGAAAACCTATTTCTTTGAACAGGAGGAAACTAAAATGGCGTTACCAGCAATCGATGTAGGCTTAATGGATGAACACCTGACCACACATGAAGGGATTATAAATAAGTTAAAGTATTATCATTCAATCGTAAACCATCCAGATCTCAAACATATTATTAATCTACAAATAATCGTTATGCAAGATCATGTAAGAGTTATGCTTGGATTACTGGATCCTAATCGAAATCAATGGATAACATTATCACCAATTGATCTTAGCGATGGGCATAACCAGCATATTGAAAAGGGAAATACATCGAATACATCACTCCATAAACCAATTGCCATAGAGGCAAGATCAACGGCAAAATTCATGGCAAATAGTAACTTTACATCTGCTTTAATGATGAAAGATCCAAATGTTAAACATATCCATTTTGAAATGGCTATTCAACAAGCTACACTTGAAAGAAACTATAATGATTTTATAAAAAAAATGGGTTGGGAGCATCCCCCTAAAGTAACAAAAGAAACGCAGGTTTTTACAATTCAAAAACATCAGCATTTACTCTAAAGAAAAGCGAAAGGCGCGCCCGCCTTTTTGGCGCGTCGATTAAAACACGCCACGTCCTTTGGCGAACATCGACATCAGCACATCCTGTGCAAGTCAAGCATAAGACGAGCCGTCTGGAAGGTAGTTCTTTAACCTTCCGGACGGATTGGCTTATGACCTCAGGTCCGATGGCCCCCGGAGCTAGACACTAAAACTAGGTACAAACTTTTATACTTTCTTATCTTTTAAAAAATGCACCAGACCCCAATACGTTAATACTTCAATCTACTGAGGGAAGGCACTTATTCATTTTGAGATTTTATAACAGAAGATAGATAGATGTAACACCCTCTCGAAAGATATTTAACCATCCGATATCATTTTTGTGAAAAAGGTCCCCGAGATTTCATCTACATTTACGAATAATAAAGTAACTCAAAAAGTTGTTTAAAGAATAATATTGTCATTACGATTTTAAAGCATAATAATGTCTAAGTGACATTTTTTTACTAAAAGTCACAATAAAAATAAAAAAACCACCAAATATGTATTTGGTGGAGACGGTGGGAGTCGAACCCACGTCCAAAAGCATCGGCACTTAAGCTTCTACGAGTGTAGTCGATATATTAGTATTTCGCTAACCCCTCGGCCTATCGACAGGCTTTGAGAGCAGCTAGTCTGGTTGTTCTCTTCCTTTGTCCTCAGACGGTGAACTCCGGCGTAGCCCACTTAGAGTGAGTCCCTGATCCTACCACATGGGCGATGGAGGGAGGAACCGCTATAGACTGTTATTAAGCAGCTAAAGCGAAGTTGTTGTTTTCTTTGCCAGTTATAGGCGTTGACGTTTTAACGAGGCCGATCCCCTCGACTCGCAACCCAAGCTCGAACTACCCCTGTCGAATCCGTAGCGTCCCCATATAAAAAGTAAATAGGGTGTTTCGGAGAAAGAGGATATCATCCTCAAGTGAATAACTCTTACTTGTTGCTATTCAATTGTCCTCTCATGAGTTATTATAGCACATAATCCTTTGTTTTCAATTGTAAGTTTTTGTAAACCACTATTCCTTCTGTCTATCACGGAATGCTCGTTCGATATCACGTTTAGCTTCTTTCTTTTTAAGATCATCACGTTTGTCATATTGTTTCTTACCTTTACCAAGACCAAGCAAAAGTTTTGCATAACCATTTTTTAAATAGACCTTCAACGGAACTAATGTATAACCAGTCTCTTTTGTATAACCAATTAACTTACTGATTTCTTTCTTATGCAGTAATAGTTTTCGTGTACGTAATGGATCATGGTTAAAGCGGTTACCTTGTTCGTACGGACTGATGTGAAAATTATGAAGAAACACTTCGCCGTTTTGAACTCTCGCAAATGAATCTTTAAGATTCGCACGTCCAGCTCTAAGAGATTTAATCTCTGTTCCTTGGAGCACTATTCCAGTTTCATACGTATCTTCAATAAAGTAATCATGATTCGCTTTTTTATTTTGAGCAATGACCTTACCTGCACCCTTTGGCATCGCACTTCCCCCTTACAAACGGTACCTTTCATTTTAGCAAAAAAATCCGCTTAATTCAAATAATACAACAAATTATTTATTCATTTATTTTCAACTAAACGGACTTCTGAATGATAATCATCATCATTCTCAAAACTCGAACGCAAAAAAGCACATATTTTCTTTAATCTACTCTCCATTTTTCCCCTCGTGATATTTAACTAAAGAAACATAAAAAGGTAGCAACCTAAATAACCATTCAAACCCCTAAAGCTCTATTTACTTTAGGGGTTTTTTGTTACCTTTTCTTTATTTTCTCTTCCGCTTTTTACTCTTATGTTTTGGAACATTCTCAAAGAACTTCTTATTCTTTTTCTTTGGTTTCTTCGTACCGCCATTCTTATCTTTAGGTGCGTCATCGGTTTTCTTTCTGCGACTTGGTCCTCTTTCAGCTTTAATAACACGAGGAGCTTCCTTCGATAATTTGCGGCGTGTTCCTTTCATTCCTACTACTTCAAAATCGATTGAGCGCTCGTCTTTATTTACATTCACAACGCGAACTGTAATTTCATCGCCAATTCTATAGATGTTACTTGTCCGTTCACCAATCATCGCTAAATTACGTTCGTCATATCGATAATAGTCATCTGTTAAGTAGCTAACATGGACTAAGCCTTCAATTGTATTTGGCAGCTCAACGAACATTCCAAAATTGGTTACGGAGCTAATGATACCATCATATTCTTCACCAATTTTATCAAGCATATATTCAGCTTTTTTCATGCTATCTGTTTCTCGTTCGGCTTCAACGGCACGACGTTCCATATTAGAAGAATGATCAGCAATGCCAGGTAATTTGTCATTCCATTTTGCCTGTGTGCTGCTATCAATTTGGTTGTTAATTAAATATGTTCTAATTAGACGGTGGACAATTAAATCTGGGTAACGTCTAATTGGAGATGTAAAGTGCGTATAATAGTCAGTCGACAACCCAAAATGCCCTAGACTTTCCGGGTCGTATTTTGCCTGTTTCATTGATCGTAGCATAATCGTTGATACAACCATTTCTTCAGGTTGACCTTGAACAGCTTCAACAATTTCCTGTAGGGCACGAGGATGAATCGAATTTCCTGTTCCTTTTACGATATAGCCAAAATTTGTAATGAATTCTAAGAACCTTCTTAGCTTTTCTTCATTTGGGTCTTCATGGATACGGTAAATGAACGGTACATTCATCCAATGGAAATGTTCAGCTACTGTTTCATTTGCTGCTAGCATAAATTCTTCAATTAATTTTTCAGCGACAGAACGCTCACGAAGCACGATATCCGTTGGCTTGCCTTCTTCATCAACAAGTACCTTCGCTTCTTTAAAATCAAAGTCAATCGCACCACGATTCATTCTTTTTCCACGAAGAATCTGCGCTAGTACCTCCATCTCTTCAAACATCGGTACTAAAGATTGATAACTTTTTCTAACTTCTTCATCTTTATCAACTAAAATCTTGTTTACTTCAGAATAAGTCATTCGTTCTGTTGTCTTAATCACACTTTGGAAGATTTCATGCTTAACGACTTGACCTTCAGCGTTTATTTCCATATCACAAGATAGGGTTAAACGATCAACTTTTGGATTTAAAGAACATATTCCATTTGATAATCTATGAGGAATCATTGGGATAACCCTATCTACTAAGTAAATACTTGTTGCTCTATCACTTGCTTCTTTATCTATTGGCGAGCCTTCAGTCACATAATGTGTAACATCAGCAATGTGAACGCCGAGTTTATAATTTCCATTTTCAAGCTTAGTAACAGTGACAGCGTCGTCTAAATCCTTTGCATCTGCACCATCAATGGTTACGATCACTTGATCACGTAAGTCACGACGGTTTTTTATCTCTGTTTCGTTAATCGTATCAGGTGTGCTGTTTGCTTGATCAAGTGCTTCCTTCGGGAACTCCTGAGGCAATCCATGCTTATGAATAACTGAAATTATATCAACACCAGGATCATTTTTATGACCAAGTATTTGAATAACTTCACCTTCGGCACTCATTCGTCCTTCAGGGTACGTTGTTAGCTTAACAACTACTTTATGGCCTTCTGCCGCACCATTTATAGCCTCTTTCGGGATAAAAATATCATTCACAATCTTTTTATCATCTGGAATAACAAACCCAAAGTTTTTACTTTCTGTATAGGTTCCAACAATTTCTTGGACACCGCGCTCAATAATCCGAACGATTGTTCCCTCTTTACGTGCACCAGAAGCTTCTGTATTAATACGTACGAGAACAATATCACCATGCATTGCGTTATTCATTTCTGGTGGTGGAACAAATACATCGTCCAGTGATTTATCCTCTGGAATAACAAACGCAAAGCCTTTGGCATGTCCTGTTAACTTGCCACGCAGGAGACTCATTTTTTCTGGGAGCCCATAACGGTTGCTTCGCGTTCTTACAACAAAACCTTTCTCTTCCATAACGACAAGTGCTTTAACAAATTCTTTAAATTCTGAAGAGTCTTTAATGCCAAAAGCTTCTTCTAGCTCTTGGACGGTTAACGGCTTGTAAGCCTCCTCTTTCATAAAAGAAAGCAATTTATCGATATGCTGCTGGATATCTTGATCCATGCTCTTCACTCCTTAATACTTACCAATCTAATTTTTCTAAAAACTGATAGACATCTTCATGTAATTGCTCACGCTCTTTATCAAGTGTAATGACATGTCCTGATTCTTCGTACCACTTAATATATTTTTGATCAGTTTCTACTTCGTTATAAATAATATTTGCACTATTTGTGTTAATCATGTTGTCGTTCCTTGCTTGTACAACAAACGTAGGTGAGTATATGTGATCCACATGATTTCGTACATCTGCGATTAATTCTTGAAGCGCTTGAAGCGTGTTCATTGGAGTCTTTTTAAAACTTTCCATTTCTTCTTCAATAGCTTCTGATGTTTTACCTTCGTACTTTTTATATTCCCGAGCATAATCAAGGATTCCTTTATACATCACTTCTTCGCTTTTAATGTACATTGGGGCACACATAGGTACAATTCCCTTTATAGGTACAGTGTAACCCAATTTTAACGAAAATACCCCACCGAGCGATAAACCAGCCACAGCAATACTTTCATGCCCTTTATCTTTTAAAAATTGATACCCTTTTATAACGTCTTCCCACCAATCATCTGGACCTGTATGTACTAATTCCTCTGGTGGAACTCCGTGACCTTTATAATGTGGTGCATGACAGGTATACCCTTTTCCTTCAAGGTAGCGGCCAAGCATCCGTACATCTGCCGAATTCCCTGTAAATCCATGTAATAATAAAACAGCACGTTCTCCACCTTCAAATGTAAACGGCTTTGGTAAAACGATTTTCATTTATTTGTAACCCCTTCTTTTATGATATAGTTTCATTTTTAACATAGGTATCAGAATGACGCAATTTCTAGGCATCTTTAACGTTTGAAAAATTGGGTATATGCCGACATGTTTAAATAATCGTTTAGTTAAATCAAGCTTTTAAAATAGTTAGTATTAGTATGCGTAAAACTTCATTAAACAATAAAGAAATCCACATTAATAAAGAAAAGCGCAAGGCGCCCGCCTATCGGCGACAAGCATAAGACGAGCCGGCTGGAAGGTTGTTCTTTAACCTTCCGGACGGATTGGCTTATACCATAGAGCCGATGGCGCCTGGAGCTAGACGTAGATAGACAAAGACACGAAGTTATACACAACCTTACAATTTTATAAATTCCTCACTAGCGTTGCATAAAAAAATTATGAAAAAGTCAAGAGTGTAAAAAAGGTATATTTTTGAATATCATTCCAAAATATGACATAACAGAATATTCTGTATTTTTACTTTTAGGTTAATTGAGAAAAAAGGGTAAGGGGTCCTATTTGAAGGTAGTCCTTATCCATAATTTTACAAATAAACAGGGTCATATGTTAATTCATCTAAATGCTGAACATCTCCTTTTTCAAACTGTGCTAGGGTTTCAGTGAAAACCTGTTCATGGTTTAGTCGCCTTCGACCATCTGATGATCGATCAGGCCTTTCAAAAAGTGCTTTTACAAAATTGAAGAAGCATTTCGACCAATATTCACCTAAAAACTCAAGCATATCAAGGAGGGTTCCTTGATAACTTACTTTTTTCTTCATCAATAAAGTTAGACAAAAGGTGATCATAGCTATGTAAATTTGATTGTAAACGGCATTTGCGCTTTTTCCATAACATTTTTTAATGACCAAATGCTG
>NZ_JARFVC010000029.1 GCF_029193815.1 Cytobacillus sp. S13-E01
CAGCATTTGGTCATTAAAAAATGTTATGGAAAAAGCGCAAATGCCGTTTACAATCAAATTTACATAGCTATGATCACCTTTTGTCTAACTTTATTGATGAAGAAAAAAGTAAGTTATCAAGGAACCCTCCTTGATATGCTTGAGTTTTTAGGTGAATATTGGTCGAAATGCTTCTTCAATTTTGTAAAAGCACTTTTTGAAAGGCCTGATCGATCATCAGATGGTCGAAGGCGACTAAACCATGAACAGGTTTTCACTGAAACCCTAGCACAGTTTGAAAAAGGAGATGTTCAGCATTTAGATGAATTAACATATGACCCTGTTTATTTGTAAAATTATGGATAAGGACTACCTTCAAATAGGACCCCTTACCCTTTTTTCTCAATTAACCTAAAAGTAAAAATACAGAATATTCTGTTATGTCATATTTTGGAATGATATTCAAAAATATACCTTTTTTACACTCTTGACTTTTTCATAATTTTTTTATGCAACGCTAGTGTAAATTCCTAAACAATAAGAAAAGCACAGGACGTTGGATTATTTACACAATCTAAAAGAGCGACCTTCTTATGAAGTCATATATCTTTACTGTTCAGCAAGCTTTAATGCGGTTTCTGTGATTTTTAAGTCTGTTTTTAATTGTTCTCCAAGATCACTGGGATGATAGATTCCCTTTTCAATCATGTAATTTGAGATGCTTTCATGTGTTTCAACAGCTATTCTTAATTGTTCTCGCAATGCGGTCCTAACCTCTGGGGTAGCACTTTCGGTAATTGCAAAAGCGATATTACGAATCGAAGCTTTTGTTGATATTAGAAAATCTGTGGCAATTACCGTATCTGTCATCCCCCCCATTCCCATTAAATTTTTGAGAAAACTATTCATTATTTATTGCTCCCATCTGTTATGAATTCCTGTAAGCGCTGTACAAATTTAGCCCCTGACTTCACATCATTTGTAAGAATCGATTTGAGTACTGGATCTTGTACTAACCCACTCATGGCAACTGATTTTGTTAAGCATAAATTTTTAAAGACTAATAGTTCATGAACCTCTAGAGTCTCATGTAAACCCATATATTTTGTCATAAAAAAAGCCCCCTTCTTGTTTAAAAGATAAGAAAGTATAAAAGTTTGTACCTAGTTTTAGTGTCTAGCTCCGGGCCCCCTGCGCTTTTGCTCAAAGATAAGAAAGTATAAAAGTTTGTACCTTGTTTTAGTGTCTAGCTCCGGGCGCCACCCGGCTCTATGGTATAAGCCAATCCCTTCCCGAAGGCAAAAAACGCCTTCAGTCAGGGCTCGTCTTATGCTTGTCGCCGAAAGGCGGGCGCCCTGTGCTTTTCTTATGTATAATTACATTTTGCTCAAATACAGCGATAATAAAATATGGTAGTTATTGGAAGTCAAGTCAACCTAGAGATTTTCGTATAAAGAAAAATAAAAAAGACAAATTAACGGTAAACTACTTTTAAAACATTGGGGAGGTACTGCTATGGACCATTCCGGCCTAGGCTACCATGAAACAATGGATACACACGAGATGATCAACTTTAAAACAGTTTGTTTAATGAAATCTAAAATGATGCAAGGTATTTGTTTCGATAATGATCTTAAAGCATTAATGCAAAAAGACGTACAACAATCCGTTAAAGCAATAAAAGAGTTGAAGGAGCTTTATGCAAAGGCCCGCACACATTAAACAAGAGGTGAGATTCATATGAATCAGGATTACTTGGACCCGAAATACGCAGAAGGTATGCCAAAGATGGCAGATTCCGCTTTTGCGCTAGATTTTTTATTATCAATTAAAACTGGAATACGATATTATGCAGTTGCATTAACAGAAACGGCAAGTCCAGAGTTAAGAAATGCGCTCTATCAACAAATGGATGATGCGATTGAATTACATGGTGAAGCCTCAGAATTAATGCTTAATAAGGGCTGGCTTTATCCAAATGATGTTGAAAAGCAGATTGAACTAGATCTAAAATCTGCTGACATGGCATTAAGTATTGCAGAAATGGAGCTTTTTCCTAATGATACAGACCGACGCGGAACGTTTGCTACCCCGAATAAATAGATTTTAGGAGGAAAACACATTAATGAAAGCAGTTACCTATCAGGGCATAAAAGATGTCGCAGTTAAAGAAGTTCAAGATCCTAAAATTGAAAAAGCGGACGATATTGTCATAAAAGTAACTAGTTCAGCTATATGTGGCTCAGATTTACATTTGATACATGGAATGATTCCAAATACATATGAAAATTATATAATTGGACATGAACCGATGGGAATTGTTGAGGAGGTTGGACCAGAGGTTACAAAGCTAAAAAAAGGAGATCGTGTTATCGTTCCATTTAACGTGAGTTGCGGCGAATGTTGGTATTGTAAAACAGATCTAACCAGCCAATGTGACAACGCAAATCCCCACGGAGATATGGGAGGTTTTTTTGGATACTCAGAAACTAATGGCGGATACCCTGGGGGCCAAGCTGAATATATGCGGGTTCCCTATGCAAACTTCACTCCTTTTAAACTTCCTGATGACTGCGAAGTAGAAGATGAGAAGTTAGTTTTAATCGCTGATGTGATGGCAACTGCCTACTGGTCGGTTGATAATGCTGGCGTTAAAAACGGAGATACAGTTATCATTCTTGGCTGTGGTCCTGTCGGGCTTCTCGCACAAAAGTTCGCATGGCTTAAAGGTGCTAAAAGAGTGATAGCAGTGGATTATGTTGATTACAGACTTCAGCATGCAAAAAAGACAAATAATGTTGAAATAGTAAATTTTGAACAAGAAGAAAACATTGGAAATCATCTAAAGGAAATTACACATGGAGGTGCAGATGTTGTCATTGATTGTGTCGGTATGGATGGCAAAATGACCCCACTTGAGTTTCTTGCAACAGGCTTAAAACTCCAAGGGGGCGCAATGAGTGCTATTGTTATGGCCACTCAAGCTGTACGTAAAGGTGGTACCATCCAAATAACAGGAGTATATGGGATGAGATATAATGCTTTCCCGCTCGGAGATATCTTTCAGCGTAATGTAAACATCAGAACAGGACAAGCCCCTGTCATTCCCTATATGCCTTACCTTTATAATTTAATTACAGAAGGAAAAGTTGATCCAGGTGATATTATTACCCATGTTATTCCTTTAGATCAGGCTAAACACGGATACGAAGTTTTTGATACAAAAACAGATAATTGTATTAAAGTTGTACTGAAGCCGCATTAACTTGTGAAACATTGTAAGACCAGACTTAAGCAAGGGCTGAGAAACTAGGGTTTGCGGATTTCGGCATGATTACCTTGCTTTTCTCCACATATAAGTTTGATCAACTTCCCTACTTATTAGTCGCAGCCATAATTATATCGCCTATTTCCAAATAATTTACTAAAATAAGCATTTTACTTGAAAACAGTGACAATAGATGTATAATAGTTGTAATTGTATATTTATGTTTTCTAGGGTTCCGCAAATATTTGGTCTGGTCCGAGAGAAAACACACAGTAACACTGTGCCACGGAAGGATAAAAGCCTGGGAGATTTTCTGTTTTAACAGTTATCTTTCAAGGCTTTTTTATTTTTTGAGTCACCCACTATTTTTAAAGGAGTGAACACTAATGAACGGAAATTGGCTTAAAGTATTTTTAGCAGCCTTTTTTGAGGTATTTTGGGTTATAGGATTGAAACACTCAGAGACCATTTGGGCATGGAGTGGAACAGTTATTTCCATCGCTATTAGTTTTTACGTTTTAATTATGGCGGGACGCAAGCTGCCCGTCGGGACTGTTTACGCAGTATTTGTTGGACTTGGTACCGCAGGAACAGTTATAGCGGAGATCGCTTTCTTTGGAGAACCATTTAAAATGGAGAAGGTTCTTTTGGTTGGCTTGTTATTAGTAGGTGTTGTTGGGTTGAAGTTAGTTACAAAGGATGATGAACCAGAAGGAGCTGAGTCTTAAGTGGCATGGGTTTCTTTAATCTTGGCAGGAATATGTGAGATGTTTGGTGTGACAATGATTAACAAGCTAAATAAAGACCGTAACCTTAAGTCGATGCTTTTTTTAATTTTAGGCTTTGGTGCAAGCTTTTTGTTCCTTGCGATCGCTATGAAAACTCTACCAATGGGAACAGCTTATGCGATATGGACAGGAATTGGTGCATCAGGAGGTGCAATAATAGGAATGCTTCTATATGGTGAGTCAAAGGATTGGAAAAGAATCGTTTTTATTGCTATTGTTTTAAGTGCCGCAATCGGTTTAAAGCTTGTCTCTTAATATAAAGACATTTTAAAGGAGAAATATTTTAAAATGAGCTCAACTAATTTTCAAAGAGAAGTTAAAAATAAATGGTATGTTGAATATGAAGAAATGCAGTTTCCTGCAGTTTTTACCGGAAAACCATCATTCGTTTTTATATGTTTTAGCCGGTGACATAGATTTGGACATAGTAAAACAAACATTAGCAAAACAGGTGTCGGCCACTTAACCTCGAATGAAAGCGCCAGTGAGTTGTTTATGAAAGCAAATAAACGTTCAAAGGTCCTTGTTTATTCTGGGAAACCTATAAAAGAAGAAATTGTCGCAAATCGTCCTTTTGTAATGAATTCGATGGATGAAATTCGTCAAGCTTATAGAGATTATCATGAAGGAAAATTTTGAGCTGCTGCAAAATAATCGGTCAACGCCTTTTTATAGTCTTCAATCGTGACCCTAATCATTTGACAACTTATTCAAAAATCAATAGACTTGACCTGTAAAAGGTAGAAATAGCAACTAAATGTAGGTGACGACAATCATGCTAAATGATTATATTGGTATTTTTATACACCAAACAGATTTACACATTACGAACTATGTTAAAAGTAAGTTAGCTCCCTTCAATCTCGCACCTGAACAAAATTTAGTGATGATGATCCTATGGGAGCAAGATGGACTAACACAAAATGATGTAGCTATAAAGTTGGCTAAGGATAAAACGAATATTGCTCGTATGTCTCATGTGCTTGAACAGAAAGGGTTTATTCGTCGAACCAATTGTCCAAAAGACAAACGTTCACAAAGATTATACCTTACAGAAGAAGGAATGAAACTTAAAGACAGTGTTATCTGTATTGCCGAAGAGTTTAACAACATAGTTTGTAATGGGATCACCGCAAAAGAGCTTTCAGAAGTAAGAAAAATCCTGTCTAAAATGCGTGAAAATGTACAGATTTAAGTACATTTTTTCATCTATAGTTGCTATAACAACCTTTTGAATTTTACAAAAATAGGAGGAAGTAAGATGTATGATGTTTTAATTATTGGTGCTGGACCCGCTGGAGCTAGTGCAGGACTTTTCGCTGCAAAAGCAGGAAAAAAGGCAGTTATTATTGATAATGACAAAAGTATGACAAAAAGGGCATGGGTTGAAAATCACTACGGTGTAAACGAAATTACAGGACCTGAGCTTGTAGAAACAGGAAAACAACAAGCAAGAAAGTTTGGTGCAGAGATCATTGAAGCTGCGGTTGTGAACATCTCAAAATCAGAGACTGGCTTTAAAGTAGAAGCAGAAGCTGGTAGTTATGATGCAAGACATATCATCGTTGCAACAGGACTTGGACTTGACCTTGCAGAAAAAATAGGTCTAACCACAAAACCAGGTACAGAGCCACGTATTAAAACTGTTTTAGATGTGAATTACGATGGAAAAACAAACATCGATGGTATTTGGGCAGCTGGAACAGTGGCCGGAGTAAGTGTACATACAATAATTACTGCTGGTCATGGTGCCCATGTTGCCATTAATGTAATTAGTGAGTTAAATGGCGAACGTTATGTTGACCATGATGTGCTTAAGTCCTAAGTTTAAAACGATGACAGTTTAATTGACTGTCATCGTTTTTTGTATATCCATCTCATATTCCCATAAATTCAAGATCATTATGTACCGCTACTTTCCTCAATTTGTCCTAATTGACGTTTCTCATGAAGCGCTACAAATGGGATCCATTGTTTTACACTTAATAATCCAAAGACCGGATACTGAAATGATAGACACCAGCGCTAGAATTTAAATTTAGATTTTCTGATGAAAATTGTAAACATATTTCCCTTATATGTAGATCTTTTTTACATTCACATTTGGGAACCAAGAACTAGTTAGGTGAATATCCTATTTATGCAAAGGAGGGATATTTTGTGTACTACAATAACTATGGGTATCCAGATGTGAGAGATGTTAAAGGCGTTTGTACTAAATATATGAACTATTATGTGTTAGGGCAAATGCTTGATGGTTCACAAGTTGAAGGCATTATTACGAATTTTGATGATGATGGGGTAATTATGTTAGTACCAGAAGAAATTGAGGCAGAAATGACCGATGATCGATACGGTGGTTATGGAGGTTACGGTGGACATGGTGGGAGAAGAAGACACCGTCGTTTTCGTCGACGTCGTTACCCATACTCACAATTTGTATTTCCATTTATTTTACCTTTTCCGTTCTATTACTAATAATAGCTAGTTTGATGACTAGTGGATAAGATGAGCCGCGGATTATGACAGCTCATCTTTTTTGATTAAGATTTAAACTTTATTATATTAAAAAATATAATTTGGAGTGTTTGCGTGACGAAATAAATTGGAATGGACCAATACATTAAATATCCCTTTTCAAAATGAAATAATCCTATCTTCACACCAATCCATTCCATGATAAAGGCAAAACATGACCATGCCAAAATATAGAACAGGTTACTGATTCCGCTTATATTAAACTTTACATAAAGATACATGAAAAAATAACTAAAAGGACCATACATAATATAGCTTAAAAAATCAATTGCTTGGTAGGCTGAACTATCATTCACATCATAAAAATCCCAAGGCTGGATGCTAATCGTATGGTCGAAGAAATTTCCAATTAACACACCAATTATAAAATAGGCTATTCCCTCCAATAAGGGGAAAATCTTTGGCAACATCAAGATTAATGCACATAAGGTAATAAAACTAATAATGACAAACCATTCATTCCAATCAAACACCTGTTCATAAACTATTATCATTTTGGCTACTCTCCCATAGCTGGAGGTATTGAAGTATTTTTACAAGTACTAGGCCAATTAATAAATAAGCTATATTGACTATTCCACCCAATAATAAATTCCAGTTTGCAAACGTAATGATTTGAAAATAAGTTAAAAGTAGGTTCACACCTTGCAAAATAGTTAGCATGCCTATAAAAAGAAAAGTCTTGTTTTTGTTGTTGGTAGGACTATAATATAGATTTACAAAAATGAGAACGACAATAGGAATGAGTAAATCTCGATACATCAATAGTGCCATAAATAAGAACTGGTCCTTTGTTAATTGTATTAGCTTTAATTCCATTGACATAATAGTTAAATAGGATTTAGTAATCAGCCCAATGACCATAAAAACAATTGAATTCTGAAGGAACGAAAGACTCTTTTTAAGAAAAAATAAAAGATAACTTAAAATGATTGTTACTGTTAGAAAAATTGGTAGTTCCATCATATAAAACCTCTTTTTACAATCACCTTTTTTAAAACCAAAAAAGATACCATCTTATATTAGATATTCCCCTTAACAGTTATAGAAATACATAAACTGTAGTTAATTCGGCACTTTGTTTTAAAAAGGCTTATGGGTTAGCACCCTGTCAATGGCTAATTGTAGAAAACAAGTTTAAATGGTAATGTGAAGAGGATAATTTTGTAATGAAGGGTATTCAAGTATTTCCATTAACATGGAAATACTCTTCTAAACCCACGAATTACTCTTCTATTTCTGCGGAATACTCTTCTAGACTCAAAATACTATTTTGCTCCCATAATTACCTACGAACAGGATTTCCCACTACCTAAAACAACTAAACCCGCTTATATGAGCGGGTTTACAGAACTTACAAATCCTTAATAATCTTATCTTTTTCTTCTTTCACCTTATCAAACATCTCATTCATCATTTCTTTAGTTAGTTCTTCTTGCTCCTCTAATATATCATTTGCACGATTTCGTTGTTCTTCGGTTGGATGGCCGTTTAACAAAAGCTGACCGAGCTCATCTTGAAGTTGATCATAGCGTTTTTGTAAATCTGACATGATGTAATACCTCTTTCAAATAAAGTCTTCTCTTAATTATATATTAAAGTTTTTATCTATGCTGTTTTATTGATTTTAGAATACTTCCATAATATGAGTTTTCATGTGGGACAAAGCTATTTTTATTGACTATCCTGTTGGTACACACCTTTTCACCATTCATATCCAATTCAAATCCTTCAATCGTAACTTCTGCTAGCATACCCAACAACAGCTTCTCAAAACTAGTGATTTCAACTTTAAAAATCCCTGACACTTCTTCAGCTTGCAATGTAAAATCATCAAAGGTATTCTTATCGTATTCGTATAAAAACACATTTGCCAATTCTTGATCAATAAAGTCAGCTGTTGTCACACAATAATCGATAACTCCCAATGATACTAAATCCTTTGCCGAGACATCAATCCCAATTTCTTCTTTTACCTCTCTAACTCCATCATCAATTGTTTCATGAGCTAAAATATGTCCCGCAGCTGTGATATCTAATAGATTGGGATAATCCTTTTTGACAGGACTTCGTAATTGAAAGTAAAGATAGTTCTCACCGCTGTCCTTACCAATAAACCAGCAATGAAACGTCTCATGCCATAGCCCTAGTTTATGTACTTGTTCACGTGTCGCCACACCAATTGGAAGGCGATTTTCATCAAAAATTCTCAACATTTCTGTTTCCATTTGCCTACCCCGTATTTTCCTCTTGTTTCAAATATAGTTTTTCATCCTCTGTACAAATGGGAAGAATCACTTCGAAGGTTGTACCGACCCCAACTTCACTGATTATATGAATTTTTCCTTTATGATTTTCTATTATTTTAAAGCAGATTGTCAGTCCTAATCCAGTCCCTTTCTCTTTCGTTGTATAGAAAGGCTGTCCAATTGTTTTTAACGTTTCTTCGGGGATTCCATCACCTTCATCTTTGATATAGACAGATACAAATGAGCAATCCATGATTATGTAAATATGGATTTTCCCACCACCAGCCATAACTTCAATCGCATTTTTTATAATATTAATAAATACTTGTTTCAATTGATTTTCATCACCATAAACCCAAATAGGTATGTTTTTCTTTGTAATGTAGAGTTCTATACTTTTCATATTTGATTCGGTACTCATGAGGGCAATAACATGATCGATTATTTTACTCAAATCGACTTTTTTAAATAAAACAACCTGTGGTTTTGATAGAACCAGCATTTCACTCAAGACTAATTCAATTCTTTTCATTTCTGAAAAAATCACATCTAAATATTCTTGCTTAAGATGCTTTCTTTCTCTTAACAATTGTAGAAAACCAGAAATTGAGGTCAATGGATTCCTTACTTCATGTGCAATTGCAGCAGACATTTGCGAGATAACAGCAAGCTTATCAGATTGGATGGCTAAATTCTCGTTGAATTGAAGAAGCTCTGTTTCTGATAACTTTCTCTCAGTAATGTCTGTTAGCGTTCCAACGGTGGAAATAAGTTCGTTGCTTGAATTATACGTAAAGATGGAGTTAATTTCCAACCATATAAATCCACCCTCTTTGTTACGAAATCGTACTTCTTCTTGGATCAGTATATTCTGACTATGTTTATGAAGTTCACATTTTTTAATGACGAGTTGACAGTCATCGGGATAAATATACTTTAGGAAATTTCATTCAAGACTCTCTTCAATAGCAAAACCAGTTATGGCTTCCCATGCTCTAAAGCTAAATTGAAAGAGTAGTTATTATAGCCATAAAAGATAATATTCCATAGAGTGATAGCGCTAATAAAAGTAATCGTTGCAATGATCCTGCCCTTGTATTTTTCAAACATGTCTAACCTACCATCCATCATATTTATATTTATAATATACATTAATTTGAATTTAATAGACAGAAAGGAATACAAAATTGACAAAAATTAAATTATTCATACTATAAATTATCATGGACCTCATTTCATTTTCACTTTAATAAATCATATAATTTCCCTCCTATGTCAGACTCATCTACTATTAGCTGTTATTTGGAAAGCTTGCTTTCACTTTTATTATGAAAAAACAAGAAAAATCAATGTTTAAAAAACATCGTTGACGGGACCAAAGCGGGTGTTTAATTCGAAGATAGATTTTGATTTCATGAAGAAGAAAGCTACTCTAATAAGGAAGAGTCGCTTTTTTTTAATCCTTATATATATTCATCGGCATTTACTATTTTTAAAGATAGGGTGACACTTGTTAATACCATAGAATATCAAACCAGATTTTCATAGCTGTAGCTAAAATTAACAATGCTAAAATGATTTGTAATATCTTTGTATTCACTTTTTTACCAGCCACCGCGCCAAGAGGTGATGCGATTAAACTTGCAATGATCATGATGAATGCTGGGAAATAATCGACTTGTCCCGTTGATAGTTTACCAATGGTTGACCCTATTGACGAAATAAATGTGATCGCTAATGAAGAAGCAATTGTCATTCGGGTAGGTATTTTTAAAATGACTAACATAATTGGTACTAGTAAGAAAGCACCTGCTGCACCAACGATGCCTGAGCCGACACCAACAATTAATGCAAGCCCTGCAGCTAACCATTTATTAAATGTAACTTGATCGAGTGGCATATCGTCAATCCCTTTTTTTGGTACAAACATCATTATAGCTGCTATTAGAGCTAAAATACCATATACTAAATTGATTCCTTCTTCTGCCATTAGCCTTGAACCAAAACCTCCGATAAAGGATCCTAACAGAATTGTTGTTCCCATATAAGTAATAAGTGTTTTATTCAAGTAACCCCCTTTTCGGTAAGCCCAAACTCCACCAATTGTAGCAAAGAAAACTTGAACCGCACTTATTCCTGATACTTCGTGGGCACTAAACGCCGCTAACCCAAATAATGGTGGAATATACAAAAGCATTGGGTATTTAATAATAGAACCGCCAATACCAAGCATCCCTGAAATGTATGAGCCTATAAAACCGATTAAAAAAATGGTAATGATAAATGTAAAATCCATCATTGTTTCCCCCTTAATAAAAGGGAACGATTGTCCGGTTCCCTGTCTACTTTTATCCTAACATATCAACGTATGGCACAGCGGTTTGGACCAATTTCCATCTCACGTTGCTTTTCATCATCTGGAGTAATTTTACCCATGTTTGTTTCACGAATCTCTTTGTACGCATTTGGTTGTGGGGGTAAGTTTTCAGTTACTAATTTTCTAAACACCGCCCCGTCTTCAATGTTTAATCCGTGGTTTTGGGCAAATAATGTACCTAATTTTTCAGAAACACTACCATCTTCATTTAATTCATCAATGATCATAGTTCCTCCTCGTTTATGGTTATTACCTCTACCCCTATGGGTATGATGTTAACTAAAATAAAAAAGGATGTCAACCCTTTTTTAAATGATACAAAAGCATAAAAATTTGTACCTAGTTTTAGTGTCTAGCTCTCCGGGCGCCGCGAGTTTTTTTATCATCTACTTTTAACAAGTAGGTTTACGGCTTCTTTGACTAGTTCCTCTGTGTTTTGACCATTTTCATTGGCCTCACGAACACATTCAACTAAATTGGAACTTACAATTACCCCTATTGCACGATCAATTGCCGTTCTTGAAGCAGAAAGCTGAGTGATGACATCTTTACAGTCTTTCTTTTCTTCCATCATTTTTAATATACCTCTTAATTGACCTTCGATACGTTTGACTCTATTTTTAATTTGCGTATCATATTCCATGACTATTACCTCCCAGCACCAAGCCTAGATTTATATATGCAGTCTACTTAAATTAGACATATTACATAGTTTAATTATAGGATCATCTCATTCATTATAGCAATCCCTACTAAAAAGAAGCGTCATTGATTACAAACTCAATAATATACCCACGTAGGTATATTGTCAAATACCAAAATCTAGGTCCTTAAAGGCAAAGGGTCATATCCGTGCCTTTACGCAATTCTATCGTTGTTATCCCACATTAAACGGCAGTATGACCCCCACTGAGGGAAGTTTCCTTTAACTTATTTACCTCTCCCTTATAAATTATATTTTTCTTTTAGCGATTCTGGTGCTATTTTTATAAATCTTTCAAGCACAAAGGTAGCAATAACTAAATCATCGATGATTCCAAGGAAGGCAAGATAATCAGGAATTAAATCAAATGGGAAGAAAACATAGGTCAAAATCATTAGAACTCCCAGTACTTTTTTATGAATCTTTACTTCAGTTGTTAAGAAAAAATCCTTTAAAAAAGGAAGAAATCGCCAAAATTTAAATATGAATGCTATTCTTTTTGTAAATTTAATCAAGTAATTCACCTCTTTTTTCCAAACCTTACCTTAGCTGATGATTTTAATTATATCTTGATCTCTACTTTCAACACCTTCATTAAAAGTAAGCCTTGTTTTAAAACGATAGGATATGTCTTTAGTCGTAATCGGTACAGTATCTGGAAGTGTAAATGTAAATGGGCTCTTATTCGTTTCTTCTGAGTTAATCTTTTTTGAAGTTAGGATTGTCGTTGAATCTATTACCAACTCTTCCCCAGTCGATTCAACCATCATCACTAAATCACAATCAATCCGTCTAATTTTTTGCTCAATTGTTCCACCTTTGATTAAGAAAGTACCATTAATATCTTCTCCTGGTTTATATGAATCCTTAGGTAAAATAAGGTCAATCCTAGCTGCGCCAATTCCTAACAGTGACATGTATTTCCTTAGTATCAATGAAAAACCTCCCAATTATTATTTATTAGATAAGCTGATATGTTTTTCATCTAATCGCTTCTCAATTTTTTCAAGTTGTATTTTATCTTTTAAAAGTTCCTCTTTATTTTTCTTCATTAACTCACTTAACGAAATTTTACCTCTTTTCATTCTGTACACTCCCTTTTTTTATTTTTTGGTATTCTATTATCAGTTGATCTAGTTTCTGACTTTGATTAATTGTTACTTCGCTACCGAGCCCATGTGTGTTTACAAGATTCGTAAGTTTTCCAGATTCCTTTTCTATTGTTGAAAGCAATCGTTGCTGCATATTTTCCATGGGCCTTCCTCCTTTATTTAACCTTAACTATACTTAGATTTACGATTATAAACGCAAAACGTTTCATAATAAGCAAAAAAACCTCTACCATGGTTGGTAAAGGTTTTAAACAATAAAGACCTCTACCGATTAGGTAAAGGTCTTGCTAACAACGTCACGTTGCCAACAAAGCCGAGAGTTAAGCACTCCGAAATGACGACCTTGTTGTAAAAGCTACTCCCCTTTAGGAGAAACTATTCAACTGTATGAAACTATCATATAGTATTCTAACAATATTGTCAATTGTTTATTTTTATCACGCATTAATTGGCAGTAAGACCCCCACCACAAAACTTTGAGAACAAGAGGAAGCTTGGGTTTTAGATGAAGAAAACCCCACTTGATGTTTTACTTTATCATTTTCAATTGTTACGATTGCGTATTATTAGTATTGTTAAGGTAAAATATACTAAAAGACAAGTTAAGAAAGAGGTTGGCAACTACGTATGACATATATTCTATTATTAATTGGGTTTGGTTTGTTAATAAAAGGTGCAGACTTTTTTGTTGAGGGATCTTCAAAAATAGCAACAATGCTTAATATTTCCCCACTTTTGATTGGCTTAACAATTGTTGCTTTTGGAACGAGTTCACCTGAAGCAACTGTGAGTATTTTAGCAGCTTTAGAAGGAAACGCTGGGGTTGCAATTGGGAATGTGGTTGGAAGTAATATTTTTAATATCACATTTGTTGTTGGTTTAACAGCATTTTTAAATCCATTAAAGGTTGAAAGTACGACAATTAGAAAAGAGATTCCTTTTACGTTATTAGGGAGTATTGTGCTGTTAGTTCTTATTAGTGATATCGCACTACAATCGGGACAAACCGCAAACTTAATCACAAGAAGTGATGGCCTGATATTCCTACTGTTTTTTGCGATATTTATGTATTATATCTTTGAAGTTGCTAGAAATAATCGCGAACAAAATCCAGGTGAAGATAGTGGTAAAGATAAATCAAAATTAGGGAGAAATAGTTTATTTACGATAGGTGGTCTTGCCGCAATCATTTTTGGTGGTGACTTAGTTGTTGATAATGCTACAGAAATTGCCTATTCATTTGGAATGAGCCACACACTTGTTGGCTTAACGATAGTGGCTGTTGGAACCTCCTTACCTGAATTAATCACATCTGTTACAGCAGCAATCAAAAAACAGAGTGAGATTGCATTGGGTAATATCGTAGGAAGTAATATTTTTAATATTCTTTTTGTACTTGGTACATCATCGTTAATTTCTCCACTCGCTGTTAACGATAAAATATTTATTGATATTATTATTATGATTGTTTTAACGATTGTTCTGCTTATGTTTTCTAGATCTAATTCTAAGATCGGTAGAACCGAGGGGGTAATCCTTGCAATAACTTATATCATTTATATGACTTACATTATTATGAGGAATTAACGAAATACATGAGAAATTATCAAAGTAGGGCGCGCCGACACCATTCTTCTCCTCTTAAGTAAGTATCCGTATATAGTCCTCTACTTGTAGATGAGGAGTCATTTACGGTATCTTTATCATATAGAAAGACATGCTAGCATTAATTACATAAGATAATCTAAATTTAAAGGTGTGTTTTGTTTGCGTATAAATAAATTTATTAGTGAATCAGGAATTACGTCGAGGCGTGAGGCTGATAGGTGGATAGCTGCTAAAAGAGTTACAATCAATGGTGTGGTTGCTGAGTTAGGTAGTAGGGTTGAGCCAGGGGATGATGTTCGAGTTGATAATAAACCCATTAAAGTCGAAGAAGAGTATGTTTATCTTGCTCTAAATAAACCTGCTGGCATAACGAGTACAACTGAAAGACATATTAAAGGAAATATCGTTGATTTTGTTAATCATCCATTGCGAATATTTCATATTGGTAGACTTGATAAAGAGTCTGAGGGCTTAATCCTCCTTACCAACGATGGTGATATTGTTAATGAGATACTGCGTGCAGAAAATAAGCATGAAAAAGAATACATTGTTACAGTAGATAAACCTCTAACACCGTCCTTCTTGAAGGAAATGTCAGAGGGTGTGGAGATCCTAGATACGAAAACACTTCCCTGTAAGGTTACACAGCTTTCAAAGTATGTGTTTCGGATTATTTTAACACAAGGTCTCAACCGTCAAATTCGACGAATGTGTATAGCCCTTGGCTACGAGGTTCGAAAACTTGAAAGAACACGGATCATGAATATTCACTTAAATGGTCTTCCAAGAGGACAATGGAGAGACCTTACAGAGAAAGAACGTACGGAATTATTCTGGGAGCTAAATTATCAACCTAAGCAAAGATAAGAAAAGCGGATGGAGCGAAATCAATTTTTCGACCCATCCTTTTTACTTACATATTTTTTAGTAGCCCCTCCACTTCATTTAGTGGTAGTGGACGCGCAAAATAGTATCCCTGGCACTCGTCACAACCATGTTCTTTTAGAAACTGAAATTGTTCCTGTGTTTCTACCCCTTCTGCGACAACACGTACATTTAATGCACGTGCAAGCGTAAGAACCGATTGAATAATATACTTTGTTTTTGACGAATTGCCTATCTTTTGGATGAAACTTTTGTCAATTTTTAAATTATCGAACGTAAAGTCCTGCAAATAACTTAATGATGAAAATCCTTTACCGAAATCATCGATGGCAATTTTCACCCCAATAGCCTTTAATTTCGAAAACAGTTTGATGGTTTCTTCGGCATTTATTATCGCGGTAGTTTCAGTTATCTCGAGCTCTAAAAAGCTTGGATTTAATCCGCTATCATGCAAATAGTCGCGTAATTGATCAAGAAACGAAGGATCATTTAACTGACAATTTGCAACATTTACTGATAAATGCAAATCGTTAAACCCCGCTTGGTGCCACTTTTGTAGTTGTGTTATTCCTTCCTTTAAAACCCATCTACCAACTTCAATGATTAATCCAGATTCCTCAGCAATTGGGATGAAAACATCAGGGGGATATTTCCACCTAATAAGTGCTTCAAAGCCACATATTCGATTTGCGTTTGTATTGATTTTTGGTTGGTAATGTAGGGAAAATTCTTTTTGCACTATCGCTTCTCTTAACTCCTGCTCAATGATCGTTTTCTCTTGCAAATCCCTTTCCATATCAGGGTGGAAAAATGAAAAGTTATTTTTCCCCTCCTGTTTGACCACATACATTGCAGTATCTGCTTTTTTTATCAAAGTATCTACAGTATCTCCATCAGAAGGATAACCGGTTATACCAATACTCGTCGTAATAAAATAATTTTTATTGTGTATTTGAATTGGATCTTCAAATATTTTTATGAGTCGCTCTGCAATTTGTTTCGTTCCTTCTTTAGATGTATTTTTTAGCACACACAAAAATTCATCTCCACCAAGTCTTGCAACGAGATCTTCTTTCCCTACACAATTTGTTAACCGCTTAGCTATTTCAACCAGTGCAAGGTCTCCGATAGGATGTCCCGCAGTATCGTTAATAACTTTAAAACGATCTAGATCAATAAACATTAGACTAAATAGCTTTTCTTGACCTATCATTCCTTTTAATGCTTTTGTAATATAGATTCTATTTGGAAGACGAGTTAACGGATCATGGAATGCTAAGTAATTTATCATTTGATCTGCTTTCTTTTTCTCAGTAATATCTCGGTAGTTTAGAACCACTCCATTTATACCCCAAACATCTAGTAGATTTGTTCCGATAATCTCAAAATCAAGAAGGCCCCCATTTTGGTGACGAATTCGTATCTCCAAACGAACTGATTCATTTGGCTTTTCTAAAATTTTGTGAAAATAGCTCATGACTTCATCATGAATTTCTGGATCTATATATTCCAACATAGAACTACCAATAACTTCGTTTGGATCATACCCCAGAGCTTTTTTCACGGTAGAACTGATATAGTTAAAATAGCCTGCTGAACTCAAGATCGCAATGACATCAAAAGAATGCTCTACTAGTTTCTGGAATTGAACCTCAGTTCGTTTTCGTTCTGTAATATCTTTCGCTGTACCAATCATTTCGATGGGCTCATCGTTCGCATTTGAAATGACATACCCTTGAGATTGGAAGTATTTTATTTTACCTATTGGATCAATCACTCTAAACTCGATATCAATAGGAATTCCTTCTACCATTGCAGACATAACTGAATCTTTTACAAACACTAGATCCTCTGGATGGACAATGTTCCAAAACATGTCGATTGGCTTAAACTCAGTTTCAGTGTCAGTGTCAGGTAACCCAAATAAACTAGACAATTCTTTTGAAAACTTTACTTCACTAGTTTTAATTTTATATACCCAATCTCCTATTTTGCCGACTCGTTGAACATTGCTCATTAATTCGAATGTTTTCTTCTGCTCTGTACTATCAAAGGATACTCCGTCAATACGAACGAGCTTATTATCTTCATAGTAAGGATTGATTCGTTCTTTAATCCATCTAATGGTTCCATCTGGCCTATAAATGCGATACTCTCGATTGTATAATTCAGCTTGATTATCAATTTCTTCAGCATACCAAGAATGCTTATCTTCAGGATGGATAATATCTAACCAACGAGTAGGATGTTTATACATTTCAGCAGCAGATATTCCAAAAACCTTTTCCACACTTGTAGACATATATACTATTTTCTCTGTTTCAATGTCAACGGACCAAATCATAATTTCCAATGTGTCTGTAATTGACTTTAGCCGGTTCTCAGCTTCTAGTAATTTTGCTTTAAAATGTTCTTTGTAGCTTAAATCAGTTATAGCGATAATAAACATACCAATGATTTCATTGTCCCAACACACAGTTGAAACACATGAGTAAACTGAAATAAACGTATTATCTTTTTGCCTCATCCGAAATTCCACGCCTGCTTTTTCTAAATTTTCATCATTACATCGTAAGAGCCATTTCTGGTTTAACAATTCCCAATCATCAGGATGAATATAATCTGATATGAAGGTATCTTCTAGTTCTTGTTTAGAGTAGCCTATTACCTTATCACTTGCTTCATTTACAAGACGTACTTTACCCTTTGTATCTATTAAAAACATTATTTCTTTAGATTGATTAAAAAGATGATGTAATATATTGTTTTCCTTTAATAGGAGGCTAATTATGTCCACTTTAAAACACATCCTCTTTAGATAAAAATAAGACCTTCTAGATTTATTGTTAACCAATACATACCACTTATGATTACCAATAAATCAACTCCTTACTAAACAACAAATTGGTCAAGTGATGACTGCCAAACAGTAAATATTGGTATGGACAAACTTTACGTCAATGACATTTACCAATATCGATTAAAAGCGGAGAAGAACTCCTTCTTGGACAATCAGCGAATCTCACTTGTCAGCCCTCACTCAAATAATCAAAATCTAACTGGCAGTCTTTTCTCGTTGACAATCTAAAACACTTGGTATAATGTTGATAAGTTCGTTATTAATCAAATATAGAATGATAACAAGTAAATATAGAAAGTGAGGCTGTCTTGATGTCAGGGGACCAAAGAAAGAAAATGATCATTTTGATGATCAATATGTTTATTGCAATAGGTAGTTTTGGCATTATCATCCCCATCTTACCAGCCTATTTAGTTTCGATTAATCAAGGTGGTACTGCTGCTGGCCTTATGATTGCCATTTTTGCTGGTGCTCAGTTTATCTTTTCACCGATAGCAGGGAAATGGGCCGATCAATATGGTCGTAGAAAGATGATTATTTGGGGACTAGCAGGCTTAACACTCTCAATGTTCGTTTTTTATGCTGTTGATTCAATTTGGTGGCTATATGCCTCACGTGTTATTGGAGGGATTGGTGCAGCACTACTTATTCCCGCTATTTTTGCATATGTAGCAGATATTACAACACTCGACCAGAGAGCCAAAGGTAATAGCTTAGTTTCAGCATCAATGTCACTTGGGATAGTAGTTGGACCTGGAATTGGAGGCTTTTTAGCGGATTTCGGTTTAAAAACTCCTTTCTTAGTTTCAGCAATCGTATCACTTATTTCGGTGATTTTTTCAATCGTTGTTCTTAAAGAAAGTGAAAGAAAACAACCTACTAATGCTTTTGATTTGTCACTTGAAAATGAATCTATGGCAAAAAAATTAGTACGCTCCATTAAGATGCCCTTTTTCATCCCACTTATTATAACGCTTGTTATGAGTTTTGGTTTAATGGCATATGAATCTGTGCTTGGACTTTTTGTTGACAATCAGTTCGGTGCAACCCCGCAGGAAATTGCATTTATGGTAACTTCGACCGGTATCGTTAGTGTCATTGTACAGCTTTTTGTCGTGGATCGGATTGTTCGAACTTATGGAGAAGGAAAAGTGTTAAATGTTTTCATAGGAGTAGCTGCATTTGGATTCCTTCTTTCACTATTTGCTTCAAGCTATGCAATGTTCTTTGCAATATCATTAATTATCTTCTTAGCAACTTCAATTCTTCGCCCAGTTTTGAACACACTTATTTCGAAATTAGCTGGGGATGAACAAGGATTTGCGATGGGAATGAATAATGCCTATATGAGTATCGGAAACGTATTAGGACCGACACTTGCTGGTTTACTATATGATGTAAAAATAACCTATCCTTTCATACTAGGTCTTTTACTTTTAGTTGTAACACTCGCTATTACGATGATTTGGCAGAAACAAACACACAAACAAAATGCTGCTTTAAAACCTAATAAAGTTTAGTTGGAATTAGTAACCAGTGATCGTTAAAATAAGAGGAGATTTTCCGGTTAAATTACGTAATAAGGCTTGGTTCGGGGTATATAAGCGGAGGTTTTCCGCTTAAGCAATGCAAAATGATCCATTTTGACGTTTTTTGTGTAAATAGTCGGAATCCTTCCGTCTATTTAAGCTATTTTAAGTGCTATTTCGTAATTAAGAGAAATTTCTCCGCTTATTTATTAACCCATGCTGATTCCCTCATCTCTTGGTCCTTGAGGGTTCGCTCTTTATTTTTATTTATGGGAGTCAAAGAGGTGTTTTCATCACATCACTTATAATCGAATTAATAGAATATCCATGAGTTTTTATCACTTTTTGGATTTCATTCAAGTTAGTCCGCATGATAATACGCCCTTTTTGGTAGATTTGGTAAGGTACCTTAATCATGCCAAAAACCTTGTGTTTTTTGTTCCGATTAAAATGAGGGATAAATCGCGTTGTTGCTAGGTGCGAAACTCAAGTTAGTAATTATAGAAGTTTGTACCTAGTTTTAGTGTCTAGCTCCGGGCGCCATCGGACCTGAGGTCATAAGCCATTTCCTTTAAGAAGGGAAAACCACCTTCTAGAATAAACCGTCTTATGCTTGACTTGCACAGGATGTGGTAATGTCGATGTTCGCCACAGGACGTTGCAGGTTTTAATCGACGTGCCTATAGGCGGGCGCCCTATGCTTTTCTTATGTACTATTATTCTTATTTCGTTTCTAAACGCACCGTAATTTTATCCAATAATGACCCGCTCTTTAGGATAGTGATAATTTGGCTCACTTTCATTTTTGCTAATAATATAGATAAAAGAAAGAATACCTACCCGTCCAATAAACATTAATAGTATTATGATAATCTTCCCAATCGAACTTAGCTCTGGTGTTATCCCCATCGAAAGCCCTGTGGTTCCAAATGCTGAAGTCACCTCAAAAAGTAACTGAATTGTTGTAAATTTCTCTGTAAGTGATAAAAAGATTACTGCCGTAAAGCAAAGAAACATTGCAATCATCGTAACAGCCATAGCCTTTAATACATCTTCCTGATGCAATTCTCTTTTAAATACCTTGATTGATTTATTGCCTCGTGCCAAATTATATATATACAATAAATTAAGTGCGAAAGTAGTCGTTCTAACACCCCCACCAACTGAGCTTGGAGATATTGTTAATTATTGTTGTTATTGAATTGATTGGAGCGATCATTTTAGGTCGTCCAGACAACCGATACATTCACAGTTCCGGGGATATTTATTTTAATGTTTATTTTGCAATTTGGTGGAATCGGAATCATGACCTTAGTTATTTGGGCCGGAGAAAGCTTATTGAAAAATGGCTCCTATTCCTATAAAATCGAGTTAATAGAATGATGTTTTATTATACTACTCTGTTGCTTTAAACAGATACATTTTCACCTCCAGCCAAAGCAATTGTCCATAGTAAACCTGCGGCTAATATAAGTACAGTAAATGCTACTACGACTACTATTAGTAAGTTCATTGTTATCACCTCAAAATCATTTCATGTATAATCTCTATTATAGAGTATGTATTTTCTAATTGGGAGAATTGTTTAATAGAGTATGTTTTTATAATTGAGGTGATATAAAATGTGTGGAAGATACACCCTATTTGCTGAGTTTGAGGACATCATCAACCGATTCAATATAGAAGGCGGCATAAATGAAGACGATTATTTTTTCAGCTATAATATCGCCCCTTCCCATTCCGTTTTATCAGTCATAAATGATGGTTCAAAAAATCGAATCGGTTACTTACGTTGGGGGTTAATTCCGCCGTGGGCAAAGGACGAGAAAATTGGGTATAAAATGATAAATGCTAGAGCAGAGACTTTATCTGAGAAAAATAGCTTTAAAAGTTCCTATAAAAATAAACGATGTTTAATAGTAGCCGATAGTTTTTATGAATGGAAACGTCTTGATAGCAAAACAAAAACGCCTATAAGGATTAAGCTTAAATCGGATCAATTGTTTGCGATGGCGGGTCTATGGGAGCAATGGAAATCCCCCAATGGAGAAGCGATTTTTTCCTGTACTGTAATTACAACTACACCTAATGAGCTTGTAAAAGATATTCATGATCGTATGCCTGTTATTTTAAAGCCAGAAGATGAACAAATCTGGTTAGATCCAAACATTAAAAATACCGAACGCTTAAATCAATTTTTAAAACCTTTACCTGAAAAGCTGATGGAAGCGTATGAAGTTTCATCCCTGGTTAATTCGCCAAAGAATAATTCAGCTAATTTAATTCAACAAATTTGTTAGTGTGTTTCGTTTAATAAAAGGCAATGACTTTCCCCTCCCCACATTTGTAACTTTATGCCGTTTTTTAAAAAAACTGAAGCTGATAAATATTTTTTTGATTTATCAGTTTAAAGATATACTAGGAAGGAATGACAACTAGTAAAGGAGTTTTACTAAATGAAAAGATGGACATTTATTGAAGCGTCTGACACCTTTGTTGGAGGCCTTACTGAAGATGGAGATAAGTATTGGGAACTTGCAATTGAAGGATATAATGATTTTGAAGATTTAAGTGATATCGAAACGATTGTTTTGGTACGCGGGATTCAAAAACATGCTAAAGGAATAATTGATATTGTGTATGATTATAGGTTTGAAGAAATTATAGACAATGAAACCGTTCAGTTAAGACTAAAAGAGGCTGTGGAAGATATTATTGATATGTTTAATAACAACGAGTAATCTTTAGAGCAAGGAAAAATTTCTGGTGTTAAAGCCTCCTCCAAAATCTTAAATCAATAGTCCTAGTACATTCTATTTTAGGGGTACATACACTATTAATGAAAGGGGGAGAATGAAGTGGAATTTAAAATGGATCGTCTTATTTTCTTATTCTTAGCCTGTATCTTTGCTGGATTCGCACTCTTAAAGGTGGCAACAGTTGCTACATTTTTAGCTAGCTTACAATCACTTATCATAATTGTGGCAGTATTGGTTATTCTAATTTTCTCAATTGTGATTATCTATAAAGGCTTCATGGCGTTATTCGGAAAATAGCACAAAAAGGCTCAAATCTGGGCCTTTTTATATTGGTCAAATACTTAAATTATGCATAATTAAGATAAAAAGTGGCAACTTTAACAAATGTATAGCCATTGGAAAGTGAGACTCAGTCATGTATGACATTCTTATAATTTTTTTACTGCAAATTATCCTAGTACCCATTTTATCTCTAAGAATCATTTTCGTAGTAAAAAACATGAGCCTACTTGCTACAATATTTGGCTTTTTAGAGGCATTAATTTATGTATTTGGACTATCAATTGTTTTTAGAGGTGAACAAAGCATTGCAGAGATGCTCGTATATGCATTAGGTTTTGGAATTGGTATTTACATTGGAGTGGTCATTGAAAATAAATTAGCTATTGGATATACCACACTTACTGTCAATCTACTTGATAAAAATACAGATCTTGTTGCAACACTTCGAAATGAAGGGTTTGGAGTTACTATTTTTGAAGGAATGGGTAAAGATAGTGTACGGTATCAATTGCAGATATTAACCAAAAGAAGTATGGAAGAAAAGGTTATCGGAATGATCGAACGCTATGATCCACACGCTTTTATCATTTCATATGAACCACGGAAATTTAAAGGTGGTTATCTTCTAAAGTCAATGAAGCGGATTCAAACTAAAAAAGGGCAGATTTAGAAACCAACAGTCTCTAAACCTGTCCTTTTTTGCGTTAAAACCGTAACCAAATATTTCTTTAATAAATTTTCCTTTGACATTCTACTGACACATTTGATTGATATCCTTCAATACATAAGGAGGAGATACAGATGAAAAATGTTAAATCTAGTTTAATTGGTGCAGTTATCGGTACTTCTATTACTGTCTTTGCGATTGTACCACTGTTTGATTCCAATGAGTCAATAAATAGATCTACAGTAGAAACAACTACAAAGTCTTCAAGTGACATAACAGGGTTAGAAACTGTTTCATATTCCATATCAACTGAAATTGTCCAAGCTGTTGATAAAGTGTCCGATGCTGTGGTAGGAGTATCAAATATTAAAGCAGACACTGGGTGGACCAACAGTACAAATGGTGGAACTGGATCAGGCGTTATTTATAAAAAACAAAATGGTTATGCGTATATCGTTACCAATCAGCATGTCATTGCTGACGCAGATTCAGTTGAAATTGTTTTACGGGATGGGACAAAATTATCTGCAGAGGTCCTTGGGAGTGATGAATTAACAGATCTTGCGGTGCTCCGGATAGAAGATCGTGAAGGAACTAAAGTAGCAGAGCTTGGTTCTTCTGACAATCTTCGTGCGGGTGAACCCGTTATTGCGATTGGAAATCCGCTTGGAACTGAATTTTCCGGCTCTGTAACTCAAGGGATTATTAGTGGATTAGAGCGAACCATTCCGATTGACTTAAATAATGACGGAGCACAGGATTGGGCAACAGAGGTTATTCAAACAGATGCAGCAATTAATCCTGGAAACAGTGGTGGTGCATTAGTGAATATTAATGGACAGGTGATAGGAATTAATTCAATGAAAATATCACAGCAAGAAGTTGAAGGTATTGGGTTTGCGATTCCCATTTCCTATGCAAAGCCAATTATTGAGGATCTTGAAGTTTCAGGAGCAGTAATACGCCCATTTATTGGTATTGCTTCCGTATCATTAACCGAGGTCTCTTTAAACCAACGACAACAATCTTTACAGCTTCCAAGTGAAATTACAGACGGAATCGTCGTTGTAAATGTTTCCGAGAATTCCCCTGCCTTAGAAGCTGGACTAAAAGAAATGGATGTAATCGTGGCCTTAGACGGAAATGAAATCACTAGCCTAGTAGATCTACGAAAATACCTCTATGAAACGAAAGTAATTGGAGATACAATCGAGATTTCATTTTATCGTGCTGGTGAACTACAAACGACAACTCTCACTTTATCTACTAATGAATAGCAAAGGAGATTTTTAAAAACGATGAAAAAACTACTATTAATACTTACTGTTGCCTTTAGCATATTTGTGTTAGCTGCATGTACATCATCCAAAACTTCAGAAATAATTGCTGAAACAGCAGCAGGTTCCATAACTAAAGACGAATTCTACAACGAACTGAAGTCTCGTTATGGTGACGTGATCATTCAACAAATGATATACGATAAAGTGCTAGCTGACGCATACACAGTTACTGATGAAGAAATTGATGCTGAATTGATAAAGATAAAAGATAGCTATGGTGATCAGTTTGAAATGATCCTTTTACAAAATGGCTATAAAGACGAAGATCAGTTAAAACTGGATATTCGCTCAGATCTGTTAATGAAGAAGGCGTCAACAGCTGGTGTAACCGTTACAGATGAAGAGATCAAGCAGTATTATGAAAGTCTAAAATACGAAGTGAGAGCTAGTCATATTTTAGTGGATGATGAAGAAACAGCAAACGAAATTCTTGAAAAACTAAACACGGGTGAAGACTTTGCAGCACTTGCAAAGGAATATTCAACAGATACAGCCTCAGCTGAAAATGATGGTGACTTGGATTACTTTAGGACTGGAGAAATGATGTACGATTTTGAAAAGGTTGCCTTTGCGTTAGAGATAGGTGAAATAAGTGACCCAGTTCAAACAGATAATGGCTACCATATAATTAAAACGACAGACAAACGTGAAATTGAAGACACTGAACTACAACCACTTGAAGAAATGAAAGATGAAATATATGATACATTAATGAATAATAAAGCTGACCTCAACGCTGTTCAAGATGTAATTAGTAAGGCGGATATAAAAATTGTAGATCGTGATTTGGAAGATGTAATCTCATAAGATATAGCATCCTTCCTCTGGCATTTGTTTATGTCGGGGGAGGGATTTAATTTTGTTGTTTTTTTGACTTAAGAACGCTCCTTTCCAAGTTACTGGTATGGTTATAATAGCAGCTATTTTTCATGGTTTTGGGCATCAAAAACTTCTTTCGGTTTTAAAAAATGTGAGTATTATCATTCATCTATTTTTTGTAAAAAAATACAAAAACCAGACAGCGTGGTTTTGTTCGTCTATAGCAGCTCTACGAAATACTTCCTTTATAAATTGATCACTTGCTTCATCCGCTATATCTAGATAAAAATCAACTGTATTCTGTTCATTCTTTAGAGAGAATTCCAATCCATCTATATAGTTTTCGGGACACTCTTCCGTAATTTTGTATTGTGGTTGGCTTCCAGTAAGTTTTACATAAATCTGAACAAAGGCATTAAAATGGTTCATTTCATCTTTTCGAATTTCATGTATCCTCTTTCTCTCTTGCGCTGTAGGTGCCGATCTAGCTAAATTAGCATAGCATTGTATGGCACTGTATTCTCCGTTTATGGCAGCTTCAATTTTCTTAATTTGTTTATCCGATGGTCTATGCATAGCATGGTAATAATTGTAATGATTCATTTTGTCGACCTCCCCGTTCCTATTATCTTATGATAAAAAATAGGAATATGGTGCAAGGCTAATGTAAATTTTCAGATCCTATTATCCGAACAATTATTTCAGTTGGTATTAATATCTAAGATTAGAAAATAATAAGGAAGATTATATTTCTCTAGGAGTGTACAGTGTGAATCAAATCCCTCCCTATAGGCGAAGCAGAGCTCATATTACGCAACTGTCTAATACACATTTACATTTAAGAAACCCATATGTGATTGCTTTCTTTTCTTTTTCGTATCCAGGATTTGGGCATTTATTGCAACATAGATACTTGTCAGCATTTATATTAATTTTATGGGAATTATTTATTAATAATTTAGCAAATGTTAATACTGGAATTTATCATTCCTTATTGGGGGATTTTGAAAAAGCGAAAGAGGTCCTTGAGGTGAGATGGTTGATGCTTTATGTGGGGATTTATATGTTGGGGATTTGGGATAGCTACCGGACAACGATTGACATGAATAAGCAATATCTATTGGCTGAAAGAGAAGATGCTCCAATCCTACCGATTACGCTAGGCCCATGGGGCATCAATTATTTAGATAAAAGAAAACCATTGATTGCAGCGGGTTGGTCAGCATTAGTACCAGGTCTTGGACATCTTTACATAAATAAAATAATCGTTGGTTTTTTCGTATTTGGTTATACTGTCGCTATTTTGTATTATGGGCATATACCACTCGGAATTAAAGCAACATTGTTAGGTGATTTTGAAAAAGCGAAAGACGTTCTAAACATCCAATGGCTGCTGTACCTACCATCAATCTACTTATTCATTGTTTACGATGCCTATACCTCAGCATTGGAACTAAATATACTATGTGAAAAAGAAATGTCCCAATACTTACGTCACAAATATCAAAACCCTAACTTTAAATTTCCTGTCTAGCCATTAGGAGTGAGTTGTTTATGTTGGTCATTGCCACATTTGAAAATTCCCTTTTTATTGAATTAGCTATTAGTGCCCTCGAACAAAAAGGAATTCCGAAAGAGAAAATTTTTGCTGCCCCCCTTGATAAACGAACTGAACCTAGACAGCTTTTTGACACGATTCATCGAGCTGACGGATTTAGTTTGTTTGATTTAGGTGCCATACTTGGAACTTGCCTCATGCTCTTGGGTTCGATTTATGGTTATGTCCTAAAATGGGGTCCAATTATTTGGGGAATAATTGGGGCAGTTGTTGGAATTACATTAGGTATTCTTATTAAAGTATGGTTAGTAAAAAAACAAAATCCAGGGAGTAAAAAGATCTCCTCCGAAATTGTACTAATGATTCGATGTGAGGAATACCAATGGGATACTGTTGAAAAAATTTTATGGGAAAATACTGCTTTAGGTATGACTCGTCTAAAAAATACATAGTCGAATCTAGTTTCAAAAGCAAACAAACATGGGGTTTCAGTCCCTTACCTGAAACCACTGCATTATTTAAACTTCCCATAATCTTTTATCTTTAACTCAGCATCAACGGCAACTTCCACCTTTGGATACACTTCATTCCAATCTAACTCCTGCCATTCCTCAAAGTTGAGGCTATTGCGTACATATTTCCCAATCCCAATACTGTCAACATTATGTTCCTGCATATATGTAATCATTTTTTCAGTTTCCATTTTGATGTATTTAGACATTTCATTTTCGAGTTCTTGTCTTGCCACATCATCCCCTAGTTTCTTTTCACCAATATATTCTAAAACTGAGCCATGAATTGTTATCTTTATATTCACTTTAAATTGACTTTCATCATTTGATTTCACAGCATGTATCTTTCGCTTACTTATGACCGAGCTAAACATGACCATTTCTTTATCCTTCTCCTCATCATTACCAGTCAAGTTTACTGATATCTGCCCTTCCTTGAAATTTTTGGTAAGTATTGAAAACAGCATAGCTTTAGAAGACTCAATGCTAGTTACATATTTATCAGAGTTAAATAACGCAATTCCATCGACAATTAGATGTTCCCCATTTTCCTTTAAAAGTGGTGCAACAGGATCAATGCCATCATCAAAGTAATCTCTCGTAAAATGATAAATCGTTACATCAGGTATAGCCTGTGAATTCACTTCTTTATCAATTAACCTATCAATGTATTCACCTGTTCGTGGATGTTGTTTATAATCTTTCTTTAGTATTTCATAGGCTTCACCTGAAACAACAATTATTTTTGTATTCTGACCTACTGCAGGGTCACGTACTAGAGTATCAATATGATCCCATATCCCTTTACGAGCAAGCTCATCACCAAATAAAGTATTTCTTAATTGTCCACTTACCAATATCCGGTCTGTTTCAGTGGATAATATCGTTCTGGATTCCTTACTGCTATATGCATTTGTGACAAGTATCTCCCGTGTTTCTTTAACTTCATCTGATGCGATAGGAATTGAGAGTCCAATTCTAAGCATTTGGTTATCTTCATAACTATCTTTATCCGCAACATCATAACTTACTGTATGAGTAAACCCTAATTCCTCTAATATTCGTTGATCAGCACATCCTGTTAATAAAATAATTGTTACAACTAAAATAATCCTACAATTTTTCATGAGCAGCACCCCGTATTCGCTGGATAAATAGTACAAATAGCACGAGCACAGGTAAACCAAAGGCTACACCTATCTCCACATAAGCTAACCTCTTAAGCCAATCATTTACATCTGAAAGCACCCTTGGAAAAAATGCCATAAAGTATGCTATGGTAACGATCACAAAACCTGTTAGACTCTCATCTACTTTTCGGAAAACACGCTTCATAACTTGCTGAGCAGCCCAATAATATAGTACGGTGGTTATAAGTGTCTTTAGAAAAAAAATAGCAAATAACAAATTCTCAATGCGTTCAATAAAGGGAAGCTGAATATAAGATAGCAAATCTAGGACCGGAAAAAGCATATTTGCAAGCTGTTGATAACTATAAAACCCAAAACATACTACTGCTAAGCTAACATATACGAATGTAACAATTAAGTTTCCATAAAATATCGACCTAATCAATTTTGATGATTTAGTAACAAACGGAAATAATAGGATTCCTAGTTCATAACCTACGAAAGCTGAATAGGTATCGAATAATCCAGTAATCGGGTCACCACCATTCTTTAAAAAGAATGGTGTATATCTAGCTAATTCTATGTCTGACAGATGAAATAATTGAAGCGCAACCATCCAGATCGTAAGGAAGAAAAAAATAGTTGTCGCTTTGGATATATTATAAATCCCTTTAATAAGCAACAGAAATGCTAGTATACTTAGAATGAGCTTAAAGATCATCGGGTTTGTTGTTGGAAAAGAAATCATTTGAAAAATAAGTATATATTGTTTCCCAACAGCGCAGCCTAGAAGGGCCCACACTACAGCCAAACCAAAATAAAAAGGATATAATAATACCTTTGGAATCGTCTTTTCGAGGATGACAAAAATCGATTCACCTTTACCCAATCGATAAACAAAGGATATTAGTAAGATATTAATCATGACCATAAAGGTACAGGCAAATAACACAATCCAACCGTTAGTCCCAAAATACTCTGCTAGTAGTCCAGGGAGACTAAATATCACAACACCTGATTGAATCATATAGATCAAAATGACTAAGTGGAAATGATGTAATTTTTCGTTCAATTAAAAAATCACCTACTTCTTCATTCTATTTTTTACTTTATTTGGTGATTTAGATAGTGATGGGCGATCTCGCATCATCCAAAAAGGGGCTCGTATAAACGTATCAATCCAATCAGCCTTATAGATTGGGGATACAGGTGTTAGGTAAGATGTCCCTAAATTTGTAATTCCGACTAAATGGATAATGACTAATGTAACCCCGATCATTAAACCGAAGTTTCCATATATTCCAGCTAAAATGATAAGGCCAAATCGTATTAACCGAATCGATGCACTCATGATATAACTCGGAATAACAAATGATGCGATTGCTGAAATTGCAACTGCAATAATTAGAATGTTACTTGTCAATCCTGCCTGAACCGCCGCTTGACCAATAACGATACCCCCTACGATACCAATTGTTTGTCCAATTTTCGTCGGCAGCCTTGCCCCTGCTTCTCTCAGCAGCTCTATCGTAATTTCCATAAGAAGCGCTTCATATATAGGTGGAAAAGGAACCTTACTCCGTGATTCAGCCAATGAAAGCAGAAGCGTATCTGGTATCATTTCATAATGAAATGTAGTCACGGAAACGTAAAATGCGGTAAAAAGAGTAGTGATTATAAACGCAAAGAAACGTAAAATACGGACAAATGAACCTAGCCACCAGCGTTGGTAATAGTCGTCTGGAGACCCAAAAAATTCAAAAAAACCTGTTGGTGCAACAAAGGCAGAAGGACTTCCATCAACAAAACCAACAATCCTTCCTGAAACCAATTTTGATGCAACAGAATCAGGTCTTTCTGTTGTTAAAAATTGAGGAAAAATCGAATTTGGATTTTCCTCAATTATTTGTACTAACATGTTTGAATCATAAATAGCATCAATTTCAATATTCTCAATTCTATCTTGTAGTTCCTTTACAAGATCCATATTCGCTAAATCTTTAATGTAAAGAAGTAATACGGTGGTTTTAGTAACTTCTCCAACTAATAATTTTATCACTTTTAGATGAGAGCTTTTTACTCGTTTGCGGAGCAGTGAAAGATTCGGATCAAGTGATTCTGTAAAAGCATCATGCGGTCCTGTAATGACGGTTTCTGTTTCGGATTGAGTTATGTTCCTAGTGGCGGGTTTATAGACATCAATTAAATATGCTTTTTCTTGAAAAAAAATAGCCACCCTGCCATTTAAAATACCAAGAATTAATTCCTTTGTATTTTCTGTTAGTTTATATTGTGATTCCTTTAGTAATTGTGGTAGCTCTTCTATTTTCACATGATTAATAGGCTCTAGCACCGTTTTCAGAAACCTTTGTTCATCTAATAAATGCCTAAAAAATAATAAATCAACCTGAAGATGTGGTAGTGTATGATGATCTAAATCACCACAGTCTTTGAATTCGCTAATTGTATGTTGTAATGATGGCTTTTGTACACTCTCCTGGAGCTTGTCCTCTTTTGGGGTAACACCATCATTTTTGATTTGTTTTGTAAACAATGACTTATAAAACTGTGAAAACAAATTCATCTGTTAGCCACCCTAGAACATATTTGTTATCTTAACCATTTTTGACAAAATATATCACGGTTGGTTGATTAATTCCTTGTTTATTAGATCTTGGTAAACAATGAACAAAAGCGCAGGGCGCCCGCTTATCGGCGACAAGCATAAGACAAGCCGGCTGGAAGGTTGTTCTTTACCTTCCGGACGGATTGGCTTATGACCTCGAGTCGATGGCGCCCGGAGCTAGACCTAGATAGACAAAGACACGAAGTTATACACAACCTTACAATTTTATAAATTCCTTAACAAACAAGAAAAGCGCAAGGCCCCGTATTGAGGATCGTCGATTAAAACGTCTTTTGGTTACCGTTTTTTGTTTTTTTTTGCGATTTCGGGCATCAGATTGCCCTTTTGGTTACCGTTTTCTATTTTTTTTGCGATTTCGGGCATCAGATTGCTCTTTTGGTTACCGTTTTTTATTTTTTTTGAGATTTCGGGCATCAGATTGCCTTTTTGTTTACCGTTTTATACTTTTTTTGCGATTTCGGGCATCAGATTGCTCTTTTGGTTACCGTTTTCTACTTTTTTCGAGATTTCGGGCATCAGATTGCCCTTTTGGTTACCGTTTTTTATTTTTTTTGTGATTTCGGGCATCAGATTGCCCTTTTGATTACCGTTTTTTGTTTTTTTTGCGATTTCGGGCATCAGATTGCTCTTTTAGTTACCGTTTTCTACTTTTTTCGAGATTTCGGGCATCAGATTGCCCTTTTGGTTACCGTTTTCTATTTTTTTTGCGATTTCGGGCATCAGATTGCCCTTTTGATTACCGTTTTTTATTTTTTTTCCGATTTCGGGCATCAGATTGCCCTTTTGGTTACCGTTTTTTATTTTTTTTGCGATTTCGGGCATCAGATTGCTCTTTTGGTTACCGTTTTCTACTTTTTTCGAGATTTCGGGCATCAGACTGCCCTTTTGATTACCGTTTTTAATTTTTTTTGCGATTTCGGGCATCAGATTGCCCTTTTGATTACCGTTTTTTATTTTTTTTCCGATTTCGGGCATCAGATTGCCCTTTTGATTACCGTTTTTTATTTTTTTTCCGATTTCGGGCATCAGATTGCCCTTTTGGTTACCGTTTTTTATTTTTTTTCCGATTTCGGGCATCAGATTGCCCTTTTGGTTACCGAATTCTACTTTTTTGCGGAGTTATATTTTTTTTGATACCCGACTCTATTTAGAAATCACTGATACCAAGGTATATTCTTCCACGATTTTTGATCTATTATGCTGTTTTAAAGTCTAAAAGGATCAACATATAAAGTCTGATAGTATAAGAAAAGCACAAGGCGTGCCCGGAGCTAGACACTAAAACTTTTATTCCCCATATCCTTTAAAATAAAATACAGTTTTTTTACTAAACCAACATTAATTTACACAAATCTTCCTATTTTCATAATCAAATATTACTAGAATTATAAGTATAGCAATATTTGCCTCAGCTTCCTTTTCCAATTAACCATGATACAATAGAAGAAAAAACTTGACTCGGGGAGGGGAAAATAATGCCAGATTGGTCATATCATGTTATATTCAAGCCTGTCTTATCTAGGTTACCAACCTATTATTCGCGGGAATTAATCCACCAGGGAATGAACCGCATTTCTTCCATTCCGGGCGGTCATCGAATCATTAATTTTCTAGGCAGAGAAGAATCATCACCTCTTTTAAAAAGAGAAATTGATACCATACATTTTTCTAATTCAATCGGTCTAGCTGGTAAAGTAGACCCATTACTTACTGGAACTCAGGCTTTCTCTAATCTAGGTTTTGGATTTATCGAAATTGGACCTGTAACAATGACAGCCACTTCTTTGTGTCCACCTAAGGTAAATAAAAAGGAAAGAATTATTATGTTTCCACTAAACCCTGAATCAATTGGTTTAACACAAACTATTGAAAAGCTGAGAAAATTAAAATCAAAACAACCCATTTTTATTAGATTGGCTGGAAATATTGATGACCAAGTTGAGATGATGCGGGAACTAGATGAGTATGCTGACGGTTTTATAGTTGAGAGCCAATCTCCTAGCGAAACGATAGTACCTTTTAGCACTTTTACCAATGTACCGATTTATCTAGCCATTCAAAGTGATAGCATACACTTAAACCCACTCAACCTTATAAATAAAATGTTTTCAGGAATTGTTTTAGATGAAAGCCGAAATAAAGATGATTCTTTTAACCTAAAAAATCACCTGAGTGCTATTAGATATCTTCGGGAAAACGATTTTAGCAAAACAATTATCACCGTTGGTGGTGTTTCCGAGCCCGACGATGCATTAACGCTACTAGCTACTAAAGTAGATCTAGTTATGTTATCTGGTGGTTACGTCTTCACTGGACCTGGCCTTACCAAACGAATAAAGGAAGCTCAACTGTCTCAAATAGAAGTTAATCAACCTCCTCAAGAAGGGTGGGGGTGGTATTTTCTCTTTGCTCTCTCTATTTTCATCGGAGGATTGATTGCCTTACTCATTAGCATGTCCGCTGTTATTCTGCCATATGACGAATATTTTCTTAACATGACTAGAGAAGCGATCAATAACTTCAACTATCGAATTATTTTCTTTATGGCACACGATCGAATGACACTTGCGGGAACAATGATTTCAGGTGGTATTGTGTATATGGCACTTGCATGGTTTGGAGTTCGTAATGGACTACTTTGGGCAAAACAAGCTACAGATGCGGCTGCAATTATTGGGTTTCTTGGAATCCTTCTATTTATTGGTTATGGCTATTTAGATTGGCTTCATCTTTTATTTTGGGTGATATTAACTCCTTTTTATATACTAGGGTTTTTAAAAACTAAGAACTTAAAGGGGACACCGTCATCTACCAACAGAAGAAATCACTCTGTTTGGAAACATAGTTTACTAGGGCAATTTGCTTTTGTGTTACTAGGATTTTCCTTTGTGATCGGAGGAATCATCATATCTTACATCGGGATAACAAATGTTTTTATCCCGACAGATATTAGCTATATTAACATGCCACCTGAAATGCTTACTATCTTTAATGAGAGGCTTCTCCCTGTTATCGCCCATGACCGAGCTGGCTTTGGAAGTGCACTATTAAGTGTTGGCTTACTTATTTTGATGGTTTCACTATGGGGCTTTCAACAGGGAAATGCGTGGATTTGGTGGACGTTACTAATTGGAGGAATACCTGCCTTCACATCAGGTATAGCTATACACTTTAAGATTGGCTATACAACTTTTATTCATTTATTACCTGCTTACTTTGCATTAACATTATTTATCATTGGGTTAGTAACAACATATCGTTTTTTTCATATGAAAAAAGAAAGATAAAGTAGCTATAGAAGAATCTTCATTTTGTTCCACCGCTGTCATATCGGTGGCTAAAACAAACGCCAAATAACCAATTGATAAACTTAAAATAATGATAGCTATTGATAAAAGATTCTTAGTCATTCAACTTCTCCCTCCATTTAGAATAAAGTATTATTTCCTAACAATACCATAAACGGAAACGATGTTGATACTATTTTAGTTATTATGGTATTTTTAAGTAGGGAAGATTTCCTTAGGTTGGTATGTGAAAGGATTGAAGAAAATGAAAGAACTACACCCTGTTATCAAAAAACTAAATTTTAAAAACCAAGGGCAACCTGTTTTAGTCATAAATGCACCTAAAACTTATTATGAAATAATATCTGCTTTTGAAGGTGACGTCCATACAGAAGCTAAGACTAAGAGCTATGATTTCCTACAAGTATTTGGAACAACAAACGAACAGCTCCAAACTTTAGCTCGTAGTTCAGTGCAGTATGTAAAAGAAGACGGCCTTTTTTGGCTTTGCTATCCTAAGAAATCATCAAAAACATACAAAGGTTCTGATTGCAGCCGCGAGACCGTCACTGGAATGCTTTCAGCGGAAGGCTATGAGCCTGTAAGACAAGTAGCTATTGATGAGGACTGGTCTGCTTTACGCTTTAGAATGCCAGATAAAATAAAAAAAATGACAAGAAATTTTGCAGTTACGGAGAAAGGTATAGCTCGTACGGAAAGTAAAATAATTTAGTCCAGTTCAAGTAAAAGTCCTTCCAATTTCCGAGTCCCATCTAGCTTACGCAGCAAAAGTGGAGGCTGATTTGATATCGGCAGGTTTACATATTGAAATCGATAATCGAGTTGAAAAATTCGGTTTAAAGATTAGAGAAGCTGAACTTAAAAAGGTCCCTTACATAGTGGTAATTGGAGATAATGAGATTGCAAGTGGGAGGTTTTCAGTTCGTAAACGTAAGGATGGTAACTTAGGCCAAATGGATATTATGGGGCTCAATCATTTAAAGAATCGGAAATAAGAAAATCAATGAGCCTGGACATCCAAGCTCATTGTACTTTAGATAGTTAAATCCTATCTAAAGATAATTCAGATCCTTTGTAAGGATACTATTTAGATGATAAGGTGCGTTTCATTTGAAAAAGGGCTACCCAACTCTGAGTAGTCCCCTTTATTGCCAACCTTTTATATATTTTGTGCATATCTTTCATCAGGGATTTTATTTAACATCACATATAAACTCGTATTTTCCTGACCGTCATTAACAAACGCTAACTCTTCCTCACCAGCAAATAATAGGAGATCTTTTTTCTTCGCTTTTACGGCCTCCCCATCAACTGTAAATGTACCTTCACCTTCAACAACTAAAATATAGACATTAGTTCCTGGATGCTTATGTACCGGCAATGCTTGTTTTGGTGCGAAGTTAAGAACGAATACCGTACTTTCACCTTCTTTAAAAATAATTCGTTTTGTAAATCTTTCTTCACTATATTCTATAAACTTTTGCAAGTTGGTTTGTTTCATAATTGATTGCACTTCCTCCTGAGTTATTTACTAGCTTATATATTTATGATACTCTTTCTCAAATAGGAAGTTAGTGATTTAAATCACAGAAAGAAAAACTCCAAAAACCTGTTATATTTAAAGTGAACCTTCAATCAGTTGGGATTTTTTCATCCCCCACTGATTGTTAGGTGAACGTATCGGACCTTTAAGGTCAGTTTATCCCCCACCCAAACTTCCTCGCATTCTCCAAGCTTTGAGGTTGAGGTTTTACTGCCTCTTAAGCGTTGGATAAAAATATAAAAACAGCCTAAATATCGGAGGAGTTTCTATGATATACCGCCAAGTAACCCCATATCTTTCATTTATTGACAACGCTAGAGAAGCACTTGAATATTATAAAGAAGTTTTTGAAGGTGAGATAATTAACCTTCAAACATTTGGTGAGGCAGACTACCCAACTCCCCCTGAAATAAGCGAGCGCATTATGCACGCCCAATTCAAAAAAGGTGATTTAACATTAATGGTTTCAGATTCTATTTTAGACCATACCACCGAAATCGGTAACAACATTTCCTTAGTTCTTGAATTTGATAGTGAAGAAGAAATACAAAAAACATATGACCTCTTGCGTTCTGCTGGTACTGTATTCATGGAATTGCAAGATACATTCTGGGGTGCAAAGTTTGCAAAGGTAAAGGATCAATTTGGGATCATTTGGGATCTTAATTTCACAAAAAGTAATGGATAATATGGGATAAAATCCTTTCGCGTAAATACACCTTTGCTCTACCTGGAAAACAACACCTGATTCTGATTAATCAGGTGTTGTTTTTCGTTATATAGGTCTTTTGATTTGCGCTGGCTGATCATTCATTTTCACTGGTAGTGTTTGGATTGATTCAATGACACCATCGAGCTTCGTCTCAATGCGATGCAACAAGTAGAATGTCACAAGAATTGGAAAACCTACATCTTGAATGAAAGGTAACCATTGCTCCATTTTGTTCCCTCCTTTCTTGGTTATGATGACGATTTCTTCGACAAGTACCACGTACTTATCAAATTAGTCTGAGTTCGGATTTCTTTCGACAAGTACCAGGTACTTGTCGAATTGGACCGTGTTCGGCTTTCCCGACAAGTACCTGGTACTTGTCGAAATTCACCTTTACAAAAAAGGACCAACCCTCACTAGATAGTTGGCCCTTAAGGTTACGCTAATTCGATGTCTGTTACTGCTCGTTCGACAACACGCGCTCCACGTTTTTCAATAAATCCACCGCCAGAGCTTGTGAACACATCATTTGCAATGATCTTGTCCATTGCTGCTGAAATAGTGGCTGGATCAATCGGCTCAATCGGGTTCTCAATTGTTACCTTCGCTGGTTTCCCTACTAGATTCGTAAAATGTAATTCTAGTATTTTTGCCATTTTGCCTACCTCCTTTCTCTAGTATTTTTCTACCATTACTCGCCTAAGATGAAAGAATCATTCTTCTCAATTGTGTTGAGCGGTAATGTTTGTAAAGCAGTGATTGCTTGTGCTACGGCGAATAATTGTTCTGCTGTTGCTTCTTGTTTGATGTTGTTGTAGTTCTTGCTGCGGTACTGCATCTTTCCTTCCTCATCAGCACCAAGTTCTAGCACTAATCGCAACTGAACTCCTTGAATGTAAGTTGATGCCATGTCTCTCACCTCCTTTCACTCTAGTTATAGGGGTGAAAGAGTGAAAAGGTGGCATGGATTTATAAAAAGTATGGATCTTCTCTTAAGCCATTCATGAACAATCACTTATCTATATTTTTCTTACCTCCTCGGCGAAATCACCAGTTCTTGATTGGTGATTTTTATGTCGCCTCCTTCTAACTCGTATAAGGATATGCATCCAGCCATATCCCAGTTGTACATAAGTAGATTGGCCCATGTGAAAACCGGCCAGTTACTTCAAAAGGCAAATATTCAATTCCGACATGTTTCCGGAGATAAAGTCGACGTCTGGTTGGTATTTATAAGAACATAAATAAGAAATTTTTAACATTGCATCTTTGCATAATATCATGTATTATTACTATACAAGCTGCGTTGTTCGTAATTTTAATTAAGTTTTAACCTTTAAGCTGTATTAGGGAGTTTAACATCGAACTGAAATGTCATGCCTCATCATGTGCAGGAGGACGACAGGAAGGTATCTGCAAACACCCACTTTGAGAAGTGGTGGTTTAAAACTTTCTTATGCTGATTACGGCAAATGTGGCTTTCACAATGTTATTTTAAAAATCCAGTTCCTTTGAGGGACTGGATTTTTCTACCTGTAAGCGGCCATACTATCACTTCACAAAAAAAGCTATGCACTGTGGTAAAGCTCTTCTTTGATTTTTTATCTGTATTAGTTGTTCAAAAGCCCCGTTCCTTCAATTTTCACATTAACATTTACTTCAAATTCAACCTTTGGGTAAAGCTTTTGCCATATTTCCCAATCATCTTTATTAAAGTTTTTTGCGCGATAATGTAAACCAAATCCTATAGGATCTAATTCTTCCTCCTGAAACTTTTTCAAAAGGTCAATCACTTTTTCCTTTATTTGTTTTTCTGCCCTCTCTTTACTTTCTACTATTTTTTCTTCTGACATATCTTCCAATGCTTCTTCAATAATTCCTTCTATTTGCAGATTCACTTTAATTATCAGATTATTATTACTATCTATTTTCAACTTATAACTAGTATTTAGCTGGCTAGCCGCAATGAAAAAGGACTCTTGTTCTTCATCACCCTTTTTCATTATTCTTATATCTGCTTTACTTAAACGGTTAAGTAATACATTTAGAATTTTTGTTTCCTCTTCTGATAAGGTCATTCTTATCTTGTCATTGTCGAATATAGCTGCTTTATTAATTTCAAAATAGGCACCCTTCATTTCTATAATCGGTAAAATAGGGTCTAATCCTTTTTCAGTTAAGCGCTTTCTAAAATCAAACAAATATTCGCTAACAATATATGCTGATTCGGTGCCTGTATTTCCAAATGACAAGAATAAGGCATTCGAAGGAAGTCGCTCTGTTTTTCTTTTTAATTTTAATAATTCCTCGGCATTCGGTCTTGCAATCCCTACCCAAGCTATTTTTTGGATATCACGACGACGTATAAACCAATCTAATAATTCTTGAACGTCTTCTTGCATAACATCTTCACCAAAAATAATTGCTCTAGCGTGACTAAAATCCAGTTCTTGTGGTACTTGGGTTTTAATCATCCTAACAGCTTGTGTAATTGAGTTACTCTCCAGCTCCGATATAATAAAGTCTTCTTGTCCTGCTTTTACATCTGCTTTAGGAATAGCAATTTTTAACAAAACCTTGTATTTTTTATCATCACTTTCTGCTTTATCGACCCCTATCGTTACAACAAAGGAACGTTTATCAATATCTTTATAGCCACAAGACGATAAGGATAATAAAATTATGATAAGAATAGTCATTTTCAAAACCAACCAAGGTCTATGTTTCATATCCTTTTCCTCCTCGCCAGAAAGTACATCAAAATAACAAGAAATACCTCACTTGGAAAACGAATATTTAACCACATTTCTCCTAATTTAAAGATATCCTTTTCCCTTAATTGATTTTGTAAAATAAAAACTCCCACTCCCATACTTCCTACTATCGCGAAATCAATTCTGAATCTTCTTTTTCGATCAAATCTCTCTATCTTTAGAATACTTCTTATAATTTGCAAAGCCACGTGCCAATGTATCGTAACACTTAACAATGAAATGCTTATATAAAGTAAAATAAACACGGTTATCAGACGTTCAATCGGACCATATTCAATATTTAATGCATCTGCTGTTGAAATCCAAGGAAAGGTCAAATCACCTACCCCATCCGCTCCCCAAAAACCAATAGGAATTAAGACTGAGGTTACTAAATTTACTAATCCTACTATCGGAACAAACCATAAATGTTTCAAATTTATTTTTTCTTTAAACACTCGATTGAAGACCACCATATTCGCATACCCAGAAAAGATGAAAGTTGCTGCAGAAATTGCACTCCAAGACGGATACTCAAAAACGTGCGTTCCTACTTCAAATACTGAATTTATCGTTAAGTAATTATTTGTATACGCCTCAAACACAACAATTAAGACTAATGGAATATTTAAAACTATAATGATTTCTAACGTATATAAAATCTTATCAGATTTTAAGTGAAGTAAAATTATTACCAGAAACACAACAAAAGCTGAGATCATATTGAAGCCCGATATATGCGGATTGATAAATCGCATAATTACATTGTTAAAAGCTAATAAAATTATCGCACCGGCCATGATAAAAATTACAGAAAAATAGGCCAGGAATCCATACCTAAACCAACGCGGGGTAGCTTCTAATATCTCAGGAACCCCTAATCTAGGAAATCTATTCAAAGACCTTATAAAAACAAACAGTAATACAGAACCTATCAGCACTCCCAAAGGAATCGCCATTATACTTCCACTAAACCGTTCTCTTAAAAGAATATTTGGTACGAACATAAATACGTTAATCAACATATTCATGATAATGAGATAATAAAAATAGCGATTCAAGAAGGTCGTACCCCCTTTTTTGAATCCTTTGAACTTGGTTCAAAAAAGAGCTTCAAGTATGGTTGGCCAAAACTTTCTAGATTCGCTAAATATGCGATCAAACCAATTAATCCGATTACAAGGCCCACTAATCCAAAAAGGGTAGATGAAGCTAGTAATAGATATTTTACAACACGCATTGCAAAGCTCATAGTATTTATAGGAATAACAAAATTTGAGATTGCAACTGCCGCAACAATGATAATCATCACATTAGAAACAAGTGAGGCTTCTACTGCAGCCTGACCTAAAATCAGTCCCCCTACTGTAGTTGCAGTCGAACCAATCGCTTTAGGTAATCGAACACTTGCCTCGGTTAAAAGCTCCATCATAAGAAGCATAAGAAATACTTCAATATAAGCAGGATATGGTACACCAACCCTACTTCCCGCAATCGAAAGAGCTAACTGAACCCGAAATAACTCTGGGGAGTATGCTGTTACCCCAACATATAATGCCGGCATTAAAACACTAATAAAAAGCCCTAAATAACGAAGGGACACTATAAAACGACTAACCCAATAAGGTTGATATAAATCTTCCATCGAAGACATAAAATCATAAAATACAGCAGGTGCTATAATGGAAAATGGTGTTCCTTCTATGACTAATACAACTTTTCCTTGTGCTAGATTGTAAACGATGCGGTCAGGTCGTTCTGTAATCATTAATGTTGGGAAAAGAGTTCGTTTTTTCCTTGTTAGTTTTCTATGCAGTTCACCTGCTGCCTGTAACACATCTATTTCTATTTGCTCAAGCGAATCCTTCAAATCTTTTAGAACATCCTTGTTTGTAAGCTTCTTATCATACATAACTATTACTTTTGTTTGGGAAAGTTTTCCGACTTTAGTTTCCTCTAGTCTTAAAGAAGGTTGTGGGTATCGGTTACGTATCAAATTTATATTTGTAGTAATTGACTCACTTAAAGCATTTTGTGGCCCCTGAATAACCGTTTCTACCATTGCTTCAGTTACTGAATTATTAACCACTTTCTTGAGGTATACTATATAAATGATTTCTCCTATAAACACAACGACAGACCCTACCAAGACACTTGTTAAGGTATCCTCTTTGGTCGTGTGTTCTTTTTTGTTTGGTAAAGAACGAATATAGATTTCAAACTCTTTTTCATCACATTCATAAAATGGTTTAATTACATTTTCTTGTAACTTCTTCTCATCACATAAGCTATTGATATAAAAGATTTCTGCAGTATTTTTTTCTGCCTTTAATTCTTGTAATACAACGTCCTGGGAAGAACCCAACTGTTCTTTAAGCCACTCTTGTGTGTCGGACTTCTTCTGAAGAACCATATGAAAAGTCACCCTCCTTTACTAGAGACGTTTAGATACCTATCCTTTGTATCGCCACTTAAGTAAATGAATATACGGTGAAATGAAAATGAAGTACAACTATTAATAATTAAACCTACTTTACCTTTTTCCACAATGAGTTATACTAGTCCCTACCTTTTTTATTACATGATTATAAGGAGAGAATGTGACTGTGGAATGAAGCACCTGGGAAGATGCAGCAATGAAAATTGTTATTTATGATGTGATAAAAGTAAAAAAGCTAGAAGGCTCAGCAACCTTTTCAATAGGAAAATCTTATGTGAGAGAACTAACCAGCCAGACAAAGAATAACGTAATTGGACAGGTAACTGGTGACCACAACGAGATTTTTCTAAAGCCGATAAGATCACCTATAATTGATTTAGATCGTTTAGAAAATTGGGGTTAGATGATTAAAAGTCAGCATTTTCATGTTGGCTTTTTATGTTAACTTGTGGTATTTTTACACAATTGCACAGATAGCAAAGTACGTGATAGGCATTTTTATCATTTTTCTGTCAAATGGTCACCTATAGACGTTTGCATACATAAAAAATGTTAAAGGTGTAGGAAGGTGTTGGTCGATATGGAAGAAGTTAAACAACTAATGATACCCTCTAGTATTGAGTTTCAAACAGTACTGCCAGAGTCTAACTTGAGGAAAAGAACATCTGAACATTTTTTAACTGAACACGAATATAATCGTCTTTTAAGATATTACCAAAGCCTAATGTTTGAAAAATATCAGTTACACAATATTAAAAGAGAGCATATTACAATATCAAACCCCTATTAACTTTTAAAATTAAAAAATAGCGAGGGGAAATTAGATAGTATAGGGATGACAAGTTCATTCCTTGTACATATAGTATTACAACCAATCCCAACAATTATGCCGATTCCGGTTATCACGGGACGAAAAAGTTATTGAGTCAGTAATTTCGATAGTTAGGTCCTAATTTACTGGATATCACCCACACAGGATATAATAAAAACCGCAAATTTTTATGAACAGAAAATGGAATTTAAGGCTGTTCATTATTTGAATGCAAAACCATATATTAGTAATTACTTTTTGTCCATTATTTTTGGTTAAAATAATCTCAGTATCACGATACAAGCAAATATGTGTGACTCTTAGACGATCTAAACACTTTAAATGGTGAAGAAGTAAAAAAATAATTAATAGCATTTCCCAAAATAGACCTGCAATATTCAATAAATGAACTAACTTTTACATTGTAGATGGTGGGTACGAGAAGGGGAGCCATATTGGTTTCTTATCTTTTAAAATTATAAATAGCCAGCATATACATGCCGGCTATTCGTTGATTTGTACTATGGTATTCAGGAGTCCCTGAAAATTATTTAGATGATAATGTAAATGCTTCTTTTCTTTCAATCAAACGTGGAGATGTAGCAATTAAAAGGACTAAAACTATTGAACATAGGATAAATGCCCCTAACATTGTACCACCGTTAACGGCTAACGAATAGACAACTGGAGACATACCTTCTGGTGCATATTCTCCCCAGAAAATAACACCTGCAAGAAAATGCCAAAAATAACGGGCAATACTTCCCATTAATACAGCAACAATGACCCATAATATTGTACCACTTTTATTCTTGGTTTTAATTGACTTTTGAATAACTGGGTATAATAGGCCTGCAAATCCTACAAAGGCAAAGGCAATAAAGTATTCTATCGCAAATTGAATTGGAGTCAAGAAATAGATGTCACCAACTATAACCTGAAGTAATCCCCATAAAAGTCCAGAAACAATGCTTACTCTAAAGCCCCAGCGTAGGGCTAAAATAAAGATAGGTACCATTGCAACCGAAATCGAAATCCATGGTCCTAGTTTAATCGATGGTAATAAATCTAGTATTAATGCAAATGCTGCGAAAATGGAAGCTTCTATCATCGCTTGTAGACTCATTTTCTTCATTAAAATTCTCCCCTTCTTGTTCGTAGTAGTTAAACGCAACCTCAAGGGAGATAATATAGATAGATAGAGACCACTATATCCTCAAATCACATTCCTGCGCTAGAATTATCTAACAGGTTCAAAGGGTCAGAACAGATGTAACTGTTCACTCTCAGCAAATATGCTCCCCTTGTGGTTTACATTTATTAAGTTCTTAAACGATTATAACGTAAATGTTGGTATGTTAAAAGAGTTCTTTTCTTATTTTTTTGTGCGTGTTTACCTACTTTAGTATTGGCTGAATAGATTTTGCTCAAGTTCAACAAGATGGTACACTAACTATTGATAGTAAAGATAACTCTAATTAATAGAATATCCATGAGTTTTATCACTTTTTGGAATTCATTCAAGTTAGTCCGCATGATAACACGCCCTTTTTGGTAGATTTTTGGTAAGGTACCTTAATCATACCAAAAACCTTGCGTTCATGCGGACTTTCTTGTTTTTTGTTCCGATTAAAACAAGGGATAAATCGCGTTGTTGCTAGGTGCGAAACTCAAATTTACCTTTTGAAAAGTAATGAGCGTATGCCTTTGCGGAGTCTGCTTTTAAACGTATCCAAGCAATTTCAACGTTTGGTTAAACACATTTCCATATACATCAGAAGTCATCTCCTAAATTTAGTAACCAATATAGTTAAAATAAGAGGAGATTTTCCGGTTAAACTGCGTAATAAGGCTTGGTTCGGGGTATATAAGCGGAGGTTTTCCGCTTAAGCAATGCAAAATGATCCATTTTGACGTTTTTTGTGTAAATAGTCGGAATTTTTCCGTCTATTTAAGCTATTTTAAGTGCTATTTCGTAATTAAGAGAAATTTCTCCGCTTATTTATTAAACCATGCTGATTCCCTCATATCTTGGTCCTTTGAGGGTTCGCTCTTTATTTTTATTTATGGGTGTCAAAGAGGTGTCAAATCTGTTGTCAGATTGCACGCCTTTTTCATTGTTTAGGAATTTATAAAATTGTAAGGTTGTGTAAATCTTTCAAAAACTCCCCAGAATATCAATTTCTAAAGGGAGCTATTTGAAGACTCATTTTTAGGTAAACAATTATTTCAAGAGGATAAAGCTGCATAGGCAATTAAAATGGAATATAACAAGGGTTTAGGCAGGGTTATGAGTTAGAAAATCCTGTTTATTAAGGATGCGAAATTCAAGTTAAGAAATTGTTTTCAACGCATCTGCTATCAGAACGTCTCCACTAATTAAGTCAAATGACTGGTTGAATGTACTTTTTTCTGAAAGGGATTCCAGAATGGTCCTCGCCACATCTGCTCGTGGAATTGAGCCTCTATCTAACTCATTGGCAATTGAGACTTTTCCGTTTGCTGGTTCATTCAAAAGACCTCCTGGTCGAATAATTGTATAGGTTAAATTATTTTGCTGTAACATTTTATCGGCATAGTGCTTTGCAGCATAATAAGGTCGTAGTGCTTCGTTCCACTTTTCCCTTTTATGGGCACTTAACGCACTAACCATAATAAACCTATTTACACCAACTTTTTCAGCAGCCTCAATTGTTTTTCCCGCTCCATCAAGGTCAATTAAAAGTGTTTGATCCGCTCCAGTACTTCCGCCAGAACCTGCAGTAAAGACGATAGCATCACAGCCTGTTATCGCTTTACCAATCTGTTCAACACTATCTGCCAAACTAGCGACTACCGTTTCTACACCTTTATTCTCAAAGAACCCCACTTGCTCGTTCTTTCGTACCATTGCTCTAGCAGTATGCTCTTCGCTCTCATTTAAAAGATCAACAAGGTGCTTCCCAATTTGCCCATTTGCTCCAATAACGCATACCTTCATAAGATCAAACTCCTTTCAATTAGTTTCATTATTAATTATTACAGTATGTTAGACACATATCAAACAGTTTGCTTATTACAAAAAAGCATAGTCACTTGGAGTATTTTTGATATTTTTACTCTCCAAATATATTAACCCTCATAATTCTTTGAATAATAAGCCCATTCGCTTAATTTCCTCAAGGTGAATCTCAGATAATTTCTCAAGCAGCCTACTCCCCTGCTCAGTCACCTCAATGAGGACACTTCGGCCATCCTCTGGATTTTGCCTTCTAGACACAAGATCGAGTTGCTCACATCTGTCGATCAATCCTACACAGGCGTGATGTGTGATTTGTAAGCGTTCAGCAAGTTCACCTGTCGTAACAAAGTCCCGGTCAGGATAACCCTTAACAGCTAATAGTAACTGATGCTGTCCAGGTGTAATTCCTATTTTCCGCGCTTCTGTATCACTAAACTTTTGGAATTTCCTTAGTTGATAACGAAACTCTCCCAAGTATTCATACACTTCTTTTGATAAAAGAGAATTCAAAATTTTCAACCTTCTCTCATTTCTTTTGATTGATATTTATATCTTACCACGATATAATAAGAATATAAATTTATATCGTATTACGATATTTTTGTTATTGCTATTGATATCAGATACTTTCTAACATACAAACTTTAAAACTAAAGGCGGTGACACCTCGTGGAATTCTTGGAATACCTATATCCAACTACTATTTCTGGTGGACTTGTGTTTTTGACTGGAAGTTTGTTGACGATTTACCTCCATCTAAAAATCTTTAAATTGGAAAAAGAGTAAGAATGTATTATCTATCTAAGAAAAGCGCAGGGCGCCCGCCTATCGGCGACAAGCATAAGACGAGCCCTGACTGAAGGCGTTTTTTGCCTTCGGGAAGGGATTGGCTTATACCATAGAGCCGGGTGGCGCCCGGAGCTAGACACTAAAACTTGGTACAAATTTTTATACTTTCTTATCTTTCAAAAAAGGTCAGCTCATAGAGTTGACTTTCTTCGTTGTTGTCTTCGTTTTTACTAGTGGCCAGGAGCTTACATCATCGAGAAACGTAAAACCAAATGTCGATCCAACACATTAAAAACCCTTTAACTGGCACATATCCCGTTTCTACGTTACCTTGTTCTGATTTATCCATTCTATGAACGGCTTACTAATTGGATTATCACTTCCTGCAATAATCACATAAAACTTTGAGAAGGGTAGCTATATTGGTTTCTTATCCAAAAAAATACGGGCGCATTTGCCCGGTATTGATGTTCTAGCGTTCTTAATTTAAGGAATACTACTTTTTACAAGTTTCTTAGTTTCTAAATCGTACCATTTAACCCATCTGACGCTGGCAGCACCCGTTTGTTTATTCACTCTTACTTTAAAATTATGCTTTTTATAAAAAAGTCTTACTTGTTCTATATCTTGGTATTCAGTTAAAGAAATATTACCTGTGATTTCGATTATTCCTTCTGAAAGACAATATGATTTTAAATATTTCATCAATATCGAGCCAAGCCCTCTGTTATGTTTATGGCCACGAATATCACCTATATGAATACATTTAGTATTATAATAATGTGATTTCGCTTCATATGTAAGGATTGCAGCATCACATGTAAATGGATCTTTCCAATCTCTGGCATTTGTTTTTTCATACATCGCAAAGATACTATAATTATCTTTACTTTTGAATTTATACAGGATCACTTTTTCGTTTGAATTATCCCTTTCCGTTCCCAGTAAAACCAGGTCATGCATTTCCAATGTGTTAATTATTTTTTCCATAATTATCACCTCAGTACTATGTCTATGCTTGTTTCACCGTAATAAGAAGGATAATTAAACGTTCGTTTAAACAGTGGTTTGCACTAAAAGAAATTAAGAAAAGTGCAGGGACAATACCACAGGACGTGTCGGTTCTATTCGATGTTCCTAAAGGCGGTTTTCAATTTTTTGCGGAGTTTCGGGTATCAGATTGCTTTTTTAGTTACCGTTTTCTAATTTTTGTGCGATTTCGGGCATCAGATCGCTCTTTTGGTTACCGTTTTCGATTTTTCGACCGATTTCGGGCATCAGATTGCTCTTTTGGTTACCGTTTTCGATTTTTCGACCGATTTCGGGCATCAGATTGCTCTTTTGGTTACCGTTTTCGATTTTTCGACCGATTTCGGGCATCAGATCGCTCTTTTGGTTACCGTTTTCGATTTTTCGAACGATTTCGGGCATCAGATCGCTCTTTTGGTTACCGTTTTCGATTTTTCGACCGATTTCGGGCATCAGATCGCTCTTTTGGTTACCGTTTTCGATTTTTCGAACGATTTCGGGCATCAGATCGCTCTTTTGGTTACCGTTTTTTATAGTAAGATACTGATGCCCAGATTGTTGATCTAATGTAGTTTCTAAAACAAAAAAGGTTATGAGAACGCTTATCAGAATTATAGTAGCTTATTACTCACAAACGATCACTTCACGTGTAAATCGCGCTTTTTTAGCAATGCCGCGGTCCACAATCTCAAAACCTGCATGTACAAGGATTGAGTCAATTGGTTCAACTGTTATCACTACCAGTTTCTCAGCAAAACGGCGTGCGCTTTGGAACATTTCAAGCTGGTCCTGTGGGGTAATAACAGAACAGAGATTGTAGGGCAAATCGATAATCGCTACATCATAATTGTCCGTGACATTTCGAATATCTCTCAATGCCACTTCTCCTTCAAGACCAAAGTGTGCAATATTCTCCCTTACTCCTGGTAGTATTAGTGGATTTATATCACTACCCACAATGTCAATTCCCATCGATAGTGCTTCCACTAGAACTGTGCCAATCCCACAGCAAGGATCAATCGCTTGAATACCGATTGGGTCAGGCACAGCAATATTCGCCACTGATCTAGCTACACGCGTGTTAAGTGCAACAGAATAGTCGTTCGGCTTCCTTTGGTGACGTAACCAAATCGGCTCGGTCTCAAGATAGTTACCAAATACCCATCTTCCATTTACATTCATAATCGCAAACATCAAATCAGGTTTAAGTAAGTCGGCTTCTCCATTAATCGCGAGACCAATTTCACGCTCAATCGTGCGCCGTTCCTCAAATCCCACCTTTGAAATTGTATCATTCTGAACAAAAACGACTTTGAACGTAGCTCCTGATAGTTCTAAACCTTCCACTTTTTCAAATATATCCTTCAAGCGGTTACCTTCATAAATAACATCTATTCTTTCTTTCATAAATGGACTTCTGCTTGGATCTATTTTCAATGAACATTCAAGGATATTGTTTTTAGAATCTTTTCCAAAAAAAGACCGCATCTCCAAATCACGTAGAGATCGTTCATCCTTACGACATGTATACGTATATATATATGCTATCTGATTATCATTATAATTATCCAAATCTACTATCATCCTCTACTGTTTCCGTTCTAAAGGTATGGCTTAACATGGCTAAAAGCACAGTTACCGATGCGAAAGCATAATACCCTAGTGAGTACTCTCACCTTACCACATTTATACGTGCTGAACTAGTAAGGATTAATGGAATAATAGATAATCACTATAGTCTGCAACTTATCCTCACGTATCAAAAATAATAAACAGGGAAATATTAAGTTAAATCTCCAATTACTCTTAATAAATAACCAATTTGGGGTGAGTAAAAAATGGAAAAATCGATACCGCAGGATCAACATAAACAACTTGAAGAATTACACAAAACCCAAGAGGAACTCTCCCAGTCTTGGGTAGATTATTGGCAGGATTATTCCCATTTTGGCACATGGCAATTTTGGATGAATGTCGCTATGTTTGTCGTCCCACTTGTCGTTTTATATTTTAAACTCGATCGGAAAAGAGCCTTTCTTTTAGGTTTTTATGGTTTAAACGTCCATGTATGGTTTACCTACATTGATGCAGTAGGGGTTAGACATGGATTATGGAGTTATCCTTATCAAGCCTTTCCATTTATGCCTGTGAGCTTCGGGTTAGATGCATCATTAATTCCAATAGTCTTTATGCTTGTTTATCAATGGACTTTAAACAACAATAAAAATTATTACCTTTGGTTAACTGTTCTCACACTCGTCCTTTCCTTTGGAATAAAACCTATTATGATTTTGCACAACTTCTTCCATTTACATAAGGGAATTAGCTACTTACATCTTTTAGGCGCTTATATAGTAATTATGCTTTTATCTAAATGGTTAACAGATTTATTCATTTACTTTGAAAAAAAGGCTTAGGTCGTTGATTAGTACTTTTCTTCTAATTAATAAGAAAAGCGCAGGGCGCCCGCCTATCTGCGACAAGCATAAGACAAGCCGTCTGGAAGGTTGTTCTTTACCTTCCGGACGGCTTGGCTTATGACCTCGAGTCGATGGCGCCCGGAGCTAGACACTAAAACTCGGTACAAATTTTTATACTCCCTCATTAAAGTAAGGTTTTTCTCTTGTTTTCTCTGTTTTTCTCAGTATTTCAAATTTCAATAAGACTGCACTTTAATGGACTAACAGAACTTTATTTGTATTTTAGAGGAGGAGGA